>DDUM01000041.1:37036-37500 GCA_002344795.1 Flammeovirgaceae bacterium UBA2338 | reverse complement strand
GGTCCAGCGGGCGCGCTGGTGTTCAGCATAGGGCCGAATGCGCCCGATCAGAACATCACGGTACCTTCATATGGCACCTATGTGTTGAGGTGGACGGATGTCAACTTAACGTGCAGTGACTTTGATGAGATCACGATCAACTTCTATAACAACCCCACGGTAGCTGCTGCGGGGCCAGACATTTTCCAGTGTAACACTACGACCTTCACCTTAGCGGGTAACAGTGCGATTGTGGGCACGGGCATGTGGAGTGAGGTAGGAGGCCCGGCAGGGATTACGATCACCGATCCGAGCAATGCGACCACTACGGTAACGGGTCTGGTGGCAGGCAGCAGTGCCACGTTGCGTTGGACGATCAGCAACGGCACCTGTGCACCCACCACTGATGATGTAGTGATCAGAAATGATGTACAGCCAGTGGCGGATGCAGACGAGGCCAATGCAGGTCCGGTGTTTGATATTTG
>DDUM01000041.1:0-36872 GCA_002344795.1 Flammeovirgaceae bacterium UBA2338 | reverse complement strand
ATGATGTAGTGATCAGAAATGATGTACAGCCAGTGGGAAATGCTGTGCCAGCCGGGACGCATATTGTTTGTTCTGGAACAACACTAAATATTACCCCAACATCCAATGTTCCAGGAACAACTTATACTTGGTCTGGCTCTAATGGAAGCGGGGGAAGTGGAAATATTACAGATACCCCAACAAATGGAACAAGTAGCCCACTTAATGTTACATATACCGTAATACCAACCGGCCCAGCATCCACATTTTGTGTGGGTACTGGATTTACAATTATAGTAACAGTAAATCCAAAACCAGTAATCACCAATCCAGTATTAAGCACAACTATGTGCAGCGGGGCAGGTCCATTAAGTTTTACACCAACCATCAACGTTGCCAGCTCGACTTACACATGGACCAGCGTGATCAGTGGACCAATAACTCCAGCAAGTGTGACAGCAAGTGGCAGTACTCCTATAACTGATAATCCAATTAACGTAGGAAGTGTACCGGGTACAATAACTTATACCATCACTCCAACCGGACCAGGAAGTTCGTTTTGTGTCGGGTCGAGTGTGAACTATGTGGTTACGGTTAACCCCGAGCCAGTTGGAATGAATGATGGTAAAATTGTGTGCAGTGATGTAGCTATTGATTATAGTTTGCTTCAAAATGTTGCTACCCTGGGCAATAATGTAGGTAGCACATTTTCTTGGGTAGCAACCGATAATGTTAATCCACTAGTAACGGGTGAAAGTTTAGCGCCTGTTGTAGGGCCGAACATCACAGATGTAATAACAAATCTGACAAATACTGATCAGAACGTGATGTATACAGTTACTCCTACTGGAACAAATGGATGTTTGGGAGCTACATTCCAGATTACGATTACTGTTAAACCAGAGCCTAAAGGCGTTTCTGCGTCAGCACCAGATATTTGCAGTGGCACTTCAGTAGCTTATGACCTTCAGAATAATGTAAATACCTTCCCTGGTAATAACCTATTGGCAAACTTTACATGGACAGCAACACCGAATGCAAATGTGACTGGTGAAACCACCTCTTTAAAATCAGGTTCTGTCATTGACGATGTTCTTGTCAATACCACTACAACCGACCAGACCGTAGCGTATACGGTGATACCCACAGGCCAAGCCGGGGGATGTGTGGGCAATCCATTTACGATCACGGTTAAGGTAAACCCTAAAGCCATATTTTCTGCCGGCCCCGATTTATCGGTATGCGTGGCCGATGTTTCTAAAGTGCTTGGCGGGACGTCTTCCTTTGCACCAGGTGGATTGTTATGGACGGGGGGAACAGGAACGATTATAAACCCTACTTCGGCAAACGCCACGTACATGCTAAGCCCAAGCGACCTGGCCGTAACATCACCGCTAAACATTACCCTCACCCTCACAGCGGGTGCATCGGGCGCGTGCTCTGCAATTATCGATCAGATGGTTCTTACGGTCAACCCACAACCAATTGTGGTATTTACCGGGTTCCCGTTGGGAGCTCCTCCTCAAATGGCTGAGAATAATGCTCCAATTATTTTGACAGGTAATCAGGTGGGGGGCGTGTTTACAATATCTCCGGCAACTTCAAATATTGGTAGCACTACAGCAAGTCCGGTTGATAAAGCATCATTTGATCCTGCAGCTGTAGATCTGGGATCTAACTTTGTTACATATACCTACACAGATCCAAATGGGTGTACAAATACAGATACACAAGAGGTGATTGTAAATCCTGTAACGAATGTAGATTTTACAATGCAATACACGATTGGCTCAGCTCCATTCCCGTTTGTTCCAATTAACGCCTTAGGCGAGTTTGAATTGTGCGGAAATGTTGGTCTGGTAAAGCTAGTTGGTAATCCAGTTGCTTCTTCTGGCTTACCACCTGAAACTCAATTTACCAGTATACCGGCTTACGGAGGTGGACCTACTGCGCCAATAAGTTTTGATGGTACTGATTATTACATTCAGACTAATGGACTTATATCGGATAGGTATAGAGTGCTGTTTACATATAAGAATGCTTTCAATGCGATTACAACAAAAATCAGAGATATTAAGATTTTTGCCAGTCCTGTTGCTGATATTAATGTTTTAAATTCATGCATAAATAGTGCCATTGATTTCACGGATGGGTCATCACTTCCAGCGACCCCATTCCCTGCTACAATTTCTGGATGGCAATGGAATTTTGCTGATGGTTTCTTTAGCAATCAACAAAACCCTAGCCATAACTATGTTGCTTCAGGCTTGTATAACGTTAGTCTTACCGTATCGACCACCCAAGGCTGTACAAATATTGGTACTGAACCAATTAGGGTGGGTGATGTTCCGGTTGTGGATTACGATTGGTCCGCCATATGTAATAACGATGATACGAAGTTTATGGATCAAACTAATCCAGGGTCAATTAGTGTAATTACAAATTATACATGGGACTTTGGTGATGGCGATATATTGATTGGGGCTGCAGGAGATCCTGTGCCTCCGGGAACAAATGGAGGTAGAACCACAGGTACAATTGATAACCCAGATCATAAGTATACTAGTTTTGGTACTTACAACACCAAATTGACAGTTGATACCAATGATGGGTGTAATAATTCATTGATTCAAAAAGTATTCATACTTCCTTTCAGTACGGTTACTCCACTAGCCACATCTGCTTACAATGAGGACTTTGAATTGACAGATGGGGGATGGATTGAAGAATCAACACTGCCTAGTGATACAAGTTGGATTTGGGGTGTACCTACTGGTGCGAACATAACTACAGCCGCAAGTGGAACTAAGGTATGGTGGACAGGTAAGAATGGAAATACGTATTTCCCTAATGAAAAATCTGTTGTTAACGGGCCATGCTTTAACCTTACACAGTTAGATCGTCCTATGGTGTCTCTTGATTACTGGGCGGATATGGAAAATAACGTAGATGGTTCAGTAATGCAGTATTCAACGGATGGAGGTATCTCCTGGAATATTGTGGGACCTCCTGTTGGTCAGGTTAATCGCGATGAAGGTATCAATTGGTTTAATGGGGTTACTATCCCTTCAAATCCCGGGGCGCAACCACTGGGAAGTTATGGCTGGACGAATAAACTCGGTGAGTGGAAGAATGGTCGGTTTAATTTGGATATGATTCCTCCTGTGGAGAGAGATCAAGTACGATTAAGAATTGCTTTTGCCAGCAATGATGGCAATCCACCAGATAACACTTACGATGGATTTGCGTTTGATAATGTGTTTGTAGGGAATAAAAAAAGGAATGTACTTGTTGAACACTTTACCAATAGCGCATTGGCGCCAAGTACCTCTGGTGATGATTACCTGGATAATCGTTTAGCCGATCAGTTGGCAGTAAGAAGTGTCACTGATTTTAATGACCTGCGGTATCATATTAGTTTTCCATCACCTGATCCTTTAAACATGGAAAATCCAACAGATCCGGGGGCAAGGGCATCTTACTACAACGTATCGCAGGCTCCTTCAACCATTATGGATGGAAAGCTTGATGGTGTGAAATTTAAGGGTAGTTTCCTGGATATCTCGAATACTGAGATAGACAGGAGGGCACTTGTTGATCCACTATTTGAAATTGTATTAGATACCTTGCCAACAAACAATAGCAATAGCATTACGGCAAGGCTTTCGATTACTGCTACACAGGCCTTCTCAGCTCCGTTGATTGCTCAGGTTGTATTAGTGGAGAAAAATGTAGGTGGGGCGAAGAATGTAGTGCGAAAACAATTATTTGGAGCTGATGGGGCAACAATTAGCACCCCTTGGGCATTGGGACAAAACCTTGTGCAATCTAAAGCTGACGTTACCATTAATGTCCCTATTATAAATGGAAGCCAATTGGTTTTGGTTGGATATATACAGGATAAGAATACAAAAGAGATATATCAGAGCATGGTGATAAACGCGCCTGTCAAGAGAGGATCTGTTGTGGTAGGTCTTGAGGACGAACCTTTTGATCCAATAGCAACTCAAATTACAATGTATCCCAACCCATCTAATGGCGAGGTTAATTTTGGGTTGCCATCCAATCATATGGAGGGATACACCTGGCGAATAGCAGATCAAAGAGGAGTGGTGATGTTGGAAGGGAACTTTGATAATGATATTAGTGGTGTAATGTCAGTGAGTGTTACGGATCTGCCTAACGGTGTTTACCACGTGATCATTACAGGAAGAAATAACTCAGCATCCTACAAGAAACTGGTGGTGATGAACAGAAACTAATATCCCAGTTTCTTAAACTGGTCTAGGGCTGACTCCAGAGAAGCGCAAAATTTTTGGACCAATCTTTTTAAGGTTTCTATATCACTTTGTGACCGTGTGAGTATTTCAATTTCTACCGCACTTTCTCTGGCCAGAGGCATTCCAATCATGGTAAGTGTTGGTTTTATTTTGTGCACCTGTTCTTCCATTTTTATCCAATTTTCTGAATTGAGATAAGACTTTATTTCTTTAATTGCTTTTGGTGTATTGAGCACAAAAGAGTTTATGATTTCATCCACAAACTCTTTGTCATTATTTGACATTTTTTTTAAATAAGACAGATCAATAGTCTCATTCTCGGGCTTTAGTGCTTGCTGAGTTTCCCTAAACCGGCCATACTTTATTAGTATACCAAACAAATTCTCTGGCGTAAATGGTTTTGCGATGCAGTCATTCATCCCTGATGCCAGGCATTTTTCTATGTCTTTACTGCTTGAATTGGCGGTGAGCGCAATGATTGGAATTTGATTTTTTGGTGCACCACTCTTTTTAATGGCACGCGTTGCTTCAAAACCATCCATTACCGGCATTTGTATGTCCATAAGAATAATATCATAATCATTGTTGCGCACTTTCTCCAGCGCCACATAACCATTTTCAGCGATATCGGCAGTGCATTCCCACATCTTAAGTATACTGGTGGCGTAAAGCCTGTTGATATCGTTATCCTCTGCCAATAATATTCTAAGATTTTTAAGGTTTGACAGTTCGTTTTGCTTTTTATTGAAAACAGATGCCTTTTCTTCTAATTCCGTGGTATTGCCAATGGTGTATGGAATTACAATACTAAAAGTAGTTCCTTTCTCTTCTATGCTATTTACGGTTATACTTCCTTTCTGTAATTCAACGAGTTGTTTTACTATGGTTAAACCTAGTCCTGTTCCTCCATATTTTCTCGTAACACTTGCATCTGCTTGGCTAAAGCTTTCAAATATCCGATTCAATTTATCTGCAGGTATACCTATGCCTGTGTCTGAGACATCTATCTTGATGGATTGAGTCTTGCCGGTATTCCTTTCTAACTGGCAGTTAATACTGATATGTCCATCGTGGGTAAATTTGAGGGCATTGCTGATGAGGTTGATAAGTATTTGGTTAAGTCTAAAGGGATCCCCAATTAGTACTTTACTGATTCGTTCATCAAGTGCGTAGGTGAGGCCAATACCTTTCTGTGTTGACTGGACAGAAAATGAATCAACAACAGTGTGTAAAAGGTCATTTAAGTTGAAACCTATTTTTTCGAAATTAAGCTTTCCCGATTCTATGGACGCTAAATCTAAAATGTCGTTAATGATAACTTTGAGATTTTCAGCAGCACTTTTAATTGCATTCAGGTAAGTGGCTTGTTCTTTTGCCGTAGGATTTTGGCTTAATAGCGTTGCCATGCCGGCAATGCCATTGATGGGAGTGCGGATTTCGTGGCTTACGTTGGCCAAAAATTGCTCCTTGGCTTTTTGCGCTCTGAGGAGTTCTGCTGCATCTTCTTTGCGCTGTGTGATGTCCCGGCAATCCAGGATTAATGCGTTAATTCCTTCTTTATGTTTTAGATTTATAGAGTTGAATTCCAGGTATTTATAAGACTTATCCTTACATAAAAATTGAAACTCTACAGACTCATTGAATCGCTTTCTGGTACTGGCTTTATATTCGCGCTGAAATTGATTCAGCGTTGCTGGCAAAATGAGATCAAAGAGTTTCTTACCCACAAGGCTCTTGGGTTTGTGACCTAATGTCTCTTCTACCGAGTTGTTATGATAAAGGATTTCCCCATCATAGTCTACGATGAAAATAATATCAGATCCGTCTTCAACAACCGACTTATAGAATAGCCCTTTCTTTACGTATTCTCTTATTGCTGTCATTTTAGATTCCAGCTTCATCCATTTCTTTCAAGTAGCGATATATGGATGATTTACCTATATCCAATCGTTTCGCTACATCCAATACGTTGTTATCGTATTTGTTCAGGTAGTTTCTGATTATGTGATAGACATATTCCTGGAGCTTCATTTCTTTTAACATAAATGGTTCTCTGGAGGTATTTACGAATGTAATGTCTTCTGCCGTAATCTGGTTATCCTGCGCCATAACGGCAGCCAGTTCTATGATTGATTTTAATTCCCTAATATTTCCTGGAAATGGATACTGCAATAATTTCTCTTGTGCTTCCGAAGTAATTTTAAATTTTTTGAATTTATTTTCGATAGCAAACTGATCTAAAAAATGTTTTGCTAATAAAATAACATCGTTTCCGCGATCGCGGAGAGGGGGGAGTTGGATTGGAAGTCCTAATAACCGATAGAAAAGATCTTCCCGAAAATTACCGGCCTTTACCTCATCCTGAAGATTGCGGTGAGCAGCCACAATTATTCTTACATCTATTTTGATGATCTCATTGCCACCCACTCTTGACAGTTCACGTTCTTGCAATACCCTTAAGAGCTTCGACTGGAGATTGAGATCCATTTCCCCAATTTCGTCCAAAAACAAAGTGCCTCCTTCTGCCTCTTCGAATTTTCCAATCCTTCTGCTGGCCGCTCCTGTAAAGGCTCCTTTTTCATGGCCAAATAACTCGCTCTCAATAAGTTCTTTTGGAATGGCGGCTATATTGACAGCAACGAGAGGCTTTTTCTTTCTGTTTGAGTTATAATGAATAGCCTTTGCAACCAGTTCTTTACCTGTGCCCGTTTCACCGGTTATTGAAACAGTGATGTTGGTTTTAAGAGATTTTTCAATCAGGCTGAAGACTTTTTTTATTGGCGCACTATTTCCAATAATACTTTTCTCAAATTCGTATTTGGTATTGATTTCTTCTTTGAGCCTGTCGATTTCTTTGATGAGCGATGATTTGTTCCTCGCATTGTTGATGGAATTGAGAATTCTGTCTTTTGCTTCCTCATCTTTTGTGATGTAGTCAAAGGCGCCCGCCTTTAGTAATTCAACAGCTGTCCCAATTTTTTCTTGTGCAGAAATGATGATAACGCTGATGTTAGGATCAAAAGCTTTTATTTCTTTCAAAACTTCTTCCCCAGACATATCAGGGAGGGAGTAGTCCAACGTTACAATAGCAGGTCTTTTATTGAGGGCACTCAGAAATTGCTTTCCAGTGGTAAAATACTCCACCTCAAAATCAGGATTGAGGCTTAATACATACTTTATGAATTTGGTATACGTGAGATCATCCTCAACTACAAATATTTTTACTGGATCTTTCTCGTACATGTGTATGTTTTTCGGCAAGGTAATTTAATGGCTCCAATATTATTATTCAAAAGTTTCATAATTTACACGAATTCATACTTTTTATATATTGTAATTTTGCAGACCAATGATACCTGAATTTGATAAGCTTTCTTCATCGGAAATAGAATTAATGCTAAAAGGCCCTATTTTAGCCTGTATCTTGATTGCTGGGGCAGATGACCATGTTGATAACAAAGAGATCAGAGGGAGTATTGAGTCGGCAAAAAACAAGCATAAAGACACAAAGGGGAGCCCGCTTGCTAAGTTTTACCTTATGGTGGTTGAGGATTTTGAAGATAAACTAAAGGTTGTACTCCAGAGTTACCCTGTCGATTCAGCCAAAAGAAACAAATTGATTACGAATGAACTAGCCGGGTTAAATGAACTGTTACCAAAGCTTGACAACAATTTCGCTTCGGAGTATTACAAAAGCTTAAAGGACATTGCCCTGGGTACAGCTGAGTCTTCCGGAGGGCTCCTGGGTATTAAATCGGTTGGTGAAGAGGAAGCCAGGGTTATTGATTTGCCTATGGTGAAAGATCCTTCAAAATACTAAGCATGAGCAGGGGATCACCTGGCCTTTGGGGGAGTTCAATCATACCAGCTCGCCTTGTTTTTCTCATGTGGGCGGCTTTTACAGTTCAATTCATCTACGGTTTCAATTTAACTTCATTAGGTATTCAACCCCGATCAATCAATGGTTTGATTGGGATTGTAACTGCCCCGATCATTCATGGGGATAGAGCACATCTTGTTTCCAATACTATTCCGTTACTTATTTTAGGGACAGTGCTTTTTTTCTTTTATGAACGCATAGGAAGAACAGTTTTTTTTCGATGTTATTTTATTACCAATATTTTAGTTTGGTTACTTAGCCCAAGGGTATCCTATCACATTGGTGCAAGCGGCCTGATTTATGGTTTGTCAGCGTTTCTTATTTTTTATGGATTGTTGCGGAAAGACTTTTTGTCATTGCTTATTTCGATAGGGGTGATAATTGCTTATGGTGGAATATTTTATGGTATTTTGCCGACTGATAGCGGAATCTCATGGGAATCCCATCTTGCGGGTGCAATTGTAGGAACTGCTACAGCGTTTAATTTAAGAAACAAAAAAAATGTGGGCTAACTAAATGGATGTTGCTGCTAAAAAGATACTAACAGCGCTAAAGTCGGGTAAGTACTCACCGGTGTACGTGCTGCAAGGGGAGGAGACATATTATATCGATTTAATAGCGGATTATATCGAGGAGAATGCCTTGACGGAATCTGAGAAAGGCTTCAATCAGGTGGTGGTATATGGCAAAGATGCGTCTGTGGCTACCATTCTTACCCACGCCAAACGTTATCCCATGATGGCCGAACGGCAAGTTGTGATTGTAAGAGAGGCGCAGGAGATACCGGACTTACAAAAGGAGATGGGGGCTAAGCTTTTGCTTGATTATGTGGCTAACCCAACTCCCTCTACTATCCTGGTATTATGTCATAAACACAAAGCACTTGACAAACGCAGGGAACTTGGTAAAAAGATTGATAAGCTGACGTTGTCAGCCGTATTTAAAAAACCGTATGAAAACCAGCTTCCGGACTTTATCCTCAACTATGTGAAAGAGAAGGGGTATGAGGTGGACGAAGGGGCAGTGAGGGTATTGTGTGAGTATGTGGGTAATGACTTGAAGAGGCTCTCCAATGAACTGGATAAGGTAATGATTGCGTTGCTTCCAGGGGATACGCTCACGGCTGATAAGGTGATGTTGCAGGTGGGGATCAGTAGAGAGTACAATATATTCGAATTGCAGAAAGCTTTAATAAAAAGAGATCCACTGCAGGCGAATAAGATTGTGAATTACTTCGAGAACAATACTAAAAAGAACCCGCTTATCCCCGCAGTTGCATTTTTATATTCGTTCTACAGTAAGCTTTTGGTAGCTTCCACAGCCAGTGATAAAAGCGATCGGTCTCTGGTTAGTTTACTAAAGATCAGTCCGTATGCCGCAAGAGATTACAGCAGTGCATTACAATATTATTCCACACCTCAGTTGGTGAATTGTATCCAATCCATTGCTGAAGCAGATTTGAAAATTAAGGGAGTGAATGCAAGCGCTGTAGGTGAAGGACAGATATTAAGGGAGTTAGTCTATCGCCTGATTCACTGATAGTTCCATCCATTTTCTTAAGCTTTTATTTGAAGTAGATACTTTAACAATTAATTCAAGTATTGAACCCTTGCTTCATTAAATTTCGTTTTAATCACTAGTTTTGACGTTATACATCCCAACCTTGATAAGGGCATGTAGCAATTTTTTAAACTTAGTATTACAATATTTTTGGGTTTACCCTGTTCTAGCGAAAACTGTACATGAATATCAGATTCCTTTGTTTTGGAATTATAGTAATCCTTACATCTTCTGCATTTGCGCAAAATCTAAATTCGCAAAATAATGCAGACCGCCTGTTTGAGACCGGTCTGGATTTAATTGCCCATGGAGAATTTGGTGCAGCCAAACAGAGCTTCACAGATTTTCTCGCAATATCACCATCCAATAATTTGAAGCGGGCTGAAGCGAGCTATTATCAGGCATTCTGTGCCCTGAATCTTTATCATGGAGATGGTGAGAAAAAAATTGAAGACTTTGTACGGGATAACCCAAATCATCCAAAAGCAGCTACCGCTTATTATGATCTGGCTAATTTTTTTTATGCCGAAAAAAACTATGGCAGAGCTTCCACCTATTTCAGGAAGGTTGACTTTCCAACATTGAGTAATGATCACCATGCAGTGGGGAGATTTCATTGGGGGTACAGTCTATTTAATCTGCGCAAGCTGGATGATGCATTGGATCAATTTAACTTTATTAAAGCATTAGGAGGGCAATATGGCCCCGCTTCAAGTTACTATGCCGGATTTATTGAACTGGGCAATGGCGATTATGAAAATGCACTAACCGACCTGAAGAGGGCAGAGCAAAATAAATCGTATTCACTGGTTGTACCTGAACTAATTGCCAATGCTTACTACAAGCAAGAGCAATATGATGAGCTACTGGCTTATGTAGAACAGGTTAAGGGAAAGGAGGGAGTGAACAATATCGAGGAGATATCCCTGTATGGTGCTGAGGCGTACTTTAAGAAAAAGGAATATGCAAAAGCGTTATCTGGTTATGAAGAATACCTTGAAGTAAATGAGGCACGAGCGGATAGGGGGGTGTTATTGAGATCTGGCTTTTCTGCTTATTCCATTGGCCAGGATGAAAAAGCCCTGACCCATCTGAAACGCTCTGCTTCTGACAAAGATTCCATTGGATTTTATGCCTCTTATTATTTGGGAGCAATCTACTTAAAGCAAAACCAGAAGCAATTAGCGCTAACTGCCTTTGACAACGCAAAGAAGTTTAAGGCAGATCCAAGGCTGGTAGAAGAAAGTAGTTTTCAGCACGCGAAAATATTTTATGATTTAGGCAGATCAGATGAAGCGATTGAAGAATTAGAAAATTTCCTGTTCACATTTAAATCCAGTACACATATTACTGAAGTCAAGGAAGTGTTGTCTCAGGCTTATGTGAATGCAAACAATTTCAACAAGGCAATTGAATACATTGAAGGGCTTTCCTCCCGAGGCCCAGCAATAGACAGAGCCTATCAAAAAGCAACCCTACTCAAAGGTATTGAGCTCTTTAATATGGAGCAGTACGCAGGAGCGGTTCAGATGTTTGAAAAATCAATTCAATATCCTGTTGACCCAAATTATGTGGCCGAGGCAAGCTTTTGGAACGGGGAGGCTTATTCAATAGGGAGAAAGTATGAAGAAGCTGCCGATAACTATCTACGAGTTATTGGTATTCCAAATTACAGCAACATGGAATTACTCACCAAGACACGATACGGACTTGGATATGCTTACTTTAACCAACAACAGTATGACAGGGCCTTGTTTAACTTTAAAGAATTTGTAAAAAGAGAGTCCCCCAACTTGTCAGATGGAGTATTAAGGCTGGCAGATTGTTATTATGTAACCAAAGTTTATCCGGAAGCCCTGGCCAACTATAGAAAAGCCATTCAACTGAGATCGGTAGATAATGATTATGCACACTTGCAGGCAGGAGTAATATTGGGAATACAAAGGAAATATGACCTTGCTGTAGCAGAGCTGGATCAGGTACTAAAGAACTATCCACAATCCAGGTTTATAGATGAGGCCATGTTTCAGCGAGCTCAACTTGATTTTGAACAGGGAAATTATGGCTCTGCGGTATCTGGATTTTCGCGGTTAATTTCGTCCAATAAGTCTTCCAAATTTGTTCCTTACGCGCTTATGCGCAGGGCCTCATCTTATTATAATTTAAAGGATTATAACAAAACTGCAGCGGATTACATTACCGTAGTAAATGAATACAGCGGGCATGCTGTGGCCAATGATGCCCTTCTTCCCCTTCAGGAAGCACTGAACCTGGCCGGAAGAGCAGGAGAGTTTGACGCACACCTGGCCAATTTCAAAAATGCAAACCCTGACGCACAGGGAATTGAATCTGTTGAATTTGAAACAGCTAAGAATCTGTATTTCAGCCAGAATTATCAGCAGGCGATTTCAAGATTGGATAATTACTTGAGAAACTACCCAGATAGTCCAAGGGGCACAGAGGCCAAATATTATCAGGCAGAATCGCATTATAGACTGAAGGAGAACACTAAAGCATTAAGTATTTATGAGGACATAAAAAGCGACTTTTCGTTTATGTTCTCCAGTAGGGTAACAGCCCGTATTGCTGAACTGCAATACAGGCTGGGCAACTACCAGCAGGCAGTACCCGTATTCCAACAATTGGCCAGAGAAGCTTCTACCAAGAAGGATCAATACAATGCATGGTCAGGTCTTATGGAGTCTTACTACATGTTGGCCAGGTATGATTCATCTGATATCTATGCCAATTTGATATTGGAAAAAGGTAATGTAAGTGCGGGTGCTCAAAATAAGGCATCTCTTTTCTTGGGTAAGGCTGCTATGGCCCGTGGTGATTATGAATTAGCAAAGGATGAATTTTTGAATACATTAAACACCGCACAGGACGAGTACGGAGCGGAGGCTAAATATCTTTTAGGAGAGATATTCTTCTTGAATAAAGAGTACAAACAATGCTATGAAACGTTAATCAGCCTTAATACTGATTTTGCAGCCTACACAGCCTGGGTAGGTAAATCATACCTCTTATTGAGCGATAACTTTGTAGCCATGGGGGATTTGTTTCAGGCGAAAGGTACACTCAAATCTATCATTGAGAATTTTCCGTTGGAAAATATCAGGGCATTAGCAAGAGAGAAGCTAAAGCGAATTGAAGACGATGAATTGTTAAAGGAAAAACAATTGAAAGAAAAGGACTCATTGAAAAATAATAACAATTGACGAATTGATGATTTCTAAACGATACATACGGGGTCTTTTTGCAGCTATATGGATGCTCGCCATGCTTTGTACTCATGAATCATTTGCTCAGGACGAACAATGGGAACGTGATGGGGAGATAGGGGATGTGGAAATAGAAATTATCAGGGAACGCCAGATTGTATTACCTCGAGCCAATAGAAATTTTGAAAAGGTGCCCCCCCGACCATCTGAGCCAATTCAACCGGAGATTACATACGAATTTAGAAACTTAAGTTTCAACGCTCCGGATTATCAATCCAACCCGCGACCACTAAGGTTAAAGCAAGAAGAGATTTCAAAGATTTATGGAAACTACGTCAGCGCTGGTTTTGGTAATTATTCGTCACCTTACCTGAATGCATGGCTGAATACTAAGCGGGATAAAAATAGATTCCTGGGGGCTCGACTTTATCATCGCAGTTTTGGTAAGGGGCCGGTGGATGACAAAAACTCGGCAAGCAAGGCCACGAACATAAAGGTATTTGGGCAAACTTTTAATAAGACGGTAACTACAGATGTCTTTATCGATTACGAAAACCTTGGTGGCTATTTTTATGGTTACACACCCGGTGTAGAGGTGGCAAGAGATACCATCAGACAAGATTACAACATTGTATCGCTGGGCGGATCCATTAGTAATACAAAACCCTCTGACTTTAATTTCAACTTGGGCGGAAGTTTCAGTTATTTAAAAGATAAGTATGAAGCTTCGGAAAGTGATGTGGCATTAACGCTCAACAGTTATTACACAATTTCCGAAAAGAGTAAAATGACACTGACTTCCGATTATGATTTGATCGCGCGAAAGGACTCATTGGTAGATGCAAAACCTCGGCATCTTTTCAGAGTAAGTCCGGCATTCGCCTTTAGCCCAATGGATAACTTATCTATTTCGCTGGGTGCAACCGCAGTACTTGAAAATGATTCCATTAGGAGTAAATCATTGCATTTTTATCCTAATATAAAAGCAAACTATTTGCTTTCTCAGAATGTAAATGCGTATGCCAGTCTTTCTGGTGATATTGAAAAGGTGACATTGCATACCCTGTCCAGAGAAAACTTATGGTTGAATTCCAACATAGGTATATTTCATACCAATAAAACCATTGAATTAACGACAGGTATTAAGGGTAAACTTGGCAGACTTGTTGCATTCAATGCGGGTGTGGCTGCTGCCAATTTAAAGGACTTATATCTGTTTCAAAATTCAGCTACGTACAGAGCAAAATTTGATGTATTGTACGATGAGGGCAATACCCAAAGAATTAATCTGTTTGCAGAACTCGGCTATAATAAAAATGAAGTGATTCGCTTCAATTTGGGTGGCGATTACTACTCTTATTCAACTGATAAACAGGCAGAAGCATGGCATCGTCCAACCTATCGCTTAAGTACCAATGCGGCTTTTAATGTGTATCAGAAATTGCTGCTCAACGTAGGTCTTGTGGCGCAAGGGGGGATGAAGGCTTTCAACAACGAAACCACCCAAGTGGTAGATCTGGCCCCGGGAATTGATTTGAATGTGAAAGCCGATTATTTTCTATCAAAACAGGTGTCGGTGTTTCTAAAGTTTGAAAATATTTTATCAAATGATTATCCAGTGTATTTGAATTACCCAGTTAGAGGATTTCAGGCTATGGGAGGGGTGAGCTGGACCTTTTAACCGGGGGTTATTTGTTTTAATAAATTAAGTTATTTTTGTTATCAATACTTAGTATAACCTCTTGAAAACCTATGGCAAAAAGAAAAAAACCTGAAGACCGTCCGGACGACAGCCCGGAGAATGGCAATGAGTCAGAAGATAGTTTTGGCTTGCCAGATATCGAGTATAAGCCACTTGATGAATCAAAGGATAAGGTGACTGAAGATTCTCCTTCGAAAGAAGAGGAATCGGTGGCATCAGTTCAGCCGCAGCGTGAAGAAGAAAAATATGTTTACACTCCACCCGATGAGGAGAAATCCAGTGCTCCTCTGATTATCGGATTGGTGATAGGGGCGGTTATCATTGTAGCTGGCTTTTTGATTTACAATTATGTGTATAAACCTGCGCAGGAAAAGGAGAGAAAAGAATTGGCAGATAGAAAAGCTGAACAGGATGCAATAGACAAACGCGATAGAGAAGCACGTCTAGCTCGTGAAAAGGAAGAAGCAAGGCAAAAGGCAATTGCTGATTCTATAGCCATTGCCAACGCTAAACCTCAAATCGCCACTATTGAGACACTAAGTGAACGAACAAGACGTTATTATGTTGTAATAACGGCAGGCATCGATGATGATTTGGTGATGGACTATGCAAAGAAACTGAGCAAAGAAGGAGTAGGTACTAAAATTATACCTCCCTTTGGAAAAACTAAGTTTTACAGACTGGCAATTGCCGATCACGAAACGTATGCCTTGGCGCAGTCCAACGCGGATGCAGTGAAGGAAAAATATGGCAGCGAAGTTTGGGTGGTTCGGTACTGATATTTTTCATGACATTTATTTTTTCATGATTAACTGATTTTTTAAACTATGATGTTACTGCAAATTGTTACTGATACCGCTGTTGCTGAGGTAACTGCCGATCAGGCGGTTTCCGTATGGGAACTGGCAAAGGAGGGTGGTCTCATGATGATCCCCATCGTCCTTTCTTCTTTTATTGCGATTTATATTTTCGTTGAGCGAATGCTCACCATCAATAAAGCCAATACAAGTCCTGATGCTTTTATGAGTAAGATAAAGGAATTGGTTTTGAAAGGAGATATCAATGGCGCAAAGATGGTTTGTGCACAATTTGACAGCCCGATTGCGCGAATGATTGAAAAGGGAGTGTCCCGAATTGGAAGCCCACTAAAGAATATCGAGGCGTCAATCGAGAATGTTGCTAAAATTGAACTCTTTAAATTGGAAAAGAACCTTTCTATTGTAGCGACCATTTCAGGAGCTGCTCCTATGATGGGATTTTTAGGAACTGTGATTGGAATGGTACAGGCGTTTATCGCAATAGCACAGGAGGAGGGGTCTGTAAGCCCTAAATTACTTTCATCTGGTATTTACACAGCCATGGTAACTACGGTAGCGGGACTTATCGTGGGGATTGTCGCCTATCTGGGATACAATTACCTCGTAACCCGGGTGTCTAAGGTGGTACACAAAATGGAGTATTCGTCTATCGACTTTATTGATTTGTTGCAAGAACCCAAGTAACATGAACCTTCAATCCAGAAATAAAATCGAAGCCAATTTTAGCATGTCGTCCATGACAGACATGGTGTTCTTGCTATTGATATTTTTTATGCTCACCTCGTCATTTATCACACCTTCAGGTTTGCCAGTGAATTTGCCATCGAGCAAAGTAAGTACCATTGAAGTGCAGAAAGTTTCTGTAACCGTAACCCATGACCTGCAGTATTACGTTAATGATAAAAGGGTAACCAAAGGAACACTTGAAGGAGTGCTCAAAAGCAATTTATCAGGCCCTAGTGGCGTGGTCGTGCTTCACATCGATAAAAGTGTACCAACGGAAGAATTAGTTTATGTAGCAGGAATAGCCACCGCATTGGAAGCCAAGGTTTCGATTGCAACTAAACCAAAATAAAATGACTCAAAGGGAAGAAAGGAAAAACCACAGAATAGGACTGATCACCTCGATAGGTGTTCATGCGGCTTTGGTTGTTGCTTTCTTGCTGATGATGGCATGGAGAGCCCCCAATCCGCCCTTACCGGAATACGGAATAGAACTTAACTTTGGCATGGATAGCCAGGGATATGGTGAAGTACAGCCCGAAACGCTTCCCAATGAAGCGGAGACTGCCGATGATCAGGCTGAAGAAAATGATACCGAGCAAGTAGAAGAAGCGGTAGAGGAGGTTTCACCACCGGAGGTAACCGAAACTGCTGAGCAGCCTGTATCCAAAATTGAAAGCCCGGTAGCTGCCGAGGAAACTAAAAAGGAGGTAACTCCAAAACCAAAAGTGGAGGATAATCCCATAGTAAAGAAACCAGTGGAAGCAGTGAAGAAGGAGGAAAAACTTTTGGCCACTTATCCATCTGATGGTAAAAAGGAGGGAGCATCAGCCAATGCCAACCATGGCGACAATCCCAATACAGTAGGAGATAAAGGCAGTGAAGAAGGATCGTTGGATGCTAAAGCCCTCTATGGAAAGCAGGGGGGTGGGGGAGGCGGTCCTGCCCTGGATCTTGCAGGTTGGGACTGGGATGAGATACCGCGACCTGCTATCGCTCAAAATGAATCATCAGGAAAAATTGAGTTTGAGATAAAGGTGGATGAAAACGGGGAAATAATCGGATATAGGGTACTTGAGCGAAGCCTCAGCATTGATGCAGAAAAGGCCTGTCGCGATGCCATTTCTAAACTTACCTTCTCAAAAAAGCCAGGAGCTGTGGTGCCTGCAGTGTCTGTGGGCAAAATTACTTTTGTGGTACGTACCCGATAGTACTAGATCACATTGATCAAATAATAATTCTTCTTTCCTTTTTGCGCCAACAGGTACTTGTTCTGCAATAGGTTGAATTCTGGTTTTTGATTAGGGTCGGTTACTTTTGTTTTATTAATACTTACACCACCCGCCTGGATCATTTTTCTGGCTTCACCTTTGGAAGGGAATATCGTACCACCCGTGACCTCCGATAGCAATTCTGTAATAGATCCGCAGTTATCAAATTCAGATTTTGCCAAGTGAGCTTGCGGCACACCCTCAAACAAAGCCAAAAGGGTAAGTTCGTCCAGACTTTCAAGGTCCTCAGTTACATTCTTACCAAAAAGGATATTGGAAGCTTTAACAGCCATTTCGAGGTCTTTCTCTGAGTGCACCCTAATGGTTATGTCTTTTGCCAATTCTTTCTGCAGCTTTCGCTCATGAGGGGCGGACTTGTGCTGATCTATGAGCGATTCAATTTCTTCTTTTGACCAGGTGGTAAATATTTTGATGAAATTCACGGCATCTTCATCAGAGGAGTTGAGCCAATACTGATAAAATTTATAGGGAGACGTACGTATAGGATCTAACCAAATATTTCCACCTTCACTTTTACCAAACTTGGTGCCATCTGCTTTGGTAATGAGTTTTGTCGTTAAAGCATAAGCTTCCCCGTTTGCTTTTCTTCGAATGAGTTCAGTGCCCGTAACAATGTTTCCCCATTGGTCAGAGCCTCCCATTTGAATTTTACAATTCTTGTTTTCGTACAACCAGTAGAAGTCGTAGCCTTGCACCAATTGGTAACTGAATTCAGTAAAAGAAAGGCCAGTTTCTAACCTCGATTTTACAGAATCTTTGGCCATCATATAATTGACGGTAATGTGCTTGCCCACATCTCTGATAAAGTCAAGGAAGGTGAACGATTTGAACCAATCGTAGTTGTTCACCATTTCTGCCTTATTTGCACCACTGAAGTCCAAAAACTTTTCCAGTTGCTTTTTTACAGCATTTTGGTTGTGTTGGAGCACCTCTTCTGACAAGAGGTTGCGTTCGCTGGATTTTCCGGAAGGGTCACCTACCATTCCTGTTGCGCCCCCCACCAGTGCAAATGGCTTATGTCCGCAACGCTGAAAGTGTAGCAGGGTCATAATTTGCACCAAATGGCCTACATGCAATGAATCTGCTGTAGGATCAAAACCGATATACCCTGCTGTAGCTCCTTTCTTCAGCATCTCTTCTGTACCTGGCATCACATCGTGTATCATGCCTCTCCATTGCAATTCTTTAACAAAATTCATCAGCGTATCAAAGTAAGCTTCAAATATACACAGCATGGAATTATTGCCGCAGCCAGATCGGTTAATCTTCTGGTTCATCTATTTGTAGTAGTTATTTAATTATCAGGTCATTTAGATCCAATAAGTAATTTTCTTTTTAAAGTCCGATGGTTTTTAGTTCATTTAGGTTTTTAACCAACATCACTTTTATAAGCGCTATGCAACACCCTAATTCATTACAGTTAGTCTCAGATTTCCACCGTACGTTTAAGCATCCTATCCTGTCGTCTCCCGCCATACCAGATGAGGCGAGGTGCAAGTTACGGGTAGCACTTATTGCAGAAGAACTGAAAGAGTTAGAGGTGGCCATCCTGGAAAAGGATATCGTGGAAGTGGCTGATGCTTTATGTGATATCCAATATGTGCTCTCGGGGGCAATCCTGGAGTTTGGACTCGGGGACAAGTTCAAGGCCCTATTTGAGGAGGTACAAAGATCTAATATGAGCAAGGCGTGTGAGAGCGAGGAAGAAGCCAAAGCTACCGTAGAACATTACATGAAAAAGGATGGAACTGAGTGCTACTACAAGAAGGCAGAAGGTAAGTGGCTTGTCTACAGGAAATCAGATAATAAGACCATCAAATCTGTGAAATATTCTCCAGCTAATCTGGAGCGGATACTCAATGCCTAAGTGTAGAATTCGAACTGGAACACCCCCAGGTTTTCTTTGTCCTGAAGGGGCTTTACAGCGATGATATTTTCGGTGTTGTAGGCCTCTATAAATTCATTCCTGGCAATGCGAATTTTACTTCGCCCAGGGAGAATTTTGTGGTATTGCATTCTCCCCGATTTATTGGCAGTGGCGGTATACAAAACCCTGAATTGTACTGGGATAGGAGAGGGGACGAATTTCATAACCCGCTCACTTATAAGATTTTACGAACTCCACATAAACCATTTCATTCTGGATTTGGTTGTACTGTGCCAGTAGTGAATAGGCCCAGTTGGGTACGTAATTAAACCTCATTTCGTATTCTTCAATCTTCGTACATAGCTCTCTGACGTAGAATTTTATCTGGTCAGGATTCTTGCACTTACGTGGACTTTCAAAATTCCTTTCAGTAAACTTCTTCAGATCTGATTCAATTTTAGTTTGGTCAAAAATGCTCATAATTTTGTGTATTATTACACAAGTATATCTTATATAATGAATATTAGCAAACTATTATGTGCAAAACTGCACAAAAAATTACTAAAACGTCATTTGAAGCTCGTTTAAGGGCTTTAGATTGATGCCGTTAACATAATAATTGGGAGCCTTAATGCTAATTCAAAGCATTCTTCGTTACCCAGTAGCGGTACCCAACAATGAGTTTGTCGAGCTTTGAAAGCTTGGTAATGTCGCGTTGACTATACCTTGGTAAAATCAATCTGTTAACCTTTGAGAGTAGCAGAAATAGGAGTCGCCTCATATGGGGTAAATGACTTTTGTGTGAACAAGTTATACAGAAATATCATTACCTTTAAAACTGAATTTTTTTAGTCGAATTGTATGGAACAAATCCACGAAAGTGCATTTTTAGAAACGTGGCACAAGGCAATGGTAATCCTTGCTATTGTCATGTTTGCAGCTGGGATTATTATTTACTTGATTTATAAACTTCGCGTATCGCTTATTAACGATTATAAGCAAAAGCATGATTTTATTAATGCCAACGAGATAAAGTGGTACAAGTGGGTGTTTTATGCTTTTGGCTTAGGCGCTGCCATGATTGTGAATTTATATGGCGCTGGTAAAATCTCCGAAGTGGGGGTGTGGTTTTTTGTAAGGCTGTTTATGTCTCTGGCAACCGCTACAATGGTTGGTTATGTTGGGGCATTGATCCTGGAGTATTACTACCCGACCAAATTGAGTAAGAAATTGAAAAAATGGAGATACCTGCCCCGCACCAACCCCAAAACTAAAAATAAAATGAGGCTGTTGAGTGAATCGGAGGAGGATGTTCATCTCGATGAAGGAATGCAAGCTGAGGAAAATGTTTTCTCCATTGATTATGACGTATGGATTGACGAGAAAACCGGTGATGTAAAGATTGAAAAGTATGATGGCCACTTGATTGCACTTCGCTGTGGGAACTGTGGATTTTATACCATGAAAGTTGTAAGGGAGGAAATTATTGAGCACCATGATGATGGTACTCCCAATGAATTGTTAAAGCATTATAAATGTACCTATTGTAAAAGCGTAAGGGCCACACAATTTCGTGTTTCTCGAAAAGAAGACGAAGATTACAAACTTGAAAAACCACATTTTGTACGCAACACCAAAGATATTGACCTGGTGAAGGTAGAGATTCATTCTAGCCTGAGAGGTAAGAAACATTATGAATTTCAGACTGTTGAGCAAGCCCAAAAATTTCTTGAGGAGTTTGACTTTGACAAGGGAAAGTAGCCTATTTGAATAATTAGGGCATCGGATTTGCTTTGTAATCCGTATACTGCCCAATAGATTAATTTTAGTTGTTATGATTCGAACTATCTTGATTTTTGTTCTTGGCATTGTTGCGTTTATTACACATGCCGGCAACCCCATATTTTCTGACACCACCAGTCTAAAACCCAAAGCTGTTTATGGTAAGGAGGCTAGAGTAGTTTCATATATCCTGGATAACAATCATTATCGCAAGATAAAGCTCAACGATTCTTTGTCATCTGCTATTTTGGATAGTTATATTCTGGAATTAGACAACAACAAAACCTATTTCTTAGCATCCGATATTAAGTCATTTAACAAGTTCCGTTTTGAAATAGATGACCTCACGCGTAATGAAGATGTGAGCCCCGCTTATATTATATACGATGTCTTTCAAAAGAGATACAATGAACGAATGGATTATGTGAAGAATAAATTGATCTCGCAAACTTTTGATTACACCATTGATGAATACTATGAAACCAATAGGGATGAAGCGGAGTGGTCAAAGACCACAACCGAGCTGGATGAACTTTGGAGAAAAATAATTAAAAGTCAGGCTTTGAGCCTCAAACTTACAGGTAAGAATCAGGAAGAAATCGAGGAGGCACTTCATAAACGTTATGATCGTTTCATAAAAAACATTGATCAGTTCAATGGTGAGGATGTGTTTAGTGTTTATATGAATGCCATTACCGAGGCCTATGATCCGCATACCAATTACCTCTCAACAAAGGCTTCTGATCTTTTTAAGCAGAGTATGAGTTTATCCCTGGAGGGAATAGGTGCCAGGTTGGTATTAGATAGTGATTACACTAAGATTTTTGAAGTGCTTCATGGAGGACCAGCAGAAAAATCAGGAAAACTTCATGTCAATGATCTGATCATTGGAGTGGGGCAAGGAGTTGATGGAGAAATTGTAGATGTGGTGGGTTGGCGTTTAGATGATGTGGTAAAGTTAATCAAAGGCCCAAAGGGAACGACAGTGCGACTGCAGTTTCTACCGGCAGCAACAGGTGTTAATGGGCCACCTCAGGAATTGATTTTGGTGAGAGATAAAATCAAGCTGGAAGATCAGGCAGCAAAAAAAAGTGTTGTCAATTACCAGAAGGGAGATAAGGCAATGAAGCTGGGAGTGATTTCACTTCCAAGTTTTTATATGGATTTTGATGCTTACCAAAAAGGTGATCCTAACTACCGAAGCACTACGAGGGATGTGAAAAAATTAATTCAGGAGTTGCAAAATGAAAGAGTGGATGGAATAGTAATGGATTTGAGAAACAATGGAGGCGGTTCTTTGGCTGAAGCCATTGACCTAACTGGGTTGTTTATCAAAGGAGGCCCTGTAGTACAGGTAAAAAACTCGCAGGATAAAGTGGAGGTAGGAATGGATGATGATAAAAGCGTTTTGTACAACGGCCCTTTGGTGGTGGTGACAAATCGTTTCAGCGCTTCTGCCTCAGAAATATTTGCGGGTGCAATACAGGACTACAACCGCGGTATAATTGCTGGAGAATCTACCTATGGCAAAGGAACAGTGCAGACTATATTGGATCTAAAGCGATTTATCAATGATAAGGAAGAAGTTGGAGAATTAAAGCTAACTTTTCAAAAGTTTTATAGAGTGACAGGGAGTAGTACTCAGAACAAAGGAGTTATACCCGATGTTGTTCTCCCCTCTGCACTTAATAGCAAACAGTATGGAGAAAGCTCAAAGCTAAGTGCACTTCCATGGGATGTTATTGAAAGCACGCCTTTTAGGAAAGCATCTGACATTGATTCAAACCTGATAGCTGGATTGAACCGCTCTTATCAGGAACGGGTTAAGGTTGACCCAAATCTTAAACAATATATCAATGAAACAGAAGACCTGAAAAAAAGCCTTGCCGCAACGAAGATATCGCTCAATGAGGCCACTCGTAAGAAAGAAATGGAAGAAGTTGAACGCAAGAGGGCAATGAATAAGGAGATGGATACTAAGATTGAGAATGATGATGGATTGGCTGAAGATGAGTTGGTAAAGCTTAAAGACGAGTACCTCCGTGAAAGCTTGTTAATACTTTCCGACATGATAATGAATCGGGTAGGTTAATCAATCATTAACAGGTATAGGTGTCACGGTATAACCATTTGCGCGAAGAAGATTAAGAAGACCTCTTTCGCCTTTCAAATGAGTAACTCCTACAGTTACAAATGATTTACTTTCAGAAAACATTTTTTCAAGCTTAGGCAACCATTCTTCGTTTCTCTTAAAGTAGAACTCTTCAATAAAGAGCTCGTTCTTTTCGAATGGATGAAGTGAATATTCAAAAACACTATTGATATCCCCATTGGCATAGGCTTCTTCCAGTTTTTCAAATTCAGATTTTTGATTGGGAAAGTTATCAATACTATTCATTAATGCGGTTGCCTGTGTTTCAACCGGAAAAGCATTGAATGCCACCGCTTCTCTTTCAATGGGCTCAAGACTATAAGTGGGAATTTTAAGATCTTTGGCTAACTTAAGTAATTCAATATCCTAAAATTTGACATCCTCATGGAGAGCAAGCCTTGTCATGGTGATGGATAATGCAAGTGGCTTTAGCTTCGCATATTTTTTATTAAATTTCTTCCCAGAGATGTTAAATTCACGTTCAAATAAACTTTCTACTTTTTTATACTCATTCGTGGTCAAAACATCACGCAGTGACTGACCTTTAGCAAAATGAATTGCTTTATTTAATTCATGTTGTGCATGGTGGTTCACCTCATCTTCAATGGCAAAAAGGCTGCTGACTTTAAGTTTGTCGATGATCTTTTCATGAAGGATATACTCCTTTTCACCGATGAATTTTAAGGTACCTAACAAAAACGAAGAGTGGGGTAGATCGTTTCCACTTACTTCCCAGAGTATTGAGTTTTGGCAAAACCCGGAGGTTAGGATAAAAGTGAAAATAACTGGATATATAACAAGTCGTAAGATTCGCATAGTATCTGTAGTTATTATATACAAAGAAAACTTAAATAGGCGAAAAAATGAAAGCGGCCGTTTCAACCTCCTGGAAGAAAACATAAAATTGGAATGTTGTACCTCAGAAACTTAATTTTTAACTATTTTAAGCCTTATTTCGTATTAATGAATAAGGTGACGGTAGATCAAACACAGGGACTGGCTTAATGAGCGAAGAACTACTTAAAGCAATCATTCAGCTTTTTGCCATTGTTGCTAAGGAGCGAATTACGGAAGATGAGCGAGCCAATATCAAGGAATTTCTTGGTCTGCACCTTAACCAGGAACTTACGCGCTACTACCTCAATCTTTTTGACGATTTCTGCAAGGCTTCCAACCGTACAGCTCAGGACCCAATTACAGTTGATGAGGATACTAAGCAATTTGTAGACGATTGGTCACAAATAATGCAGATATCCAAGAAGGTGAACCAGGCGTTGACCATGCAACAAAAAGCCATTTTGGTAGTAAAGATTGTTGAGTTGGTATATGCAGATGGTTCTATTTCTGAACGTCAGGAAAATCTAATATTCTATATTGGTGAGGCATTAAAGATTCCGCAGAAGGACATCAAGGCAATGCGATTCTTTGTGATGGGACAAGATATAGAAGAGTTGGCCTCAAAAAACATAATGGTTATTGATGAAGGGTCTGATGATTTTGAATACCCTGGGCCACGTATTACAGCCAAGAAACTTACTGGTTTAATAGCAATACTAAGGCTGCAGGATATAGAAACATACCTGATCAAATACCTCGGCATTTCTACACTTTACCTTAACAGCGTTCCTCTTAAAAGTAGAAAGATAGATGTACTGCCAACGGGAAGTACCATTAGAGGAAATAAAATCGATACGATTTATTACAGCGACATTGTTGGCAAATTCCTTGTCGAAGAGATAGAAAATGAAGTAAGTTTTGTGGCTGAGCATATCTTCTATCACTTTAAAAGTGGCCGGGCAGGACTTCAAAATATTACTATCAATGAAAAGGGGGGTAAGTTAATTGGAGTAATGGGAGCCAGTGGCTCTGGTAAATCAACTTTACTTAATGTACTCAATGGTTCTGAAAAGCCTTCAAGTGGAAGAGTACTTATCAATGGTATCGATGTGCACGAAGATCCCAGGGAAATAAGGGGAGTAGTTGGGTATATTCCTCAGGATGACCTGCTGATGGAGGACCTTACTGTTTTTGACAATTTATATTATGCCTCACGACTTTGTTTTGGTCATTATACCCGGGAACAAATTATAGAAATTGTTGACAGGGTTCTCCTTTCATTGGGAATCTCTGAAACCAGAAACTTGAAAGTAGGAAGCCCTTTGCAGAAGACCATTAGTGGTGGACAGCGCAAGCGTTTAAATATTGGATTGGAGTTGTTAAGGGAGCCAACAATCCTTTTTGTGGATGAACCTACCTCTGGCCTCTCTTCAAGAGATTCGGAAAACATCATGGACTTGCTGAAGGAGCTAGCGTTGCGCGGAAAGATGATCTTTGTGGTGATACATCAGCCTTCGTCTGACATCTTTAAGATGTTCGACACTTTGATTATTTTGGACGTAGGAGGGTTTCAAATCTATTATGGCAACCCGGTAGAGTCGATGGCATATTTTCAGGAAATTGTTAATGCGGCCAACAAAACTCCAGGTGCTTGTCCGGAGTGTGGAAATATCAACCCGGAAAAGATATTTAGTATTATCGAGACCAGGGTGGTGAATGAGTTTGGGAGATTTACTCATACTCGTAAAATATCGCCAGGACAATGGTACCAATACTTTAAACAGAAGATTAAAATACCGAAAGTAGAACCTTCCGAAGATAGTATTCCTAGTTCATTACATCTTCCCAATTGGTTTAAGCAGTTTAGTGTGTTTGTAAAGAGAGACGTCATGTCTAAGTTTTCAAACAAACAATATTTGGCGATTAACTTTACAATAGCGCCTATCTTAGCTTTGTTTATATCATACTTTGTAAAGTATTATGATGCCGTAGGAGTAGAGAATCCTCATTATACATTCTATCACAACAACAATATTCCGGTTTATTTCTTCATGAGCGTAGTGGTGGCGCTCTTTGTGGGTTTGATAGTGAGTGCAGAAGAAATATTTCATGACAGAAAAATATTGAAACGTGAGCGGTACCTGCATTTGAGCAAAAGTGGATACCTCATGTCCAAAGTGTTTATACTTTTTGGTGTATCAGCTTTGCAAACGTTTACTTTTATCATTGTGGGTAATTGGATTTTGGAGATACCGCTTACCGAAATGCGCTATTGGCTTATTTTATTTTCTTGCAGTTGTTTTGCCAACGTACTTGGCTTGAATATTAGTTCAGCATTTGATTCGGCTGTAACGATTTATATACTCATCCCCATTCTAATAATTCCGCAATTATTATTGAGTGGTGTGGTTATTAGTTTTGACAAATTCAATCCCAAAGTGGGTACTCCAAACGGTATACCGCTGCTGGGGGAGATGATGACATCGCGGTGGGCATTTGAAGCTTATATGGTTACGCAATTCAGAGACAATCCATTTGAAAAATTGTTCTACGAATTGGATAAGAAGGGAGCGTTGGCTGAATATAAGCGAGTCTATTATATTCCAAGCCTTGAATCAAAGTTGGCTTTTGTACTCAATCATAGAAATCAATGGCGAGATAAAAGTGATGATAATCCTGTAAAAGAAACATTAAAGCTAATTCAAAATGAATTGATGCTTGAGCTTAAAAACGTAGGAGAAGATAAGTTTCCTCAAATAGACAAATTGGTAATAGGAAAATTTGATTCAACTACCTATCAAAGCACCCTTCAGTTTGTTAGGGTGCTTAAGTCATACTATCAATTGCGTGGCAACAATGCGCAGAAAGATAGAGAAGCCCTGGTAGCTTCACTGACTGATACTCCTCAGAAATTGGAAGAATACAATAGCAATAAAATGAAGTATCAAAGTGAAGCTGTTACCCAAATGGTGGAAAACTCTAATGACCCTGTGCGCATTTTAGAATGGCAAGGGAAATTGATACAAAAAATTTATCCAATATATTTTGAGGATCATCGACCGCATAATAAATTTGACTTTACTGCCAATTTTTATAACCCTACCAAGCATTTTTTAGGAAGGCATTTTGATACTTTATATTTTAATATTTCCATTATCTGGTTTATGAGCTTGATGCTTTATATTGCATTGTATTTTGATTTGCTGAAAAGAGGGGTACAAAGTGTTGAGAATAGGATTAAGTATAGAAAAAGAGATAAAATGTTTTAACCAATAACTTATGAAACTAAATAAACTAATTGGAATTTGTGCTTTACTATTTATAACAAGTTGGGCATGCTCACCTAAAACTGAATCAACACAAGAACAAACCGAGGAGGAAACTGTTGAATGGAAAGGTATGGATGATTTCCATATGTTGATGGCGGAAAGTTTTCACCCCTATCGAGATTCAGCTAACATTGAACCCGTGAAACAGTATGCGAGTGAAATGGTGGTATCCGTAAATAGTTGGATAGAACAGGAATTACCAACGAAAGTGGATAATGACGAGGTAAAGCAAACGCTACAGGAGCTTCAGGAGGGTGCCGTAGCATTGGCTGACCTTGTAGAGGTGGGCGATGATCAGGCAATTGGAAAGTCACTTACCAGCTTACACGATACCTTCCACCAATTACAGGAAGCCTGGTACAAAAAGGATAATTAACCCTAAGCTTTGATGCTGAAGGTTGCCTGGGATCCCGCTTATGTATTGTCATTACCACTCCATCATCGCTTTCCCATGAGTAAGTATGAGCTGCTGCCACAGCAGCTACTTCATGAAGGAACAATCACTCCATCTAATATCTTTAGTCCTGATCCTGTGGATGAAAATTGGATATTAGCATCGCATGAGAAACTCTATTGGGAAAAGTTAAAGACACTTAGTTTATCTCCAGGGGAAATCAGACGGACGGGATTTCCCTTGAGCCAGGAATTAGTTGATCGGGAATGTATGATTATGGGAGGAACACTTCAGTGTGTGCATTATGCACTTACCCATGGTGTGGCGATGAATATAGCTGGTGGCACCCATCATGCCTTTACCTATAAGGGTGAAGGTTTCTGTCTGCTTAATGACATTGCCATTGCAGCTAATTATTTGCTAAGTGAAAAACTGGCTTCGAAAGTACTGGTTGTGGACTTAGATGTTCATCAGGGTAATGGAACAGCGCAAATATTCCGGAATGAATCTCGGGTGTTTACTTTCAGTATGCATGGTGCAAGCAATTATCCAATGGTTAAAGAAAATTCAGATTTGGACATTGGACTTCCTGATGGAACCGAGGATCAGTTTTATTTAAAAACGTTGAGAACCAATCTTGAAAATATCCTGGAGCAGTTCCAACCTGATTTTATCTTCTATCAATCAGGGGTGGATGTGCTAAAAACTGACAAACTGGGCAGGTTGAATTTGACGAGAGAAGGCTGCAGGGAAAGGGATAGGATCGTGCTGAATGAAGCCAAAGTGGCAGGAATTCCTTTGGTAGCCAGTATGGGAGGTGGCTATTCTCCTGATTTTAGGGATATCATTGAAGCGCACGCTAATACATATCGGCTAGCGCAGGAAATTTTCTTTTGATCTTTTTTATATTTAGAAATCTGGATACCTAACCCTAAGCTTAATGCAGAGCAGCGTAATTACCAAAGAAGAAAAAAGAAAGTTATGGTCCGTCATTGGCGCCTCTTCGGTGGGTACACTTATCGAGTGGTATGATTTTTATATTTTCGGAAGTCTTGCAGCGGTTCTGGCCACTAAATTTTTTCCTTCTTCGAATCCTACAGCTGCATTTCTTGCCGTGCTGGGAACGTTTGCGGCAGGATTTATCGTACGGCCTTTCGGTGCATTGGTTTTCGGGCATCTCGGTGATAAGGTAGGCAGGAAATATACTTTTTTGCTGACACTGGTATTGATGGGGGGCTCCACCTTTGCAATAGGTTTGGTTCCCAGCTATGAATCAATTGGAATGTTTGCACCCATTATAGTTTTAACACTCAGGCTGGTGCAAGGCCTTGCGCTAGGCGGTGAATACGGAGGAGCCGCTACCTATGTGGCAGAGCACGCTCCCGCTGCAAAGAGGGGGTATTACACAAGCTTTATCCAAACCACAGCGACATTAGGATTGTTTGTTTCATTGGGAGTTATATTGATGGTACGACAGTCGATGAGTAGCGATGCCTTTGCCGAGTGGGGGTGGCGAATACCATTTTTATTGTCAGTGATCCTTGTAGGTATCTCCATCTACATTCGATTGAAGATGGAGGAGTCACCATTGTTCATGAAGGTAAAGGCTGCGGGCAAACTCTCTGTTAATCCTATCAAGGAAAGTTTTGGAAAGAAGGAGAACCTTCGTATGGTGCTAATTGCTCTTTTTGGAATTACTGCCGGACAGGGAGTAGTATGGTACACAGGACAATTTTATGCTCTTTCCTTTATTCAAAACACTTGTAAAGTAGAGTTTGTACAATCCAACTATATTATAGCCACAGCTCTGCTCATTGGTACTCCATTATTCATTGTGTTTGGACGATGGTCTGATAAAGTAGGTCGGAAGTATATCATGATGGCGGGTTTGATTCTTGCAGTGGTCGCCTATCGTCCGATTTATAAGAGCATGTATGCGTTGGCCGATGTTACAAACAAAACAGAAGTAAGCAGTAACGAAACAAAGAGTACCTCCAACGAAGAAATAGTATCCATAAGAAAAGAATATTCTGATGGTTCTTTTCTCACTGAAAATATCAATGTTGCAGGCATTGCCTCAGGAAGACAAATCACATTGGGTTCTTCTCCTTATTGGTACATGATTTTCCTGGTAGCAATACAGGTAATCTTTGTTACGATGGTATATGGACCCATTGCAGCTTTTTTGGTTGAACTTTTCCCAACACGCATTCGCTATACCTCCATGTCTTTGCCGTATCATATCGGGAATGGAATTTTTGGGGGACTTACGCCATTTATTGCTACCAGTCTGTATGAATTTAGTAAAACCGATGCACTGCCCTCAGGCGATCCATTTGCAGGATTATGGTACCCTATTGGTGTAGCAGCCGTCTGTTTTGTAATTGGTATGATCTTCCTTAGCAATAAGGTGAAGGGTGAAGTACTTGATGACATTACCTAGCCTATGGCAAAGAAGACACAATGGACGCAGGTAGGAAAACGGAAGCTTGAAGTATCTAATCTGGATAAGGTGCTTTTTCCTGAGGATCAGGTAACGAAAGCAGAGATCATACAATATTACTTGACGATTGCCCCCACGTTGCTTAATCACATCAAGGGAAGGGCGTTGACGCTCATCCGTTTTCCAGATGGAATACATGGTGAAAACTTTTACCAGAAGAACAGGCCAGAGTGGGCGCCCGACTGGTTGGAGTTTGTGAAGTTGGGTAAAGAAGAAAAGGATTACATCATCGCCACGGAACCAGCTTCTTTGGTATGGCTGGCCAATCTTGCTTCTTTGGAGTTGCATCAGCTGCACAGCAGGAAACCTAATTTTGATAATCCGGATTACATGGTTTTTGATTTGGATCCGCCTGAGGGTTCTGATTTTAAAAACGTAATCGAGGTGGCTTTGGATTTGAGGGAATATCTTGAAAATTTCGGATATACACCATTTGTAAAAACTACCGGAGGTAAAGGCGTACATGTATGTGTCCCTATTGAACCTAAGTATGATTTCTCCACCGTTTTTGAAACAGCTCAATCTATTGCAAAGCCTTATGTAGAGAGCAAACCCAAAGCGCTCACCCTCCATATCAAAAAGGAAGCCCGGAAAGGTAAGATGCTCATGGATATCTACCGTATCAGGCAAGGTCAAAGTATTGTCTCTCCGTATAGCTTACGCGGTAGGGTAGGTGCTCCTGTTTCAATGCCGCTGACATGGGATGAACTTGCAAATGTGAAATCACCTCTTGAATTTAATATCAGAACTGCGCTGGAGAAAGTGCTGGAGGAAGGGGATGCATGGGAGGGAATTGATGCCTACGCTGTTGAATTGCATACACAACGAAAAGCAAAGCCAGTAAAGAAGCTTCCATCTAACAAAAAACACAAGACCCCGGAGCAACTCGAGTCGTATGACAAAAAAAGGGACTTTAACAAAACCAGAGAGCCACTGGCCAAGATCCTGGAAGGGGGGGGGACCAATTTTGTGGTACACCGCCACCATGCCACTAACCTTCATTATGATTTAAGGTTGGAGCAAGACGGAGTGCTTAAATCCTGGGCCGTACCACGTGGCATGCCACCATTACCTGGAATAAAAAGACTGGCTGTACAGACAGAGGACCACCCCATGGAGTACCTGACATTCGATGGTAAAATCCCTAAGGGGCAATATGGAGGTGGAGACATGTGGATCTATGCTTTGGGTAAATATCAGATTACCAAAAACAAAAAAGATGGATTTTATTTTCGGTTGAGTAGTAAGGAAATGAATGGTGAGTACCGTATTTACAAGATCAAGCAAAAGGAATGGCTCCTGGAAAGAGTAGATGTGCCTCAGGTTAATTTCCTTCATGATCCCATTGAACCCATGCTCTCTGGCAGTGCAGGCAAACCACCCATTGGTGATGAATATATCTATGAGGTAAAGTGGGATGGGATAAGGGCTTTGATCGCACTGGAGGATGGCGTGATTAAAATTAGAAGCAGAAATCAAAATGACATCACGAAACAATTCCCTGAATTAAACATACCAGGGTTTCGTGCTAATTGTGGTCTGTTTGATGCAGAGATTGTTTGTTTGGATAAGTCCGGGAAACCGGAGTTCAAAAAAGTGATCAACCGACTCATGAGTTCGGGAGATAACACTATTGAAAAATTATCTAAATCCAATCCCGTGTATTGTTATGTTTTTGACTGTCTGTACCTCGATGGTCGTAGTCTCATCAACGAGCCGCTTCTGAAGCGCAAGGAATGGCTGAAGGATGCCCTGAAAAAGGATACACCGTATCGCAGCAGCGAATTTGTTGAGGATGGTCTATCGCTCTTTGAGGCAGCGAGAGAGCACAATTTGGAAGGCATCATGGCCAAGGACAAAACCAGCAGGTATTTACCCGGCAAACGATCGGATGCCTGGTTGAAGGTTAAGGTTCGCAATACAAGAGAGTGTGTGATCATTGGTTACAATGAAGGTAAGGGGAACAGGAGCAAAGCCTTTGGAGGGTTACACATTGCAGAATGGGAAGACGGAAAATTGGTTTACAGGGGAAAGGTGGGTACTGGATTTACGGATGCGGTTATCAATGATATTTTTAAACTTATTAAAAAATTAAAAGAGACAGATAAACCTGTGCCGGATAAAGTATTGGATGAAAAGGTAAGTATTTGGGTGGAGCCAAAACTTTTTGTAGAAATAACTTTTGCTTCGTTCACTCCAGATAAAAACTTTAGAGAGCCCGTGTTTGTGAGACTAAGACCTGATTTGGGGTGAACGATTACTGAACACCACAAATACCACTCATTACTTTGGGCGGAACTTCGAAGGCCAACGCTTCTGCAATTTTAAGATCAGCACACGCTTTGGCATTCATTCCCAGTTTATTTTTGGCAAGTGCTCTGTTGTAGTAAGCAATAGCATAAGATGGATACAGGACAATGGCCACATCATAATCCTTGATGGCTGCAGCATAGTTACTCTGATTGAAAAGAAGATTGGCCCTGGCCAACCATAACTTTTCATCTTTCTCGTTGAGTACAATAGATTGTGAATAATCGCGATAAGCACCCTCCCAATCATTGAGCTTTTCTTTGACCATTCCCCGGCTGAGCCAATAATCTCCCACGGATGGAGCGAGTTCGATGGCTTTGTTATAATCCCGTAGTGCATTTTCCAGCTCGCCATTATTCATTTCATAATAAGCGCGTTCAGCATAAGGGAAGGGAAGGTCTGGATTCTTAGCAATAACTTCATCCAGCAAGAGATCAGCCTCTTGGGTAGTGCCATGTGTTCTGTTAAGTGTACTTAGATTATGTTGTGCAATGCTGTGATCAGGGTTAATCAAAAGGGCAGTTTGATAGGATTGTTTAGCTTTTTCGAACTCTGACAAGGCTTCATGGCTGCGACCAGCGTTGACATAATAGTTAGCAGCATCAGGATTGTGAGACACGGCTGAATCAAAGTGGATCAATGCTTCATCGTATTGACCCATTTCAAAAGCAGTGAGACCAAGGTAATTGAAGAGATGCGCTTTGTTGGTGCCATGGGATGTAAACACCTGGTTTGTCCCTTCAGAGAATTGTCCCTGCCTGAAATAGATACTCGTTGTTTCCCCGGTAGGTAATGTAATCAACTGCTTAAAATCTGCATTGGCTTGCGCCCATTTCTTCAGTTCGAAATTGATTAACGCTTTATGAAACAATGCATCAAATTGATTGGGTTTCAGTTCCAGGTAGATAGTGTAATCCCTCAGGGCTCCTTCTTTATCATTGAGTTTCTCTTTTATTGCTCCGCGGGTGTAATAAGAGTCGGGGTGTAGAGCATAAATGTTGAGGGCTTCATTGATATTCACCAATGCCTCATTGTACTTTCTTTCGCTGAGTAATTGTTCTCCCTTTTCATAATAATACATGTAGTCACTGCTTTCTTTTTGGTCAACAGGGACTTGAGCAAATCCGGAAATGCTCAATATCATAAGCCACAGGATGATGCGAATCATAGGTTAAAGATACGATGAGTTTGCCTGTTGATCAAAACACCTGAATTTAACCTGCTTTCGAAACTTCTTACTGCTATAGGTGTTTAAGTGAAGCACTGGAAAAGTGAAGTTGTACATGTGATACCCCATCAGATATTATTATGAGGATGAAACAAAAAAGGGTGACCATTAGCCACCCTTTTTGCATTATCAATTTTAGTTTTATTACTGTTGTGCCAACTTCGTAATTTTTTCCATCTTAACTCTCAAGCGATTGATAGCATCCATATGCTTTTGCTCGTACTTTTTCAAGTTTGCAGTGGAGTGAATAGAAGCTTCATACTGAAAGGCAGGTAACATCCATGAAGCGTAACCACTGTATGGATCCGGAGAGGCGTACAACGAACGGTACCAACTTCCATAGGGCATCCCTTCTTTATCAATCCATTGGCGTTCCAATGAGATCAGTTCTGCATTGATGGCTTTACTGTTTTTTAAGTTTGGTGTTTTCAATGCCGCTTCGCATTGCTCGCCTACGGCCTTCAATTCATCTGCCGCTTTTATTAGCGCATCAAATGAAAATGGAGTTGCCGACTTGTCATAAGCGCTGGTTAGTTTTTGTAATCCATCAAAGTGTGTATGCAAATCTGTTCCATAACGACTGATGTCGTAAGGCAGTACATCAGCATTGGCAAGTCGCAGTGCCATCGTACCAAACACCTGCTCTACCATAGGTCCCATTTTAAAGGTGGGATCGCAAAAACGCTCATAGTAAGCGAAGCTGTCAAAATTTGAATGGTAGATACTATGTCCTCCGCTGCCACCACCCCAACTGGGTATTCCCACGTAGGCGTAAAAAGCGATGTGATCGGATCCGCCACCCAAATTACCTAATGGAGGTTCAGGGGTGTTGCGTGTTCCAAGCCAAACATCATGCAATGATTTTGAAGAATCAGGGAATGCAATAGATTTCGTTGTACTGATGGCAAGTTCCTTTAATGATGGACTGGAAGCTGCTCCAAAATTTCTTCCTGTAACCGCGCCATCGGCATTGAAATAAGCAACGGCTTTTGCATTCAATTCATCGTGAAACTGCTCGACCCACTCTGTAGAACCGATCACACCCTGTTCTTCAGCATCCCAGTGTGCTATTTTAATAGTTCGTTTGGGTTTATAACCTGCTTGTGATAGTTTACCCAATGATTCACTTAATGCCAGTAACATAGCGGTCCCGCTGTTGGGATCAGTCGCACCAAAAGCCCATGCATCGTAATGTGACCCTGCAATAATCCATTGATCAGGATTCTCTGTTCCCTGCAAAGTACCAACGACATTATACACACGATGTATCTCTATTTTCTGAGTTACGTCAACACGAACGGTCAAATCACTTCCTCCTTCAAGTCGATAAGTGTAAGGTAAGCCGCCCTGCCATTCTACTGGAACAGGTTTGCCTGTCATACGCGCAAAAATTTCTTTTGCCGATCCATAAGGCAAAGGGAGTACAGGTATGGTGTGCAAACCTTTTACTTCCTCGGGTTTTTTACGGACGATTTTCTTTTTTCCATCCAGTGGGAGAGCGGGTTCAAACGGAGTGAGCGGATCACCCGTCCAGTCTATTGTAAGCAACGAACCACGTTGAATACTGCTTTCGTCATAGTAGGGGCCATCAGGATAGACAAGACCTTTTGCGTATCCGCTATCGCCTGGGTCAGTGAAAATAATCAATCCGACAGCACCATGTTGCTCAGCATACTTGGCTTTGTAACCACGAAAGTTTCCGCCATAGCGCGCCAATACAATCTTTCCTTTTACGGAAACACCCAATGCTTGCAATTTTTCAAAATCCTCTTTGCGACCATAGTTAGCATAAACTACTTCAGCGGTTACATTGCCTGTACCTGTGTAGGCATTGAATCCGACTGTAAGGGTGGGGTCAGATGAGAAGGGGTCTTCTTTGTGGATGTACTCCTGATTGTTAAGTGGCAAACGGATGGGGGTGACCAATTCCGCGGAAGCGGTACCCGGCATTACCGGCAAATAAATATCATAAGGAAAAATTTCTACCTGAAACCCGGCCTTGCGCATTACATCAACGAGGTAATCACGCACTCTTTCGTTTGCTTTGGACCCAGCAATATGCGGCTCTCTCGTTAGGTTCTTTAAATGATTTTTATAGCGTTCACTCTCCTGTTGTTTCAGGAATGTTTCCTCTACTTTGGTTTGTGTAGCGGCATTAGTGCCAACAAACCCCTTTTGAGCCTGCACAAAAGAAATGGTAAGAATGACGAACAAAAGGCTTATTAAATTTCTCATATCGGGTATAATTTGAGCGAAAGGAAGGAAATGTTTGGTACCATGTAAAATTTAATTTTGTGGGCGGTATTAAAGCCATTGAATTTTTGGTTTTCCAAAAAGAATATCTTTTTGGTGCGTGTTTCTTAAGGAAAGTTTGAAAATCACATTTTTACCCCGGTTCAAAAATAAATCAATATGGTTCCCATCCTAAATGAATTCTTATTCAGTTATCTTGCTTGATGAGATTTTGATTGCTCTTTTTTATTAAAAATTTAAACTATGGTTGTAAAGCTTAGGTTTCTTTTTTTAACCGTATCTCTATTTGTAGTGGGACACCTTACGGCTCAGCCCCTTTCCGGTACCTATACTATAGGTAGTGGTGGTTCTTATACCTCCTTGGTGGCTGCCGTAACAGATTTGACAACAAAAGGGGTTAGCAGCCCAGTAATGTTTAAGATCAAAACAGGAACTTATAACGAACAAGTTGTTATTAATGCAATACCCGGTGCTTCCACTACCAATACAATCACCTTTGAAGCAGAAAGTGGCAATGCCCAGGATGTTATTTTAACTTTTGCGCCAACCAACATAAACAACTATGTTATCCGGTTTGATAATTCAAGTTTCATTACGTTTCGAAATGTAAGGATAGAACCTACAGGTTCTACCTATACAAGAGGAATACATGCGATCAATACCATTAATAACCTCACCTTTGAAAATCTTCGTATCACCCTTCCTGCTACTACGTCAGTTTCAGAAGAGCGCGCAGCTATCCTTGTGCGACCTTCACTA
>DDUM01000102.1 GCA_002344795.1 Flammeovirgaceae bacterium UBA2338 | reverse complement strand
CAGATGTCTTGAATTGCCGACAACACCAATATAAACGTATTGCCCTTATATTCCTTTTAGTTTCATTCTAAAATCCTATTAGTTGTTCAAATTTAGTCTTTTTCCATTTTATCTTTCATTTGTAACCGTGGAATTATCTGTATAATTAAACGTATAATTCTATGGATAGCAACCCCCTAAAACCAAAAACCCCAGCAATAGGTTGCCGGGGTTTTAATTAACGGGTTGCACTTTCATCAGATACGGGGTTTGGTGAATACTAAACTTTTTACCTGGTTGAACTGCTCACTGTTCGGACCAAAGATGGCTCTCACATACTTCCGTGCTGCTCTGCCTGTTTGGTAAATACAATTACCGGAGGTGTAGAGCATCTCGTTGCGTGCGATTCGTGCATTGCTAAGTGCCACCCGAGCATTGACCACTTCCGTGTTGATACTGTACACTTGCTTGAGTGTGGCCTTGAGGCCTTGTACAGTCAACGCTGGTTCGTTGGCCATGTAATTGGGACTGGCAATTACCAATTGCACCAATCTGGCAAAGTGATCGGCTCTGCTCGCATAGCTGAGCTGAGCTACCCTTGGTCCTGTTTTCACATCTTCTGCTGTGTCAGCCTGCAGTGCTTTCGCGCGGGCACGTTTGCCCATCAGAAGACGGAAATACCTTCTCGCATCATGTAGTGTCTCTTCCTTAGCGCCTGATGCGTCTAACGTAAGGATGACACTGGCCGCCAGCCTGGGGAGATCGCGGAAGAGGATCTCGCGACTGTTCGTCACGCGGTCGTAATCCGCTTTTTTCACTCTTACACTGGCGAGCGCTTCGCGTGCATTGACAAGAAGTACATTCAATGCATCTAACTGGAGCTTGGGCAAACCGGGATTGTACTTGTCTCCGAACCCGGTGCAGCTACCTACGAATCCCTCGAAGGTTGCTACATTTTTTGTGTGTGTCATAATACTTCTAATACGAAAAACCTTATACAAAAGGTTTCAATTATTTTAAGAAATTTCTAAATTATTTTTTGACCTCCAAAAACACCAACATGGGCAGTCCCTTTACCCTACTTTTACCAGGTACGAGGAGTTGCCTTATCACCACTACGGAGTTACCATTGCTGCGGTACGGTGTGGTATGTACTTTGGTACTCATCCGCCTTTACCTGGGAGGGCATCCGCCAGTTCTTCAGTACCCTTCCGCCTCTGCACCCTTGGATAGTCACCTTTATAAGAGAGCGCTTCCGCCTTTGCACCCTCATGCATTCACCTCTTCACACCTACGCGTTCACCTTTGCCTTGGTACGAGGTGGCATCACGAACGGTGCAAGGTGGCAACTGCAGCGGTCCGTCCTGTCCTCTGCACCAGAGCGAGGTCCCCTTTGCAACGGTGCGAGGTGGTCTTTGGTAAGGTGCTCTTCCCCTTTGGTGGGGTTGTGGTTCACAAGTCTGGTTGCTTGTTCGTCAGGTCGGAAGACCGAGCTTAACTAATTTAGTCGGTGGTCTTTAGTTATTAGTCCTTAGTCTTTAATACTAAGTGGATAGTCGATAGACTAAAGACTAAAGACTTAAGACTTAAGACTTAAGACTAAGGACTAAGGACTATAAACTATTCCTCCTACTCATAAATCCTTATGATCTCTCCATTGCCTTTGCCTTTCACACTGCGCACGTAGGCGTTCACCACTTTGTTCATAGGTATGGGGTTGTGACCGGGAAAATAGTCTTTGTATTTATCATAGGCATCTTCCACCATGCCCAGCGATACTACGTTCAGGCGAATTCCATTTTCCAACTCCAGGGCAGCTGCCTGGGCAAAACTGTGGATGCCACCGTTTACCATCGCTGCGCTGGCAGTCTTCACCACTGGATCATCTGCCAGGATACCCGTGGAAAGTGTGATAGAACCTTTCGGGTTCAGGTAGTGCTGCCCGATACGAACCAGGTTTACCTGTCCCATCAGTTTGCTCTTCAGCCCTATATAATAATCCTCTTCTGTAAGGTCTTTAAAATCTGCCCACTTCGCCTCGCCTGCTATGCAAATGATTGCATCCAGCTGGCCGGTCTTCTCAAACATCTGTTGGATGGAGCTTGAGTCCGCAATATCCACGGTGACATCCCCTTTGGTGCGCCCGGCAATCAGCACTTCGTCCTTTGCTGAAAAATGACGGCTCACTCTTTTACCAATCGTACCGTTGCCTCCTACTATTAATATTTTCATTCTCTGATCTTTACAATTCAACCACCAAGGTACGCCATTACAAAATGTACTTCAATTTAATATCCAACTGTATCCCTGCTGTTCTACCCTGATGCATGGTCAGTTAGCAAATGCCAGTCGTCTGACCAATGTAGGCTTAAGTGATCACTGGTCTGACGACTTGGTGTTGGCGGTAGTTTTTATTTTTTCAATATTTCCTTAATATAAATTGAACGGTATTTTTTAGGATATTCAAATTGTACAGCATGCGTAGCATTTTCAAATAAATACCATTTTTTTGAAGGAGCAATTATTGAATCAAAATAGGCCCTTGCTAATGAAGTTTCCGTAAAATGATCATTATCTCCTTGTAATATATAAACGGGTACTTTCCACTCTGGGACATTACGAATAAGATTACTATTAAAGCATGTAGGCCATAATAGTTTATATGCAGGATAAGTTACTTCTGGGTTATTAATCATTGGTGTAAATTTTTCACTAAATGTGAGACCGTTATCCAGGAACATTTGTTTTATAAAATTGAAACCAAAGTTTACGCGAGGTGGTGCATATTTTATTACAATCATACGTTCAATATCACAAGCATTTGCCATTTCTATATTCGATTTGTTAGGATATGGCGGTCTTCCAATACCTTTTAATTGATTTAAAGAAACAGTATCATTTTGTTTTTGGGCTTCTGTCATTGCAAAATCGTAAGAAAGTTGTTCTGAAAGTGGTTGGTTGGCCATTTGTCCAATACCAATATAAGCTTGAAATGATTCGGGTTTTTTCTGGACCATAAAAGCACTTACGGTTGTACCCCAGGATGTTCCTTCAATATATATTTTATCTTTATTGAATGTCTTTTTAAGATAGTCTGTAACGACCAAACCATCATCAATGATTTGATTTAAGGTAATGGTCGAATCAGGTAAGCTATCATTATAAGCAAGTCCAGAACCTCTTTGTTCCCAATAGCACACCGTGAATAGGTCTTCTAAATCAAATCCAACAATTTTCGCAACTGCCGGAGTAGTAGGGCTTCCAGGGCCTCCATGTACCTGTAATAACACAGGGTTATTTATATCTTTCCCTCTAAGCGTTATTCTTTGAGGAGCACCGTTTATGACCATGTCCTCATGCATGGCAATACTATTTGGAAGTATGTTCCCATGTTTATCGAGAAAAGGTTCCTCTATACCTGTACTGTTAATTCTGATAATTAGAAGAATGATTAAAATCAAGCTAATAATGCTTCCTATGATAATAAGTAGCCACTTTCCAACTTTCCTCAATATTTTCATATTAACCTATATAAGATTCATAATTACCACCAACGTAAGTGTTATCAAAGTCAGATATGCTCCTATATACTTCACCCAAGTTAGGATTTTCAGTATTTCTTTCCTTGTTAATTAGTTAAAAACCAATAAGTGAGTTCGCCTGAGAGATTAGGATTTGGTAGGATGAGCGTACAATGAGAGGCACCTTATAAGAGCAAAAACACAGCAACGTGTTGGCGGGGATGCCAGTCGTCTGACCAGTGTAGGCTTAAGTGATCACTGGCCTGACTTCTACAATCAAATGAGATGTTCGGTGCTTCGTCAGATTGGAAGACCTGACTTAACTATGAATCCTGACCTCACACAGCATCTTTCATTTGATTGGTCTAAAGTCCTGATTACTGAAAGGTGAACTATCGGGTATTTTTACAATGTTAAATCCAAGATTAGTTGCTTCATGGCAATTGTTGCAAGTATTTGTCAGCAGGATGTAACTACTCTTGAATAAAGTCGAATTTTTCTGCTCAATGGCATTGTCGATGCTATCTAATGGAGGATTTATCATATCAATTATTTTGCTTTCCTCCCGTTCGGTTTGAAACTTCTGAATGGCTTCAATGGTTTCCATTATTTCATGCACTTCAAAGTCGGCAAGTTCCCAGTTTTTGTTTTGTCCCGCAAACCATAGTTTAGAATGATGCGCTTGTATAGTACCCATAAAATCACCGAATCCAGGTTTATAAGTATTTGCAAGTTTGATTTCCAAGCTGTCAATACGGTTTTGTAAAACGATCGTGTTGTCTGTTTGCTGGTTACACGCAAAAAGTCCGAAGACCCATAGAATTAAAAGCATCTGTCTCATTTTCCTGTCTGTTTAATGTTTGCGCGGTCGTCAAGATATAACGACTACCAATTTCATATACACCTGTCTCGTGTAAGAGTCCTAGTCATGAAGCATTGCATTCCGAAGGGTGCTATGATTTCATATATAATATTAGCGGTTTGTTACTTTTTCAAGTTTGATTTTTTTATCCCAATTTAACAACATAACTATCCAAAATATGACAGCAATAGAAAAGATTATATAGGTGTTTATGTTGTTAAATTCAAACAACAGATTATACCATGCATGTAGTGTTACAGCTACAATAATGGATTTAGATTTATTTACACTTTCTCCAAAAACATATGAAAGCATTGTGTTTGGCATAATAAAAAGAAGAGGTCTCAGTACTCTTGCAACAACTGAACCTGATAGTGTTCGAGTAGTGAAATGCCAAAGTTCCCACATTATACCAATGATAAGATACCGTTTCCATTTAGGTAAATGATTTAGCTGGTCTTGTAAAAATCCGCGCCAACCAAGCTCTTCACCAAGTGTAAAAAGAAATACTCCACCTAAATAAATGACAAGTCTTGAGACTGATGTACCATTATTACTGTATTCTCCAAATAAAACGAATGCAGCCATGGGTAATCCCCAGAATAAAATGCTTTTAAAAACAGAGCTTCCAAATAAGGTAATTGTTTTTTTTATTCTATCCTTAAAAATTAAGCTGGAGATAACAGCAGATAAACCTGGGCCCCACATAATAAGGCTTGTTTTGATTATGGAATCTATGTTTAAACTGTTCCAACTATCTCCATACACATCTCGCCAAAACAAGAAAGGCCATGAAAACAAACATGCTAAGAAGTAAAAGACTATTATTGGCTTATATCGTTGGTAAAATTCCTTCATATAATTTCAAGACGGGATATAAAAGCTGCTAACAATCGTATATACACACCTCATTTGTACAATCGTTTACACCCTAAGATAATGTATTAACTTCATTTTCCTTTTTTAGCCGAATGTGAAAACCCTGTTCTGGTTTGATGTTTGGAGGAGAGGTTCCTATCGGCACAAAATTTTCGTACTTTTGCACCTTTTTTGGCTACAACACATGAAGCAATACCTGAACCTATTCGATCTCCAACAAAAGGTAGATTACAAAATTGAAGTCCTCTCAGGGCTTACTGTGGCTCTGGCACTTGTTCCCGAAGCTATTGCTTTTGCCATGATTGCCGGCTTATCTCCCTTAACTGGGCTGTATGCTGCTTTTACCATTGGCCTGGTCACATCAATTCTCGGTGGAAGGCCTGGAATGATCTCTGGTGCCACCGGAGCAATAGCGGTAGTGATCGTGGCATTGGCCAAATCACACGGTGTAGAGTACATATTTGCCACTGTGGTATTGGCAGGTATAATACAGGTAACTGCCGGCCTGTTGCGACTAGGAAAATTCATACGTTTAGTTCCACATCCTGTTATGTTTGGTTTTGTCAATGGTCTTGCCATTGTCATCTTCCTTTCTCAGCTCGATCAGTTTAAGGTAATGGGAGCAGCGGGTATCATGCAGTGGATGAGTGGCCCCTCTTTGTGGTTGATGCTAGGCCTGGTATTGCTCACCATGCTCATCATTTGGGGCTTACCTAAATTAACGAAAGCCATCCCTTCCTCTCTGGCTGCCATTCTTGTCGTATCTGCCATTGTCATTGGATTCAGCATTGACACAAAAACCGTGGGAGATATTGCTTCTATTAAAGGAGGCTTCCCTCCTTTTCATATTCCTAACTTGCCTTTCTCATTAGAAACGTTGTCTGTCATTTTCCCATACGCCTTGATTGTGGCTGGTGTAGGTTTAATTGAAAGCTTGCTTACCCTCAACCTTATTGATGAAATTACAGAAACCCGCGGACGCGGCAACAAAGAAGCGGTAGCGCAAGGAATAGCCAACGTAGTGACTGGCTTTTTCTCGGGTATGGGTGGTTGTGCCATGATTGGTCAAAGTTTGATCAATATTTCTTCAGGTGCGCGAGCTCGGCTATCGGGTATTGTTGCCTCAGTGATGTTGCTGGTCTTTATTATGTTTGGTGCCAACCTGATTGAACAATTACCCATGGCGGCATTGACAGGTTTGATGATTATGGTGGCCATAGGCACCTTTGAATGGGCCAGTCTAAGAACCTTTCGAAGAATGCCCAAATCAGATATTATAGTTATGCTCGCGGTAATACTGGTAACAGTATTCCTTCACAACCTTGCACTGGCAGTTTTGGTTGGTGTGGTTATCTCTGCCCTGGTCTTTGCCTGGGAAAATGCCAAGCGCATACGTGCCCGTAAGTATGTGGACAGTGCCGGGGTAAAGCATTACGAAATCTTCGGACCCCTATTCTTTGGTTCTATCTCCGCTTTCAACGAGAAGTTTGATGTATTAAATGATCCCAATGAAGTGATCATCGATTTCTCAGAAAGCCGGGTAGCAGACATGTCAGGGATTGAAGCGTTAAACAAAATCACTGAGCGGTACAGAAAAGTAGGTAAAAAAATTCACCTCAGGCATTTGAGTGCCGATTGCAGAATGTTACTCCATAATGCCAATGATATCATCGAAGTCAACATCATGGAAGACCCTACTTATAAGGTAGTGGTAGATAAGATTTCATAACCAGAAATACAGGATATGCATATTCTGATCCAGGCGATTGGCAGTAATAGCGTTTGAGGGAAGTTTCATTTTAACAGGTATATGAATATATTCACACCCGCTAAACTTCTAATATCCCTGCTATGAAAATACGTATTATACTTCTCCTTGCCCTCAGCACATTCACATCCTTTTTGTTACAAGCACAGGAGGTCACTCTTGAACAACTAAAGGAGATTGCTATTGTTGACCAAAAGGTAATGATGCCTATGCGAGATGGCATTCGGTTGGCCACTGATATTTATCGCCCCAAGGGAGATAAAAAAGTGCCTATCATTTTTTCAAGAACACCTTATAATTATAATACCTGGGGAGATGGTGAAGAGCGCACCCGTGGTTATCAGAGTGCATACGATGCCGTGTCTCGTGGATATGCCTATGTAGTACAAAATGAAAGGGGAAGATTTTTCTCAGAAGGGGAATGGGATATCCTGGGCACACCAAAAACCGATGGTTACGATGCCTTCTCCTGGATGGCAAAACAATCCTGGTCAAATGGAAAAATTGGAACTTTAGGTTGTTCATCCACAGCCGAATGGCAAATGGCTGTAGCGGCCTTAGATCATCCCTCCCATGGTGCTATAGTGGCTCAAGGATTTGGTGCAGGGGTAGGCCGAGTAGGTGAGTTTTACGAACAAGGCAATTGGTACCGGGGTGGAGCTACTCAAATGTTATTCATCTCGTGGCTATACGGTACACAGAACGACCAATTCCGTCCGATGTTTCCAAAAGACATTACGCAAACTGATTTACAGCGGGTACAGCGCTTTTTCGATTTGGCTCCGGAAATGCCCAGGGTAGACTGGGCTGATGGACTCAGTCATCTGCCGGTAAAGGATATCATTCAAAATGTAAATGGGCCAAAAGGTATATTTGATAAAATGGTGGTGCGCAAGCCCAATGATCCAGCCTGGTTTGAAGGCGGCTTGTACCATGACGACAAACCCATTAATGTTCCAGGCTTTTGGTTCGTGTCGTGGTACGATGTGTCCACCAGTCCTAACCTGGCCCTATTCAATCATGTTCGTAATAATATTACCAACCCTGAAGCAGCAGACAATCAATATTTGGTGATCGCCCCCACCCTGCACTGTGCGTACAAGCGTGCTACAGAAAATACCATCGTGGGTGAACGCAGTGTAGGTGATGCACGACTTGATTATGACGATCAGATATACAAATGGTTTGATCTTACACTCAAGGGAGAAACCAACGACTTTAAATCTACCACTCCCCGGGTTCAGTACTATACCATGGGCAGCAACAAATGGCAATCGGCAGACACATGGCCGCCCAAAGGTGCTGTGATGACGGATTTTTATCTGACCAGTGCGGGAAAAGCCAATACTCGAAATGGTGATGGTCAGTTGGTTTCAAAAGCGTCTGGTAAAGATATGCCTGATTCCTTTACCTATGATCCTGAAAATCCCGTCACCTCTTATGGTGGCAATGTATGTTGTACTGGCAATGCTGTTCAGGGTGGTGCTTTTGATCAATCTCAAATGGAATTGCGCAATGACATTTTAGTTTATACATCAGAGCCTTTGAAAGAAGGTATTGAAGTAAGTGGGTTCATTGAAAGTATGCTGTATTTGTCTTCGGATGTAAAGGACACAGACGTAACAATCAAACTTATTGATGTGTACCCCGATGGTAAGGCCTACAATTTGGATGAAACCATCCAGCGCGTGCGGTATCGCGAAGGGTATGACAAAGAAGTGTTCATGGAAAAGGGAAAGATTTATCCTGTAAAGATGACTCCCATGTCAACCAGCAACTACTTCGAAGCAGGGCATCGTATCCGTATTGAAATCTCCAGCAGCAACTTTCCGCGCTTTGACAGAAACATGAATACCGGTGGCAACAACTACGATGAATCGAAAGGCGTGGTTGCTCACAATACCATTCACCATTCCAAAAAATATCCCTCAGTAATAAGAATTCCGATTGTGAAGTAATTACTTATTAAAATGTTTTCTATGCTTCTGTGTGGTTTACTTTTTTACCACATAGAAACATAGGACACACAGGTAAGACAAGTTATTCGTACTGGATTTAGATAACGGATTTTAAAAAAGTCATCGCTTAGCTGTTCGTCAATAACTCAAGCCCTA
>DDUM01000025.1 GCA_002344795.1 Flammeovirgaceae bacterium UBA2338 | reverse complement strand
GAACAGGATATTTTGAAGAAACAGGTGATGAATATTGTGAAGTATAATCTCAAGGATAATGTAAACTCCTATACCATGAAGGAGGATGGCAGCTATACCGTTAAGGATTTAAGTGGAGAACCTCCCTTTAATATCCACAAGGAGTTATTTAAAGTGACCAGGGAGATTATAGAGGAGGTGAAGCTATTCTGAGAAATTCAGCTTCTTCTGTTTCTGATTCTTTTCCAATAGATATAAAAGCATTCCGTCTTTAAGTCCCACATCAGGTACGATGATGCTATTTGATCTTGCCCATTCCATTACCTTTATGTAAATGCTGCTGGCAGGTATAATTACATCTGCCCGATCGGGATTCATTTGAAGTTCATAGATACGTTGATCCATGGTGTGAGCCTCTACCCGGCTCCTTACCTCCTTTACTGTTTTCAGACTAATGGTTTTTCCTGGCTTTTTTCCGGCTAGTTCAAATATTTTACTGATGTTACCTCCGGTTCCTACTGAGATGGGTCGTCCGTATGATTTTTTTATGTTTGATTTGATCCATTTCTCCATGTCCGTCCACATCACAGGTAAGTCGGTGTTCTCTAATATGCGTACAGAACCTACTTTGAAAGAACGTGATTTTATTTTCTTTCCGCGGACGTAAAGGTTGAGTTCGGTGCTTCCACCACCTACATCAATATGCAAATAGGTACGATCTGTAAGATAAGAGGCAATGGCCCTGTTGACCAAATCTGCTTCTTCTTTTCCGGATATCAGTTGAATGGTAAGCCCCAATTCATTGTACACGCGCTCGACCAATTCCCGGCCATTTTTAGCCTCTCTCATGGCAGACGTTGCACAAAACATGTAGTCATCTGCTTCGTAGAGTTCAATCATGGTTTTGTAAGCGCTCATAAGTTTCATGAACTTATTGATGCTTTCCTTGCTGATCTTTCCACTGGAAAAAACATCGTGTCCCAGGCGAAGAGGAAATCGGATGTATTCTAGTTTCTTGAAGAGTACTTTTGGCCCCCGATCCAGTACCGTTGATATTTGAAAACGGATGGCATTAGATCCTATGTCGATGGCAGCGAGCTTCAAAAGTGTAGAATAGTGTGATCATTCATTTCAAGAAACAAAATAAGCATTTTGATGCTTCATTTTTACCAACTAATTGCATTTCTTTGCATTGCTTATCCAGAAAGACGGAGGGATTGGGCCCTGAGATGTCTTAGCAACTTGTTCTGATGGTAACCCTACAGGATGTTGTGCTAATTCCCATTCGAAAATAAAAATTTTCGAAGAAGATGAGCGGCCAATCATTGATAGGCTCTTTCTGGATGTAAGTAGGATTAAACACCAGAAGAGTGACAATTCAAGAAATATTAAAGAATCGAATCATGGTATTGGATGGTGCAATGGGCACCATGATCCAACGACATACCTTAAGTGAAGAAGATTTTAGAGGAGAGCGATTTAAGAATCATAAATACCCGCTAAAGGGTAATAATGATTTACTTTCCCTTACACAACCAGGTATCATAAAGGACATCCACAGGCAATATTTTGAGGCGGGTGCTGATATTGTTGAAACCAATACTTTTAGCGGCACTTCTGTAGCACAGGCGGACTACCATCTGGAGGACATTGTGTATGATTTGAATTATGAATCAGCAAAAATTGCTAAGGAAGTGGCGAAGGAGTTCACTCAACAAAACCCTGATAAACCCAGATTTGTTGCAGGAGCCTTGGGCCCCACGAATAAGACAGCTTCACTTTCGCCAGATGTAAACAACCCGGGGTACAGGGCCATCACCTTTGATGGACTAAAAGAAGCTTACAAAGAGCAGGCACGGGGTCTGATAGATGGTGGCGCAGATTTGTTATTGGTGGAAACCATCTTTGATACCCTTAATGCCAAGATTGCTCTCTTCGGAATCCAGGAGCTTTTTGAAGAGATGAAAAAAGAAATTCCCATCATGGTATCAGGCACCATCACAGATGCCAGTGGAAGAACACTTTCGGGGCAGACTACTGAAGCATTTTTAATTTCCGTTTCTCATGTTCCCCTTCTAAGTATCGGCCTTAATTGTGCGCTGGGTGCTTCACAACTCAGACCTTACCTGCAAACATTAAATGAGAAGGCTCCTTTCTTTGTCAGTGCTTATCCCAATGCGGGTCTCCCCAATGAATTTGGTGAGTACGACCAGAGCCCTGAGGAAATGGGGCGGCAGATTGAAGAATTTTTAAAAGAGGGACTTGTTAATGTGATTGGTGGATGTTGTGGTACAACACCTGAGCATATTAAAGTGATTGCTGAGCTAGCTGCATGTTATAGTCCGCGGATATTGGTGGATAGTGATTTAGTTGATAGTTAATAGCAAAGCTAAATCAATCGTGTTCACCAACTCATTATACAATTATCGTATCAATTCATAAATAATGACTCATCGACTATTACAATTAAGCGGACTGGAGGCTGTAATAATTACCCCGGAATCTAACTTCACCAATATTGGCGAACGCACTAACGTAACGGGGTCAGCCAAATTCCTTCGACTAATTAAAGAAGGTGATTTTGAAAAAGCATTGGAGGTGGCACTGGATCAGGTAAGAGGTGGCGCACAGGTGATTGATGTGAATATGGATGAAGGAATGCTTGACAGCAAAGAAGCCATGGTCACTTTTTTAAATCTTATGGCTGCTGAACCTGAGATTGCAAAAATTCCGGTGATGGTAGATTCTTCAAAATGGGAAGTAATCGAGGCCGGTTTGAAATGTTTGCAAGGGAAAGGCATTGTAAATTCCATCAGCATGAAGGAGGGCGAGAAAGAATTTATTCGCCAGGCAAAATTGGTGAGAAGATACGGGGCGGCCACTGTGGTAATGGCTTTCGATGAAGAAGGACAAGCAGATACCTACGAGAGGAGAATTGCTATCTGTGAACGGGCTTATCGTATTTTGGTGGATCAAATTAAATTTCCTCCTTCCGATATTATTTTCGATCCCAATATTTTTCCAATAGCGACTGGAATTGATGAGCATAAAAATTATGCTGTTGATTTTTTTAGGGCAACGAAATGGATAAAGGAAAATTTACCGGGAGCGCATGTCTCTGGAGGGGTGAGTAATGTTTCCTTTAGTTTTAGAGGGAACCAGTTGGTGAGAGAAGCCATGCACTCTGCATTTCTCTATCATGCGATCAAAAATGGTATGGATATGGGGATTGTCAATCCGGCCATGCTGGAAGTATATGATGAAATTCCAAAAGATTTGTTGGAGCGTGTGGAGGATGTATTGCTAAACAGAAGGGATGATGCTACCGAGCGGTTATTGGATTTTGCGGAGACGGTGAAAGGATCAGCAAAGAAAAAGGAAACAGATAACAGTTGGAGGCAGGGTAATGTTCAGGAAAGGATAACCCACTCATTGGTAAAAGGAATAATTGACCATATAGAAAGTGATACAGAGGAGGCACGTCAGATGTGCGACAAGCCTTTGGAAGTAAT
>DDUM01000074.1 GCA_002344795.1 Flammeovirgaceae bacterium UBA2338 | reverse complement strand
GACAGTACAGAAAACAAACAGACAACAGCAACAAAAACAGTAAACAGTTCCGATCGCTTCCCTGCATCTATAAATGCATATAGTCCTGCCCGATTATAAGAGTCCACCGGTAGTCGTAGAGTTGGTGTAATCAATGCCTCAGCTATGGATTTAGAAATACTCCACTCTATCTTATCACTGCGCTTTAGGCTTCTTTTTAGGAATCTTATACTCAACCCCAATCCGCATATTCAGCCTATCCGTATACGGGCTTTTATAATGCGGATTAAACAGGTTATACAGCACCTGTGCATTACCCCGTAGCGATTTTGAAATACGATACTCCTTTTTCAATCCGGCCATGGCGCTCCATATCCACTCCTGTGTGGCGAAATCCTGTGAGGGTGGTACGCGTACCGGGGTGTTCATCACCTCAACTTCTAGGCGACCGGAGAAGCCTTTCTTGATCCTGAACTCGCCATAGGAACGTGGGCCATAGATGTACATATCTGGGTTAAACTCGCCTTTATCAAAGTTGAAGGCTATGCGGTGGTTCCAGCCCAAACCTACTGTTATGCGGCCGGTAAACCTGTAGCCGAGATAGGGATTGAAATCAAACCACCAATCGTTGCGCTTTTGGATTTGGATGGACAGGCCTGGCACAAGCCGCTCGCGCAAGGGCTTACCGTGCATCTCATTTGGGAGTTTCTTGGGAAGATCTTTAATGCTCTGCACATTGGAATACCGTTGTTTGTACTTGCTCATTTGGTCCATGGCGGCCTGCAGCTTGTCCTGCTTGCCGGCAAAGTGATCGATCGCTTGCTTCTTGGCTTCTGTTACCAGCATTTCCTTGGCTTGTTCTTCACTTGCTGGAATTTCCGGTGCGCCACCAATGTCACCGATCTTTTCAGATGCCAGTTCTGTTGCCTTCTCTTCCGCTTTTGTGGTTACATCTTCTACCGTTGGGGTTGCGGGGAGCTCTTGCTGGATGGATGATATCTTTTCCGTTACCTCACCGAGGTTGGTATTGATTTCAGGAATGTTGAGATTTCCAAAATCTCCGGACAGCGGATTGTTTAGGCCGGGTAGTTTGATTTTTGGGATTTCATCCAGGTTGAGTTGTGGGATACTAAATTCTGAATCAGGCAAAGTTATGTCCAACTGATCCAATGCTGCGGTGTACTTGCCAACTTCTCCGCTGACTTCTTTGGGTAAATTCAAATTCTCAATCTTCTCTTTGGCCTTCTGCTTTACGTTTTCTGCTTTTTGTTTTACTGCAAAGAGCTTTTCTTCTTTAACACGATTTACACTATCAAGTTTTGTGGCCAGTTTATCAAAAGGCTGATCTAGGTTGGACAAGCTATCAATTTGTGTTTGCAGCTTGTTGGTAAGATTAGTGTATGAATCTGTGATAGAGTCATATTCACTTTTGAGCGTTTGGTATTCAATGGCAGTTTGCTGTTGGATGGAATCGAGTTTTTTGAATTCAATTGATTGAAGGGAGTCAGGAATAAATTTATGCTTAGTTGTATCCGGTTGTGCATAACCAAAAGCTGCACTAACAAAGATCATTATGGCATAAACGAGTCTCATCACATACTATGTAATAATAAACGCCATATTACCATCCCCTTATTGATTGAGCGGAAAACTGATATAATAATGAGCTGCTTTTTGATTGGTCAGTTGATGACTCATGCTTATAGGTAATCAGGTGTTTTCCATCTGTTGTAGCTGTAAGTCCTTTCATGTCATGCAGTGCATCATACCACGACAAAACCTGTTGAGAATTAAAGTCAAAAAGTGCCATTTCTCCAGATCCGAGATAGTAGATCATCTTTCCATTGTTTGGATAATAATCGAAATCATTACTCCAATCAGAATAATAAAATCTAAAAAGGAATTTGCTTATTATACCTGGTATATCCTGCGCAACATATTGGTGCCAGCTATGGGCAAGAAATAAAGAACTATTCAATCTGTTAGCTTTTATGCTTAGAATTCTAGTTGATCCTTCCAACGGTCTGGTGATTGTTATTTCCTTTGTTTGCTGATCCAAAACGCCTACATCAGCGTCTACACCCACATTCATTAGTAATATTTTGGTTTTATCAAAATTGCTTGTCAAACCTGTGAAGTTAAATCTTGTGCCATTGATTCCATCATTTTGAGGATGAAGAAACATTTCATCGTCATTAGCGCTATCAATGATTTTCCACCTGAACATGGTCGCTCCCTCTGCTTTGAGTACGACTACCCCATAACCGTCCGAAAGGAAATCAATATCGGAAGGATAAATGGCCGGATACTGAGGGTGATCATCTCCAAAAGGAAGATTGGGTATTGTTTTTACTATTTGTCCATTCAATATATCCAATACATAGATATTAGAGTCTCGGTTGAAATTTAGGATGTACATTTTTCCATTGAAAGGATTAAGTCTTATCCTACTTGGCAGTATATCCAGATCAATTTTTCTAACAATAGACAAATCACCCATTGAGAGTGCTAGGATACTGTTGGGATTGGTTGTAGAAAGCCAGTATAACCCATTCTCTTCTTCCACAAAATAACTTGTTATAAATCCATCAATCCGAACTTGCTTCTGGTAGAAACCAATATCAAATGCTGTTGATAGTTTATTCCCTTCATCATCCACAACATCAACTTCAAACGGATATGACCCACCTAAACGGGCACATGAATATGTGAAACTTACTCCGTGCCTATTATGAGTGTAACTATACTCTATGGTGGGTGGTACACAAGAAATCCAAGGGCTGTATATTCGCTCAACCGTAACGGGCCTGTCAAAAATAACTCGAATAGAATCTGTTATACCAAAAGTTTTATTTCCCAATTGGCCACAATAATTTACCATTTGAATAGGTGAAATTTCTTGTTCTACGGTTACTTGGGATCTGCCATCTGAATAAACTACATCAAAAGAGCCAATTCTAATATTGTTCTTAGGGTTTGCCTTCCAGTTAATTGTTATGGTTTGCTTACCTCTTCCATGTGCCAAAGAAAAGGAAAGCCAATCTTCCTGACAAGAAATCTCCCAATTGTCATTGCTGGTTATCGTAAATTCCTTTGAGCCAGCCATTGAATCTATGAATAATTTAGATTCCGATGTTCGAAGAAAACTATCTCTAAATACCTCGCAACCGAACATCAAGAAAACTATAAATACATATGTCGCTCTCATACCTACATTACAAGAACTTAACCTTGATATATGTTCCATGTTCAAGATCAAATTAGCCAATTCAAAAAGATTACTATTGTCAGTTGATAGAGAGATTTAATTAATGGACATCAGGTTTAAAATAAAAGAATCTTTATGGACATGTTGAACAATCAAATGTTCCATTAATAAGATCAATTAATATTGTGGTCTCAACAAAAACAATTATTCCAATTATTAACAGAAGCAAAATCCTAGCTACAATATTGTTATTTTTTGACTTTAGCATCAAAATGTAAGCTAATATTAAGACTATAATACAAATAGCAGCAATAGTGCCCGCTAAATAAATTGGAAGATATCCAACAAGAGAGAATCCTGTCACAATGGTAAAAACCATTATTTCAGCAATTAAAATGAAGGTTACAAGTACCCAATTAAATTTCATTTAAACTGACTTTTAAACTGCCACCTGCAAAGCATGTGAATTTATTAGTCTATTTTGTTTTACTGAAGCTATTCCCTATTAATACTTAACTCAGCACAATTGATTTGAATTCTACCTGAAATAAGTTTATGACCCTTTAATTCAGCAGGTAATTTCAATCTCTTATATCTCCATTTCTCAGCATTGTTGTCATAGTAGGAATCACCTAGAACATAGCGGGGTACATTACCTTCAAAACAAAACTTATAGTTTCCCCCAGCTATATAAAACCCAATTAAATTCACCTTTTGAATCTGCGTCTCTCTTGGTTTTAAAAAAACAAATCGATCGTCCATCAAGGGGCCAGTGTTTAAAAAATCATTCATTGAAAACTCCAGTTTTTGCTCGCTATTATTCCCTAACAAATTTAGTATGCTATCGGCTTGGTGATATAGAATTGTTTCTTTGCCAGGAATATCGAAGCACGAGAGTCTCTTATTGGTATTAAATTTGTCCAATAGAGCTTGGGTTTTTAGAACAAGGTGAATTCTCGAAATATCATAATTAATTACAGAAACCGTAGTGAGATTCTTACCACTTTCTTTAGGAATAATTTCACACATTCCATTATAGTACCTTGTTGATAAGGAGTAAACATTGAAATCTTCAGAAGAATAATCACTAAGTCTCTCCAGTCCCTTCGCTAAGTCAGTCCGATTGCCAAAATTAGATTCATATGGTAAAAGTGGATACTCGTCATCCAAGTCAAATAGCGCCCTGAGATAAACTGGGTATTCTTTGGTATTTTTATACTTAACGATTAAGTAGGGGATTGCTACTAGCTCATCTATCCCATTAACTGGAGCCAAATCTAGTGACACTAAATCAGTCTCCCATTTTATCGAAAGCTCAATTATTATTGACTGAGAGTAAGTACTTGCAAATACAAGATGCAATGTAATCAAGATCAACTTTTGTTTCATATTTCATCTAATAGGATATATGAAAGATGCAGTTTTAGTCCACGCAAAATTACGCCAATCCAAAAGTTTAACATATTTATTCCATGAGGAGTTTATATTGTTTGGAACACTAAAACCCTTCTTTCCAGCCAGATGATGATGATAATCCCAGGCAAAAGTCTCCATTATATCTTCTCTAAATCGATAAGATTCCAATAACGATCTTGTTGACCCAGTTAACACGGCATACTGTGATACATGGACAAATTCATGTCCCATAATAAAAAACACTTCTTTTGGACTAAACCACATAAACCCGTTTTTATTAAAGTAAACATCAGACATACCATTAGAAATACCCTTACTGTTATAAATTGGTCTTGTGTTAGCCTCTACTCCAAACACATCAAGGTCATACTGTATTTTTTCAGGAACATTTTCAACAGTGAAGTCTCTCACTTTCTCCATTGGAGCATCTTTAAACCACACCTTTTGAGCCTTTCTAAGGAATTCATCAGTTCGAGGGACTTCCTCTCCTTCAGCTATTCCTAATTCCGAAAGCCCTCTTTTAAACACACCGATCTGTTTTACAAATCGAATCCCCCCTGAAATCCCGCCAATAATTCCACCTGAAATTGCGCTGTATCCCCCCGTTTTGAATCCAACCCCCAAACCATCATTGAAGTTCGCCCCATTTCCCCAAGCATTTCCAGCGCCTCCTATAAATCCGCTAGCAAAACTACCAGCGCCAGCAGCTAAAGCTCCATTGACCACAGCTCCTCCAAAAGTAGTTGCATAGCCCAGACCACCTGACACCGCTCCACCTATAGAGTAGCCAGCATAGGCAGCAGCCCCACCTATAATTCCAAATTTATAAAAATCCCAAGAGGAATTAAGATTCCCTGATAAACCCTGGATGGTTATGTTCGCGATTGCACCTATAATTACTGGAGCAAACCATGCAAAACGTCCATCTGGGTCAATCATCATTACAGGATTGTTCCCCATTCCGGAATATGGACTTGAGAATTGACCAGCTGGGTCCGGAGCAAACCATCTTCCTAAAGCTGCATCATACTGCCTTGCATGAAAATCATGCCATTGAGTTAAACTTTCATAATTCTTGCCTTGGAACAAGTAATTGGTAAACTGAGCATCTTCTCTTAAATAACTTCTGCTCAGCATTCCATATGGATAATAATCATTAATTTGAACAACATGGCTCTCATTATGCTCAATAGTAAAGTCATCGAAGTATACGTCTATTAGAGTCTCATTTTCATTCGATAGATATGTATAAACATAACCCGACTGATTAATAACTAAACTTGTACTAAGTCTTTCGTGAATAACATCTTGTCCATACTCTCTTGGTGTATCGCTTAACCGAACAAATCCTCCATCCATGTAGTTAAAGTCCCTGTCAAAAATTAACCAGTTTAAATACGCTTTTGGCCCATCACCGGTGCTGGTTGAAGTGTTAAGCAATCCACCAAATTGAAATGACGAGGAACTGGTCGAATAGTTTAAACCATCTACAACAGTTCCTGCCGGGGCTGTTCCACTTGCAATCTGACCAAGTAATGTATTAAGTGCATTTGTCCAGTTGCTGCTATTCGTATCAATATACTTTGCATATACTTCAATACTAACAGTATCTCCAGGCATCACACTTATTGACTTAGCAATACCATATCGTTCATTTGAAGTTCCATTTAGTCGAATTGCATAACCCGTTGAGGATCCATTTGTCCGATCAAATAAAGGTGATTGAACTTTCCTCGCATTATCATACCTGAGGAATTCACTTTCCTCCGAAGATTGGTTAACAGCTTCCAAGGTTGCTATTGCAGCTGAAGTTTCGAGCTCAGTTTGCAACACAACTCGTGTAGTACCCAAATGATCAAGCATATAGTAAAAATATTCAAAAGAATTAACAGCCTTACTTAAGTGCCCATCTTGATGAAGTATTTGTTTTAGCTCATTGTTGATGTAGATGAGCAATCCTACATAATCTGTTCTTTCAATTTGTTGGTGCTGATTACTATAGGTTGCTTGCGCCAGTTTGTCACCATTTCCGTCATAGATGTACTTTAAGTAGGAACCATCGGAGAATGTTATCTTAGATGGTAGGTTAAGAAAGTTATACTCAATAGATATTTGCTTATTCAAATCACTAATTAAATTTCCATTAGAATCATATATATAGTCATTACCGGCAGTATTTGAGTCTTTAAAGCCACCGTCTTTCCAAGCAATTGGAGCAGAGTCCGTAACATTTAAGAGTTGGTTTCCATTATAACTGTAACTTAGATTATCAATAGCAACGGCCGTTCCATCAATATTTGAATTCCTGCTCAAAGAAGTAATATTACCGTTTGCATCATAGCTAGCGCTTTCATTGAAATCGTTCAATCCAGCCGTCCAACCCGATCCATTACTTGCTTTATAGTTTGCAGATGATAAATAACCGGGATTTGTGTACTCATAGTTGTAAGCACTTTGTTCGCTTGAAGTATACTGCCATCGGGCTGCAGTTATGTTACCATCATAGCGCGGAAGATTATCAGTTCCCAAACTATTTTGATATGCCAATTCCAGATTGAAATAATCTTCTGGTTCATCAATCTCAGGGGCATTATAGTTTAGATGTGTAAGCCAACCTCGAATATTGTACTTATAATTAGTAAACTGCAAAGAATTGTTATTTACAGTATGAATCGTTTTCTTTATCAATTGTCCCAACTCGTTGTATTCATGAGCTGACATTAAAACTTCAGGCTGACTATTTACTTTATGCCATGCTCTTAGCAAACGACCGGCATGATCATAATCAAATCGCTCAGCAATACGAACTTCTGGACTACCGGCTTTTACGTGAACATATAGCGATTTTAAAAGTTGTCCTGTGAAATCATATTCATTTGTTAATCTATCTGCGCTTCCAAACTGGTGCTCAGCTATTGCTTGAATTTTTCGGTATCGGCTATCATAGTATGTTACTGAGTTCAGCCAAATATTTTCACCCAATATTTTAATTTTCCCCCCTGTTACTAAATTTTTAGTTTGGTAAGATGCAACTCCTGAAAATCCTAATTCTGCAACAAAATCATATTGATTACCCTCAATATCCCAATTGCTATTATCCTTAAACTCATAATTATCATAATACGTAATTGATAACAGATCATCCTCAATAACTGTGGTTGGAAAAGATTGGTTTAATGTATAACCTATTGATGTTTCGTTGAGTGTTTCGTATCTACCGGATGATGAAGTTACTGCTGTTACTAAAGCTGACCGAGAAGATGTAGTCTTATAAACTCCAGCAACAATGGCTCTATTAAATTCGTCATACTTAATAAAACTCCATTCAGCAGGAGATTTTGAACGTTGATTACCGTCTTGTGTTAGTACAGGGCGTTCCCAGCGATCATATATTGTATAAACCCAACCCGAACCTGGTGATTTTTTTCCTACTAATCTTTGTTCTTCATCGTATTCATATTGAAAATACCATGTATCGGCAAATGATTGATCTGGGTTAAGATTTTCAATAGCCTTTGGAGGTATTATAAAAGCTATCTCACCATAAGGGTTGCGAACATAATATGTTCTAAGACAGTTAGTGCCGCTAAGAAGGACTTCCTTCATTATAGTTCGACCCGTAAAGTCTGAATATGTACGAACAATGTTCCCTTCTTCGTTTTTTGCTTCATTGATCACCAACATTCCAGTCGTATAATTAGATGTTGAGTGGGGTAGTCCATTTACTATATCCCATATCCTAATCGGAACCGCTGTTGTACCGGGTTCAGGGTCAGGTCCAAGGATTTCCAGGTAAGACCCATTTCAGCAATTGAAATCAGTGAAATTTTCTTCTTACCCTTCCCTGCACCCTATAAAGTATAATGCTTGGGATTCATCCATCTACTCTCTGATTCTTATATGATGAAAATTAGCAAAATCCTATTAATAAGCTAAGCGTGATCGAATCCATTCAGAACTGTTACTCGACCTAAACGGATAATGTAGCGGGGAGTATCTTCATTAATTTTTTACGATGTAAATTCAATAAGGGTATGGTAGTTAATTCCTACTATCATGCTTACAATTCTTAGAGCGAACAGGAGAGAAAAATACATTGGTGTAATTGGCGGCTACATGGAAGAGGTCTTGTACCATGATAAGATTCTGGCCGAGGTTCTAAAAAAAGTAAAAAGGACTATCAACCCTCCGGTTGGATCCAGGTTGAGTGGCCCAAGCAAATTCATGATACTTAGAGCTTTCTCTAACGATGCGGTGATCGTTATCGCTACCCGGAAAATGGACAATCCCAAAAATACAAAGTGCAAACTGGTAATGATGGTAAACAAGTCAGATGTCCCTACTTCAAAACTTCTCGCTGAAGCCAGGCTACTAGCCAAATTCAGATGGGGAGATGTGATGTTTTAAACATTGCTTAGAAGTCTTCTTACATGAACCATTAAGCGGCCAGTCGAGTAAATTGAACGCGCTTAATCTTTACAGAGATATTGATTATTGAGCCCCGAAAAATACCTGGTAGTGGATTTACAATATGAGAACGATCCTCACCATAGTAAACGGCTGTGCCACCGGAAATGACCAACATCTCACCTTCATTTTCACAACAATATCTACCAATGCCTTTAAGCGATCGATTCGCGGATGCCCTGGAATTTCCTCCATTTAAGGCCCATTGAATAGCCTCAGACTCGCATACCACTTCTTCTCTATCTTCCATGTTGGATAGAAAGCCAACACCGCAATCCACAATGGTGAATCGAAGAAATTCTCCTTCAAACCCGGATGAAATAAATATCGGGTTGTTAGAATGAGAATGCTTACTTGCATTTCGATAAAGTTCCCGTAGTATTTGTTTGAACTCCGTTATATAGTGATAGGGTATAATCTTTTTCCAATGCTCTTTAAAGGCGTCATAAAAAAGATAGTCATTGAATCGCTCGTATTCATGAGGATCAAAGGTGTACACCTTTGATCCCGTAGTCATATATACCTGATTCAACAAATGCTCCCAGCCCCCAAAATAGCCGAACATATCCTTAGTAATGGAAACCCGGACGGAACAAGCATTTTCCGGCCAGATAGTGAGGCTATTTGCTGATTTGTTAAGCATATAATTAATGGCCGCATAAACACTTAACAGATTTGAGTCAGCATGTACAACCTTTTTCATGTTGAACACGAATCTTGAGCAGTAATGCCTGTTGGCTAACTGTATGATCCTGGAAATCAAATAATAGCTTTTGTAATCAGTCTTAAGGTTTGGGTCGTCTGCTTTATGAATAATTCGCAAGGTATTCTTGAATTTGATTGTAAAATTTAAATAAACACGTCACCAGCCGATTCAAATTCGACCTGATCAATAATAGCTGGCGTTATTTTTTCCAGACCACTCTTGAGCGCAAGCTTTGCCGCATCTCTGATTAATGTATTAATTTCACCGATAGTACCGTTGGTACGGTGGTAAATCTTACTAGCCATATTTTTTTGATTTAACCCTGATGGTTCTTTTAAGGGAATTAGTTGCTCAAAACTTGCAAGCAGGCGTAGATAATTGTCGTCTGGTTCCCATTTTGGAAGAACTACTTTCTTAAATCTGTTCTGTAGCTGTATATCTGACGCGAAGATATTCAGCGCCTCATTCGGACCAAACGCTAGAATGGGAAGTGATAGTTCTGATGAGAGGTGTTTAATGGCATCCAGAATAATTCGTTGACGTCTGTTTGCCAATCGCTCTATATGCTGTACTTCATCAATCATCAATAACCTAACACCATAATCACGCATATGCATAATAAGACTTTCCAATACGAAGTCCTTTTTACTGGAGACATGTATGGGGTGCAGCATAGCCCGAAAAATGGAATTATAAAATCCTCGTTCATCGGGATTAGGAGGCATTTGAAAACTCACTACCTTTATCTGACTTTTACCGCTTTCGCATGCCCGACTTTCATTTAGGCTTTCAATTCGCTTTCGTATCGTGGTCTTACCATTATCAGAAGATCCAATTACCAGCATGCAATGCATCCTGGTCACACGCGGGCGGTCAATCATATCTTTTGCTTTATCGATAATCGATTTTGCCTTTTCATAACCGATCCACGTTTCGTGGTCAATTAAATGAATTCGCCTTTGAACATCCTCGTTACCTTTCTGTAAGAGATATTCTTCAACTGATTTAGCTAAATGAGCGTACATAGGGATTTATTTCAATTTCATCAAATGGTTTAATTTCTTTACTTTCAGTATCAAAAGTTGGAGGTACTTCTAGAACTATAGGTTCTGATTCATTTTTCACCGCTATCACTGGATCTCGTTTCATTCTTGATTGACGTTCTTGACGCTTTTTCATCTCAGCCGTCTTATTTATCGAAAGTTGTTCCAGTTTCCTCAATTCCTTAAACGAAGCATAAATGGAATTTTGATCGATCTTTCTATGACTCTCCTTCAGTTTCCTCACACTTTGGCGATAATCCCAAATGCTCATGATATCAGGTTTAATATTAAGAACACTCTGTACTTCCCTGTATTGGGAATCGATAGGATCGAGAAAAAGAATTGAACTGATGTTTCTTGGGTCAAATCGAAATGTAAATTTCCGCTTAGGCTTATTTTTGCCAGCAATTGTTTCATCTTTAGCGCTTATCCATCGTTTCAATGCTTCTGAGTAGTATTGAAGCTTCCGATAATAAACTCCAGTTCGCTGAATCGTCCGCTCAAAACGGGGTAAAAAATCAAGCTTGAGCTTCCTCTCATCGGTAAGGATTTGAGGCATACCAATACCTGGATGTCCTTCGCCACCTTTAAGTCCGGCTTCCCACATGGATAGTGGACTTATGCCGTGGAGACCTTCGTGTGCCTTTTGGTGATAGACATTAGTTACCCATAGGGCAAACCATTGCTCAAATTCCGATATCGTGAACGAAGCTGTTTTTTCCGGCTTAAAATTCTTGCGCATTTCCGGGCTCACTTTTGTAGCACCGGCCAGGTCCTTTAGCTGCGCACTAATTGTACCCATAAGTCGCTCAATATGTCCCCCGTACTCAGGTTTCTTTACCGGTCTGAATTTCAACGTGATTTTATAATTCGCACAATTCTCACGAAGCATGGCTCCACGAAATTCCTTTGCATTATCACAATGAAGTCGTACCATTTTCCCATAACACGGCCATTCAACATTTTCAAGGCCAATAGACTTCAGATAATTATCTTTCAATAAGATGGCATGCGCAATTGCCCTACCCACTGCAAAAGCACCTGGTGGGTCATAGGAGATATAAAATCCAAGTATCACCCTGGAGAATACATCAATCAAAACGGTTATCCACGGTCGCTTAAATGCTTTTCGTTCAACTTCATCAACCATGAAGATGTCAAGCTGCGTATGATCGATTTGAACTAAGGCTAATGGAGCATTAGCACCAGGGGTTGAACCGGGTTTTGGGTCGTGCTGCTGTGCGGCAGTTCTTGGTCCAAGACGTTTCGCATTTCTTTCCCTTTCAGATATCAAATTTATTCGTCTACGAACTGTATTTGGGTGAGGGACTTCCAGGTTTAGTTCTGAAAACCGATTCACGATTTCTTCGAATGTCTTGTTAAAAGATGAACCCTTTAAATACACATCTTCAATGACACTAGAAATCAGATCTTCCTGAACCTTATCTAACCTACTTTTGCCTTTTCCTCCTTTGGCTTCATCATCAACCAAACACCTTATATCTTCAAACGTACGATAGTTCTTAAGCCACCTGTAAAGTGTTGAAGGACTCAGACCATGCGCTTTTGCAACCTTAGTTAATGCTGTCTTGTCACCACGGAGTTCGCTAAGAAATGGCTTAATGATATTATAGCGCATTTCAGCACGCTGAAGTTTCTTATCCGAAATAGCTTCAATCGGAATATCCGGGTCATAAATAACCTCTTCTACTGGCTTATCCTGTAGTTCAGCAATTTTAACACTTTGATACTTACCTGTTTTCTTATTGCAGATCAAGACGCTTGTCAGACCTGAAACCTTGCTGATTTCCCATGCAGACCCCTGATAATAAACTATTTCACCTGTTTCGAGCTTTATCATAATTATTTGTATGGAAACCGTAAAAAATTTGAACCCGTATTTGCCTTAATGGAAACCCTTGTATTCATAAGCAGCTTCTTTTTCAAATTACACTTAACCCGATCCTTGATAACCAAAACCCACAGGCATGTAAGGCTATCTAACTTTTCTACATCTGAAGTAGCTAATTCAAGCACCAACTGGGGTGTCCATTTTCCAGGCTTGCCAAGGCTTGTAAGAAGCCTGTTTACTATTGCAAGGGTTGGTTCATTGGTCTGAAACCCTAACAGAAAGGATAAATTTTCAACATACTGTGTCAATATTTCCTTGTCTGTTATGACGCAAAAATCCCAACCCCTCTCTTTTGCGAATTGAATTGCTGCATCAAACCGAGCCTTGAGTTCCTTCCTATACTTTCGAAGGTATGCCAGCGTTTTAACCTCAAATAGAACAGGCTTTCTATTTTTATAATGCACCAGAAAATCAGGGGTATACCAGGATGTTATCCCATCAACATTGGTATATGGTATTCTGATGGGCTGATCCTTAATGGTTACCACATCAGGGTCAAAATTCAAGGTGAGAATAAAGCCTTCTTCCAAGGAGGATTCAAATTGGACATTTTGGGCTTTAGCCGTAGATACTTCACCAACAACGGTAAAGCCATTACTTCGGACCTTTCGAACTGGGCCATGCTTCATAGAATAGATTTTGTTAAACAATAGGAACTAGGTAATTAGGCATGTTTGATTTTATGCCTACACATGCTTATTGCTAACAAGACCCATGAATGTTACCATACTGCCCTAAAAAATTTAAAAAATCTGAGCTTTATGGTTTGAATAAGGAAATTTTCAAATATTTTTCAATCCAGATGGTAATATTTGACCTGTTCGTTAGCATTATACTATTGTAAGATGGATCGAATTCAATTTGACACTACAGATGGAGCCAGAATACTTCGAAATTTATATGCCTTTGCATACAGTCAATATAAAATTCTGTACAAGCGGGAAATAAATGAACGGGGAAAAAGCTATAAGGACTATGTATACGATGCTATTGAGCGATATCTCCGTGTAAAAGATCAGCTTTATATTACTACATTAGAACACGAGATGTTTCTAAGGAGCCTGGTTAGAAGATCAATCTATAATGACTTACTTCCATACCAAAGAAAGGAAAGGAAAACCTTCCTTGAGTCTTTAGAAGAGAATCACCTAATTAGTACTCCACACCAGCATCCGGAAGAAGTATTACGAAATTTTCCGGTCAATGATTCTTCCAAAATCGATAGAGATATCATGCTTAAGAGTATTGAAAATGCGCTAAAGGATGACGAGGTAGTAAAAAAGATTTATACCGCTGTCTGCATTCATGATTTCAGTCTTTCAAATCGAATGGGTATCTGCAAGGAATTCGGCATCAGTATTGATGATTTTAACAATGGCAGTCGTAGGTTCATGAGAATAGTCAAGAAAATACTTAATAAATAGTAATCAAGAAAAGATATGAAAAGCGCTGATGAAAAACTGATTAAATTAATTGATGAATACTGCCTGTATCATTCATCAGATCAGGAATCCGAAAATACACTTCGTGAGGCCGGACTTGACCCGGATCAAGTGGTTAATGAAACCTTACTGCAGATTAAAAGAATCAGGATGAAGCTTGAGGCTGAGTCAACCCAGAAGAATTTCCTTGAACTTCGAAAAAATCTCCTTCAACGTGCGAAATCAGAAGTTGACAAACTATTGAGCAGCGAGTTTGACTTTGGTCAATTTCTTAAAACCAATAACATCAACCTTGCCTACCGAAATTTTGAAACAATGAATGAAGCTGAGATACGGGAATTTCTGGAGCGTTATTTTCTTCTTAAATATCAAAATGAACAAAATGAAGGGTAATACACGTTATGCTTCTCTCGAAAGCTGAAGCCACAGCAAAAAAAATACTTTCCGAGTTTGGGCTCAACGAAATCGGGATTCTTACGTCTACAGAATTGCAAACTATTATTCAGGCAAGGGGAGCTTATTATGAAGAGGTAGAGCTCGACAGCATGGATGGGAGAATTGTTACCTTCAATGGGAAATCAGTCATCTCCATTAATAAGAATATTGTCGGGACGGGAAAAAAGCGGTTCACTGCAGCCCATGAACTTGGGCATTTTGAATTACATAAAAACATCCAACCACCTGCGGATACCCAATATGAGCTTTGCAATTGGTATCAATCCGGTAGCCACGAAAAGGAAGCTAACGACTTTGCTTCCGAGCTGTTGATGCCAACACATTTATTCATTCAGGAGTGCAAGGGGAAAAAGTTTGGGCCACAGCTTATCAAGCAATTAGCGGAAACCTTTCAGGTTACACATACAGCCATTATCCTAAAAATACTGAAGGCTAATGTCCATCCTGTGTGTGTTATCGCAACGAAAAAAAACAAAATAAAATGGTGGAAATTATCGCAGAGTATGGAGTCTGCTGACCACGAGTTTATTCCCGGATGGACAAAGTATAAACTCCGGATAACTTCTAACTTACCACCACCACCAGATTCGGTGATGGGTCAATTTTTCAAATCAAATAAGTCATTAGAAACTCTTCAGGAGATTGACAAATCTACCTGGTTCTTAACCCACCCGCAGGACAATCTTGTAATGCTTGAATACTGCAACTACATCCGTGATTATGACTTTGGTTTGAGTGTGGTTTGGGAGGATTGAGCTCAATTCTATTAATAAGAATTTATATGGTGCAAATTCCTTCAAGAAAAATTGTTTCGCTATCAGGATAAAGTGAGAAGGCTTAATGCAACTCGACCTAAGCCAATTTGTTCTCCCTAAATATGTCCCAAACTTCAGAAATTACATTATCTATCACATCCTTGTTATATTCATTGATGTTAAGTTTGGATTGAAGACCTTTTAAATTCTGCTTTATCTCCTCGGATGAATATTTGAGATTTGTATTTCGTAAAGCTTCACTTATTGCCGCAGATACATTACCCCGAACCTTAGCAATATAAACTCTGGCTTCGTACTCAAGGTCTTCAATCGACTTTGTCGATATAGGCATCTGACCTTTTTTGATTGCTTCCTTTTGGAGCTCAACTTCACGTAAAGCATGCTCCATATCTCTATACACATTGGCATCCGCTTTCCCACGCGCTCCATACCTTTCCGTATTATAAGCTGTCTTTACTAGGTGCTCATAAAGTAATGACTTCATTCGATATCCATTTTTAAGTTGATTACCAAAGATATATAGTGAAGCCAAGTTTCGAGTAATTCGAAAAAAATTATGCGTAAATAGCTAAAATCGAATGTTTTGCGCAGTCTTATTTAGTTGTGAATTTTTAAGACTCAGTCGCAGATACTTAGGTAAAAGTCGCAAAAACTAGAAAAAAAGGCGGCCAAATCACCTAATTAGTCCTAAATGGAAAGAGAAATGACATAAATCTGTCATTTCTCAGACTTAATGCGACTGATGCGTACTAAACGCGACTTGTGAACCAAGTATTCGCGACTGAAAAACAAAAACCTCGATTTTTGCTTATTTTCGAAGGTTTTTAAATCCAGAGCTTTTTAGACGAATTGGTGAGACCTGTTGGAATGGATTGCGATACCGACAAATCGGAGCTTTTTAGACGAACTATAAAAATTCCAGAGGCAGGAAAATAAATTTTGCAAAACGATGGTTGCAATAGGCTAGCCCCCAAATTATTAATGAAAATAGTCTGTATTAGTGATACACATGGCCGACACTATGATGTTGGACTACCTTCCGGTGACATTCTCATTCATGCAGGAGACGTGTCTGCTGGAGGAACCGAGTCTCAGATTAAGGATTTTCTAAAATGGTTTAGCGAACATGAATTTAAATACAAGGTATTTATTGCCGGAAACCACGACTTTCTATTTGAACATGACCTGGAAACGGCTAAAGGATTGATCCCGGAGAATGTCATTTACCTACAGGAATCCTGCATCACAGTTGAAGGTTTTAAGATATACGGCACACCCATTACCCCATACTTTCTTAATTGGGCATTCAATCGCCACCCTGGTGAGGATATTGAAAAGCATGTAAGCAAAATTCCGCCAGACGTTGATATCCTGATTTCTCATGGGCCACCTTATGGAATTCTGGACGCCAACGTAAATGGTCAACATTGTGGATGTCCATCGCTGTTAGCAAAAATTGAAAAGATTAAGCCCAAACTACTGATCTGTGGACATATTCATGAGGCTTATGGGCAAAGGCTAATCGGACAGACTACCTTTATAAATGCCAGCCTGCTCAATTGAAAGCTCCCCTTAGTTAGTCACATTCGAAAGTATAAATTTCCAATTGTAATTGCTATCCTGTTGGAATGTGGGAAACTCCGCTGCGGTCTTGTGCGGATGATGGAGTTTTCCATATTTCAACATGAACTGCGTAGGTGTTAGGTAGCCGAGCGAGCTGTGTGGTCGTTCATTGTTGTAAACCCACATCCAAGCTTGGGTATATAGCCTCGCCTGATTCAAATTTTCAAATGCAAATACATCCAACACTTCATCTCGGAATGTACGGTTGAAGCGTTCGATATAGCCGTTCTGATGCGGCTTACCTTTTTGAATGAATACCAGTTCAATACCATGTTGCTCACACCAATCTTCCATGGCTTGTGCAATAAACTCTGGGCCGTTATCCACCCGAAGCTGCATTGGCTTACCCCGCCATTCCAACAATCGATTTAATTCACGGATTACCCGTAAGCTAGTCAGACTTGTATCGATGCTAATGGTGAGAACTTCCCGGTTGAAGTCATCAATCACATTAAAGCATCGAAAGGATTTACCCTGAAAAAGACCATCATGAACAAAGTCCATCGACCAAGTAACATTATGATGAAGCGGCTGACTTAAAGGCTGTTGAATACGCACAGGAAGTCTTCTTTTGTATTTTCTGCGAAGATTAAGTTTCATCTCGGTATAGATGCGGTAAATGCGTTTATGATTATCCAAGTACTGCAGAGCACGTAAACGATGATACATCATCCAGAAGCCCCAGCGTGTGTGCATATCGGCCAGTTGCCGAAGCTGTTCGCGTATGGGTTCATCATTTTTAGGCTTGGGTTTATAGCGGACTACTGACGGATGTGTTCCGGTCAGCTTACAGGCCTGGCGAAGGCTGATGCCATGATGCTGTTGAGCATATGCTATCAGTTCCCGCTTCTCGACAGGCCCTAAAGCTTTTTTTCAACGATATCCTTCAAAACAGTAATGTGAAGCGTCTGCTCAGCTACAATCTTTTTGTATTGAGCTAATTCAGCTTCCAGTTCTTTAACCCGTTTAAGCTGGTTAACATCCATCCCGGAATACTTACTCTTCCACTGATAAAAGGTGGCTTGGCTGATACCGTGTTCGCGGCAAATGTCAATCATCTTTTTGCCGTGCTCTTGCTCTTTGAGAATGCCAATGATTTGGCTTTCGGTGAATTTTGTCTTTTTCATTTTCCCTTAAGTTTAACGATTATTCTCTAGTTTTAATCGTGACAACTTTTGGGGAAGCTTTCACAATGAAAAGTATCGGTATCAAAATGATCCAGTTATTGTAGAGCTATAATTGAATGCTCTAATTTACTTTATGCCCGGCTCCTTTGGCGCCCTTTTAGGAATTTTGTATTCAATCCCTATCCGCATACTCAGCATCAAGCATTATGATCAAAAATCTTGCGAAAGGGCTGATGGTACTTGTTAACCTATTCCAATAATCTTCTGAACACTAAGCTCTGCAGCATGAGGCCACAAACTCATATCAATAATCCTCAACACCACATAACCAGGTAACTTCTCCTGCACTGCAATATGATAATAAAGCTCTATTGTGTCTATATCATTACTCTCATCCAATAGTTTCCTCTCATTCTCATTCTCGGGATGCAGTTTAACAAAAACTATATCTGGATTCTGAGGTCTTGATGTACTAAAATGTAAAAACGTTTTCATAATAAAATTACTCCAAGCAAGCAACGATTGGTTTGGACTATTGGTTTCAAATTATCAAACGAGGCCAATAAGAGTGTATTTTTAGAAACTCACTAAAAGAGTCAACATAACTTAATCTCATCTTATTAAGTGACTGGCGTTTGGTTTCTTCCTGAGAAAAGCCATATCACTTGTTTGAAAACCAACCTTCACACTCCAAGGGCTTCTATACAAGGCACTGTTCGTGGTATGCAGAAAATTATATCCAACAATAACTGTCATGTCTACTTTCTGATGCACTAAAAATTTACGTCCGACACCAAGAATCAAAATTTTCTCATTAGTTCTACCATTTAATACCTCAGAGTTGACTCTTTTAACTGCATTTACAGAATACTCCACATTAGCAAAAAAGTTATGGATCACTGCGTACCTGGCAAATACTCCATACCCCAAAACATCAGGGGATATTGAAGGTAAAGAGTCACTGAAAGTTTGGCGATAGGTTCCTCCCACACCCATTACAAAATTTGAATTAAACTTGTACCCTAACAATGGCGAGAAGTCGATAGCGAGCGGCTCAAGGCTTAAAACCTGAAAATTAGTTCCTACTAATAACCGCTCTCGGAATGGTCGTCCTTTCAAAGATGTTCTCTTTACGGCACTAGTAAGGTCATTGGAGTTAGGAACAATGGCATATTTCTTCATTAAAACATCCATCCGGTTTTTTGCAGCCTGCAATAATTCCCGATTTTCACTCAAATATTCAGCCGCTAAATCTTCCGCTTTTCTTTTCAATTGATCCCTTACATAGGCTGAGTCTGCTAACTGGTCAACTTTTGCTTTATACTCATTATCCCAGGGATCATAATTTTTGTATTGATGAAGTTGTCCCTCAAGTTCACTGGCTTTTGAAAGTTGGTCGAACTCACTTTGAGCCTTCTGGTGTAAGTTGATCACTCACATCTTTAAGCAAGGAATCATTTTTAACTGCTGTTAAATACTTATCCTGAATAGCATTGACTCTTTGAACATACTCTGAGTTGTCAGCTTCGCTTTTTATACGGGAGATCGTCAGGTTGCGAATAGAATCTAATTGCGTTGAGTCATACCTTTCCAGGCACTCTGACAGCATCAATGTATCAGGTTTTAACTGAAGTGTGTCGTAGTTTGGTAAGTGGCTGGGATTTTAGTA
>DDUM01000081.1 GCA_002344795.1 Flammeovirgaceae bacterium UBA2338 | reverse complement strand
AAATCATGCCTGAATCACACAAAGCCGGATTTGTAAGCATAGTAGGTAAGCCCAATGTGGGCAAGTCTACCCTTATGAATAAACTGGTGGGCGAAAATCTGTCCATTATCACCTTTAAGGCGCAAACCACCCGCCATCGCATCATGGGCATTCTCTCTGGGGATGATTTTCAAATCGTGTACTCTGATACTCCAGGGTTGCTTGAACCAAAATACGAGCTTCACAAAAAGATGATGACGTATGTTGCGGTTTCCATGGAAGATGCTGATTTAATTCTTTTGGTGGTCGAACTGGGTGAAAAGTATGATCCCGCGTTATTTGACAGACTTAAGCACACTAAGTCTCCCATTTTTTTAGTTATTAATAAAATTGATCTGGCAAAAGGTTCGCAACTGGATGACAAAATCGCTTATTGGAAGACACAGCTTGATCCAAAAGCCATCATTCCTGTATCCGCCATTTCAGGGGAAAACGTTGATCATCTGTTAAAAGAAATTATTAAACAGCTGCCAGAGCACCCCCCTTTTTACCCCAAAGATGATATTACTGACAAGAATGAAAGATTTTTTGCTTCTGAGATAATCCGTGAGAAGATATTTCTCAATTATGAACAGGAGATTCCGTACAGTACTGAAGTGAGTATTGAGGAATTTAAGGATACCGAAAAGATCATTAAAATCAGGGCCATTATCTATGTGGAAAGGGACTCACAAAAAGGCATCATCATAGGCAAAGCAGGAGCTTCTCTTAAGAAGGTAGGAACCGAGGCGAGAAAGGATTTGGAAAACTTTTTTGGAAAAAAGGTTTTTCTTGAAACGCATGTGAAAGTGGCCGACAACTGGCGAAAGCAAAAGCAAAGCTTAAAACAATTTGGTTACACAGATTAAGTAATGACGAACATTGTAGCAATAGTAGGAAGGCCTAATGTAGGCAAATCAACTTTTTTCAACCGCCTGGTAGAGAAGAGGGAGGCGATCATGGATGACGTTTCCGGAGTAACCAGAGATCGCCATTATGGTTATGCAGAATGGTCAGGAAAGTTTTTCACAATCATTGATACCGGGGGTTATGTCACCGGATCGGATGATAAGTTTGAATCGCAAATCAGAAAACAGGTAGAAATGGCCATCGAGGATTGCACCGCCATCATTTTTATGGTAGATGGCAGGGCTGGACTTACTGGTTATGACACTGAATTTGCAAACCTCATACGCAGGTCAAAGCGACCTGTTTTTGTTGCCGTAAACAAAGCCGACACCCCTGACAAGGCTACTCTGGCCACAGAGTTTTATGAATTGGGCCTGGGCGAAGTTTATCCGATTTCAGCCGAAAACGGAAGTGGCACCGGTGAGCTACTGGACGAAGTAATCAAAACTTTTGAAACTGAGGGAATAGAAGATCCTGATGAGGGGATTCCTAAAATTGCCATTGTGGGAAGACCGAACGTAGGCAAATCCTCTTTTCTGAATGTGTTATTAGGAGAAGAAAGGAGCATTGTAACTGATGAGGCTGGTACTACTCGAGATGCCGTACACTCACGGTATAAAATGTATGGCAACGATTTTATACTTATCGACACAGCGGGCATCAGGAAGAAAAGTAAAGTAACAGAAGACATTGAATTCTACTCCGTACTGCGATCACTAAAAGCACTGGAGGAAAGTGATGTTTGTGTCATCCTTGTGGACGCAGAAAGAGGATTGGAACATCAGGATATTACCATCATCAGCCTCGCTCAAAAGCAAGGAAAGGGAATAGTAATCATGGTAAACAAGTGGGATCTTATAGAAAAAAACACCAAAACTTCCGATGAGATAAAAAAGGCGATGATGGAGAAACTGGCACCCTCTACTTACATACCCATCATATTTGCATCGGTTTTGACAAAGCAGCGAATTTTCCAGGTTATTGAGAAAGCAGTTAAAGTGTATGAAAATAAAACCAAAAAAATTTCCACATCAAAGTTAAACGATGCGCTGCTACCAGAAATAGCCAGATATCCACCGCCAGCGCTTAAGGGCAAGATGATTCAAATCAAATACATTACCCAGGTAAAGGCCAGAACACCTTCATTTGCCTTCTTTTGCAATCTTCCTCAGTATATTCAAACTCCTTATATGCGCTTTTTGGAGAATAAGTTAAGGGCCAATTTTGACTTCGAAGGGGTACCTATCAGGCTGTTTTTTAGGAAAAAATAAATTTTTCTTACCTCTCCTCACAATAGTATACCGATCATAGTATATTTGCCCCCGAATTTAAAACCTGTAAACTATGAAAAAATTAATCGCATTATTAATGGTGTGCGGTTTCGCATTTGCCTTTGTCGCTTGCGGTGGTGGTAAAACTGAATCTACCGAAACTGAAATGACAGAGGACACTGGAACAACTGAACCAGCAATGGAAGAACCAGCTATGGACAGTGTTGCGTCTGATACAACCAGCATGCAGTAAAATGAATCATTCAATCCAAAAGATTGGATAAAGGCTTTAGGTAAAACTAAGGCCTTTTATTTTTTCTATGAACGCTACTTCTATATCCCGTATACTATCTGACCACGTTCCTCAAGCCTCCTATGGTTATTGTTTCCAACTGTGGAAAAAATTTCAATTCGATTTTAAACTAAGAAAAAGTCGGCTTACCAAAGTAGGTGATTTCACCTGCTACCCTGGTAAAGTGGCTCGCATCACTGTCAATCACGATCTGGACTCCTATCTTTTTTTAATTACTTATGTCCATGAAGTCGCTCACCTGGAAGTCCATATCAATTATGGAAACAGAGTAGAGTCCCATGGAACAGAATGGAAAAAGTCATTTCAGCAAATGATGATTCCTGTTATGAATGAAGATGTCTTTCCTCCAAAACTGCTTAGGGGTTTACAGAAACATATGAAAAACCCAAAAGCCTCTACTTTTTCAGACAGTAAGTTCACCCAGCTTCTGCGCACCTATGACGAACGTCAAAAGCATGTTGTACTGCTTTCGCAGGTACCTGAGGGCACCGTCTTTGGTTTTCAGGGAAAGTGGTTTAAAAAAGGAAAACTGAGGAGAACCAGGGTAGAATGCAAAGAAATAAAAACCAAACTGAGCTATTTGGTGCCTGCGGATGTTCCCATTCATTTAGGTCAATTAAGTCTTCTCTGAATCAGGGCCTTAACCAATTCAAAAAAACGAGTGGGATGCAATGTTCTCCATTGAGGAATTTGCAGTGTGCCTCCCATATTAATGTAAACATCTAATTTGTACCGCTCGAATTCCTGCCGAATAAAATCGGGAAAATTGATTGCCGCAATCCAACCCTCTTCCACATCCTCAAACCATTCTTCATAATACAAATCATCGGATCCATGAAAATTGAAAATATTTTCACCAATCAATATGAATTTATTAATTCCCTCGGCTGACAATAGTTCAATCAGGTTTCTCTTCAGCATCATGATGTCATTGTACAATGTATCGTTCCACTCTCCTATAAATTCGAGTATAACAAACCCATGGTCATAGTCAGCAAAAAGAATTTTTACATACAGTGTCTCTGAGCCAAAAGAATCCCAGGCAGGATCGATGTAGTATCCGTAAATGGCTTCACTGTACTGATCGTAGTTATACTCCTTTTCAAAAAAGGGAGATCTTTCATCCTGAGTGGCATCGTAGTATTGCAACCAGTTATAATGGGGCTCAATCTCATGCATTTATTTTCCGCTTTCTATGGCAGCACGTACACTTCCGTGTTTTTTCAATAATGTTGCTGCCTGTTCTTCACTCACACCCAACTCATTCATAATCATTTTTGTTCCCCGGTCAACCAGCTTATTGTTACTTAGTTGCATATCTACCATTTTGTTCCCTTTTATTCTTCCTAATTGAATCATGGCAGATGTCGAAATCATATTGAGTACAAGCTTCTGCGCAGTCCCTGCTTTCATTCTTGTACTCCCCGTTACAAATTCCGGACCGACAATTACTTCTATTGGATAGTCCACCAGTTCTGCCAATTGACTTCCTTTATTACAGGTAATGCATCCTGTTAAAACACCGTTGCCCTTCGCATCCCGTACACCTCCAATTACGTAAGGAGTTCTTCCTGATGCAGCAATACCAATCAACACATCGTTTTTAGAAATTTCATAAACCAACAAATCTTTCCAAGCCTGATCCGCATCATCCTCAGCAAACTCTACTGGCTCACGGATAGCACGATCTCCACCAGCAATTAATCCAATAACCTTACCGTGATGCATTCCATAGGTGGGCGGTATCTCAGAGGCATCCAAAATACCCAGTCGCCCGCTCGTACCAGCGCCAATATAAAAAAGCCTGCCTCCCTTTTTCATCCTATCCACAATAGCCTTTACTATTGTTTCAATAGCAGGAATAACCTTTTGTACTGCCAATGGAACGGACTGATCTTCATTATTCATGTGCATGAGTAAATCGTGAATGCTCATTTTTTCCAGATCATTGTAGTGCGATGAAGATTCGGTAGTAGACACAGACTTAGTGGTTTAAATCTTTTTTATGATACAAAGCTAGTCCCGCAATGGGTGTCTCCGCAATATTTTTCACACTGATCCCCATGTCATTGGCCACTTGGCGCAGTACGTTGCTAAAATAAAAGGCAACTCTTCCTGTAAAGTGAACCTTAATATTTTTGTAATTATCGTATTGCACTATGTTCTTCTCAAAGAATTCCTTAAACCCCGAATAGACCAACTGATAACAATAAGGATCTTTCAAATGCTGAAAAATGAACTTCGTGAAACTTCCCAGGAAAGCAGCAGGCTTATCGTGTTGATATACCTTACTCAATATCTCTTCACGATTTAGCGGAAACCTGGCTTTGAACTGTTCCGACAGTTTTTCTGGTAGCTCATTGCGTATATAATCCCTAATAAATTGCATACCCATGTAGGCTCCCGATCCCTCGTCTCCCAGTATCCATCCAAGACTTGCTACATTTTTAGTAATTATGTTGCCATCATAGCTACAGGAATTAGATCCGGTGCCAAGGATGCAGGCAATTCCTTCTTCATCTCCACAAAGTGATCGAGCTGCTCCAAGTAAGTCCAGATTAATTTCGACACTTGCCTGCTGAAAATATTTTACCAGAACTCCTTCAACTATTTTTTGGTTATCCGGTGACGACACCCCTGCCCCATAAAAAAATACTTTAGTCACAGGCTCCGATATTTGCGGAAGAAGGTTCTCTTCTAAAGATTTTTGAAGATCAGAAACAGGTTGATAGTAAGGATTAAACCCTGGTCCGTTGGCCTGATCTATTTTGCCATCGTCATGTAATATTCTCCAATCCAATTTCGATCCTCCACTGTCTGCGATCAATATCATCCTTTCAAAAGATTTGCAATAGGTTCAAATTTACTAAAAACCTCATCGGTGTGAGGTGCATCTACAAGTTCGTCTGTCAAGTCTTGCCCTGCCCAGTGTTCATAGTGGGTGCCAGTTTTCCACAATCTTGAATGGGTGACATTATAGACCAAGCCTTTATACGCAATCCATACCTCTGGTTTATCCTGCCCATTACGTAAAGCCAATTGCCGCACTGTTACATTCGGGAGGGTTGAGTTCACTTTGATGTTATATGATTAAAGTCTTTTACAATGGTATAAAGAAATTTAATCGGAGGCAGATCGGTCTGAATTCCCAACAAGGATTTTATTCTTTCTGTTACAACCATTAAGGGCTGTGCATTGCCATGATCCCTGTTTACCTCAAGTGCTCTTTGAATGAGCTCAATATCGCTTTCTGTCAATTGTATCACCTGTGTAAAGGTGGGTTCATATGTCTCTTCAGGCGAAACAAAAATTTCACCAGCGGCTACTTCTCCTCTCTCCGTTAACTTAATTACTGATGTTCCCGCTACCACATCGCCTAATCTTTGTCCTTTGCCTCCCATGGCGATAATGACTACCGCAATTACACCCGACAAAACATAATAATCGATAAAGCTAAAAATCCATCGCATGATATAGTTACCTATAGTGGGAGGCGTGCCATCCAGCCTTACTACTTGTATTTTCATTACTCTTTTTCCTGGGCTTTGTCCATTCATAAAAACCTCAAACAGCAGATGGTAAAATAACCAGGGAAGCCCAAGGGTCATCATCCATATCCAGGCCACTTCCATATTCGCATTGATAAAAAGAGCAACGATAAAAATGGAATAGACAATCAGAATAAGGCGATCCAACAAAAACGCAAGAATACGGTCTCCTACACTTCCTACAGGATATTCAATAAATACATTTTGTGTAGTTCTGACCCTTATCGCCTGCATCGGTGCCGCTTATTATTTTGACAATCGTTAAATTCTTTTTTAAACGCTGCTTTTAGTCTACCAATTGACCGAAAATTTAAACCTAAAACCTGCTGCAAAGTTAATTCAATCAATGAAATGCCAGCTTTCTAATGATTATTTCGCTACAATAAAGTAGATTAGGCGTTCCAAAATCTGGCCATCATCTCATGGGCAGTTTATTGATCACTAAAACAACTGTAAATACATGAAATCTCCATGCAGCCGATTTGCCCCAAAATGCATGATAACCTGTTAGAGATTTCATGTGACAATTAAAAAAATTATTAACTCATGAAATTAATCTATTCCTTACTATGCATTTTTGCCATAGTCCTTAGCGGATGTGAGCAAAAAAAAACTGAAGAAAAAATGACCGATGAAGAAATGCGTGCATACGCAAATGAGTTGGCGCAACGCTTCATCATCACAGATGGTCACATTGACGTCCCCTATCGATTAAAAGAAGCAAACATCAACATCACTGCAGAAAATGCCAATATCCTGGTGAGTACCACAGAAGGGGATTTTGATTTTGAAAGGGCTAAGAAAGGTGGATTGGATGCTCCTTTTATGTCGATCTATATTCCCTCAGAATATCAACAGCAACCCGATATGGGAAAAGCACTGGCTGACTCGCTTATCAATAATGTAATAGCCATCACCACCCATCTTCCGGATAAATTCGCGCTTGCCAATTCACCCCAAGAGGTAGAGGCCAATTTCAAGGCTGGTAAAATCTCCCTACCTATGGGAATGGAAAATGCAGCCCCTTTTGGAAATGATCTGGCCAACATAAAATATTTTTATGATCGCGGAATCCGCTACGCGACCTTAACACATGGCAAAGACAATCAGATTTGTGATTCTTCGTATGATCCTACTGGCACTCATGGTGGACTAAGTGAATATGGCCGCGAGGTGGTTGCTGAAATGAATAGAGTGGGAATAATGGTGGATATCTCTCACGTAGATGATGACACTTTCTATCAGGTGATGGAGCTTTCCAAAGCACCAGCTATTGCCTCTCATTCCTCTTGTCGTTTTTTCACACCCGGTTTTGAAAGGAACATGAATGATGATATGATTAAAGAACTTGGAGCCAAAGGCGGAGTAATTCAAATTAATTATGGCTCGTCCTTTTTGGACTCAGCCGTAGTGCAGGCCAACAATGCAAATACCGAGAAGTTAAAAGCATTATTGGCTGACGCAGGATTGACTGAAGAGGATGCCGATGCTCAACCCATCATTGAACAATTTAGAAAAGACAATCCGAAACACTATGCCACATTAGAAAAAGTAGTTGATCATATTGATCACGTGGTAGAGCTTGCCGGTATAGACCATGTTGGAATTGGTACGGACTACGATGGAGTGGGTGACAGTTTGCCCACAGGACTTAAAGATGTTTCTTCCTACCCCAACCTTATTTTTGAGTTATTGAAAAGAGGGTATTCCGAAGAAGACATCGAAAAAATATGTTACAAGAATGTATTCAGAGTGTGGAATAAAGTTGCAGAGGTAGCGCAGCAGCTTCAAACAAACTCATAGACAACACTTAATCTTAGTCTACAAAGGCTGGAAGTTGGAGGTAATGATCTTTACCTCTAACTTCCAGCCTTAATTGTTTCTGAAGATGCGAGAAGCAAATTTCATTAAAACAAATAAACCCCGATGGGAGGAATTTGAAAAAATTGTTTCCCAACAACAACAGGCTCCACCTGATAAATTAGCGGAGCTTTTTATTCAGATTACTGACGACCTGTCGTTTTCCCACACCCAATACCCAAAAAGCAGAACCACCCAATACCTCAATGCGCTCGCCAGCAAAATCCACCTGGAGATTTATAAAAATAAAAGGGAAGACAAAAACCGATTTGTTACTTTTTGGAAGGATGAATTGCCCCGAATAATGTATGAGGTAAGGAAACCATTTCTTTATGCTTTCCTCATCTTCATTATAGCCGGGATTATCGGTGCGGTATCCACCGCCTATGATGACACCTTTGTCCGGCTGATTCTTGGAGACGGGTATGTAAACATGACCCTTGAAAACATTAATAATGGCAACCCCACACAGGTTTATTCAGGAGCCGGGCCAATGGAAATGTTCTTCCAAATTACTCTTAACAATATAATGGTCTCCTTCAAGGTCTTCGTTTATGGATTTTTTGCTTCCATTGGCACTGGCTTTTATTTATTCTATAACGGATTGATGGTGGGCACATTTTTAATGTTTTTTTCTCAGGAGAATGAGCTGGCCCAGGCATTACCCGTTATCATGCTACACGGAACAGTAGAATTATCTTCTATTGTAATTGCCGCTGCGGCAGGATTTACCATGGGAAACAGTTTGTTATTTCCAGGAACCTATTCCCGGCTCGCTTCATTCAAAATAGGTGCTCTTAAAGGGCTTAAAATTGTTATAGGCCTTGTCCCATTCTTTATTTTGGCGGGGTTCATAGAATCCTTTATTACGCGCTATGCCTTTATGCACTGGAGTTTTAAAGCTATAATTATTGGTGCATCAGCATTTCTTATGATTTTTTATTTTATCATTTATCCCATTCAACTCAACCGCAATGAAAGTTTTCACACTGATAGAATTTCATAAAGCACGGGATTTCAGTAAAAAAATTAACGACACTTTTGAATTTCTCAAACAAAATTTTGTGCCCCTAATAAAAAGTGTGCTGTTTATCGCAGGCCCGCCCGTGCTTATGGGCAGCCTGATGATGGGTTCATTTATTGGCGACTTTCTTAATCTCTCTCAAGACTCTTTCAATAACCCGGGAAGCAGTGAGATGGTTGAAAAATATTTTCTCTCAGTCAATTTTTGGCTTCAGGTTATACTGGCCATGGTCTTTTTAATAGTAAGTGGTGTAGCATCCTTATCAGCTATTAACAACTACATTATTTTATATGGAGAGAAAAAATCAAGCCAAATTGAAGTAGCTGAAGTTTGGGCACGCGTGAAGGAAACTTTCTGGATGTACCTGAGCACAATGTTTTTCTTTGGATTGCTTTTGGTCGCAGCTTATATAATTATGTTAGTTCCTGTAGTAATCATTAGCACCCTCTCTCCCATTCTTGTCTTTTTTGGTGTAATGGGCGTGATTGTAGGCATTATTTATCTGCTATTTGGTGCCTCTCTCACGTTCTTCATTAGAGCATATGAAAAAACTGGCTTCTTTGAGGCATTGAGGCGATCGTTCTATTTAGTGCGCGGAAAATGGTGGAGCACTTTTGGATTAATCTTTATCTTAAGCATGATCGTATCAACAATGTCGTACCTGTTTATCATGCCCTGGTACATTGCCACCATTATTTCCAGTCTTCACAGTGTATCAACAGAAACCTTTCAAGAACCATCGTTCAACTGGAGATTGCTCACTATCATTTCGTTTACACTTTATTATCTCGCCCAAATGGTACTTTATTCTATACCCAATGTGGGCATCGCTTTGCAATACTTTAATCTTGTGGAGTTAAAAGAAGCAAAGGGACTTATGGATGAAATTCAAACCCTGGGCAACGCGCCTGACCAGACATCAAAAAGAGAAGAGGATTATTAATGAGGTTCACCCTGCCGATATTCATTTGGTTGCTGGTGTTGTTACCACCCACCTTTGTCTGTGCTCAGGATGCAGACGTCCATTATGATTCTACAGAATACTATAATTATGAAAAAGAAGATGACATTGTCTACCATGCACCCAATGACACCACAAAAATTATAGCAAAGAAATTTGCAAAAGAAAAGATAACCAGCCTTAAGCTGGATAAGGATTTTGATTATAAAGAACCTCCTACAATGGCCGAAAGCATCTGGGATCGTTTTTGGCAATGGATTGGAAGGTTCATCAACACACTTTTTGAAGGGGCTACCAGTACCAATTGGGGAAGGGTACTTGTGTACGTGGCTGCCTTTGTCGGCTTCATGGTCATCCTATTAATGATTTTAAGGGTAAATGCTTTTCGCATTTTATATTCCGGTGCTGACCGTGGCTCTATCACTACCAATGTATTTCATGAAAATATTCATGAAATGGATTTTGATAAACTTATCCAGGATGCTCTTACCCAACAGAAATACAGAGAAGGTATCCGGTTGGTCTTCCTTCAATCATTAAAACTTTTAACAGACAAACAATACATTCACTGGCATGCCGGAAAGACCAATCACGACTACGTAGACGAACTGAACTCAGGCGAATTGAAAGCCAATTTCAACGAACTCAGTTTTTATTTCGATTACGCCTGGTACGGAAATTTTCCTATCCGGGAAGAAGCCTTCACGAAAACACAACAACTTTTTCATTCATTAAAAGAAAAAACTTCTAACCGATGAAAAAGGACTGGAAATACATCCTGTATTTATCTGCTTTTATAGGGATCTACGTGACTGTCCAGTTGTTAAGTCCAAAAAATCACAATTGGTCTATTTCACTTTCACATGCCGACAAAGATCCTTACGGCACTTTTGTGTTAAATGAATTACTTCCGGATCTGTTTGACACTATATCCATCACCAACAAAACAATGTATGAGCTGCTTGAGTCAAAAGTTGAAAATACGGCACTGCTAAGTCTTTCCACCTCTTTGAATATGGCAAAGGAAGACACGGAATCATTACTTCAATTCGTGGCTGATGGGAATACCGTTTTTTTATCGGCTCATTATTTTAGTGGAAAGCTGGCAGACACGCTTAATCTTGACACAGAGGACTATCTGTTTAATGATAGTGGAATAGTAGGTCAAGACGATTCGGTCACATTGCAATTCTCCAATCCCTCTTTCGATACATTGGCTACGTATAAATACCGGAGAGACAATGCACATAACTATTTCAGCTCTTACGATTCACTTCACACTACCATCATTGGAAGAAATAATTCAGGCCAACCTGTTACGCTTCATATGGCCATCGGGAAAGGCTCATTGATTGTAAACAGTACTCCCCTCGCCTTCACCAATATCAATATGCTCCATGAGGAAAATTATAATTTCGCTTCGCAGTCATTATCCTATCTGAAAGAACAAAAACTGGTCTGGACTGAATTCTATCATCTTGGCCGAATGGAGGCCGGAACACCACTGCGTTTTATCCTAACACAAGAATCACTTACCTGGGCCTATTATATTACTATCACATCCATTCTCTTATTGATCTTATTTGAATCAAAAAGAAAACAACGCGTCATTCCGATTATCCCTCCAATAAAAAATACCACCCTGGAGTTTGCATCTACCATCGGGAACCTCTATTATCAGAGAGGAGACCACAAAAACATTGCAGAGAAGAAAATTGTGTTTTTCTTTGATACCTTAAGAAGTCGCTTCCACCTGAGTATGACTTCTATAGATGACCTTAGCCATGTGGCACGAAAAACAGGAAATGATGAGAAATCCACATCCATTCTTTTCGAGAACATTCAGAACATTCAAAAGAAGCATGAAATAACTTCTGAAGAACTCATCGCATTAAATAAACAAATTGAAGATTTTATAAAAAAATAATATGGAAGAACCCGTTTTTGAAAGCCGTGTAGACCTGACAAAGCTCAGTGCGCAAGTGGGCAAAATAAAAGAGGAGATAGGTAAAGTAATTGTTGGCCAGGAGGCGATGATTGATTTGTTGGTAACCGCCCTTCTTGCGGATGGCCATGTGTTGATAGAAGGAGTACCGGGAGTTGCTAAAACGCTAACTGCTAAATTATTTTCTAAAATAATTTCCGTTGAATTCTCCCGTATCCAGTTTACCCCCGACCTGATGCCTTCAGATGTTGTGGGGACATCGGTATTCAACATGAAAAACTCCAACTTCGAATTTCATCCAGGACCAATATTTTCAAATATCGTTTTGATTGATGAAATCAACAGGGCTCCCGCTAAAACACAGGCCGCTCTTTTCGAAGTGATGGAGGAAAGGCAAGTGACAGTTGATGGCGCAACCCATATCATGAAAAAACCCTACATGGTATTGGCCACGCAAAATCCAATTGAACATGAAGGAACTTACAGACTCCCTGAGGCGCAACTGGATCGCTTCTTATTTAAAATTGTTGTCAATTATCCCAACCTAGACGAAGAGATAAGCATCATTTCTAAGCAACACCAACGTGAAGGTTCGCTTGCTGTGGAAGAAGTAGCTCCAATTATTTCCGCTGAAGATATTGCGAACATGAAAGCCTTTACGCAGAAAGTACATGTAGAGGAGCATCTTATGCGGTACATTGCCCAGATTGTACAGGAGACAAGAAACAACCCCATGTTATTTTTAGGCGCTTCACCCAGAGCATCTGTCGCTATATTAAATGGAGCAAAAGCATTTGCACTTATCCAAGGTCGTGATTTTATAAATCCTGAAGACATTAAAAAAATTGCGCTGCCTGTTTTGCGGCATCGCATCGCCTTAAGTCCTGAAAAAGAAATGGAAGGCATATCACCAGATGTGATTGTACAACAAATCATAGATAAGATTGAAGTTCCGAGATGAAATTCGTTAGAAGCCTTTTTCTGACTCAACGTTTCTTCCAGGCGGCCATCGCACTGGTTATTCTTTTTATCATCAGCTTTGTGTTGCCGGATGTATTGTGGGTACCCAAGGTGCTGTTCTTTTGTTTCCTGGTGCTCGTTGCTACCGATTTTATTTTGCTCTACCGGGTGAAGAAAGGAATGTACGGCATCCGGTTTACACCCGACAAACTTTCCAATGGCGATGAGAATGAAATCAGAATCTATTTAGAAAACTATTTTGTCTTCAAAATCAGCCTCAAAATCTTTGATGAAATACCCCATCAGTTTCAGCGCAGAGACCTTGAATTCCAGATCACGTTAACTCCGGGCGAAAATAAAACAATCTCCTATTTTCTCAGACCGGTAAAGCGTGGGTCTTATTCCTTCGGTGCCGTAAATGCATTGGTGAGCTCACCGCTCGGTTTTCTTTCCAGAAGATTTTCATTTTCCCAAAATAAACTGGTGCCGGTATATCCCTCATTTATACAAATGAGAAAATATGAACTGCTCGCCATCAGCAATCGGCTAACAGAAACTGGAATAAAAAAAATTAGAAGAATAGGCCACAATCAGGAGTTCGAACTGATCAAGGATTACGTATCGGGTGACGATTTTCGAACCATCAACTGGAAAGCCACCAGCAGAAGATCACGACTTATGGTGAATCATTTTCAGGACGAACGCGCTCAACAAGTATATTCTATCATTGACAAAGGAAGGGTGATGCAGATGCCCTTCAATAGTCTGAGCCTGCTCGATTATGCTATTAATGCCAGCCTGGTGATTTCCAATATCGCCATCAGAAAAAGTGATAAAGCCGGACTTGTTACTTTTCAGGACAAGGTAAATACCATCTTGCCCGCCAATCGTCTCAGCAATCAGATGAACAATATTCTTGAAAGCTTGTACAATCAGAAAACAGCTTACGTTGAGTCGGACTACTCCCATCTTCACACCATCATTAAAAGAAAAATTTCGCAGCGAAGTCTGCTTTTACTTTTCACAAATTTTGAAACTGTCTTTGCGCTACAGCGCCAACTGCCGTACATCATCAGCCTGGCTCGGCAGCACTTGGTGGTTGTTATCTTCTTTGAGAATACAGAATTGAGCGAGATTACATCCAGAAATGCGAATGGCCTTAAAGAGATTTATCACAAAACCATTGCCGAAAGACTCTATCTGGAAAAAAAACTCATCGTAAAAGAATTATTGAGGCATGGTGTCCAGGCACTCCTTACTCCTCCAGAAAATCTCACCGTCAACACCATTAATAAGTACCTGGAATTAAAAGCCAGAAACCTCATTTGAGTAAAATCAAGGAGGCAATAATTAGTTTTTAAAATTTCAGAGATTTTATTCGGATTGACCCCAATATCCTGCAAATCATCATTATTTTTGCATCCGATTTATCTAATCCTCCCCCACAATGCCAAGAGATAGAAGTATTCGGTCCGTACTCATAATTGGGAGCGGCCCCATTATTATTGGTCAAGCTTGTGAATTTGATTATGCCGGATCCCAGGCCTCCAGGTCGTTAAGGGAAGAAGGCATTGAGGTAATTCTCATCAACTCCAATCCAGCCACCATTATGACAGATAAGGTGACTGCAGATCATGTGTATCTAAAGCCACTGGAGAAAAAATATATTAAAGAGATTCTTGAAAAACATCATATCGATGCAGTGCTCCCCACCATGGGTGGCCAAACGGCCCTCAACCTTTGCATCGATTGTGAGAATGCAGGTATTTGGGAGCATTATGGCGTTAAAATCATTGGTGTTGATATTAAAGCCATTGAAACTACAGAGGACAGAGAGAAATTTCGTCTGAAAATGAAAGAATTGGGTGTGGGTGTATGCGAAGGCGCTACCGCCACCTCGTTCCTTGAAGGAAAAGAAATTGCACAAGAAATTGGATTCCCATTGGTTATTCGACCCTCTTATACATTGGGTGGCTCTGGCGGAGGCTTTGTAAAGAGAGCCGAAGATTTTGATGCTGCACTGAACCGTGGCCTCCATGCTTCCCCCATACATGAAGTATTGGTGGAGCAAAGTATAATGGGATGGAAAGAATATGAGCTAGAATTGCTCAGAGATGGGTCTGGCAATATTATTATCATATGCTCAATTGAAAATTTCGACCCGATGGGCATCCATACCGGAGATAGTATTACTGTTGCCCCGGCCATGACACTTCCTGACACCGTGTATCAAAATATGCGGGATCTGGCCATCAAAATGATGAATGGCATTGGACAATTTGCCGGTGGTTGTAATGTGCAGTTCTCTGTTAATCCAGATACGGACGACATTATTGGCATTGAAATCAATCCAAGGGTTTCACGTTCATCAGCATTAGCTTCTAAAGCTACCGGATATCCCATTGCTAAAATTGCTGCCAAACTCGCCATTGGTTACAACCTTGACGAACTTAGCAACGCCATTACAGGAAACACTACTGCCTACTTTGAGCCTACCCTTGACTATGTAATTGTAAAAATACCGCGATGGAATTTTGATAAGTTTCCAGGAACAGATAGAAGGTTGGGCTTACAGATGAAATCCGTGGGAGAAGTGATGGGTATCGGCCGCAACTTTCAGGAGGCACTTCAAAAGGCATGTCAATCACTTGAAATAAGAAGAAACGGCCTGGGGGCAGATGGCAAAGAACTAACCAAACAAGACGAGCTGCTTTATAGTCTGGAAAACCCCAGTTGGAACAGACTGTTTCATATCTATGATGCGATGAAGTTAGGCATCTCGATGAAAACCATTTTGTCACTCACCAAAATTGATAAGTGGTTTTTACTGCAAATTGAGGAACTGATTGAGTTGGAAAAAGAAATTGGGAAGTATGAGATTGACACCCTTCCTGTTTCACTCATGCGTACTGCAAAAGAGAAAGGATATGCTGACAGACAGATCGCTCATTTGCTCAAATGTTTGGAAAGTGAAGTGCATAAGAAGCGCAAGGAAATGAACATCAATCGGGTGTATAAACTCGTTGATACTTGTGCCGCAGAGTTTGAAGCACAAACTCCTTATTACTACTCTTCCTTCGGTGAAGAGAATGAATCCGTTTCATCGGATAGAAAAAAAGTAATTGTATTAGGGTCTGGCCCCAATCGGATTGGACAAGGCATAGAGTTCGACTATTCGTGTGTACATGGGGTATTGGCTGCCAAAGAGTGCGGTTATGAAACCATCATGATCAATTGTAATCCTGAAACTGTTTCTACCGATTTTGATATTGCCGACAAATTGTACTTCGAACCTGTTTTTTGGGAGCACATCTACGACATCATTGAGCATGAAAAGCCTGAAGGAGTAATCGTACAGTTGGGTGGGCAAACAGCCTTAAAACTTGCAGAAAAACTCAGCAAATACGGGATTAAGATAATGGGTACTTCCTATGAGGCATTGGATTTAGCAGAAGACCGTGGAAGTTTCTCTACCTTATTGAAAGAAATGGACATTCCCTATCCTCCATTTGGGGTTGCCACAGATGCGGATGAAGCATTGGAGGTTTCAAAAGGAATTGGATTCCCTCTTTTAGTGCGGCCTTCTTATGTGTTGGGTGGCCAAAGTATGAAGATTGTGATCAACGAAAAAGAATTAGAGAATCACATTATTGATATTTGGAAACACCTTCCTGAAAATAAAGTATTGCTCGATCACTTTCTTGACGGAGCCATAGAAGCTGAAGCTGATGCCTTGTGCGATGGAGAGAATGTATACATCATTGGTATTATGCAGCACATAGAGCCTGCCGGGATCCACTCAGGAGACTCTTATGCTGTTTTACCTCCCTATAATCTTGGAGACTTTGTTATTAAGCAAATTGAAAACTATACCCAAAAAATTGCGGTTGCACTTAAAACAGTTGGTCTTATCAACATACAATATGCTATCAAAGACGACAAGGTGTATGTAATCGAAGCCAATCCACGAGCTTCAAGAACGGTTCCATTTATTTGCAAGGCATATGATGAGCCTTATGTAAACTACGCCACCAAAATCATGCTGGGTGAGAAGAAAGTAACCGACTTTGATTTCAAACCTACTAAGAACGGTTATGCTATCAAGGTTCCAGTATTCTCTTTCAATAAATTCCCCGATGTAAATAAAGAACTGGGCCCCGAAATGAAATCAACAGGCGAATCCATTTACTTTATCGATGATTTACTTGATGATTACTTCCTGGGCATCTATGCTGAAAGAAACCTATACTTGAGCAGATGATGAGATAGAAATGATGAAAGAGGATCCTTGTCCCAACTCTGAATTCATTTCTATTTTTCCATTAAGTTTCTCAATGGCCTCTTTTAAGATATACAGGCCGAGGCCGGAACCTGTTGAATTGTTTGAACCCCTATAAAACATTTCAAATATTCTTTCCTGAAATTGAGGCGCAATTCCCTCACCATTGTCCTCAATTATAATCTTAGTAAGCCCACCCTCTTTACTGGAAGACAAACTAATAAAAGGCATGTGTTCAGGATTTACCTTTTGATACTTGATGGCATTGGAGATCAAGTTGCTCAGAATAACCTTTAATAGAAACTTATCGGTAACCACGTGCTCAACAACAAAATCATACTTGAACTCAATTCTTTTAAAATTTTCAAGGTATTTAAAGTCTTCAATCAATTCCTTTGCCACCGTTTCAAGATGAATTTTCTCGGTGCGTATTTCCTTGCGGTTCGTTCTCGAGTAATCAATGACCTCTGCGATAAATGATTCAAGTTTATTGATACTTGTATCAATCTTCGATAAATAAAGCGTGCTCTGTTCCGGAGAGCTCTCAATCCTACTTAAGTTTACCAACCCTTTAATTGATTTGAGTGGTGCGCTAATATCGTGCGACAAACTATACACAAATCGATCAAGTTCTGAATTGGTTTTGGTTAGTTGACTATTGGCATTCTCCAATTCCTTTTTTTGTTGCGTCAGTTGATACTCAACATTCCATAGATCTGATATTACCCTGCCGATCAATGAAGATGAAATAATCATGGCCAACATTCCTAAATGCACACTTACAGATTGCGTTGAGCCTTCTGAAGCAAGAAAAATATCTGCGAAGTCAAGTACCGGAAGAATGTAATTAAGAACAAAAATGATACAGTTAATCAAAATAACCGTTGCAAAGCCCCTTTGAATGGCTACTATAATGGAGACCACCCCATAGATATACCAATAAGGATCAAAATTCACGAAAAAAATCATGGCCACAAACCCAATCACAATTAGCCAAAACTGAATGGCCCTGGGGGTACGTTGCTTTAGAGTAGTTGTTGCAAACGGTTTGGCTATAGTGAGACTAAATCTGTTTTCTCTGGGAGCTAGAAAATAAAGCAAAGGTGTTGCTATTGTAATAATCGTGAGAAAGTCAGCAAGAAAGATTAGGGATACTTTATACAAATCGTGGTTAAGAAACGAATAGTGGTAGGTAAACAGGGAGTTGATCAGTAAAGGAACAAAAACACCCAAAAGCACAAATCGAATAAAGGAGTCTGTTGAGCTCAGTAAATCGTTTAGACCCTCCTTGTTGGTGCGTTTATAAAAAAACCATGAAGCATATGTCATCACGGGTGCATGGGTAGCAAGCAAAACAATTCTTATCCAACTACCTGACGCGCCCCAAAGGAGAAGCGTAATGATCTCGTTGATAAAAATAATGGGAAGCATTCTTGGCCCATACCAATACAACAAGATAATTGCAAAGGGAGTAGGCAAATACAACAGCACCGAATCAGTAAAATTTCTTAGGTAATAAGAGCCATAAGAAATTGAAACCAAAAATGTAAGTAGCAATGGCCAAGCCCACCAAACCCATTTAGCAGGCACAGATTTTACGGGACTAGCAGTGTCATTCAATGTTATTTGCACATTTTCAACAGTAAGCCAAAGCCAAATTATAAGGTTTTAGCGAAAAAACACTTTTTCCCCTGAAACCATTACCTTTGATTATCAGTTCTAACACCATACAGAAGAAGAGAAAATGCTGAAACTCTTATTAATTATAGCGATTACAATTTATGTGCTGACAAAATTTGGTAGGTTGTTTTTTGGTTTGGGTATGACTTCTTCCCAAAGACGAACTCACTATCGGCCTCCAGGTAGTAATGTAAATGTAAACGGCACATCCCCGAAAAGTAAGAATAATTCTGACATCAAAGGTGGCGAATACGTAGACTACGAAGAAGTGAAGTAAGCCTTAGTATGCGAATTCACTTTCATAAATATCAAGCTACAGGCAATGATTTCGTTTTAATCGACAACCGTTCTGCAAACAGGTCTTTTACTGAGGATGAAATCAAAAAAATATGCGATCGAAGGTTTGGCGTTGGATCCGATGGCCTTATTCTGATTGAAAATTCAGATGAGGCAGATTTTAATATGGTCTACTACAACAGTGATGGCTCTCAAAGCCTATGTGGTAATGGCTGCCGATCTGCAGTGGAATTCGCATCCTCATTGGGCATTATTGATAAAAACACCTCTTTTAATGCTTTTGATGGGATGCATCAGGCCTCCATTTTAAAGGATCAAACTGTTCGTTTAAAAATGAGTGATGTCAGGGGCATCAAAAAATTGAACGATGCCTATTTTATTGATACCGGCTCCCCCCATTATGTCAGGTTTGTCAAGCAATTGGATCAACTAAATGTGCTGGAAATGGGCCGAAAAGTCAGAAACAGCGATGTTTTTAAGCCACAAGGCACCAATGCTAACTTTGTCGAGTTACTCCCTGACAATACCATAGCGGTAAGAACCTATGAACGTGGCGTAGAGGATGAAACGCTCTCTTGTGGCACAGGCGTAACAGCCGCAGCCATTGCAGCCTCACTTGCTGGCTATTCATCCCCTATTATGGTAAGAGTAAAAGGCGGCAATTTAGTTGTAGAATTCAGGGCAGACACACCAGATACCGGTTTGGCAGCCAACGGCAACATCTCCGCCACTTTTGTCGATGTTTTCCTTATTGGACCTGCCAAAATGGTATTTGAAGGGGACTTGGAACTATAATTGCACCTCTGAAATCCTTAACTTTGCACTCCTTTTGATGGCAAAATGGCTCTTCTAATGCCTGCTCCGTCCGGGAATGTTTATATATCATTTTTTCTATGCTGAAATTTATTGCAAAGATCTTAGGCTCAAAATCGCAAAAAGACGTCAAAAGTACCATGCCGCTGGTAGAGCTCACCAAGGCAGAAGGTGAAAAATTACTTTCTATTTCAAATGATGAACTGCGCGGCAAGACCAACGAGATCCAATCTCATATTGATCAAAGGTTAAAACACATTGACGACAAGCTTGCTGAACTACACCAGCGAATAACCGATCACCCAGAACTTGACCTCAACGAAAAAGAATCCATTTTCGCTGACATTGATCGAATTGAAAAGGAAAGAAATACTGAGTTGGAAGTCATTTTATTGGATGCACTTCCCCAGGCATTTGCTATCGTAAAAGAAACGGCCAGGCGCTTTAAGGAAAACGAGGAACTGGAAGTTACTGCCCAGGACTTTGACCGGGTAATGGCTGCCACACATGAAAATGTTAAAATCGTAGGAGAGAAAGCAATCTGGAAAAATCAATGGTTGGCCGCAGGAAATGTCATCAAATGGGACATGTTGCATTACGATGTTCAAATTATTGGGGGCATCGTACTTCACCAGGGAAAAATTGCTGAGATGGCTACCGGTGAAGGAAAAACCTTGGTGGCTACCTTCCCTACCTTCTTGAATGCACTTGCCAGAAGAGGAGTGCATATTGTAACCGTAAATAATTACCTGGCCCAGCGCGACAGTGAATGGATGGCTCCATTGTTTCAGTTCCACGGGCTTACAGTTGATTGTATTGATAAACATCAACCCAACTCCACTGAAAGGAGGAAGGCCTACGAAGCGGATATTACTTATGGAACCAATAATGAATTTGGTTTTGATTACCTGCGTGATAATATGGCCCGTGACCCGGAAGAGCTTGTGCAGCGAAGAGGTCATCACTATGCCATGGTGGATGAGGTGGATAGTGTGCTGGTGGATGAAGCAAGAACACCCTTAATCATTTCTGGCCCTATCCCTAAAGGGGATGAACACGAATTCTATGATTTGAAACCTCGTATTCACAAAATTGTAGAAGCTCAGAAAAAATTAGTTAATCAACTATTAAATGAAGCGAAAAAGGCCATTGCAGAAGGTAATGAAAAAGATGGCGGACTGGCTTTATTCCGTTCATTTCGCGGTATGCCAAAACATAAGCCTGTCATCAAATTTCTTAGCGAAACAGGCATCAGAAATATTCTTCAAAAAACTGAAAATTTCTACCTCCAGGACAATAAGAAGATGATGCCTGAGGCTGATAAACCCCTCTTCTTCACCATCGATGAAAAAGATAACACCATCGATCTTACTGACAATGGACTTGACCTGATTACAGGTGAAGGTGAGGATCCAAAGTTTTTTATTCTCCCTGAAATTGGCCTTGAGCTGGATAAAATTGAAAAAGATGAAGGGCTCACCAACGAAGAACGTTTTCAGAAAAAAGAAGAATTAATAAGAGATTATACCGCCAAAGCCCAGCGCATTCACAGCATCAACCAATTGCTCAAAGCTTATACACTATTCGAGAGGGATACCGAATACATTATCGTGGATGGCAAAGTTAAAATTGTAGATGAGCAAACAGGCAGGGTTTTAGATGGAAGAAGATACTCTGATGGCTTGCATCAGGCGATCGAAGCAAAAGAAAATGTGAAGGTGGAGGACGCCACTCAAACCTATGCCACCATCACGTTGCAGAACTACTTTAGAATGTACCACAAGCTTGCGGGTATGACAGGTACTGCAGAAACAGAAGCGGGAGAGCTTTGGGATATTTATAAACTCGATGTGGTGGTTATTCCTACCAACAAACCTATCATCAGGAATGATATGGATGATATGGTATTTAAAACCGTAAGAGAAAAGTTTAATGCAGTCGTAGATGAGATCGTAAACCTTACAGAAGCAGGAAGACCTGTACTTGTAGGTACTACGTCTGTCGAAATTTCTGAATTAATAAGCAGAATGCTTCAATTGAAGAAGATCAAACACCAGGTTCTTAATGCAAAGCAGCATCAAAAGGAAGCAGAGGTAGTCGCTGAAGCGGGAAAACCAGGTAGTGTGACCATTGCCACTAACATGGCGGGTCGTGGAACTGACATTAAACTGGCTCCTGAATCCAAAGCTGCCGGGGGATTGGCCATACTTGGTACAGAGCGCCACGAATCCAGAAGAGTAGACAGGCAGCTTAGAGGTAGGGCTGGCCGCCAAGGAGACCCGGGGTCATCCAGATTTTATGTTTCGCTTGAGGATAACCTGATGCGATTATTTATGCCTGAGCGCATAGCCCGTATCATGGATAAATTAGGCCTAAAAGAGGGAGAAGTAATTTCTCACTCTATGGTGACCAACTCAATAGAACGTGCTCAGAAAAAAGTAGAGGAAAATAACTTTGGAATACGCAAACGCTTGCTGGAGTATGACAACGTGATGAACTCACAGCGCGAGGTAATCTACAAACGAAGAAAGAATGCATTATTTGGTGAGCGTTTGAAGTTGGATATTCTTACCATGCTTTATGACACCTGTGAAGATATAGTGGCCAATGGAAAAGCAGGGGATAGTCTGAGTGATTTTAAGCTCAATGTGGTCAGCCTATTGGGATTTGATTTTACAGTCAATGAAGAAGAATTTAAGAAGAGCGACATCACCCAATTGGCAGAGAAGCTTTATGATGAAGCATTAAAACACTACAACCAAAAAAATAAAGGAGTGGCCGAAAAGGCGCTACCTGTTATTACAGAGATCAACAAAACCAGAGGAGCCACTATTGAAAATATTTTAGTCCCCTTTACTGATGGCGTAAAACAAATTGGAGTGGCTGCGGATTTGAAAAAATGTGTGGAGACTAAAAACGCAGAGTTGATTCATGCCATGGAAAAAATGATCACCCTGGCAATCATTGACCAACAATGGAAAGAGCATCTCCGTGACATGGATGACTTAAAACAGTCTGTGCAGAATGCTGTATACGAGCAAAAAGATCCGCTCCTTATTTATAAGTTTGAAGGATTTGAGGCCTTCAAACGCTTTATTGCTAAGGTAAATGAAGAAACAATTTCGTTTTTGATAAAGGCTGATATTCCGGTACGAGAGCCGGAACAAGTGCAGGAAGCCAGATCTCAAAGGAGAGAAAGGCTTAAGGAACAAAAGGATGAATCACGATCTTTGCTTCAGGGGGGTGGGCACCAACATGCTCAGCCTCAGGGTGGTGAACGGGCTGTCGAAGAAAAAATACAACCTGTAAAATCCGAGAAAATTGCGGGCAGAAACGACAAGGTGAGCGTTCAGTACACAGATGGAAAAGTATTAAAAGATGTGAAGTTCAAAAAAGTGGAGGACGATGTGAAGAATGGAAAATGTATAGTGATAGAACAATAGAGATGATACCACGTAAGTTATTTATTGGTATGAAAAAATATACGCTAAATCTCAGCCTGACCTTGTTGATCCTACAGGTTTCATGTGTTGCCCAGCAGTCAGGCATTAATTCGTCAAACGATACCTATACAGAAGATCTCACTTTGGTGCGCCCGGCTTATGAAGCAGATGACAGTGATTCTATTGAGACGCAGTCTGATCCTGTTGAGCAAAAACAGATCCTTGCGGCCACCAACACTGTCAATGCCAAAGTGGATATGGTGTTGGACAGCCTTGACAAGCTCAACCAACTCAGGAGATTCGTTGATGGCTTCACCATCCAGATATATTCGGGACCCAAAAGAGAAGAGGCCCTTGGCGCAAAAGCAAAAATGGTAAAGGCCATAGGAGATGAGCTCGAAGCTGACATTCAGTACACCCAACCAAAATTCAGAGTAACAGTAGGTAAGTATTTTACAAAGTTAGAGGCGCAAAAGGATTTGATCCTTTTGAGGGATTATTTCTCCAACGCCATCCTCGTTCCCGAAAAGATCCTGATCAAGTAGACAGTTACTACATTTTTCCGAGTTAAATATTTTGACGTAACTTGACAGATGCCTTTACTCGATTCCATCAAACAACTTTCTGAAACATATTTTGGTGACACCATAGCCATCAGAAGGCATTTGCATGCCCACCCTGAACTCTCTTACAAGGAATTCAATACGGCTAAGTTTGTTGCTAAAAAATTAACTGAATACGGTTTATCTCCAATAGAAGGTATTGCCGAAACAGGAGTTGTTGCATTGGTAGAAGGGAAAAATCCTTCTAAAAAAACCCTTGCCCTGAGGGCAGATATGGACGCCCTTCCCATTCAGGAAACCAACGAGGTCGATTACAAGTCAACTGTACCCGGAGTGATGCATGCATGCGGACATGATGTGCACACCTCATCATTGCTAACCGCATCCAGGGTTTTATTCGAATTAAAAGAGCAATTTGAAGGAACGATAAAACTAATTTTTCAACCAGGAGAAGAAAAAAACCCGGGAGGAGCTTCATTGATGATCAAAGAGGGTGTTTTAGAAAACCCAAACCCTTCCCACATCATAGGACAACACGTAATGCCGCTTATTCCTGTAGGCAAAATTGGATTCAGGGAAGGAATGTATATGGCCAGCTGTGACGAAATCTACCTTACTGTTATCGGAAAAGGTGGGCACGGGGCAACACCCGAATTAACCATTGACCCTATCGTTATCGCTTCTCACATCATCATCGCATTACAACAAATCATAAGTAGAAATGCCAGCCCCAAACAACCGACTGTGCTCACATTTGGGAACATTGTAGGCAAAGGGGCAACTAACATTATTCCTAATGAAGTAAAGATAGCAGGTACTTTCAGGGCAATGAATGAAGAATGGAGAGCATCTGCCTTATCCAAAATTAGGAAAATGGCAGAAAGTATTGCTGAAGGAATGGGCGGGCGGTGTGAAGTGGAAATATCGCATGGTTATCCTTATCTGGAGAATAACCCAGCGTTAACCCGAAGGATTAGGGCCGCTGCAGCTCAATATGTGGGAGAGGAGAATGTAGTGGATATTGACATTACTCTGGGGGCAGAAGATTTTTCTTATTACTCACAGCAGATACCCGCTTCTTTTTACCGGTTGGGCACTAGAAACGAGGCCAAAGGAATAACTTCTTATGTCCATACCCCTACTTTTGACATTGATGAAGAAGCATTAAAAATTGCTCCTGGGCTGATGGCCTGGATGGCCGTACAGGAATTAATGCATTAACCTCGCTTCCCCAACCTATGTGCCTGGTTATATGCTTGATTAACTTTACCTGGCATGTCGCAAGAAGAGGAATATAAAATATCAGCATCTGCAAAATGGAGCGTTTACCTGAGGAATACAGGTTACATCCTTCTTGCTCTTATTGTTTTTCTATTTGCCTTAGATCTCATGATCTCTTCCCTTAATCAACTGGGTAAGACGACTGTTGAAGCAATACTAATCGCTACATCAAACCCTTTCATTGCATTATTCGTTGGGCTTCTCGTTACAGCAATCATTCAAAGTAGTTCTGCCACCACATCAATGGTGGTAGCACTTGTCGCGTCCGGTGCTATTACCCCGGAGAGTGCTGTTCCCATGGTGATGGGTGCCAATGTTGGGACAACCATCACCAGCACATTGATTTCATTAGGGTTTATAGCCAGAAGAAATGAATTTAGAAGGGCCGTGTCGGCAGGTACCTATCACGATTTTTTTAACATTCTTACCGTTAGCATTCTCTTCCCTTTTGAATATTACTTTGGGTTTTTGTCCGGCTTATCCCATCTCATTGCCATCTCATTCTTCAGCGAAGTCCCATCTTCTGGCGTACAAGAGTTTTCCGGGTTAGGCACAAAATCCTTTCTTTTGGTTCGGTTTTTAATGGGATACATAAGCAATGGATTTATCCTGATGGCCCTTTCGCTCGGGCTATTATTTGGATCGGTGCTCTTTTTCAGAAAAGTACTCACCGATTTACTGGGTTTTGACTCAGAGAATAATGTTCAAAAATTCTTCTTTGAAAAACGATTCAAATCTTTCGGATGGGGACTTCTCACTACTGCCATCATTCGATCCAGCACCATTACCACCTCGTTGGTTGTTCCATTAGTTGCGAAAGGAGCTGTCAATTTAAAGAATGCGGCACCATTCATATTAGGAGCCAACATTGGCACAACCATCACCGCATTCATAGCCGCCATTTTTAACTCCAACATGGCCATTGATATTGCCATTACACACTTTTTGATTAATCTCTTTGGCGTTGTCATGTTCTTGTTTGTCCCCGTTTTAAGAGAGATACCATTGGCACTTTCCCTGGGATTGGGCAAACTCACCAGAAAATACAGATTGGTCGGGTTTCTTTATATTCTTTTAATATTCTTCGTTATTCCATTTCTGCTCATCTACTTTTATAAAGTATTGAACTAAAATCTATTGGCAGCATTCAAAGACTGCCGGGGACAAAAATCTTCTTTGCGGCAGCTATACAAAAAGAATAACTAATCAAGAAAGTCCTTAAATTGCTATATTGCCCTTTGAAATATGGAAGGAATCAAAGACACAATATTAAAATTCTTAAGAATTGACAATCTCGCCAGTAATGTTACGGGGTATGTGGAGACGCGCGTTAAGCTTCTTAAAATTGAGATAAAAGAAGATATAGCCAAAACACTCTCCAAAGGCCTGGCACAGATTTCAATTATTTTCTTCGCTTTCCTATTTCTTGTTTTTTTTAGCATTGGGGTCGCAGAGTACCTCAATACGCTATTCACTAATTCTTTTGAAGGGTATCTCATCATTTCAGGCTTATACCTTGTTATATTTTTGCTTTTGTTGGCTTTCAGAAGGCCATTAAACAAAATTTTCGAAAAATATTTTTCTGATTTGATCAATAAGAACGAGGAGTAAATAGTATGAATCTGGAGAAATCTGATCTTGAAAAGCAAAAGCTGAAGAAAGCTTCAGCCATGTACAAAAGAGAACTCGAAAACGAGATTAAGTCCATTTCTAAACGTACAGAGAAGGTAGTAACCAATGCCCTGTTTATTGGTGGTGCTTTAGCCTTGACTTATTTTGCTGTTACTCAGTTCACGGCATCAAAATCTAAAAAAAAGAAATCAAAACAACAGAAGCATGAGCGTGATGACGAGATGGAGGAAAGCAATGAATCCTCTTCGCCAAACATGCTTTCTCAGGTTGGAGACATATTAGTTACTCAGGCAACAATGGTTTTGCTCGAGTTTGCTAAAGAAAAGCTTTCAGAATATTTACATAGCAGAAAGGCTACGGATGAAGATTCTTGAATCACTGACAGAAAAAAGCAAGCTTGGAAAAAAGTCAATTGCTGTTTTAATTGATCCTGATAAAATCGAGGACAGCAGTAAACTGAGGCACCTCATCAATTTAGCAAACGAAAATTGTGTAGATTATTTTTTGGTGGGGGGCAGCCTGGTCACCTCCACCAACCTGTCAGAAGTTATCGCTCACATTAAAGAATCCGTTACTATCCCTGTGCTCATTTTTCCTGGAAGTTCCATTCAAATTGATCCTGGAGCAGATGCTATTTTATTCTTGTCACTTATCTCTGGCAGAAACCCTGATCTTTTAATCGGGCAACATGTGATAGCCGCACCGATTTTGAAGAATGCCAATCTCGAGATTATCCCTACCGGATATTTGCTGATCAATTCAGGAAAGACCACTTCGGTAGCTTACATCAGCAACACAACCCCTATACCTGACGACAAGTATTCACTTGCCGCTTGCACAGCCCTAGCAGGCGAAATGCTGGGCTTAAAGTTGATGTACTTAGATGCTGGCAGTGGGGCGGAAAAAGAAATAAGCTCCAGAATGATCTCCGCTATCCGAAAGTCTATAAAAACACCATTGGTAGTTGGGGGTGGAATAAATACTCCCCGCAAAGCCCTAAATGCCTTAGAGGCCGGGGCAGACATGATTGTTATTGGTAACGCGCTTGAAAAAGAACCTAATCTCTTAATCGAGATTTCCGAAAAAGTATACGACTGGAATCAAGCCATCGAGGCCAGTAAATAATTACCTCAAAAGCTCTCTGGAAATTACCATGCGCTGAATCTCTGAAGTTCCTTCATAGATCTGTGTGATTTTCGCATCACGCATCAACCTTTCTACATGGTACTCTTTTACATACCCGTATCCACCGTGTATTTGCACAGCCTCACTGGTTACTTCCTGAGCCATTGATGAGGCAAATAATTTTGCCATTGCAGCAGCTTTCACAAAATTCTTTTTTTGATCTTTTAAAAATGCGGCCTGCCAAATCAACAGCCTTGCTGCATCAATTTTGGTAGCCATATCGGCCAGTTTAAATTGAATGGCCTGATGCTCCGAAAGGTGCTTGTTAAATGCCTTGCGCTCTTTCGAATATTTTAATGCCAATTCATAGGCGCCTGATGCAATACCCAATGCTTGTGATGCAATACCAATTCTACCGCCATTTAAGGTTGTCATCGCAAATGTAAATCCAAAACCATCCTCGCCTATCCTGTTCGCTTTTGGCACCTTTACATCAGTGAACATCAGTGAATGTGTGTCTGACCCACGAATTCCCATCTTGTCCTCTTTCTTACCTACAACGAAACCCTCCATGTCGCGCTCTACAATCAAAGCGTTAATTCCTTTATGTTTTTTTGAAGCATCTGTTTGGGCGATGATGATATAAACGCTAGCGCTATTTCCATTGGTGATCCAATTCTTGGTTCCGTTCAGCAAATAATAATCACCTTTATCTTCTGCCGTTGTCCTCTGGCTTGTGGCATCAGAGCCAGCCTCTGGCTCTGACAAACAAAAGGCACCAATTTTTTCTCCCGTGGCCAGCTTCTTTAAATACTTTTCTTTTTGCTCTTCAGAACCAAATTGTTCCAGCCCCCAACAAACCAAAGAATTATTTACAGACATACAAACAGAAGCAGAGGCATCTATTTTTGAGATTTCCTCCATTGCCAAAACATAGGATATACTATCCATGCCTCCTCCGTTATACTTTGGAGCCACCATCATCCCCATAAATCCTAGCTCACCCATCTTCTTTATTTGCTCAGCTGGGAACTTAGCTTCAGAATCTCTTTCTATTACTCCTGGCAGTAACTCTGTATTTGCAAATTCCCGGGCTGCATCCCTTACGGCAATTTGCTCTTCGGTCAACTCAAAATTCATTGGTTCGGATTTAAAACCTTAACAAAACAAAACAGGCCTGAGTTTTACCTCAGGCCTGCAATTTAAATGATTTTAACTTAGCAATTAATCCCTGCTTCCTCCCAAAAACATCATTACCCAGAAAAGTAAACTGGCAAGGGCTCCTATGGCAGCTACCAAGTAAGTTTGCGCTGCGGTATTAAGTGCATCCTTGGCCATAGCATGCTCACTAGGGTTAACAATACCTCGCTGCTCAATCCATGCCAATGCCCTTTTACTGGCATCATACTCTACAGGAAGGGTAACAAAAGCAAATGCAGTGAAGACAAGATTACAGCCTACTATCAATAAAATAGCAGTAGGAAGCGCATTGTAAACAAATGCACCTCCAACAAACAGGGCAATCATCACAATTTGTTGAATCGTGCCACTGATATTTTGAATCGGTACCATGGCAGATCTAAATCCAAGCATGCTGTAAGCTGTCGCGTGCTGCACTGCGTGTCCACATTCGTGTGCGGCTACTGCTGTAGCAGCTGCATTTCTGCCCATGTATACGGCCTCACTCAGGTTCACTGTTTTGTTGGTTGGGTTATAGTGATCCGTAAGCTCACCACTCACGCTGGTCACCTTCACATCATGAATCCCATTGTCGGCCAACATGAGACGGGCTACATCAGCACCTGTCAAATCTTTGGCCAGTTGTATTTGAGAATACTTTTTGAATTTATTTTTGAGTCTGGAACTGACAATCCAACTCAACAACATAAAAAACCCTATGATGACATAGTATATAATCATAATCTTATTTAATTACTTTTTTAATCTTCTCTATTATACGGGAAGTTGAATATCCAGATACAAAGTCAATGGTTTTTACTTCTCCTCCGTGCTTTTTCACAACTTCCGCGCCAACGATATTTTCTGCCAAATAGTCACTCCCTTTTACAAGAATATCAGGAATCAGGTTAGAAATCAATTCCAAAGGTGTGTCTTCATTAAATAAAACCACCATATCCACAAACTGAAGTGAGGATAAAATCCTCGCCCGGGAGTTTTGATCCTGTATGGGCCTTTCCGACCCTTTAAAACGGCTCACCGAATCGTCTGTGTTTAAACCTATGATCAGTCGATCTCCCAGACCTGCTGCTTTTTCAAGGTAATCAACATGGCCTAGATGAAGAATATCAAAGCACCCATTGGTAAAAACGATCTTTAGCCCCTGACTACGCCATTTTGCTACCTGGGCTTTGCCTTGGCTTAAACTTTTGATCTTGTTTGCTATTTTCTCCATCGTACTATCCAGTAGCTGATAATCAAAGATAATACTCCTCCCACAATCATGATGAAAGTTTGCCAGGCATGAAAAATAAATACAAAGGCAATGGCTTCGCCTTGCGGCAGGTTATAGAGCATCACCAATCCCAATGGAACAATTGTATGGTAAGAGCCAGCCCCTCCAGGCAAGGGAGCCGCCATTGCAATGGCTCCCATAGTAAACAAGGTTAATACTGCACTGAACTCGAGCGCCCGTGTTTCAGGAAATGCAATGATTACAAAGTAACTCATCACAAAATAGAGCAACCAAATAAGGATAGAAATAACAATAAAGCTGAAGCTGTTTTCAAGTTTAAAAACGGCAAGTAGTCCCTCTTTAAATCCAATTATAATTTTTTTAATTTTTTCATTTCTGCGAAAAAAATAGACAGCAACCACTACCCCTCCGATTGCAATTACTCCTATGATTAACCATTTATATATACCACCTCCACCTGAAGCAAAAGGCAATGAATTGATGAAAGTCATCAACTTATCCCATTCCACAATAAAAGAAATGCCAATAAGGATAACTAAACAGAGTACATCCACCACCCGCTCAGCTACTACTGTTCCAAAAGAGATTTCAACGGGTGTCTTTTCAAGCTTCAGCAAATTATAGCAGCGAGAAATTTCTCCGCCCCGAGGCACAGCCAGATTAACGAGGTATCCAATCATCAGGGAGAGAAAGCTATTCCCAAGGCTTACTTTATTTCCAGTTGGAACCAATAACATTTTCCATCGGTAGGCCCGCAACACATGACTTAACATGGCTACAATACCCATTGCAATCAAATACCATTTGTTGGAACGCGCCCAGGTTTCCCAAAGGAACTCAGCCTTGCTTTCACCTTCCACATCGGGAATGCTTTTGAGGGAGAGCCACAACAAACCTGCAGCTAATGCAAACATGCCAATGTACTGGAGGATATTTTTAAGTTTTGAATTCATCCAATCAGTTAAGCCTATTGTCCTCGTCCGGAAATACCACAAATGGCTTAAATGATTTGGCCTCTCCCCATTCTATTGAAGCGTAGGATATGATTACAACCAAATCGCCCACCATAGCCTTACGTGCTGCCGGGCCGTTTAAGCAGATGATTCCGCTGTCCCGCTCTCCCCTTATCACATACGTTTCAAGGCGCTCCCCATTGTTTACATTTACCACCTGTACTTTTTCACCCTCAACCAGGTTAGCCTCCTCCATTAGTTTTTCATCAATGGTAATACTGCCAACATAATGTAATTCGGCCTGGGTTATCTTAGCCCTGTGAATCTTTGATTTTAATACCTCTACCCTCATTACTCTGCTACTAACAACATGTTATCGATTAACCTAACATCACTTACAAATGCTGCAATCAAGAGGATTCCATTTTTAAAGTCATTGACATCCTCCAATTCCTGTAAAGTATTTTTATTGGCCAGCTCGAAGTATTCTAGTTTCACTTCTCCCTTTTTTTTAGCTCTGGTCTCTGCTTCAGTTTTGATCTCGGAAAAAGGCATTCCCTTCAAAAGCTGAACTTTGGCATTGCTCAAAGTATCGTAAAGAAATAATGCGTTTTTTTTATCCTGTTCATTCAAACGTTGGTTGCGAGAGGAAAGCGCCAAACCTGACTCCTCCCTTACAATAGGAACACTGTGAAGTTCTATCGAAAATTTCAATTCTTCATTGAGTCTCCTTATTACCTGAAACTGCTGATAATCCTTTTGTCCAAAGTAGGCCCTATCGGGTTGTACGATATTGAAGAGCTTGGACACCACCAATGCAACCCCGCTGAAATGGCCAGGTCTGAACTTCCCTTCCAGCACCTTATCAAGAGTACCAAAGTCAAAAGTCAAAGATTGATATCCTGAATACATCTCGGTATTTGAAGGGGCAAATAATACGTCACACCCTTCGGTCTCTAATAACTTGATATCGGCCTCACGCATACGAGGGTATTTATCAAGATCTGCCTGATTATTGAATTGGGTGGGGTTGATGTAAATTGAGCTAATGGTTACCTCATTTTGAGCCTTGGATGCACGAATTAGTGCTAAATGACCCTTGTGAAGGGCTCCCATTGTGGGAACTAGTCCAATAGATTTTAAAGCAGCTCGCTTACCTTTTAGAAAGGCCCTTAAAGGCTCAATTTCTTCGAAAATCTCCATTTAGAGCCATTTTATTGGGGCGCAAAGGTAGGCCTTTGATTTTATAAAAGTTGAATATGGGGCAAAATTTGCGTACTTTTGTGGCTCGATTTTCCATTCTGTCGTAAAAACTCAAAAATATGTCAAAACTTCGTATTCTTTATGTAGCCAGTGAGATCAATCCTTTTCTTCAAACTTGTGAAGTCTCTGATTTTGTTCGGAAACTCCCCCAGGCCATGCAAGAAAAAGGAATGGAGATAAGAATATTGGTGCCAAGATTTGGCCTTATTAACGAAAGAAAAAACCGTTTACATGAAGTAGTACGGTTGTCCGGTATCAATATCGCTGTAGGAGACGAAGAAAAGCCTTTGATCATCAAGGTGGCCTCCATACCCAATGCAAAGCTTCAGGTGTATTTTATTGATAATGAAGATTATTTCCATAGAAAATCTGTTTTCCACGATAAGGAGAACAAATTTTATGAAGACAATGACGAAAGGGCTATTTTCTTCTGTAAAGGAGTGATTGAAACCGTACGTAAACTAGGGTGGGCTCCTGACATTGTACATTGTAATGACTGGATTACCAGCTTTATTCCCTTGTACCTCAAAACAACTTATAAAAACGATCCGTTATTTAAGCTTACCAAAACCGTATTTACGATATACAACAATAGCTTTAGCCACAAGTTTAAAGGCGACCTGATGGGTAAAGTGAAGATGATGGATATTGAAGACAATATGCTTGGTCATCTAAAAACAGGAGACTATGAAGGCTTCATTAAATTGGGGGCTCAGTTCTCAGATATTGTGTCGGTAGCGGGTGACAACAAGAAATTGGAGGGGCTGATGAAAAAGATTAAGGAGAAAAAGATTGAAACTATTGAAGAAGACGATAACTGCACTGAATCGTATTATAATTTATATAATGAACTTGTGGGGTAGATTTGCGGGGTCAACGATCCTTGCTCTTATTTTCTTAATTTCTTGTAAAGAGGACGAAACCAGCCTTCTCGGCTTTAAAAGCACATCGGATAAGTTTAAAGTAGCTTATCAAGAGGTGCCTGTAACGTCATCTGTGATGCGGATAGATTCCGTCTTGACTTATAATAACCTAACTCATGCTGCAAATCCGAGGTTGTTGGTTGGCAGGTATGTGGATAATGTCTTTGGAGAGATAACAGCGGAAGCGTATACACAATTTGGCCCCGTTAATACAACCATTAATGTCGCCTCGTCTGCCACACTTGTTTCTGGATTTTTAGTGCTGAGCCCGGATTTTTACCAATATGGTGATGGTGTATCATCATCAAATACTTTTACAGTACATGAACTTCTAGACAGCATACCCCACTTTACATCACCAATAAAGGGAATTCCAAGAGTCCAGGATGTACTTGGGTACCAACCCTATTACTTTAATTCAAATATTCCTTACGACCCAACGCCAATAGGATCAACCATTTACAGTATAGATCCATCGGGGTATGATCAGAAGCATGATGATCTAAAAAACAACCCTGGTAAGTTGGATCATAAGACAATTGATACTTTAAAAATTCCGCTGAATTCGTTATTCTCTAACAAACTGCTGGTAATGGCGAAAAATAAAACTTCTGACTATACTACACTTAGTAGGTTCAGGAGAATTTTTAAAGGGCTTGTTATTCGGCCTGGAGCAACTGACACAAAGGTAGTTGGGTTTAACCCAGACATAGATTCAACAAAGTTTTCTAAATCCAGACTGATACTTACCTATGATGAACCCGATGCTACTACTGGGAAAATGGTGAGAAAAACAATCAATTTTTCCCTATTTAACACTGGACTGATCGGGTTCAGCAAAATTACTGCGGATAGAACGGGAACTCCGTTAGCATCCTTACCCGCTCCGGGTGTCGAGGTTGAGCTGGATGGAACACGCTATTACCAATCTGGTGATCCGGTGACCACTAAAGTCAACTTTGACAAGTTTCTTGAGTTTGCCGACACCATCCCTAATCTGGTTTTCAACTCCGTACAACTATCTATTGACGTTGATGACGCAACTCCTTTCACACCGCCAAAAGCATTGAGGCTTCGGTATCTGAATGCCTCCAATAAATTTGTCAATTTCAACAGTGCCGTTAACACCGAAGCAACCTTTCCTCTCTATCCATCAATGACTGCGGATGAAGATGGTTGGTATGTAATAGGTCAAAAGATCAACCAACTAATAACGGGTTCATTTTTTGACCTCATCTACAGTGCGGAAAATAAAAGGTATACCGCTGACCTAACAGATTTCTTTCAAACTTTGTATAAGGTAAAAGATCCTGAGTTTAGATATACCAATTTTGCCCTTGTTGGATTTGCTCCGCAAAATGTTGGAACGGCTCCACAAATCGGGAAATCTGTAAATAGAACAGTTTTCAACAAAGACAATGTCAAGTTGAAGATTTTTTATACTGTACCAGCGATAACCAAATAATTTTATATGTGTGGAATTGTTGCCTATATAGGGCATAGACAAGCTCAAGAGGTTATTATCAAAGGCTTAAAAAGACTGGAGTACCGTGGCTATGACAGTGCAGGAATTGCACTCATGAATGGCGGCCTCAATGTTTATAAAAAGAAGGGGAAAGTATCTGAATTAGAAAAATCACTCAAAGGATTAAATTTAGAAAGCCATATTGGAATGGGGCATACCCGGTGGGCAACACACGGTGAACCCAATGATGGCAATGCGCATCCGCATTATTCAGCCACTAAAAAGCTGGCCATTATCCACAACGGAATAATTGAGAATTATAGTGCGCTTAAGCAAGATCTTATTAACAAGGGGCACACCTTTCAGAGTGATACGGACACAGAGGTTTTTATTCATTTCATTGAAGACATCAAGGAAAATGAAAACTGCTCGCTGGATGAAGCCGTTCGCCTGGCTTTAACAAAAGTGATAGGAGCTTATGCCATAGTAGTAATGTCATTGGATGACCCTACCTTACTTATTGCTGCAAGAAAAGGAAGCCCGCTGGTGATTGGTGTTGGGAAAGATGAGTTTTTTATGGCATCAGACGCTACTCCAATCATTGAATATACCAATGAGGTAATTTATCTCAACGATCAGGAAATTGCCATCATCAAGGACGGTAAACTTGAAATTAAGGATACATCCAATCTTCCATTAACCCCTTACGTACAGTTTGTTGACATGGAGCTGGAGGCCATTGAAAAGGGAGGTTATGAGCATTTCATGCTCAAAGAAATTTTTGAACAACCTCGCTCTATAATGGACTGCATGCGAGGAAGACTTGATTCCTCCACCGGGCGATTAGTTCTGGGTGGATTGAGAGAGTATGTAAACGCTTTGATAAATGCAGACAGAGTAGTTATCGTTGCCTGTGGGACTTCATGGCACGCAGGTTTGGTTGCTGAGTATTTCTTTGAAGAAACGTGCCGCATCCCCGTTGAGGTAGAGTACGCCTCTGAGTTCAGATACAGGAACCCAATTATTAAGGAGGGGGATGTAGTAATTGCCATTTCTCAATCCGGAGAAACAGCAGATACACTCGCTGCCATTGAACTGGCAAAATCCAAAGGAGCAATCATTTTTGGTGTTTGTAACGTAGTGGGTTCTTCTATTCCTCGCGCAACACATGCAGGCGCATATACGCACGCAGGTCCTGAAATTGGTGTTGCCAGCACAAAAGCCTTTACAGCCCAGCTTACTGTGTTGTATATGATTGCGTTAATCGTTGCTCATAAGAAAGGCTCCATCACAGAACAAAAATACCAGCAGCTATTGGTAGAAATGGAAAATTTACCAGGCAAAGTAGAGAAAGTATTGACGCACGACCCCCAGATTCTGGAGATTGCAAAAACCTTTAAAGACGCAACCAATTTTCTTTATTTAGGCCGTGGATATAATTTCCCAGTAGCCCTTGAGGGAGCGTTAAAACTTAAAGAGATTTCTTACATCCACGCAGAAGGCTATCCCGCAGCGGAAATGAAACACGGTCCTATTGCATTGATTGATGAAGCGATGCCCGTAGTTTTTATCGCAACCAAAGACAGTTCTTACGAGAAAATCGTATCCAATATTCAGGAAGTGAAAGCACGCAAAGGCAAGATCATTTCAGTGATTACAGAAGGAGATACTTTGATTCCTCAAATGTCGGAGTATGTGATAGAAATACCCGCTACACTTGAGCCTTTAATGCCCTTTATTTCTGTTATTCCTTTGCAACTGCTCTCCTACCACATGGCTGTTTTGAGAGGGTGCAACGTGGATCAACCAAGAAATCTGGCCAAGTCGGTTACAGTAGAGTAAAGCTCCTGAGGTATCCTTTTCCTAAATTGGAAAGGATGCATAATTAAGCATAATTTCTAGTGTTATAATTGCAGTCCAATCTTCATGTTTTTATTGGATGGTATAAAAAAATACCAAACACATCTAAGAGCATTTCGGTTAAGACTACGTACAGTATAAGCTATTTCATTCTCCCTCAAATACCTTTACATTGTATTCAATGTTTTTAAGGTAAAATTTTCCATAGGTAAACTCCCCATCCGGATAATGCCAAATGCCTTCTCCATAGGTCGATAGATTTCTTCCACCGATTAATTTGTAATTACTAAGCGGTGTAGAGAAACGATATTGCTTCATTTCGTTCACATCATAACGATCATCTGATATAAAGTTGATCAGTTGCCCTTCTTGATTAAAATAGAGGATTGCCGAAATAGCAATACTTCCGTTTGTCAAAGTAGCTTTGACCGAGTTTGCATCAATTGGCTCCCACTCTATCCTTTTGTCAATTAATGCTGCCGGAATAAACATGCACATGTCGTTAAAAAAAGTGACAGTTTCAGCTTTATTCATTTCAAGACCAGAGGCCTGAGAAACCGGAATCAATCCAAGCAATTTAATGTTCATGCTTGCCCTTTCATTCTGGTACTTATGATAGCCCAGAACAGTGACGCCAAACATTCGCGCTTTCATAAAAAATAATCTGGATGGATCTGTGAAGAAATTGTACTGCAAAGAAGTAAAATCGAACCAATCATTCTCCTTTCCCCGCATTTCACCATCAAATACAATCCTTACGTTTTTTACCTTGGGTTGATTAAGTGAGCCGGAATATCTGATGTATTTTTTCACTGGATCAGGCAATGGCTCAATATCCACTTCTGTTAGTAAATCAGTTTGAACATCCCGTGAATTATCAAGATGCGTTTTTACTTCACTTTGAAATTTTGACTCAAACACTTGGCTGGACCACCCAATAATGGCAATTACCAAGAGCAGACCATTAAGGATGGTTCCGAATTTTGCATCGTGCCAAACCATGATAATAAGTACCTGAGAAATGACAACTGAAATAAATACCACGATTGGCCAGTAATCCTTTTGCAACAGATACATTATAGCCCCTACTATAAATAAAATGCTCGTCATCAACCATAAAATTCCTACAGGCCTGGCAATTTCTTTTGTTATCTGTGTAATGTTCCCCACACCAAAAGCCTTCATAAAGCCCATGAAATGAATAAGCCCATGAATAAGAATAATAAGTGATAAAACGTATTTCATATTGCTACTGAAAAAACTTTCGAAGCCTACCCGTTCTTATTACTAATCGCTATTCAAACTCAACTACATCAGCCACAACTACTACAGTCAATTTTGTATATAAAAATGTATTGAGGCTTTCTGAATCGTATCTAAGATTCACCAGTGCTAACGTGCGATTGCTTGCACTTCCATTTTTTTTCTCAAAGCTTGCCCAGAGATTTTCCATCGCGATTTTATACATGGTGCGCTCTGGAGTGAGAGGAATTAACGCCCACTGCGAGGCTCCTAATCCAACCCCCACGCTAAATCCAAAGACTCCTTCCGTAGTTGCACTACCCTGTACATTGGTGGCCAGTATCTTGTAGTTGGCATTTGACAAACCCACGTTGGTAAGATGGGTTGATGTAGTTACTCCCGTTGAAGCGCAACCAGCTAAAAAAATGGCTGCACAAAAAGAAAGTAATATTTGTTTTAATTTTTTCATGATGTTTTGTTTTTGATCAATCAAAATTTAAACCTATCTCTGAAAACTTTAATGAGGTGGGTCAACCGGATGGATGATTTTAGTCATAATTGAAACAGGCATCAATCAGGCGAGTCGGCAATTCAATAAACAGAGAAGCAATCAAAGATACTTGTCAACAAAAGGGGAAACATTGAAAGTGACAAAAGAGCAATTAATTAATAGTACTTTAATCTAATCGAGTGTTTTGTTACGCCTTCGCTGATCTCAACCAGCGTTTTATCGAAAGATGGTGGCCCAAAAGTACCCTGCGCATTATTACCAAAGGCAAATCCTTCGTTTGGAATTCCCATAAAGTTAGTATCCAATTCTTCGTTGTCATTCTCATCGTGAATAACGCTCAATGCATAATCTCCTTTTGGCAAGTTCTCAAACAAAATGGTCATCAGTTGCCCAGTGACCTTTACAGCCTGTCCACGATATTCTTCTTTAAGAAACATCGATTCATTGGTAAATAAACTCGCCCGTAAGGAACCCTTGATTTCTTTAATATTGGTAACCACTACTTCAAGAGTAGCGGGTTGAGCCAGGGTCGCTGAAGATGAAATCGTCAGCAACAATAAAATTGCAAATGGTAGTATTCTTGTTTTCATTGTGTTGGTTTTAATTTTCAGTAAACCTGATGCTCTTAGGTTCAGTTTTAAAAAATTACTTACTGAATTGTGGATTGACCGGGATGAAACGTATGGGAAGAGCAATCATCTAAGGCATTATACTGTCCCTATCGAGTTAAAATACTCTTTTTTTAACAATGGGCAGATTTTATAACGCTCATCTTTGGTGTCTTCATAAACCGCTTCTAGCAGTTCAAATACATGCCGAATTCCAATTCGCTCACACCACTCAAAAGGACCATAAGGGTAGTTGGTGCCTAATTTCATACCCATGTCAATGTCTTCCCTGGTAGCAGTTCCTTCTTGAAAAGTGAAATAAGCTTCATTGATGATCATACAAATAATTCTTGGGGTCACCATCCCCACCCGATCATCAATTACCAAATACTTGGTTTGAAGTTCATTACACACTCTCTCAAGTTCTTCTGAGTTTTTACCATTCAATAATGCTACCTCGAGGATATCCCGATTCAGAAATGTTGGCAGGCCATTGAAACCATACAATGTACATGGTATAGCACCTGCAAACGCGGTAACCAATTCCAATAGACTTATCTTGGTGGTGTTAAGAAAAGCGATAACACCGGGGTGATCACGATAGACCTCCATCTGCTCTGGCGACTCGTCTATAACAAAGTCAAAAACGACATCATTCTTAGAAAAAGAACTTTCTGCCTCCTGATGCCCGCGAGCCTGATGGTAGGTGTGCTTTTCTCCAAACTTCGCTTTGCACTCATCCCAGTGTTGAGCTTCTCCAATTACAAGAATATTCATAGTAAGCTAAGGCCGTTGGGTCAAAAATTGAGATATTTGTCAAAAGTAATAAACCTTAATTAGTTATGACAAAAGAAGTAGTCTATTCATCCAATGCTCCCGAACCCATAGGCCCTTATAGCCAGGCCATCATGGCTGGTAATACTCTTTTTGTTTCAGGACAAATCCCCATGGATGCAACCAGTGGTAAAATGATTTCAGATGATATCATTGCTGAAACAACCCAGGTAATGAAAAATATTGAAGCCATATTAAAAGAGGCTGGAATGGACTTCTCAAATGTGGTGAAATGTTCAATCTTCCTCAGTGATATGAATACTTTTCCAAAAGTAAATGAGACTTATGGGCAGTATTTTAAATCAAATCCTCCGGCAAGAGAAACCGTAGAAGTACGCAGGCTTCCAAAAGATGTAAATGTGGAAATTTCCTGCATAGCGGTGAAGTGACCTTTCTGCCTTACCATTATGAAACCTTTGTGCTTACTCAGCCATCGCTGGAGGCAATACAGAAGATCCATAAAGTCACCACCACTAAAGTGTTACTACAAAATCAGGAAGGCGCACAATATCGGTTTTCAGGTTGGGTACAAGAAAATAGATTTCGGATTTCACTCAAAATTTCAAAGCCAAATAATTACATCCCTCTTGTAGTGGGAAAAATTGAAACTACCTCATCCGGCTGCCTTGTATTTGTTTCTTATAAATTATTTCCAGTCACAAAGATGTTTCTCATTTTCTGGAGCTTATTTATTACCCTTGTCGGTATTTTAGCGAGTTATCAATATCAGTCCCTCTTATATGCGGTAGGTTCTCTGCTCATTTTGGTAATAATTCATTGGGTCACCTGGTCCAATTTTAAGATTCAACTAAAGCTTACCCGGCAAACCCTTTTAGAGGTTCTCACTTAATCACCCACCGGATTTCTTACCTTTGAAATTCCAAAATTTAGAAACGATTAATGAGAGAAGTAAGAGTTCGATTTGCCCCAAGTCCAACGGGTGCCCTACACATAGGAGGGGTGCGCACCGCCCTATATAATTACTTACTTGCGCGTAAGCACAATGGCAAAATGATTCTTCGAATAGAAGATACAGATCAAAACAGGTACGTCCCGGGAGCAGAGGAATACATTAAAGATGCCCTAAAGTGGGTTGGGATTGAGATTGATGAGGGGCCGGATACAGGAGGTCCTTTTGCTCCTTACAGACAATCTGAACGCAAAGATATTTACGCAAAATATGTCCAGCAATTACTGAACGATGGCCATGCCTATTACGCTTTTGATAGTATTGAGGAGCTGGAAGCCATGCGCAATCGCTTAAAAACGCAAAAAGGAGCCAACCCTCAATACGATAGTACCACAAGGATGGAGATGACAAACTCACTCACGCTTTCAGAAGATGTGGTAAACGAAAAAATTAAAAGCGGAGTGCCTTATGTGATCAGGTTAAAAGTACCCGCTTCTGAAGAGGTGGAACTCAATGATTTAATCAGAGGAAAAGTTAAAGTCAGCACTTCACAAATCGATGATAAAGTATTGATGAAATCAGATGGTATGCCTACGTATCATTTGGCCAATGTGGTAGACGACTATTTAATGAAAATATCACACGTCATTCGTGGAGAGGAGTGGCTTCCCTCCGCCCCGCTACACGTACTTACCTACAAGTTCCTGGGATGGGAAAATGAAATGCCTGAGTTTGCCCATCTGCCCCTACTGTTGAAGCCCGATGGAAAAGGAAAGCTCAGCAAGAGAGATGCTGATCAGATGGGATTTCCCATATTTCCATTGAATTGGATAGACCCCAAGACAAATGAATTGGCTGAAGGTTTTAGGGAAAGAGGTTATTTGCCAGAAGCATTAATCAACTTCCTGGCCCTATTAGGTTGGAACCCCGGAACTGAACAAGAAATATTTACAATGGACAAATTGGCCGCGGCTTTTGAGCTTGAAAGAATCGGAAAGGCTGGAGCAAAATTTGATATTCAAAAGGCCAATTGGTTCAATCAACAATACCTGCGCAGCAAAACCGATGAGGAGCTGGGTCAAATTTTAATTGCTGACCTAAAAACAGATGGAATTGATTGTGAAACAAGCAAAGCCAATGCGATTGCAAGTGCGCTTCGCGAGCGCATCACCTTTCCAAAAGACATTGCTGAACTGGGAAAGATTTTTTTTATCGCACCAAAATCTTTTGATGAAAAAATCGCATCAAAAAAATGGAACGAAGAGGCAATTGCTGTAATCTCTGTTTTGAAAGATGAGTTAAAGAAATCAGATGGACTAACCGTTGAAACAGCTACGTCTGCACTTGAGAAGGCTACCCAACAGTCGGGTATTGCCCAAGGAAAAATAATGCAGGCATTAAGGCTGGCATTGACTGGAGGAGCCTCCGGCCCTGATTTAATGATTACTATGGTGTTACTGGGGGGTCTTGAGACAAGTTCGAGGCTAGCCTATGCGCTGGATACACTTGGGGGAAAATGATAAAATATATTATCTTACACGATGGCCAAAAAGAGCGATAAACCCAGCAAAAAACAAGGCAAACCAAGGGTACACAAGGATTTGTCAGGTTTAGAGATTTCAATTAACCAATTTGGGGAAATTAAATCCAATATGGATATCGAAAAGGTAAATGCGTTTCTGGATAAAAACGTAGAGGATAAAAAGCTCACCGAGCGGGAAGAGACTTTAAAAAAGAGGAAGAAGAACAAAAAATAATCTCCTAAAAGAGCTTTGGAATCAGAGCCGGAACATCGCGTTTGTATTGAACATACCGATCTCCAAATTGCTTAATGAGCTTTCTTTCTTCCAGATAAATTCCAATCGGTAAATAAATCAAAATACAAATAACAGAAACGGTTGTAGGTACAGTTGGGTCAAACAGCCAATAACCAATTGCGATAAGGATAGTTCCAGAGTACATTGGGTGCCTCACACTTCGCAGTATGCCATCTGTGGTAAACGGCTCCTCCTGTGTACTCAATCCTACAAACTCAGAAAATCGATACGAACGGAATGAGACTTTTATCACAATAACTCCAAAAGCTGCAAACATGAGACTTAAATAACGAGCAGTACCTTCATGGTAAATCAAATGTTCCGATGAAATACTAGCGTTCCAAAAGAGCAAGAACAAAAGCCCAATGGAAGATAACGCCACATACCCTAACCGATAGAACCTAAATCCTTTGCCTAGGAATTGTTTAAAAAACTCCTTTGTTGTGTTGGCTGCCAGTAAACTGTGTAAAAAGAAATAAACACCCCATCCTGAAATAAGCAATACAATTGGCATCCAAAAAGTTGAATTCATTGCGCTAAGCTAAAATTTGTTTCTGCTTTCAACACAGGCGGATCTATTTTCATTCATTCCGTTACCAGAATATAGTAAATTTCGCAAAGGTATCTACATTTGAAAATATGGAAATTTTACGTCTTGGAATTATCAGAGAAGGCAAAACACCACCGGATAAGCGTGTTCCTTTCACCCCCCTTCAGGTTATAGAAATTGAGCAACGGTACCCGCATGTTAAAGTGGTAGTGCAAGAGAGTCCGGTCAGGGCGTTTACAGACGATGAGTACCGAGAAAAGGGGATTGAGGTAAGTCCTGATGTGAGCAATTGCGAAATATTAATGGGGATTAAAGAAGTGCCAATTTCCAACCTGATCCCCAAAAAAACTTATTTATTTTTTTCACATACCACTAAAAAACAACCTTATAACAAAAAGTTACTTCAGGCGATACTTGAGGCCAAAATAAGGTTGATTGATTATGAAGGCTTAAAAGATAAGCTTAATAATAGATTAGTTGCATTTGGCCGCTTTGCAGGAATAGTAGGCGCCTACAATGGCTTGCTCACTTATGGCAAGCGTTATAACTTGTTCACGTTGAGAAGGGCCAATGAATGTTTTGATCTCAATGATCTTAAGATTGAACTGAGAAAAGTGAAACTTCCACCTGTTAAAATAATTCTAACGGGTGGTGGACGAGTGGGGCGGGGCGCTATGGAGACTCTTGACACGGCAGGTATAAGAAAAGTGAGTCCGAAGGATTTTCTCAACAATACCTATGATGAGGCCGTATACGTACAAATTAGCAGTGCAGACTATCACGTAAGAAAGGAAGGCGGCTTTTTCAACAGGGAGGAGTTCCATCAAAATCCGGAACACTATAACTCAACATTTCAGCAGTTTGCTCAAGTGGGGGATATGCTTATTGCAGGAGCATTCTGGAACCCCAAAGCCCCCGTTTTATTTACCAAAGAACAAATGGCCAAACCGGATTTCAATGTTAAAATAATTGCGGATGTAACCTGTGATATTGAGGGGTCAATTCCTTCTACAAAAAGACCAAGTACAATTGACGACCCCATTTATGATTATAACCCCACCACAGATACTGTGGAGCCACCACTAAGCAACCCTGACTACGTTACCGTAATGGCTGTGGATAACCTCCCTTGCGAGCTCCCCAGAAGTGCTTCAGAAGAATTTGGCAGGGATCTAATTGACAAAATAATTCCAGCACTGGTAATTGCAGACAAAGACGGTGTTTTGAAAAGAGCAAGCATAACCAAAGGAGGAAAATTAACCGAAAACTTTCTCTACCTATCAGATTACGCCTACAGTTAAACCCACATTTATTCTCTTGTCAAATCATGCAATAGAAATTCTATTGCATGATAAGGTTTAGTCCTATTTGCTTGAAGCCCAGCTTGCAATCTGTCCGCGAAACCATTCGTCAGCACTTTCAGTCCATTTGAAATTAGTGCGGATATACTCCATGGTATCCTTTTCAATATCTGTATAGACCCCTCCGTCTTTTACAGAATCCAATAACTTTTTCGCATCGTCATTAGAAATCCGACCATCACCCTGACCGGCAACAACTTTCTCTGCCAATTCAACCAGACGCTTGTCTAGTTTCTTTCCATTAATTGTAATATAGTAGCTCATCTTTATTATGGTTTTATGGCCTTAATTTATTCATTAACACACCAATAACCAACATAGAATTATCGACAGTTTGTTAAGAATGAAAGGTCTACTATTTTTATGAATGATTTTGTACAATGTAACGGTAGGAATTGATAAGGAAATTGAAGCAGTATGGGTGGAGTGGATGAAGACTACGCACATACCCGAGGTACTGAAGACTGGAACATTTATAAAATATAAATTTTACAAAGTGCTCTCCCATGACGATGAGGGCTCGGTATCTTATTGCATCCAGTATTTTACCCCCACGCTAGAAAAATTTAACCTTTACCTTAAAGACCATGCGCCTGCACTGATGGAGCACCATCGCGCAAAGTTCGAGGGCAAGCACGTTGCCTTTCTTACGTTGCTGGAGGAGGTCTAATTTACTTTCAGAATGCGCTTCATGCTCCTCACATCAAGACTACAATTAATAAACATCCGGTCGAAGCTGGTGTTATACTTTTTATAAAAAGCGATGGCATTGGTATTCTCATCCAGCACCTGCCACATCAAGCCAGAACATTTTTCTTCCAGAGATTTCTTCATAGTCGCCTCAAATAGCAGTTTACCAATTCCCTTCTTTCTCATTCCTTCTTTAACAACCAAATCCTCCAAATAGAGTCTTTTCCCTTTCCAGGTGGAGTAGCGATAGTAATATATCGCTGCCCCAATGACCTTTTGCCCATCTCTAGCTACAAATAGACCGTAGATAGGATTGTTGGAGAACCCATCTTGTTCCATTTGTTCTACTGTGTTGGAAACTTCTTTGGCAAAGCCCACATATGCAGCCAGCTCATGTATCAAATCCAGTACCTGAGGAAGGTCCGTTACCTTTCCCGCTTCAATTGATATTTCTCCCATTTTACATGTCCTTCTTGGCCACTGTAGGAGTAACCCCCATATTGTACCATGCGAATGAATAATAATCAGCAATCAAGTCAATTGCTTTGCTGATGTTTGAAGAGCCATGTGCTGAGTTTACATCTATTCTAATCAGTACCGGGTTCGTTCCCGCCTGATCTTCTTGCAGCGTTGCGGCAAATTTGAAACTATGTGCTGGTACAACGCGATCATCATGGTCAGCCGTGGTTACTAAAGTGGCTGGATAATTGGTTCCAGGGTTCAATGCATGCACTGGTGAATATTTTTTTAAATACTCAAACATTTCTGGTGAATCTTCAGCCGTTCCATAATCGCTAGCCCAAGCAGCCCCAATCGTAAATTTATTATATCGCAACATATCCATCACACCAACCTGCGGCACTGCGACCTTGGCCAGGTCTGGTCGCTGGGCCATTGTAGCACCAATTAATAACCCTCCATTGGAACCGCCATTTATCGCGAGGTATTCACTAGACGTGTATTTTTCACTAATCAGATATTCTCCTGCAGCAATAAAGTCATCAAACACATTTTGCTTTTTCATTTTAGTTCCAGCCATATGCCACTCCTCACCGTACTCTCCACCCCCTCTTAAATTGGGTTGGGCAAAAATTCCACCATTCTCCAGCCAAACAATTCTGGATGCGCTAAAACTGGGAGTCAAGCTAATGTTGAACCCGCCATAGGCATATAACCATGTTGGATTTTTTCCATTCAGCTCAATTCCTTTCTTAGCAACAATAAACATGGGAATTTTTGTCCCATCCTTGCTGGTATAAAATACTTGCTTGGTTTCGTAATCCTCCGGATTAAATTTGATTTTAGGCTGTTCATATTGAATTGAGTTTCCGGTAGCCACATTGAATTTGAAACTTGTTGGAGGATAGGTGAATGAAGTAAAAGTGTAATAAATGTCTTCATCATTTTTCCAACCACCAAAGCCAGCAACGGTACCAATTCCAGGCAGCTCCACCTCCCGCTCTAATTTTCCATTGAGATCAAATTGCTTCACTTGCGTTTTTACATCCACCAGATATCGCGCAAATATTTTTCCACCCCCTGTTGAAGTACTTAATGAATTCTCAGTCTCAGGAATTAAATCTTTCCAGTTTTCGAAAGATGGGGTGGAGGCATCTACCCACACTACCTTGGAGTTAGGAGCATTAAAATTGGTTTCAATAAAAATCTTTGATCCGTCTGTTTCTATTACATTTTGATCGCTTTCAAAGTCTGCTTTGATGGGAATAATTTTACTATTTAGCTTGGATAAATCCTGAACGTAAAGTTCATTACCGGTGGTTCCTTCAGCAGCAGAAACAAACAAGAAGCGTTCATCTTCTGACAAATACCCACTAACGAACCTTCGCTTAATGTTTTCTCCAAAAACTATTTTATCCTCAGATGATGGAGTTCCTAATTTATGATAATACAATATTTGGTAATCATTTTTTGCCCCATGACTTGCGCTCAACCCTTCGGCAAACCGATTGATATAATACCCGTCATTTCCTCTCCATGATATCCCGCTTTGTTTCATATTGCGAACTGTATCTTCCACCAAGGATTTATCCGTGGTTCTAATTACCACTGCCTCTGCCCTGTCCGCACCACCTTTTGCAATTTGAAAAGCCAACAAAGAACCATCCTTTGAAAAAGACAATCCTCGCATTGTAGTTGTTCCATCCTTGGAGAAAGTATTAGGATCTAGAAAAATTTCCGCTTCACCAGATGAGCCTTTTTTCCTATAAAGAACATATTGGTTTTGCAATCCGGAGTTTTTATAGAAATAGTAATATTCTCCGTGCCTGAATGGAGTTCCCAATTTCTCATAATCATTCAATTCCTGAAGACGTTCTTTTACAGCATCGCGATAGGTTATGCTATTAAGATATGCAAAGGTCACATCGTTTTGTGCTTTTACCCAACTGGCTGTTTCTTTTGAGGTGTCATTCTCAAGCCATCGATATGGATCCGGCACTTTTACACCAAAGTAGGTATCTACGGTATCAACCTTGGCGGTTTGTGGGTAGACGAATTTTACCTCTTCCTTGGTAGTGCACGCCATCATAATGCAGCACAAGGCGGCCATTAGCATAATTGAATGTCTCATTTCTTTGAAAATTAACCCGGATGACTAAGATAGCGCTCCAAGACCTAATGACAACTACTTGTTAATCAATAATTTTAAAGCCTGTGTAGCTCCAAAGTGCCTTTGGGATATTGATTCCGTTTTCCGTCTGATTGTTCTCCAAAATAGCGGCAACAATTCTTGGCAACGCCAGGGCACTTCCGTTTAATGTATGAAGCAAATTCGATTTCCCTTCTTTGTTTTTATACCTCAGTTTCAATCGGTTCGCTTGAAAAGTTTCAAAGTTGCTAATGGAGCTTACTTCAAGCCATCTCTTCTGCGCAGCAGCATATACTTCCATATCGTAAGTCATAGCAGAATTGAATCCTATGTCTCCCCCACATAGCAGAAGTTTTCTGTAAGGCAGTTCAAGGTCTTCAAGAAGCCCCTGAACGTAATTGCACATTTCCTCCAATGTTGCGTATGAATCTTCGGGCGTACTAATGCGTACAATCTCAACCTTATCAAATTGATGAAGTCTGTTTAGCCCTCTCACATGCGCGCCCCAACTTCCTGCTTCTCTTCGAAAGCAAGGCGTATATCCTACATTTTTTATGGGAAGATCCTGCTCATTGAGAATAACATCGCGGTACAAGTTGGTAATAGGCACCTCAGCGGTTGGTATCATGTAGAGGTTGTCTGCTGGCATATGATACATTTGGCCTTCCTTATCTGGTAGCTGACCTGTTCCATACCCGGAGGCTTCGTTCACAACTATAGGAGGTTGTATCTCCAGGTACCCTTGCGCTACGGCTTTGTCTAAAAAGAAGTTGATCAAAGCCCGCTGAAGCCTTGCCCCTTTTCCCTTGTACACAGGAAATCCGGCACCACTTATTTTGTTGCCTAAATCAAAATCAATGATGTCATATTTCTTAATCAGATCCCAATGGGGAACCGCCTCTGGCGGTAGGGTGGGTAAATTTCCTTTTTCTAAAACCGAAATATTATCATCAGCGCCTTTGCCTGCAGGTACACTCTCATGAGGCACATTGGGTATCAGGTACAATGTGTTTTTCAACTCCTCTTCAACGCTTTCCAGTTCTGCGGAAAGTGAAGCAGATGATTTTTTTAGTTCCGCTGTTTTGGCTTTGATGCCCTCCGCTTCCTCCTTTTTACCCAACTTCATCAGGTTACCAATCTCTTTGGCAAGTTTGTTGGCTTCCGCAAGGAGATCGTCATTTTTCAACTGCTTCTCTCTTCGGCTTTTATCAAGGGCAATTGCCTTATCTATTAGTTCAGATGCTTCATTAAAGTTGCGTTTTAGAAGACCTGCTATTACTTTTTCTCTTTCTTCACGGATGACGTTTATCTGCAGCATGAGTGTTTTTTTGTATGCTCAAAATTAGTCATCCTTGGGCAAAATTTTTTGGTCTGGATTTGATTATATTCAATTTTAGGGTATACTTGCAATGTCATCAGAGCCTAACCCAGGCTATTTGATTTTATAGATAACCCGATTCTACAAGCAAATCTTATTCTAACCAACTGAATGATTCAGGATTATAGTTCTGATTTTGCAAGTATAAGAACTCATTACCTACACTCGTTTATTATTTTTTAAACCCATCATTTTTTATCCCCCATGTATACAATTGACGACTTGAATGTCAGATTACTTTCAGAGCTGAAAGAGATTGCAGAAGAATTAGGTGTGAAGAACGCCAAAAAATTAGCTAAGCAGGACCTTGTTTATAAAATATTAGATCAGCAAGCTGTAACCGAACCCGCTCCTACCCCTAAGAAAGTATCACCCAATGGCAATGGCGACAAAGCCAAGCCACGCCCAAGAAGAAGAGAGAATGTAGCCCCCACACCCAGGGCCGATAAAAGTGAAAAAGAACTTTCTTCGGAGGAGCTTTTGGAGTCCATTGATGCCGAATTGGATAGCCCCGTAGCCTCCTTTGAAAAGGAGAACCAGGAGCCAGTAAGACAGAGCACACAAAATAGACCTGAAAGTAGCAAAGGCAATAAAGAGGGAAGAGAACAAAGAGAGCCCAGGGAACCCAGGGAGCCTAGAGAGGATAAGAATCAGGCAGCTAAAAAGGAAAACTCAATTAAAGATTTCGATGGAGTAATCGCCAACGAAGGGGTGCTTGAAATTATGCAGGATGGTTACGGTTTCCTCCGTTCCTCAGACTACAATTATCTGGCAAGTCCTGATGATATCTATGTATCCCCCTCACAGATCAAATTATTTGGTTTAAAAACCGGTGACACTACCAAAGGATTAATTCGCCCTCCAAAAGAAGGGGAAAAATATTTTGCGCTGCTTAAAGTAGAAAGTGTGAATGGCAAAACGACAGAAGAAATTCGCGATCGTGTAGCCTTCGAATACCTTACACCTCTTTTCCCTGAAGAGAAGTTAAAGTTAAGTACCAGGCCGGACAACATGTCTACCCGTATATTAGACTTGTTTGCACCAATCGGTAAGGGACAGCGCGGTATGATAGTGGCCCAACCTAAAACGGGTAAGACGGTATTGTTACAGCAGATTGCAAATGCTATTGCAGAAAATCATCCGGAGGTATACCTTCTTGTATTGCTCATAGACGAACGCCCGGAAGAGGTAACGGACATGGCGCGTAGCGTAAAGGCTGAAGTAATTGCTTCAACTTTTGATGAGCAGGCTGAACGCCATGTAAAGGTGGCCAGCATTGTATTAGAGAAAGCCAAAAGAATGGTAGAGTGTGGTCACGATGTGGTCATCCTATTGGATTCTATCACACGCTTGGCTCGTGCCTACAATACGGTAGTTCCGTCATCAGGTAAAATACTCTCTGGTGGTGTGGATGCCAATGCACTGCATAAGCCTAAGCGATTTTTCGGGGCAGCACGTAATGTTGAAAATGGCGGATCACTGACCATTATCGCTACTGCGCTTACAGATACTGGATCTAAAATGGATGAGGTGATCTTTGAAGAATTTAAGGGTACGGGTAATATGGAATTAGTGTTGGATCGCAAGCTTTCCAACAAGCGAATTTATCCTGCTATCGATGTACCTGCATCAGGTACAAGAAGAGAAGACTTGTTGATGAAAGAGGAAGAACTTCAGCGCGTATGGATACTCCGCAAGTTTATGAGCGACATGAATTCCAATGAAGCGATGGATTTCTTGCTTCAAAAAATGAAGGGAACAAAAAACAACGAAGAGTTTTTGGTTTCAATGAACGGATAGTTCTTCTGAACAAATAAAAAAAGGCGTATTATTTACGCCTTTTTTTATTGCTCTTTCTTATTTCCTTCTTCTCGTGAAAAGCTCCTTTGAATGTAGGATCGGCTCTTCGTTTTTGATTGTCGAGTGTTTTCGCAATCATTTGCCCTTCATCAAATGATGTATCTTCTACCTTCACCTCTTGAGGCAAACTCTTCAGAGGTATTTTTTCCCGTATTAGCTCCTGTATTTTTTCAATGTGAAACTGCTCGGCTTCCGTCACCATGGTGATGGCTTTTCCTTTCTCAGCCGCTCGGCCTGTTCTCCCTATTCGATGCACATAATCCTCATATCGGTTGGGCACTTCGAAATTGATGACATGGGACACTTTGGTAATATCAATACCTCTTGAACTGACATCTGTTGCCACTAATACCCGAGCTGCTCCTTCCCCAAACTCTTTTAGTGCATTCAGGCGACTGTTTTGTCCCTTGTTGGAATGAATAACCCGAGCAGGGCCCAAACCCTTTCGTTCGATAAACTTGAAAACATTATTGGCTGATTCCTTCGTTCTGGTAAAAATGATTACTCTTTTGAAATCACCTGGTCTGGACAACAGGTACTCCAAAAAATTGATTTTTGTTTTAAGGTTGGGAACAGAAAAATATTGTTGCTTCACCTGTTTGGCAGGAGTAGCCTGAGGTGTTACCTCTACCTTGTGGGGAAACTCCAGAAAGTCTTCAGATAACTTTTCAACCCGCTCAGGGAAAGTAGCAGAAAACAGGAGGTTTTGCTTCTTCGTTGGCAGAACTTCAAAAATTTTCCTGAGCTGATGAATGAACCCCATATCCATCATCCTGTCTGCTTCATCAATTACTAAGGTCTTAATATTCTTTACCGGGATATTGTTTTTAAGATAAAGATCCATGAACCTACCCGGAGTGGCCACCAGGATGTCTACGCCCTCTTTTACGGCATTTATTTGTCCGGTGGGCCCAATACCTCCATATAGCGATACAATACGCAAATCAGTGTTTTCTGACAGTGTCTGAGCATTCTGTGTCACTTGTACCACCAGTTCCTTTGTAGGAGCCAGTATGAGTGCTCTGGGGCCATTCTCCTGAGCATACTTTATTTTCATTAAAATGGGCAGTAGGTAAGCGGCTGTTTTCCCGGTACCTGTCTGTGCAATACCAATAACCTGTTGTCCGCCCAGAATAAGCGGAATACATTTCTTTTGAATTTCCGTAGGGCGTACATAGCCTGCTTTATCAATCGCTGTAAGCAATTGCTTATTGAGCTTAAAGTTAAGCCACTCATTGGATTGATCTTCTTCTTCCACGATTCTATCTTATCTTTGCAAGGTATGAAATCGACCCTTATTCTTAATGCCAAAGTTGTAAACGAAGGAGCAGTAACTGAAAAGGATGTCCTCATCAAAGGACAGCATATTGAAAAAATTGATGCAGACCTTCAGTCGACATCCGCTGATAAAGTAGTAGATGCAAAAGGAAAATTCCTTCTGCCTGGTGCGATAGACGATCAGGTTCATTTTCGTGAACCCGGGCTTACCCACAAGGCAACTATTTATTCAGAGTCTCGTGCCGCGGTCGCAGGGGGGGTTACTTCATTTATGGAAATGCCTAATACGATACCACCAGCCTTCACACAACAGCTCTTAGAGGAAAAGTATCAGATTGCTGCCAAAACATCCCTTGGAAACTATTCCTTTTATATGGGCGCTTCTAACGACAACCTGGAGGAAGTGTTAAAGACAGACATCAAAAGAATTTGCGGATTGAAAATTTTTATGGGCTCTTCCACAGGCAATCTTCTGGTAGACAACACAACAGCACTGGAAGGTTTCTACTCAAAGTTTCCTTCATTGATAGCCACGCATTGCGAAGACGAGCCCACTATTCTCAGGAACATAGAGTCATACAAAGAAAAATACGGTAATGCGGTCACCGCCAAAATGCATCCCGAAATAAGGAGCCATGAGGCCTGTTTCTTATCTTCTTCATTCGCGGTGAATCTGGCGAAAAAACACGGAACACAGTTACACATCCTTCATATCTCTACAGAGAAAGAGACACATTTATTTGACAATGCATTACCTCTTAAGGATAAGAAAATTACTGCGGAGGCTTGTGTTCATCACCTTTGGTTCAATGATGGCGACTACGATCGATTGGGTATGATGATCAAATGGAACCCCGCCATAAAAACAGCTGTAGATCAGCAAGGCATAATGAAAGCTTTATTGGACGACAGAATTGATGTGATTGCTACTGACCACGCCCCACACACCTGGGAAGAAAAGCAGAAAGATTATTTCAATGCTCCCTCCGGTGGCCCATTGGTCCAGCACGGTATGGTGGTCATGATGGAATTATATAAGCAAGGAAAAATATCAATAGAAAAGGTTGTAGAAAAGATGTGTCACAACCCTGCCATACTTTTTAGAATTGAAAACAGAGGCTACATACGTGAAGGTTATTTTGCCGATTTGGTGTTGGCAGACCCTCACTCAAAGTGGGAGGTAACCAAACAAAACATTGTCGCCAAATGCGGATGGTCTCCTTTTGAAGGCCAAACTTTCTCATCATCCATCGATTCTACCTGGGTGTCGGGGCACCTGGCATTTCAGAAGGGACAGTTCGATGAAAGTCAGATGGGGCAACGAATGACTTTTAACAGGCAGTAACCTGATTTAGACCTAAATAAAAAAAGCCCCTCTTTAGGGGCTCTTAAATTACTATGGGTGAAAGACGGGACTCGAACCCGCGACCCCCAGAATCACAATCTGGTGCTCTAACCAACTGAGCTACATCCACCATTTTAGAGAGCCGCAAAGGTATGCAGGGTTAAACAATTTGCAAAACAAATTAACAGCAGGGCAAGCCTGGGAAAATAATCATTCTTAAAAGAACGTCTTACTGCTACCATTGAACCTAATCTATTTTTTGAGTATGTTAGAATCATGATCTCATGGAAAGAATTTAATGACTACTCATTGGATCGAAAAATCAATGCGCTCTACGCAAATGGAAATTTTGTGATGGCGATTCGTTACTACGGTTTCAAGGTAAATTTATACTTGCTTGGGAGTTTTTATGTAGAAGTTTTTATTAACCATAAAAAAGCAAGAGTCGAAAAGATATTAAGGCTTGATACCTCCCACAGTCGCATGAAGTTTTACTATGACCAAATAAAACTTCCGGTTATGAGCTAATAAAAAAACCCCTTCCGGGGCTTTTTTATTGAAATCCAAATAAGAACTCCATTTATGCTGTTGCCGCCTGAGAGTCTTGATGAAGTTTAGAAGATACTCTTAGCGTAACTGTTTTCTTGGCTTTATTCCCACAATACCCGCACAGGTAATGCTTCGAAAGTTCACCCTCCTCAGTAGCGGTTGGTTCACGTACTATCTCCTCTCTAACAACTTTGAAGGTCTGATAATTACACTCAGGACACTGAATAGCATGTAAATGACCTGAGTACTTTTCAATTTTAATATATCCAGTCTCATCGTCTTTCCATACATCGTAGTCCATTGAGAATAAGTTCTCCTCAGCCTGCATACCTTCATCCAGGAAAGCATCTTCTTCTTCCTCACTAAGCAACTTCATTGGCTTACCTGTTTTAGGAGAAATCCGTGGCTTATAACGCAATACTTTCAATCTTTTTTCTATAAAGAAAGGATAGTAGAATTTAAGCAGATTCTGAATAATCAATGCCACAATCATACCCATTGATACGGTTGTAAACACTCTTACGAAAATCCATAGTGCGTTAAGCTCAATAATATTAGCATTGGCGAAAAAGCAGGCTCCAATTACCATTATCAGACCTGCAATCCACAATACTTTGATCTCATATTTATTGATAAAATCGTACTTAGTCTTGCTATCAGAAGTTGTGAGTAATTTTAGGAAATAACCTAAAACTATGAGCAAACCTGCTGCCCAGCACGCCATCGCAATGTTCGCGGCTAGACTGTTCCACGAATCATAAGAGGGTAAAGCGCTTTCTTCCATAATGCTATTATTTTATCGTTTCTTTTATTTTAGGCTAACAAATATAATAATCTATACCTCACAACAGCCAACAGGTAACTCAAATATATGAGAAAACAATTCAATTTAGCACAGTTTTAGGGTAAAATCCAATCCACATATTGCCCCAATTAAGTCTTGCCTACAATGGAAACGAAGTTGCTCACTATCTCTTCTAACTGAGAGCTGGCTTCAAACATACCCATATGACCAACCTCTGGAAGGGAATGGAAAGACACCAGGTCATTAAGCGCGGCTTGTTCTCGCAGGCTGTCAATGTCTATTACAGGGTCTTTTTCGCCCCCAACTATAAGTATAGGTTTAGTGAAATTAGCGATCAGTTTCTCATTTGAAGGCCTGTCTCTCATCGCAGCTGTGTAGGATAAAAAAGTCGATTCCGGAGTTTTAAGAGCTATCTGATGCACGAAATCAATAGACGGATGATCCTTATGGTGGTACAGACCAGGAACAAAAGACTTCACGAAAGTCCCTACCCCATGTTCCTTTACGAAGGCCATCACTTTATTTCTATTCAATCGCTTTTCATCGGTATCTGCTCTGGATGTAGAATGGATCAAACCAAAAGCGGAATAAAGTGATGGCATTTGTTCCGCCATAGCCAAAGAAATATACCCACCCAGTGAGTGCCCTAATACAATGGGATTTTTAAGCCTCTGTTCTAACACCCATGCATTGAGGTCGTTTCCAATTTCCTGAAGGGAGCTGTTCGTTTTGGCTAACTCACTCAAACCAAAACCCGGCAGGTCAAGGGTAATAACCTGAAAGTTTTTCGAAAACCCATTTACAAATGAATCCCAGATCTCTCCGGTCTCACAAAAGCCATGGATGAAAATAACAGGAAGGCCTTGACCTCTTATCTTATAATTTAGGAATGGCATTCAAAGACCAGAGGACTTTGTAGCGGGTTCAAGCATTTGCATTACTGCTTTCTTTATTCCTTCCGGATCAAACCCACACTCCCGATGCAGATCAAGTTGCTCTCCATGTTCCACTACCTTGTCAGGAATTCCCAATCTAAGGACATTCGCATGGTAATTGTTATCGGCCATAAATTCTAAAATGGCACTCCCCATTCCTCCTTGTATGCACCCATCCTCAACAGTAATTATCTTTTTGAAATGGGTAAACACATCGTGAAGCAACTCTTCATCCAATGGCTTGACAAACCTCAAATCGTAGTGAGCTACCTCAATTCCCTGAGCGGATAGTTCCTCACAAACCTTGACAGCATAATTACCAATATGTCCGATGGTAAGAATTGCTAATTCTTCACCCTCTTTCACCAGTCGGCCAGTCCCAATCTCAATTTCCTCCATCTGAGTTTTCCATTCCGACATTACTCCCTCTCCTCGTGGATAGCGAATCGAAAATGCCTGATCTTGTCTTGGCA
>DDUM01000066.1:15732-23284 GCA_002344795.1 Flammeovirgaceae bacterium UBA2338 | reverse complement strand
CCTGAAATAATTACCAAGGGCAATGGATTAATTAATGTCAAAAGGCGCATCAAGGAGATTGGGGGGGAGCTGGAGATTATTAATAATAAGGGGACTATCATCAAGATTATTCTAAAAGAATTGTAACCCCCATGTTTATGGGATTGAAGTAGATCACGCTCATACATAGCTTTAGTAAAAAAACACAATACTATGAAAAAGCTCATATTGTATGGATTGCTAATGTCCTTTAGCATTATTGCAAATGCACAATGGAAGTTCAACTTTGTTGGCGGACCAAACCTGGCTAACTTTAATGGTAGCGAAAAAAAGGATTGGGGTGGTACGGAAACAGATCCAAAAATTGTAATTCGGTTTCACTTGGGTTTTACTGGTGAACGCTTGATTTCTGAAAAATGGATGGGAGGCGCTGGGCTTCAATTCTCAACAAAAGGAGCCTCGTACACAGGGGATGTTGACTTCTATAACATGACAACATTTGAACTTGAAAAATTATCAGTCCGATACAACAAGGTGTTGAGTTATATTGACATTCCAATTTACCTAAAATATATAGCATCAGAGAAGGTTGATATACTGATGGGCTTGCAGCCAAGCATCCTGATGAGCGCAAAAATAAAAAATGATGATAACGCCATAAAAGCTTTCCCATCTTTGCCCAAAAAAGAAGACGCTAAGGATTATTATAATTCCATTGACGGAGCGATAATCATTGGCCCGCAATACAAAATTAATGAAAAGATTGCTTTACAGCTTCTTTATAAATATGGGTTTATTAAAATTGCCAAATACAGCGAATATGATTATACGAGCAATAGCGATACAGAAAAAAAATATAAAGTCGGAAATAGTGTATTTGCTTTTGCTGTTAGTTATAACTTAAAATGACCATGAGTCTTTAGCCAGTAATGATTTTTATTGGAATCGTTGAAGATGATGCACAAATTCGCAATAGCGTTCAAAGTTATCTGAGCCGCCAGGATAACTTTGTTTGCGATAGTGCTTATGATTCAATCGAAAACTTGCTTCCCAACTTATCTTCCGAAAATCATCCAGATGTGCTAATTGTTGATATCGGACTCCCGGGAATGTCTGGTATTGAAGGCATGAAAATCATTAAGGATAAAATTCCAGTCATCGATCTTGTTGTTTTTACTGTTTACAATGATCCGCAAAAAATTTTTGATTCACTTTGTGCCGGAGCCACGGGGTATCTGTTAAAGAACACCCCACTACAAGAACTAAAGGAGGGGATCGAATTATTGGCCAAAGGTGGTTCACCCATGTCCCCTCAAATTGCCCGGATGGTCATTCAGTTTTTCAATGATGGCAAAAAGAAAAACATAACATCTCCCTTATCCCAAAAAGAAAAAGAAATTGTTATAGGCCTTGTTGATGGATTGAGTTATAAATTAATCGCTCAACGAATGAGTATTTCAATTGAAACGGTGCGGTTCCATATTAAAAACATATACAGAAAACTTCATGTCCATGGCAAAGCTGAAGTAATTAGAAAATCACTTAAGGGTGAGATTTAAGCAGCTGTGTATGACTAAAATTATTTACTAATCTATTATCATCACTTCAACAAGTCATCAAGATGATCCATTATGTGAATTCTTAAATTTTCACTTTAAGGTCAATTTTGAACCTGTCTATTCGTTACTACCAAAAAGTATATTTTAATAGTATCTTCGCATCTGTTTTTAAGCGATTAGATGGAATTATTCGAAAAATACCCCGTATCAATCTCAAACACTTTAAGCGGAAAAAAAGAAAAATTTGAGCCGCTCAATCCCCCTTTCGTAGGCATGTATTCCTGCGGCCCTACCGTGTACAGCGAGGTGCATCTGGGCAACCTGAGAACCTTTACTGCGTTCGATGTAGTATTTCGTTATCTCACCCACATAGGATATAAAGTTCGCTACGTACGCAATATTACAGACGCAGGTCATCTCACCAACGATGCAGGTGAAGGCGTGGATAGAATCGAAGAGCGGGCGAGACTGGAGCAACTGGAGCCCATGGAGATCGTTCAAAAATACACCGTTGGTTTTCATGAGGTGTGCCGTATTTTCAACATCCTTCCTCCCACCATCGAACCTACAGCCACGGGTCACATCGTAGAGCAAATTGAAATGGTGAAAAGGATCATTGAAAACGGATATGCCTATGAAGTAAATGGTTCCGTTTATTTTGATGTCACGAAGTTCTCCGAAAAACACAACTATGGAGAACTCAGCGGAAGAAACGTGGAGGAACTCATGGAAGGTACACGCGCGCTGGACAGGCAAGATGAGAAAAGAAATCCGATTGACTTTGCCATTTGGAAAGGCGTATCACCCAATCACATTCAACGATGGCCCTCACCGTGGGGAGAAGGAATACCAGGGTGGCATTTGGAATGTTCTGCAATGGGCACCAAGTATCTGGGAAAGCAATTTGACATTCATGGTGGTGGGATGGATTTAAAATTTCCACATCACGAATGTGAAATTGCCCAAAGTGTAGGAGCGTATGGAGTCACTCCTGTGCGCTACTGGATGCATTCCAATATGCTGACAGTAAATGGTGAGAAAATGAGCAAGTCAAAAGGCAATTCATTTCTTCCCCATGAGTTGTTCACCGGATCTCATCCCCTACTCACTAAAGCGTATGCACCGATGGCCGTTCGCTTTTTTATGCTGCAGTCGCACTACTCCAGCACACTGGATTTTAGTAACGAAGCGCTCAATGCAGCCGAAAAAGGGTATCGAAAATTAATGAACGCATTGGACGCATTGAAAGAACTGGACCACCAGGAAACAGGCACGATCAATGACAGTTTGAAGAATGACCTCGATCGATTGGTGGGTGAATGCTACCTGAGCATGAGCGATGATTTCAATACGGCCAAAACCCTGGCGGTGTTGTTTGAAATGGCAGCCAGGATAAACGATTTCAAATCAGGAAATCATGATTTACGTGCTGTTGATTTAAATACTTTCAAGGAATTCAAGAATACCTACATCACCTTCATTCAGGAGGTATTGGGATTACAAGAAGACAGTGTACAAGACGGGCAATTGCTGGATAGCCTCATTCAAATGTTGATCGACATCAGAAAGAAAGCCCGCACCGACAAAAACTTTGCATTGTCTGATAAAATACGTGATGACCTGAAAGCCATAGGTGTGCAATTGAAAGATGGGAAGGATGGGGAAATTGATTATGTGATTGAATAGTGAGCCTCATCAATACCATATTCAAAAAAATATTAATCTTCCCCGTACGCTTTTATCAGCTTACCATCTCTCCGTTACTGGGCGCACATTGTCGTCATACACCATCTTGTTCGCAATACACCATTGAAGCAATACAAGAGTGGGGCCCTATCAAAGGTGCCTGGCTAGGCATGAAAAGAATTGGTCGCTGCCACCCCTGGGGCACCAGTGGGTATGATCCGGTGCCTAAGAAAAAAGAAAGTTAAGTTCGCACATCAATACTTCAAGCTTAATTAGCTGCATCCTTAAGATGATACTAAATGGAAGTAAAAGCTTGCCTATATCGGCAATGAGGTCTTCTAAACCCACTCAGAGTCACCTGTAAGGGACTCTGAGTGGGAAATGAGATGAATATTTTGGTACAGTGCATTTTATACCCTCTTTCTTTTAGTGGCAGATCTGGTATCAAAAAAATTCAATAGTATTATTTCTTCATCCGTTACCCTGTAGAAAAGTCTATTGTGTTTAGTTAGTAAAAAAAACCCTATTGTTCTTCTCGGGATTCTCTAGGGTACCTAACTCTGATTGGTCTGATATCAAATCAATAATATCGTAAGTCTTAGTTACGAAATTTTGAGTTACATTAAACCCCCATTCTTGTTCTAAGTAATCAATTATTTTATTGAATTTATTAAAGGCTCTTTTTGTCCAGACTATTTTTCTAGCCATTTATTATGCTGTTTCTTAACCTCTTCATGGCTCAATAAATTATTTGGCTCAAAACTCTCCTCATATGATAACAAAAGTTCTTCCTTCTCAGCTGAACTTAGACCGTCCCAAAGCTCACCCGTATGGTTGTCATTAAGTCGCTGAATTAGTTTAAAATATCCTTTCAATACTTCTTCGTCTTCAATCCCATCAATCAGCTTATGGAAATCATCTTTTGTTCTCATTATTCAATTATTTGAGATGTCAATTTACCTATATTCTAAGTCATCTGAAAATGCGCTCAACCCCAAGTTTCGTGTCCTCGCGAACATCCTACAAGAGCAAAAAACACCACAAAGGCTATGGACTTATTGACTTGAGGGCACTAAATGGAAGTAAAAGCTTGCCTGATATCGGCAATGAGGTCTTCGGGATTTTCTACACCTATAGAAATACGAATCAATCCTTCCGTGATTCCAATTCTATCCCTCAACTCCTGCGTTAATCCGATATGAGTCATGGATGCGGGATGTTGGGCGAGACTCTCGGTGCTACCCAGGCTTACTGCCAGCTTGATCAACTTTAACTTGTTGAGGAAACGGAACGCCTCTGGCTGGTTGCCTTCAATTTCAAAGGAAATCATAGCCCCTGGTGAACTGTATTGTCGCGTATATATCTCGTAGGATTTTGAGGAAGGCTTTAAGCTTCCCAGATAATGTAGCCGGGTTACCTTGGGATGTGCTTCCAAAAATTTAGCCACTTCTTGTGCACTCCTTGCTTGCTGCTCCATCCGCACCTTTAACGTCTCCAAACTTCTGAGTAGCAGCCAACAGGTATGCGGGCTTGCCATGTTGCCCAAAAAGGTACGAAGTGTTTTTACCCTTTGCATGATTTCACTGTTGCCCAATACCGCACCTGCAATCAAGTCACTGTGTCCACCTATGTATTTAGTTGCAGAGTAAATGACCAGATCAGCTCCATGCTGTAGCGGACTTGACCACAGTGGCCCCATGTAGGTATTGTCAACGGCAGTGTACACTTGACGTTCGCCAGATGAGAATCGAGCTCCAATCTCATGACACATTTTGATGTCAATCAAATCGTTGGTGGGATTGGCAGGGGTTTCGATGTAGATCAGCGAGAGTTTATTCGACTTGCCACTTTTTTCTACTAATTCGATGATCTCCTCTTTAGTTTGGTCAGCGCGAAACCCAATACTTTCCACGCCAATTGATTTCAAAAAGTAATTGATAAAATGGTCGGTGCCTCCATACGTGGGAAGGCTATACAATAACAGGTCTCCTGGTTTCAAAAATTCCAGCATGACCGTGCTGATGGCCGACATACCACTTTCAAAAACAGCACATTGATCGGCTTTGTCCCAAAGGCACAGTCGTTCCTCCAGTATCTGCAGGTTAGGATTGTTGATCCTACTATAGATCAGCCCCAGTTCTTCATTCTGTGCTTTCTCCCTCAAGCCATAAGCCACTTCAAAAAAGGCTTTTCCCTCCTCGGCCGTCTTGAATGCGAAGGTGGAAGTTTGAAAGATGGGGGGTTTTACCGCGCCTTCTGATAGCTCTGGTTTATAGCCGTAGGACATCATCAGGCTTTCGGGGTGTATCGCTGCGCTCATAATCTGCTGTTTTAGTAAATGGAATTATAACAAATTTACGTATGGCAGGAATATTATAAGATGATTTATATCATAGACCGTATTAATTCCTTTATGGTGCCTTTTTGTTAGGAATAGATGCATAAATTGAAGTTGAAAAGAACCAAATGCGGAATAATTCCTATGACTAAACTGGATACTACTGATAAACGCCTGCTGGAGTTGCTCCAAAAAGATGCAAAAACAAACGCCAAAGAGTTGGCAAGCCAACTTAACCTGACCAAGACACCCATCTATGAGCGCATGAGACGGTATGACAGGGAGGGCATTATCAAAAAATATGTAGCGGTATTGGACACCACCAAAATTAAAAGTTCGATGGTGGTTTTTTGCTCCGTGTCGCTGGAGAGTCAAAAGCTGTCAGCGATAGAAAGTTTTGGTAAGGCAGTAAACCGAATACCAGAAGTGATAGAGTGCTATCTCATGGGTGGTGTTAATGACTTTCTATTGAAAGTGGTGGTAGAAGACCTGGAAGCGTATCACAAGTTTTCATCGGGCATACTGGCAGCCCTACCCAATGTATCGCAGATCAAAAGCACTTTTGTGTTGAATGAAGTAAAACGCTCCTCTGTAATTCCACTGTTTTGAGTTGCGTGTAGTCGTAGCGTTGCATTTGTCCACAACAGTCTACCATGTCTTTATTGGTGAAGAACCCTGCGCTCACAAGAACTTCTCAATATTTTATTATCTCAGCGTTTCCTTTAGGTAAAACTGAGTAGGCATAAGAAAGACATACAAGGATAGTGAGACTCTTCGCTACCGCTCAGAGTGACGAGTGCTTCTAAGTGACAGTCAGCTCTTCCGACCTGACAAAACGAAATACGCGAGACATAACCCACTCCCAGATAAAAGTTTCCTCTTTTCCTTCATCCGCACTTTATTCGTAAATTTGAGGATTGCCCTTTTCAGAAATGCTCAAAATAGACTCTCATACGCACATTCTTCCGAAAAAACTGCCGCAATGGAGCGATAAATTCGGATATGGAGATTTTATCTATTTACAGCATCACAAAAAGGGAGCCGCCCAGATGATGAAGGGCAACCAGTTTTTTAGAGAAATCAAGGAGAACTGCTGGAATCCCGAACTGAGGATAAAAGAATACGAAGCATTCAATACCAAAGTACAAGTAGTGTGTACTATCCCCGTAATGTTTTCTTACTGGGCCAAGCCCCATGACTGCCTTACCGTTTCAGAGTTTCTGAATGATCATATAGCAGAAATTGTAACTCAATATCCTAAGCATTATATCGGCCTGGGCACTGTGCCTATGCAGGACACAGAGTTAGCTGTGGAAGAATTAGAGCGCTGCAAAAAAATCGGTTTAAAGGGGATTCAAATCGGCTCCAACATCAATGATGAAAACCTGAATGAAGAGCGCTTCTACCCTATCTTCGAAGCCTGCGAAAAGTTAGGCATGGCGGTGTTGGTTCATCCCTGGAACATGATGGGCATGAAACAAATGCAACGGTATTGGCTTCCCTGGTTGGTAGGTATGCCGGCTGAAACCTCCCGTGCCATGTGTTCTATGATTTTTGGAGGCATCTTTGAAAGGCTCCCCAAACTCAGAGTGAACTTTGCTCATGCCGGGGGATCTTTTATGTCAACCATTGGCCGCATTGAGCATGGTTTTAACTGCCGCCCTGATCTGGTAGCCATTGATAACAATGTAAATCCCCGCAACTACCTGGGAAAGTTTTGGGTAGACTGTATCACCCATGATGCCATGATGCTGGAGTACGTGATCAAACTGCAAGGAACAAAAAGAATAACTTTAGGGTCAGATTATCCGTTTCCATTGGGAGATTTGGAGATTGGCAAGTTTATTGAAGAGATGGATATCAGTCAGGAAAGCAAGGAAGACATCTTTAGTACCTCCACACTGGAATGGCTCGAGCTGGATAAGAAATTGTTTGTGTAATTTGAAGAAGTGAAAACAATAATTCCCATTCTGTTCATTCTGGTATTCGC
>DDUM01000066.1:4577-15381 GCA_002344795.1 Flammeovirgaceae bacterium UBA2338 | reverse complement strand
GCCATACAACTCTATCAAAGTGGGGAATACTTATTGGCCGACACCCAATTCCGGCAATTGCTGCGAAGTGCTAAAAGTGTTCCTTCTGATCTGGTGTATTATTTTGGGGAGAACTCGTTTCACCTGGGCAACTTCAAACAAAGTGTGGATTGGTTGAACAAATACATTCAATTGAAAGGCACCACTGGCCAATTTTCTGCACTGGCCGTGGAACGATTAAAAAGTGCAGAAGAAGGATTGATGAAAGAAAAAGTAGTGGAATCCCAGCAAGCCCGTCAGGTGCTGTCGCAAGATTACGATATCGATTGTGGCCCCACTGGAAAAGTAACATGCCCCGTTTGCAAAGGCTCAACGGTGATCATAAAAAAAGGATATGTAAGTGACACCTATAAAACCTGTCCTTATTGTAACAAGCTAGGATACCTTCAATGCGAAGATTATAACCTCTTATTGAAAGGACAACTCGAGCCCTCCACCACAAACCCCTGATTAGCAATCGACTGACTTATAATTAGTTAGATTGCTAAAAACTCAATTTTTGCGTAAATTTGCAGCATTATTTTTTTGTTATGGCACTGTACAACCGCATAGACAAACGTGTACTAAAAGATCAACTGAAAGACATCCCCTATCTGAGGAAGACACTTTCATTTTATAAATACCACCAGATTGCTGACCCTCAGGCTTTCAGGGACGAACTTTATACAGGCTTGGACCAACTTCAGGTGTGGGGTCGAATTTATGTAGCCCATGAAGGAATCAATGCCCAGATCAGTGTGCCGGCACAATACTTCAATGATTTTAAAGCCTACTTATACAGCATTCCTTTTCTTAATAATGTCAGGCTCAACATTGCCGTAGATGACGATGGAAAGTCTTTTTTTAAACTAAAGATTCTGGTACGCAAAAAGATTGTAGCAGACGGACTCAATGATGAGTCGTTTGATGTGACGAACTCCGGGCAACACCTGGACGCACCCTCATTCAATCAACTGAGTGAAGACCCTGCAACCATTATTGTGGACATGCGCAACCACTATGAAAGTGAAGTAGGTCATTTTAAAAATGCCATTTGCCCGGATGTAGATACGTTTAGGGATTCTTTACCAGCTGTAGTAAAAATGCTGGAAACGGAAAAAGAAAAAAATGTAATCATGTACTGCACCGGAGGCATTCGTTGTGAAAAAGCAAGTGCATGGCTCAAACACAAGGGCTTTCAAAATGTATTTCAGTTAAATGGGGGCATCATCGAATATGCAAGGAAGGCTAAAGAACTCGGTATTGAAAATAAATTCATAGGAAAAAACTTTGTTTTTGATGAACGCCTGGGTGAACGTATCTCAGATGATATTATCAGTGTTTGCCACCAATGCGGAAAGCCAAGTGATGCCCACACCAACTGTAAAAATGATGGATGTCATCTGCTCTTCATTCAATGCGAAGCCTGTGCAGAGAAGTTGAATGGCTGTTGTTCCACCGAATGCAAAGAAATCATCGCGCTTCCTGAAGAAGAACAAAGAGCATTGAGAGCAGGTATCAATAAAGGCAGACAGGTGTTTAAAAAAGGGCGATCCGAAAAAATTCTTCACAAAGCCAACATCCGATGATTGCACGCATAGGCATCATTAATGTTTCAGACCGGGCAAGCAAGGGCATCTATGAAGATTTGCCAGGCAAAGCCATTGTGGATACACTCAACGAATACCTCATCAGTGATTGGGAAAAAGAATATGCCGTAATACCCGATGAGCAGGACTTGATCGAACACACCCTGAAAGACATGGCCGACAACAAGGGGTGCTGCCTCATTGTAACCTCAGGGGGAACAGGACCCGCCTCACGTGACGTAACTCCTGAAGCCACAGAGGCTGTTTGTAACAAAATGATGCCTGGGTTTGGTGAATTAATGCGGTCAGTGAGCCTTCAATATGTACCTACAGCCATTCTATCACGGCAAACTGCAGGGATAAGGAACAATACGCTTATTGTCAATCTGCCAGGGAAACCAAAAGCCATCAGGCAGTGTTTAGATGCCGTATTTCCAGCGATTCCATACTGTATCGACTTGCTGGAGGGTCCTTTTCTGGAGTGTAATGAAGATATTATTAAACCTTTTAGGCCCGCAAAAGTATAAGACACCATGGCACGGATAAAATACTATTACGACACCGAAACGTGTAAGTACGAAAGGGTTAAAACCACCACGGGAGATATCATTCTCAACACCCTGGGAATTGTATCGCTTACGTTGATTATGGCCGTAGGTCTGCTGTTGCTGTACACTACTTATTTTGAATCACCTAAGGAACTGTTGTTGAAGAATGAGGTAACAGAACTCCAATATTATTACGAAAATCTGAATAGAGAAGTGCAGCAACTGGATGCTATTCTTTCCGAGATGGAACACCGGGATGACAATATCTATCGCGCGGTATTAGGAGCAGAACCCATTGAGGCCTCAATTAGAAATGCGGGTATCGGAGGTGTGGATCGCTATCAGGATATTAAGAACAAAGACATCGTAAACGAAGACCTTATCATAAGGCTGAGTGAGCATGTTGATAAGCTCAGAAGGAAAGTATACATCGAATCCAAGTCTCAGGATGAAGTGGTTCAGCTTGCCGTAAAGAAAGAACAACTGTTTGCTGCCATCCCCGCCATTCAACCGATATCCAACAAAGAATTAATCAGACTTTCATCAGGTTTTGGAATGAGGTTCCATCCTATTTATAAGGTAAAGAAAATGCACCCGGGTATTGACTTCTCTGCTCCGATTGGTACACCAATTTACGCCACCGCTGATGGAATTATAGACCGTGTCAATATCAGCTTCAGCGGATACGGAAAAACCGTTGAAATTGATCATGGCTTTGGATACAAAAGTCGCTATGCACACATGCATGGTTTCGCAGTGAGCCAGGGACAAAAAGTAAAACGAGGAGAACTGATCGGTTATGTTGGAAATACCGGACTCTCCACCGCACCCCATTTGCACTATGAGGTCTTCATTAACAACAGGCACGTAAACCCTGTACACTACTTCTTTAACGACCTCAACCCCGCTGAGTACGAGAAAATAGTGGAATTGGCTTCTGTGGAGAATCAATCTCTGGGAATGTAAATCATTCACTTGTAGTAGAAATTACGTTAAATCTTCATTTACTGTTGAATTTTGCCCCACAAATCTGGAATTTACGACATGATTCGTGTTGTAATCATTCTATTGACCCTGGGATTATCATTAACAGCGGCAGCGCAAGGCTGTAGCGATGCCGGATTTTGCACCATGGGTGCCATGAAACCCGACCAGCCCTTCAACAAAAAAGTGGAATTCAAGCTTCGTTCGATGGAATTCAGCTTTTATCGGGGCACTACCACCACCTCTCCCATCATATATGTGGCAACGGCCGACTTAAACTTTAGCATTACACCAAAAACATTCTTTCAGGTCAAACTCCCCTATCAGGCAGTGACTGGAAACTTTGGTGAAACCAGTGGAATGAGCGACATCTCGCTCAGTCTTACACAAAATTTAAAATCGACTGATAAGTACGATGTCAATGTTACCGTAGGGGCCAAAATACCCTCGAACAAAGCCAACTTGTCGGATCCAACAAGAAACGACATTGATTTTCCCATGTATTACCAAACCAGCCTGGGAACCTATGATTTCATCACCGGCATATCTTTAAAAACACGAGACTGGCTTTTCGCAACCGGATTGCAACACCCTTTTAATAAAAATGAAAACACTTTTGTTTGGGATGAATGGAGAGAACCTGTCTACCCAGACTTCACATATGTAAAAACCTACAATCAGTCCAACCGCTTAAAACGTGGCACCGATATCATGTTTCGCGCGGAGAGAAATTTCAGATTTTCTCAATTCAATGCTTCCCTGGGAGGTTTACCCATTATTCGCATTAGTAAAGACTCAATACTTGATCCTGATACAGGAATAAGAAAAAAATTAGATGGAACTACAGGTATGGCTTTCTCAGTGATAGGTACATTTGGATATAGCTTTAATGTGCAGTCTGGCATACGTCTGCTAATGGGCATAAAGCTAACCGATAGAGACGTAAACCCAGATGGACTTACCCGTAATATGGTTTCAACTGTTAGCTATTACTACAGGTTCTGATATGAAAAAGAAGCTCATCACTTTTCTCGTATCCTCCTTATTTTCACTTTCATTATTGGCTCAGGATGCGACACTGGAAACATTGGATGTCTTGCTCTTGGATGCCAACTACAGCGAAGTAATTCGTTTAACAGAAGGTAAAAGTATTGGCAGCAATCTGGCCAGCCTTCAGGTCAATTGTAAACGCGCGCAAGCTCTTATCCGTTCTGGAAAGTTAGACGAAGGCCGTGAACTCCTTGACCAACTTTCTATTGCAGCAGACAAGCTCACCTCAGACAAAGACTTTGCCTCCGCTATTTTGAGTTCGCACAAGGGAATGCTTTATTTGAATGAAGGCAGGAACGATCTGGCTTTGGAAGCCCTTCAATCTGCTATTGACTCCTTCGGACAATCGGGCAATAGTACTTCGCTGGAGGCAGCCGAAGCCATTGCTACATTAGGGATCGTTTATAACGTTACCGGTAAATCTCAACAAGCAGAAGAGCAGCTCCTAAAAGCATTATCGCTAAGAAAAGAAGTTTTGCCCGAAAGTCATGAACTTATTGCCGCTACCTACAATGACTTAGGCCTGGTGTACACGGCAACGGATGCTGAGAAAGCACTTGATTATTACGATCAGTCGCTGGCGATTTACCAACAGTTACATGATGAAACCCATCCAAAAATTGCCATTGCCAATACCAACCTGGGTGTAATCTATCGAGAACTTGAATTCTATGGTGACGCTGTAAACAGTTTGGAAACCGCCCTGAATATCTGGGAAAAAGTCTATCCGCAACCGCACCCTTCAAAAGCTTTTGTACTTTCTAATCTGGGCCAGACCTATGTAAAAATGGGTGACACCAAAGCGGGGCAAGGTTATTTTGACCGGGCACTGAAAATGTATGAAGAAAGTTATGGTAACAAACATCCGGATATTGCCTCCACCTTAAATGCAATTGGTAATCTGGAATTGGCACAGCGGAAGTATGATGAAGCAATCAACTATTATCAAAGAGCATTGCAGGCCAATGTAAAAGACTTTAACAGTAGCAACCCTGCTATTAACCCTGATGGTGAAAATTTCTATAATGGCAATGTATTGCTGTACTCCCTCCTTTTTAAAGCTGAAGCATTGGAAGCCAAGTATTTTGGGAAGACGTTAAAATTTGCCGACTTACTTTTAAGTATGGAGTCCATTAAAAGGTGTGATGAATTGATTGAAAGGCTCAGGAATCAGATTAGCAGTGAAAGCGACAAGCTGGCCCTTGGTGTAATTGCCAATGAAGTGTATGCAGACGGTGTTCGGGTTGCGCATACTCTGGCCCAAAATGCCTGGAAGAAAAAACCTTTTAGGGAACTCACATTCTACTTCGCTGAAAAAAGCAAATCGGCCGTATTGCAAGACGCTATCTCAGATTCCAACGCCAAGTCCTTTGCCGGTATTCCGCCAGAGCTGCTGGAAGAAGAAAAATACCTGAAAGCACTGGCTGCCTATTGCAATCAGCAGTTGGCACAAAAGCCATCCTCGGAAGAAGAGCAATCCTTGCGTGATATCTTGTTTAAAGTAAACCGCGACTACGAAGTCTTTGTCAAGGGCCTGGAAGAAAAATTTCCGGAGTATTACAATCTAAAATTTAACTCTGCCTCCCCATCCATAACAGAGATTCAGTCTAAGCTGGATAACAAAACTGCTGTACTTAGTTACTTTATGGATGAAAAGAATAACCGGCTTTACACCTTTGTGATCTCCAACAACAAGTATAAAATCATTGACAAGGAAATACCCGCAGACTTCGACAAGCTCATTACAGGGCTTCGTAATAGCCTTTTCTACAATGAGATCAATACCTACGTCAACACCGCAGCAACATTATCCAGGAGTATCATCCCCCCTCTTCCTGGAGGCATTAGCCATCTGGTCATTATTCCAACAGGTCGTATGGGAGTTATCCCTTTTGAAGCCTTGTTCAGTCAATCTGTAAAAAGTGCCAATGGTTACGGTCAATTACCGTACTTGTTAAATGATTACAGCATTAGTTACGAATTTTCAGCAGGTTTAATTCTTCAAAAGGAAGGGAATACCTCCGCCTCTACTGCTCCTGCATCTATTCTTTTATGTGCCCCTGTTGAATTTACATCTAACAGCAGCCTAAATACACTGCCCGGTACAGAAGAAGAGGTACAGAAGATTGCACAACTATTTAGTTCCCGTAACCTAAAAAGCGAAACACTCATTAAAACACAAGCCGATGAAGATCATATTAAATCTTCGGCTATGAAGGATTACAAATACCTCCACTTTGCTACCCACGGTATTGTAGACGAACAAAACCCTGAACTTTCCAGAATATTTTTAAATCAGGGGATCAATGAAGATGGTAATTTGTATTCAGGAGAAATTTATAACCTCGAATTAAATGCAGATTTAGTGGCGCTTTCTGCCTGCGAAACCGGGCTTGGAAAAATATCAAAAGGAGAAGGTGTGATCGGACTTTCCCGAGCGTTAATTTACGCTGGCGCAAGAAATATTATTGTGTCGTTTTGGAGTGTTGCAGACGCTTCTACCTCCCAATTAATGCGCGAATTTTACACCGAATTATTAGCCAATAATAACAACGATTTTTCGGCCGCATTAAGGGCATCAAAACTGAAGATGATCAAAGAAAATACCTATGCTGCCCCCTACTATTGGGCTCCTTTCGTGATCTTTGGGTTTTAAAGGTAGAAACAAAAAAACCCCGAAAAAAAGCAAATTTCGGGGTTTCTTTATTAATATTCCCTGACCATCCAGTAGTTAGTGGGGATACCACTCCTACTGTGAAGGGTCAGGTTCACACAGTTTTAACGCTATGGCAAAAAAGCTTATTGACTGTGTATTAGAGAACCCTAAGATAGCCGCTTCGGTTTCAATTTTCCTACAATTTTTCTAAAACTTTGTTTAACCTGAAAAATTGGCCTTTTTTGCGACAAATTTACATGGTAGAAGACAACTATAAACAAAGAGGGCTCCGCAACAAACTGGTTAAAAAACTGCGTTTAAAGGGCATTAGTGATGAACGGTTATTGGCAGCCATCGGAAAGGTGCCCAGGCACGTGTTTTTCGATGATGCCCTGCTTATCCATGCCTATGAGGACAAGGCCTTTCCCATAGGCGAAGGGCAGACCATTTCCCAGCCGTACACAGTCGCATTTCAAACGGAGAAGCTCAATGTGAAGCCAGGGGATAAAGTATTGGAAATTGGCACAGGATCGGGCTATCAGGCATGTATTCTGCTCGAATTGGGTGCAACACTCTATACTATAGAATATAACAAAACCTTATTTGAGCGCACAAAGGCATTTTTGCCTCAATTAGGCTACAAACCATACTTTATACATGGAGATGGCTCCAAGGGTTTCCCTTCCAAAGCACCTTTTGACAAAATATTGGTTACAGCAGGGGCTCCGGTAGTACCCACAGCTCTTACCGATCAATTGGCAGAAGGAGGTGTTCTGGTTATTCCGGTTGGAGACAGGGAGCGTCAGAAAATGTTAAAAATCACGAAGCAGGGAGACAAGCTATTGGAAGAGTCCTTTGACTATTTCGCCTTTGTGCCGCTGAGAGGCCAACAAGGCTGGCAGTAAAAATCGGAATTCCCTGAATCCAATATCCAACCCAATGCCTTCACCCTCAGTTGTCTATCCCTCAATGCCAATACCTGGTTATTTTTTCTGATTTTTGCAGAACTTAATAATCAGCAACAACCCTTATTCAATGGCTCGAAAAAAGAAGTACCCCAGAGAATCATTAGTCAGTATGACCGAATTGGTGCTGCCTAACGACACCAATACATTTAATAACCTCATGGGAGGAAGGCTTATGCATTGGATGGATATTGTTTCAGCCATCTCAGCACAGAAACACTCCAACCATGTAGTGGTTACCGCCTCAGTCGATAACATTTCATTCAAATCTCCAATTCAATTGGGCAATGTCGTGACTTTGAAGGCAAAAGTCACCCGATCATTCAATACCTCTATGGAGGTAAAAATAGAGGTGGTGGCTGAGGATATTCCAGCCGATAAGAAAATGGAAAGCAATTTGGCCTACTTTACTTTTGTGGCTCTTGACAAGGACGGTCGCCCAACGCCAGTGCCGGAAGTTGTGCCTGAAACGGAAGACGAGAAAATACAATTTGATGGGGCCTTGAGAAGGCGGCAGCTTCGCCTGATCCTTGCACAGCGGATGAATCCGAAAGATGCCAATGAACTGAAGTCTATTTTTGATATCAAAACTGATTTTAAGTTATGAACAGCGTGGAAGCTACCTTTACAGAAGACCTTTATGTTTTCCCCTCACTCACCACTGTTGTCATCAACACAAAATGGAAGAATTTGGGAGAAAAAGAAATTGATCTCTTATCTAAGATTCTGAATTCCGTGAAGCTGAGTATGGCAGCCGTGCGTATTGTAGAGATGAAATCGCTGGACTTATCAAAGTGGGCTGAGAAACCTCCCCGAATTATTGGATTTGGAATTGAGGCTCCTGGAGTAACTGCTTATGAGGTGGTGACAACACCAGAAACCCAATTAGTGCTGGCAGACAACCTTACTACCCTCCTTGGAGATGATCAATTAAAGAAAAAGCTGTGGATCAGTCTAAAACAGCTGTTTTCATTATAACCATCCAAGACCAAGTTATATTTTAATTTTTTGATGCTTATCCTATCTTTGCGGAGTTTTTAAGAGACCCTGCCCGTTTAATGTAAGCGGGCATTTGAGTTATTAATAAATCTAACCTGTATGCAGAGTGTATTGTATGTTATGCCCGTCCTCGGAGTACTGGGCTTGTTGTATGTGATTTGGAAGAGTGCCTGGGTATCTAAACAAGATGCCGGCACCGACAAAATGAAAAGAATTGCCGGCCATATTGCCGAAGGCGCAATGGCCTTTCTAAAAGCTGAGTACAAAGTGCTGTCTGTATTTGTGGCATGTGTGGCTGTCCTATTGGCCTTCACAGCCAGCAGCGAGACCTCCTCACCTCTTGTAGGCATCTCTTTTGTATTGGGCGCATTTAGCTCTGCCCTTGCAGGTTTCATTGGTATGCGTGTGGCTACTAAAGCCAACGTGCGCACTACCCAAGCTGCCCGCACAAGCCTTGGTCGTGCCCTTGAGGTTGCCTTTACAGGTGGATCGGTTATGGGTATGGGTGTTGTAGGAATTGGTGTACTTGGACTAAGTGTTCTTTTCATCATCTACGCTTCCATTTATGGGGTCGATACACAGGCTAATCTCACACAGGTGATTACCGTATTGACTGGATTCTCATTTGGTGCTTCTTCAATTGCCTTGTTTGCACGTGTCGGTGGTGGTATTTATACCAAAGCTGCCGATGTGGGAGCTGACCTCGTAGGTAAAGTAGAAGCAGGTATCCCTGAAGATCATCCATTGAACCCTGCCACTATCGCAGATAACGTAGGTGATAACGTAGGTGATGTAGCCGGTATGGGAGCCGACTTATTTGAATCCTATGTAGGATCGATTATTGGTACAATGGTATTGGGCGCTGCTTTTATGGTTCCTGGTTTCTCTGATAATTTCGGTGGCCTATCCGCAGTATTGTTGCCATTGGTATTGGCCGGAACGGGTATAGTAATGTCATTCATCGGTACCTTCTTTGTAAAAGTGAAAGAAGGTGGCGACCCTCAAAAAGCATTGAACACAGGTGAGATTGTGTCTGCCGTGATCATGATTATTGCATCATGGTTTCTTATCAATTGGTTGTTACCCGCAGAGGGATGGTGGTTCAAAGATCCATTGTACGCCTGGGCTGATCCTGAGAAAGGAAATTACTATAACGCTACTGGTATTTTCATTGCCACCGTTATCGGGCTGGTAGCCGGTCTTTTGATTGGTTTGGTAACAGAATATTATACAGGTATGGGCAAAAAGCCGGTACTTTCAATTGTTCGTCAATCTTCAACGGGCGCAGCGACAAACATTATTGCTGGCCTTGGAGTAGGTATGATGTCCACTGCAATTCCCATTCTTATTCTTGCCCTGGCCATTATTGGTGCATTCCATTTTGGTGGCTTATACGGTATTGCAATCGCAGCGGTAGGTATGCTTTCCAACCTGGGTATCCAGTTGGCAGTTGATGCTTACGGCCCTATCTCAGATAACGCAGGTGGTATTGCCGAGATGTCTGAGTTACCTCCAGAAGTTCGTCAAAGAACAGATAAATTGGATGCTGTAGGTAACACCACTGCCGCTATCGGTAAAGGATTTGCCATCGGCTCAGCAGCACTTACTGCGCTTGCCCTATTTGGTGCTTTTATGACTACCGCTCATTTAAGTTCGATTGATGTTTCCAAAGCCAATGTAATGGCCGGTTTATTTATTGGTGGTATGCTTCCGTTTGTATTCTCTGCGCTTTCAATGGGTGCTGTTGGTCGCGCGGCCATGGCCATGATTGAAGAAGTGAGAAGACAATTCGCTAATATCCCTGAATTGAAAGCAGCACTTGGAGTGATGAGAAAGAACGGTGAGACGGATATGAAAGAATGGAGTGCTGAAGATCAAAAAACATTTCACGATGCAGACGGAAAAGCAGAGTACGGAAAATGCGTTGATATTTCCACCAAAGCTGCTCTTCGTGAGATGGTGCTTCCGGGGGTTATGGCAATTGCTGCACCGGTA
>DDUM01000066.1:0-4257 GCA_002344795.1 Flammeovirgaceae bacterium UBA2338 | reverse complement strand
CTGATGGCGATCTTCCAGTCCAATGCGGGTGGTGCATGGGACAATGCAAAGAAAAGCTTTGAAGAAGGCGTTGAGATCAATGGCGAGATGTTCTACAAAAATTCAGAGCCGCACAAAGCAGCCGTTGTTGGAGATACTGTAGGTGATCCATTCAAAGATACCTCCGGGCCTTCATTGAATATCCTTTTAAAGCTGATGTCTGTGGTGGCACTGGTCATTGCACCATTATTGGTGAAATCAGATGACACAACTGCAACATCACTTCCAACTGAAGAAAAGACGGAGATTGTAGCCGAAAACAATGCTATCCTCATTGAAAAGGTGGAAGAAGTAAAATAATTTTAAATAACAGAATAAAAGGTCATGCCGTAACGCATGGCCTTTTTTGTTTATTTTAGAGCATGCACAATTCGTTAATTGCCTCTTTCATCTTATTCATTACTATTGTGCTGAACAGCAATGCCCAAGATATTATAGGTAAGTGGAAGACCATTGACGATGAAACCAACGAAGCAAAGTCAGTTGTGGAAATAACAGAACGCAACGGAAAAGTCTATGGCCAGATCATTAAATTATTTAGGGCACCCAACGAAGACCAAGACCCATTGTGTAGCGAGTGCCCCAAAGATGACATCCGCTATAATAGGAAGGTATTGGGTATGGATATCATTCTGGATATGACTCCTGATGAGGATGGGTACAGTAGCGGTACCATACTCGATCCTGAGGAAGGCAAGATATATCGATGCCGGCTTTGGGTAGAAGGAAAGAAGCTAAAAGTGAGGGGTTACTGGGGCCCATTCTATCGTACTCAAACATGGGCTAGATATGAATGACCGCTGTTTATCTGAATTTCACGATCTTTAACCCTTAATACTTCCATTTAACACTTAACCAGGTTACCAGCAGTGGCATTCAGAGTATACAAATCAGGTTCTAAGATGGACGAGAAAGAGATCTTTGAGAGAATTCAAAAAGGTGATGAAAAGGCTCTTGAGTTCATTTACAAGAAATACTATAGAATGATGACCAAGTTGGTCATGACTAATAGTGGAACGGAGGATGAGGCCAGGGACGTTTATCAGGATGCCTTGGTGGTATTCTGGCAAAAGGCAACCTCTGGCAAACTAGTTTTAACCTCAAAGATCAGCACATACGTATACAGTATATGCCAGAACTTATGGAGGAAGGAACTGGATAGAAAAAAGAGGCTGTCACATGAGGCTAAAGATTCATCGGTGACGATAGACATGGATAGCCCGGAAAGAGAAAAGATAATGGCCAAGTGTTTAAATCAGCTTGGTGAAACTTGTAGGAAGGTTTTGATGTATTATTATTTTGATGAAATGTCGATGCAGGAAATAGCAGACCGATTGGGGTTTGCAAATACAGATACCGCAAAGACAAAAAAATACAAATGCAAACAGAAATTAGATGAATTAGTAAGATCTCAGTACTCTGAGAAAGACTTTTTAGATTAAGATAATGAGCCAATTTGAATTAGTAGAAGACTACTTGACCAACCGTATGGATGACGGTGCAAGAAGCGCATTTGAGGAGCAAATGAATACAGACCCTCAACTGAAAGCTGAAGTCAACTTACAGAAGGGAATTATTGAGGGGGTGAAATCGGCTCGGGCTGCTGAACTAAAAGCAATGCTCAACAACGTACCCATTGGCGGAGCACCCACCGCCATCACTGCTAAAATTGCCTTTACCACAATTTCTGCTGGAATTTTAGGAACAATACTTTATTTCGGTTTAAAATCTACTCCTGTTGAAGAACAGCAGGTATACACTGAAAGTACTACCACCGAACAACCACTTACACCTATTGAGGAACCGAATGAAAAGGTAGAAAACATTACTGAATCAATCGAAGATCCAAAAATTCCAACAGAGAAAAAGCAAAAAAACACCTCCTCGAAGGCTGTGAAGCCGAACCTGGCAGAGCGCGCAACCCCTCCACAGATTGACGTACTTGACCTTACAGAGGACATGAATGATACTTTAGAAGAATCGGTAGCACCAAAGCCAACAAGCAAACCAACCCTTTCCGCCTCAACGGTAGAAGTGGAACTGGACGATAGCAACAAGAGCTATTCCTTCCATTATCAGTTCAAAGACTCAAGGTTGGCACTTTACGGCCCATTTGATTCAAGCCTGTATGAGATCATTGAGCTTAACGGAGCAGTACACAGCATATTCCTTTACTACAATGACAGTTATTATCACCTGGATCAGAAAGAACATAATATTGTTCCACTGATCATGATAAGGGATACCAAGCTGCTCAACATGCTGGAAGAGTACCGGAAGAAGAATTAACACCGTTCTGCTTAACTCATAGGCATAAATCATCAATCTCCTTATCTTTGGGACTGATGGTGGGAGAAACTCCAAAATTTAAGGTCAAAAAGAAAAAGCTGGGCAGCTACCCCTACTTCAGCGTAGTGTTTAGCATTTCGCTGGCGCTTTTTGTAATAGGCGTTTTTGGCGCACTTATTATCTATTCCAAGGAACTGGAAAGAGTGGTAAGGGAAAGCGTCAAGATTCAGGTGTTTTTGCAAAGCCGTGTTACTGAAACCCAGCGCCTTCAAATACAAAAAACTTTAACCGCAAAACCTTATACGACAAAAGACAGACCGGCCATTCAATTTGTTTCTAAAGAAGAGGCAGCCAAACAATTCATTGAAGAAACCGGGGAGGACTTTCAACAGTTCCTGGGTGAGAACCCACTCAAGGATGCATTTCTTGTAAGCATAAATGAGGAGTACCATGACGCTGCAAAACTCAACGATATCAAAACCGAGGTAGAAAAAATCAATGGTGTTTTTCAGGTCTACTATGTGGAAAACGTGATTGATTCCATCAATAAAAACGTAACCAAGATCAGCATTATACTGCTTGGCATTGCGCTTCTCCTTTTGTTCACTGTAGTGCTATTGATTAACAACACCGTTAGGCTTGCCCTGTTTTCCCAAAGGTTTCTCATTCGATCGATGCAATTGGTGGGTGCGACAAGCTGGTTCATTCAAAGGCCATTTCTCTATCGGGCCATGGCACACGGCCTTTTAGCTGGAGTAATTGCCTCGCTTCTTCTTGGAGGACTTATTATGCTTGGCAACAAACGCATTGAGGATTTACAATTTATCCAAAACACAGAACACCTCATCTTTTTGGCCGTAATTCTATTGATTACCGGTGTCGTTGTTGCTCTGCTTAGCACTTTCCGAGCCGTAAATAAATATTTAAAATTATCCCTGGATCAACTCTACTAACAATGAGCAAACTTCCCTTTACAAAAAAGAATTATCAGCTGATGGTTATCGGTATACTCACAATCATCCTGGGATTTACATTCATGGCGCTGGATTCAGAGCCTTACGGCTTTGGCTTTATGGGAATCACCCTTGCCCCCATCGTAGTGGTGGCAGGTTTTGCGCTAGAGATCGTTGCTATTCTATACACACCCAGGGAGAAAAAATAAGGTCTCTCCATGTCTGTTTTTCAATCGATTATACTGGCCATAGTAGAAGGCCTCACAGAATTCTTACCCGTTTCCTCAACAGGTCATATGATCATTGTGTCCTCTTTAATGGGTATAGCCAGTGATTCCTTCACCAAAACTTTTACCGTTGCCATTCAACTGGGTGCCATCCTCTCTGTGGTGGTTTTGTATTGGAAACGTTTTTTTGTCTCTTTCTCTTTTTATTACAAATTGCTGGTAGCTTTTATTCCTGCTGCCGTATTAGGATTATTATTTAATGATTACATCGATGCACTGCTCGAACGGGTAGAAGTAGTAGCCATTACCCTTATCCTTGGAGGTGTCGTTTTCATTTTTATTGATAAAATTTTTAAGGACACAGAGGAAAAAGAAAATAATGAAGTCACCTATTCCAAGGCTTTAAAGATTGGATTTTTCCAAACCATAGCCATGATCCCGGGTGTATCCCGGTCGGCAGCTACCATCATAGGCGGTATGACGCAAAAGTTAAACAAAAGAACGGCAGCAGAATTTTCATTTTTTCTGGCAGTACCTACCATGTTTGCCGCCACAGCCTACAAGCTCCTCAAATTTTACCAGGAAGGAAATAGTTTTGGAACCAATGAAGTGGTTTTGCTATTGGTAGGTAATGTTGTGGCATTTATTGTTGCCATGTTTGCTATTAAGTCATTCATCACCTTCCTTACGCGTCATGGTTTTAAGTGGTTTGGGTATTACCGGATCATTGTGGGTATCCTTATCCTTGT
>DDUM01000095.1:5047-8120 GCA_002344795.1 Flammeovirgaceae bacterium UBA2338 | reverse complement strand
GCAATCGCTTCCTCAAACTGAACAAGCCATTTTATTCACCTGCTCAAGCTGTAAGGATGGGTTGACAATAAAAATGCCATCAGATGCCTGATTTACCAGAGCCCGATATTTCTCCTCGCTTTCTCTTATTTTTTTCCGCGCCAGAAATCTTTCTGTAACATCCCTGATAACCACATTTGCCTTCCCACTGCCCATCAATTTGGCATGGATCTCTACGTTGATAAGGGAATTATCTTTTCTTTTTAGCACTCTTTCAATGAACACTACATCGCCAGTTTTTATTTTCTCGGTTTGCAAAGGCATATTCTTTAAATCCTCCTCCCACACCAGATCTCTTCCATTCATTCTTTTAAGTTCCTCAACGGAATAACCCGTAAGCGCAAAAGCTCCTTCATTGGCCTCCAGATAGTTTCCATCCAAATCAACCAAAAAAATTGCATCGGCCGCTTGATCTACCAGGGTTCGATATTTCTCCTCGCTTTCTTTGGTCTTTTGTTCAGCAATAACTCTATCAGTAATATCCTGCAATGTGCCCCGAAATTTTATTGGTTTACCCAGTTCATCGTATTCAACATCAAATTGGCACAACAAATATCTTAACGGAAGTAAAGCAGGGTTTGTCCTGAACAAAAAATAATTAGGCTCTTCAGTAAATTTTTTGTTCTTAAAGCATTTTTCACAATTGACTTTGTCTTCAGGGTGAATTCGTTTTATTATATCCTCATCAGGAGGAGCTTCCGGTCCTGGTTTATATCCAAAAAATCTAAACATCTGTTTAGACCATTTTCTCTTATCATTTATAATATCAAACTCCCAACTGCCCAACATGGCTTGTTCTTCAGCTGTCTCAAGGCTTTCAATAGCCTCAAATAACTTCACCTCGTTTTTCTTTCTATCGGTGACATCCTTAAAATAAATAGAAAGACCTTCAGGTGATGGATAAATATGATTCTCAAACCAACTGTTATACGGTGGATAATATTCTTCCAGAGAGATATATTCCTGAGTCTGCATGGCTTTTTCATAAGCCCTATGAAATGGTTGACCAATTCCTTCCGGAAACTCAGTCCATATGTGTTTTCCTATCATTGTATTGGGGTCGCGATCAAAAATTTCACCTGCCCGTTTATTCATGTAGGTATAACACCAGTTTTTATCAAGAGCAACGAAGCCATCTGTGATACGCTCTAATGTTGTGCGGTATCGTCTCTCATTCTCCTCCAGTAATTCATTTATATTTTTTTGATCAGTAATATCCAATGTCATTCCGATATAACCGTATGGCTCGTGATTTGAGTCATATAAGATAACAGCCCTGATTGCTACCCACGTTATTTTACCTTGGGGGGTAATAAACCTCAATTCAGACTTGAATTCCTTTTTTTCTGAAAGTGCCCTTTGCCATTCAATCAAAATTCTTCCCTCATCCTCAGGGTGAACAGCTCGAATCCAACCATCGGCCATTGCCTCATCGTAGCTGATACCAGCACAATTCATCCATTCAGAATTTACGTAGGTACAGTTTCCTGCTAGGTCAGTTTGAAAAATGCCCACCGGAGCATTGTCAGTTAATCTCGTAAAGAGCAGTTCGCTATTGGCTAGCGCTATTTCTGCTGCCTTTTTATCCGTGATGTCCTCAGACACGACAAGAAGAGAATTAATTTGATTTAACTCCGTCTTTAATGGCACTGTTTTATAAAGAAAATACTGTCCATCTAAATCCAATTCAAAGATTTGAGGTTCTCCTTTCAAAGTTTGCTGATAAGCCTCCACCAACCTCCTCGTTGCTTCTTTACTAAATTTTGATAAAGTTTCTGCAACAGATTTTCCAATAAATTCATCAGGAATAAAATTTGATTTTGCAAACGCTTCGCCAGCAGTGTAGATGATTTTCATATCACTTCCCACAACGGTAAGATATGAGTTGGGAAAGCTTTCGGTTACTATCGCCAGAAATCTTTCTCTTTTCTTTATTTCCTCTTCCGCTTTTTTCAGTGCGGTAATATCACGAGATACCCCTAGAACTGATTTTACATTTCCATTACTGTCAAACTCCGGGCATAGTTGCCAATCAAAATGAAGAGTTTTGTTAGCCCAATGCCAATCAAATTGTGTGTGCAGGGGTTTGCCAGTTTTAAAAACAGACTTTATATTTTCATCCCAAAAGATGACATCCATCTTAGTAAACCCCATCTCACTGTGGGTTTTACCAATAACCTCCTCTTCCTTAAAACCTGTCAACCTGAACATCGATGGATTAGCGTAAGTAACCCTGATTTCACTATCGTAGCGGGTAATAACATCAGGCGCCCCTTCAGCCAGGGATCTGTACTTTTCTTCGCTCTCCGCCAATTTTGCAGCACGATTATGTTGTTCAATAGCGATCTTAACCTGATTTGCGGATCTATCGATCAATTCTATATCGATCTCATCAGGACTTTTAACGCAGCGATAGTAGATAGCGAAAGTTCCAAGAACATCACCATTGTTACGCAATATAGGAGTCGACCAACACGCTTTTAATCCATGTTTTAGGGCCAAATCTTTATAATCGGCCCATAGCGGATCTGTTGCAATATCAGATACTACTATTCTCTCCTTTCTGGATGCCGCAGTACCACAAGATCCTCTATTGTCGCCTATAGCTAAGCCGTTTATGGCCATGTTGTACTCGTGGGGAATGCTGGGAGCCGCACCATGCAACACATGCACTCCACTTTTATCCAATAACAGAATTGAACAAAGAGCGCCCTCTATATTCTTCTCAAAATTTCGTGCAACTTGATCCAATACGGCCGCCAAAGGTTCATCCCTGGCAATCATTTCCATGACCTTCATTTCCATTTCTAACAATGTAGTTTTGTCAGGAAATTCTTTTAAAGTTGTAATTTTAGAGTTGCCTCTCATCGCTATTATCTAAAAAAAATATCATCTACGGAAAATCTAATAGGAATATAATCAATAGCAAGCACATCTTGGATTTTGATAAGACATATTTTATTCGTTTTCTGGAGTTTCTAAGCCTTAGGAGGCATTAAAATGAATGTATATAGTTATATTGGAGAATATCCCC
>DDUM01000095.1:0-4744 GCA_002344795.1 Flammeovirgaceae bacterium UBA2338 | reverse complement strand
TGTAACTCACTTTTATTTACAAACCCGGAACAGGTATTATAACACATTGAGTTTTTACTCCATATAAGAAGAAGCAATATTAAACCCTGTAAATGAACTACAGCACACATTAGAAATAGATCAATCCCTGCTTATCTTTGAGCAATGATCCTTTGGAAAAAAGAATGGAAACTACTCTTTTTGATAATTCTCATTCTGGGGAGTTGTAGTGAAAACCATAAAACACTGCAAGTAACAAGAGTGAAAGTCGATTCATTAAGCCAAATTCAACTTATTCAGGACTCATTGGTAAAACCAATTGTCTACACCCATATCAATGATCTGGAAAAACAGCCTATCCCGAAAGCCAAAGCCCTATTTATTTCCGCTGTTTTACCCTCCATCCTTATCGCAAAGCACAATCTTGAAATGGAGCAAAAGAAAATTCACAAACTGAAGGAGAAAAGTAAATGGAATAAGGAAGATAGCGTGTATTATGAAAATCTTAAACTTCAATACAAAGCCACCGACATTGAAAATCTGTTGAAACGCATGAGTACCGTACCCAATAGTATTGTATTGGCGCAAGCAGCAGTTGAAAGCGGATGGGGTCAGTCAAGGTTTTTTAAGGAAGGGAACAACATCTTTGGTATGTGGTCTTACAATAACAATGAACCCAGAATAAGAGCGGGACTTAAAAGAGAAAACGGAGCGGTACATGTAAGGGCTTATGACGATATCTCACAATCTATTGCCGACTATTTCAAAACACTTGGCGCTGCCCGTGCCTACAGGGGATTGCGCACGGCACTTCAGGAAAGCAACGATCCGTATACGTTACTGCCTCACCTAAAATACTACAGTGAAAAAAGAAATGTTTACACGGAGCAGTTAAGGAAGATGATACAGTACAACGACCTCACGAAATACGACACCTATATTCTCGACCCTCAATATTTTGTTGTACCATGAATAGAATATTGATCCTCCTATCATCCGCATTGCTATTCACCTGCAACTCGCAGCAAGCAAAAAATACAGCACAAACTCACTCCTCCACAGAAAAAACCAAAAATGACAAGGAGGTAGTCTGTTTCGTCTATCACCGTTTTGGCGACAGCCGTTTTCCCAGCACCAATATCTCTATCGAAGATTTTAAGAACCATCTAATCTGGTTAGCCGAAAACAAATACCAGGTCTTAAATTTATCCGAGGCGATTGAGTACCTGTCGAATGATACTCCAGTCAAAAAAACAGCAGTCATAACCATCGATGATGGATACAAAAGCTTTTTTAACAACGGACTGCCTTTACTCAATCAATATCAGTTTCCGGCTACGCTATTTATCAATACAGAAACGGTAGGCGCTGGTGATTACATGAACTGGGATGAGTTAAAAGTGGCTAATAAACAAAAAATAGAAATTGGTAATCATACTCATTCTCATGACTATTTTTTAAATAAAGAACCCTCTCAGCGATACACTCATTTTGAAAATGATATACGAACCGCTCAGCAATTGATCACAGAACATCTTGGAGTTGTACCTAAGGTGCTGGCCTATCCTTATGGAGAGTTTGATCAAAAAATGAAAGACATCATTAAATCAATGGGCTTTATCGGGGCGGCCGCCCAGAATTCTGGAGTTTTGAATAGTATCGGGGACACCTATCAAATTCCCCGCTTTCCCATGTCTGAAAATTATGCCAAAATGTTTGAGGAAAAGGCAACCATGCAGGCGCTAAAAGTAATTAAAAAAATTCCGGAGGAAAATCTAATTCCACATGCCACAAACAAACCTTTGTTAACACTCACCATTGATACCGAGGGGCTTTTAACTGATCAGCTTCAGTGTTTTGTGCAAGGTGGAAAATGCACTCTTCATATTATTGAACGCACTTCCAATCAAATGACGCTCACACTACAATCTACCCATGACCTTACCACAAGGCGTAGAACGCTATACACCCTTACTGTACCTGATAGTACCGGAAATTGGCATTGGTTTAGTCATCTTTGGGTCAACAATTCCGTTAAATAACAAATGCAAAAACAACTCATCTACTTTTTTAGCTTTTGGCTCCTTCTGATTTCTTGTACCCCGAAAAAAGAAACCATTCAAAACCCTACGTTTATTGACTTCAAAGTTCAAAATACTTTTCCGCATGATAAAAGGGCTTTTACTCAAGGGCTATTGATACACAATGGTCAGCTCTATGAAAGTACCGGGCAGGATGATTCCTGGATAGGAATTGTAAACATACAAACCGGTGTAGCAGACAAAAAAATTAAGCTTGATAAAAAATATTTCGGTGAAGGCATTACCATTCTAAACAACAAAATTTATCAATTGACCTGGAAAGACAGAATAGCATTTGTTTATGATCTTAACACTTACGAAAAGCTTCAGGAATTCAAGTACTTAACGGAGGGTTGGGGATTAACCCAAGATAGCACGCAGCTCATCATGAGCGATGGCACCAGCACACTCTACTTCAGGGATACCTTGACCTTCGACATAAAAAAAGAATTGCAAGTAACTTTTAATAATAAGCCAGTCAACTTCCTGAATGAACTGGAGTACATTAACGGCTATATCTACGCCAATGTCTGGCGCACCCATTGGATTGCAAAGATCAATCCTTCAGATGGTGTGATTGTAGGGTTTCTTGATCTCTCCAAATTAGTTCAACAGGCTGCCCTCATTAATCCCAACTCAGATGTGCTTAATGGTGTTGCCTGGCACGGGGCCACCCAATCGATGTTGGTTACCGGTAAAAACTGGCCCTATATTTATGTGTTAAAAATGAACGATCTCGTTCAATAGTTAAATTGTTATGATCCGTAAAATAGTCACCATTGCATTTCTTATCGGCTTTGTGCATGTTTCTGCACAAAACCCCTATCCCCTAACAAAAGATGTTGCTACACTGGATGGAATAATTAAGGCATATTATGAAGTAGTGTCCGGGCCGGCAGGTCCAAAGCAAACAGAAAGAGACAAGTCGCTGCATCATCCCATGGCCAACGTTATGGTTTCAGGCATTACCCGATCTGGCGAGCCCTTCCTGCGGGCAATGACATTGAAAGAGTTTCATGCCAATGTACCACAGGATGCTTTTTATGAATCAGAGATTCATCGGGTGACTGAAACATTTGGCAATATTACCCACGTGTGGAGCACCTACGAATCCCGGGATCAGCTCAACGGCCCTGTGACAGGAAGAGGAATAAACAGTATTCAACTTTACTTTGATGGTGAGCGATGGTGGATTCTCAACTGGATCTATGATAGTGAACGAACCGGAAATGAGATTCCATTAAAATACTTATCAGAAAACTAGCTAAGAACAAGTAATTGCCATTTATTTCAGCGGCATTCAGTTTTCAAGGATATTTTTTAACTTACAATCATTCAAACCTTTGAGATTATGCAAAAGCTAAATAGAAACGATATCTGTCACTGCGGAAGTGGGAAAAAATATAAAAATTGTCACATGGATAATGAGACATCCAATCGTGGCATGAATCAAGCCTTTATTATCACCGGTATTCTGATTGCTTTATTGGCCATCGGAATAGTTGGATATTATATCAACGATGCAAACACCAACGCGGAAGCGCAGGGTCAGGGATTTACACCCTCCGCCCCTCCTAGTGGTGAAGCCCCTCCCGGCAAGGTATGGTCATACGAGCATGGTCACTGGCATGATGCTTTCTAGATTCTAGAATCTGGATGCTAGATTCCAGAATCTAGCATCCAGATTCAGCCTAATGCTTACTCGTCTGCAAAATAAATTCAGCAGTTTCTTTCTTGAACTTTTCCAATGAAGGGCGGTGTGTATACATCATGTGACCGCCTTCATAATATTTCATGATGATATTCTTTTTGATATCTTTCTCCAATCCCAAATGATCGATTGAATATTCAACACCATAAAAAGGTGTGGCCAAATCGTAGTAACCATTTAGAATAAGCACCTTCATGTATGGATTTCTTGACATCGCCAGTGCCATGTCCGTTCCTGTATTAGGAGGTGTTGGAAATCCCGCTCCATTGATGGCATGGTCCCAATCCCAATCAAATCCTTGTCGTCCATAAGCAGATGTATAGTAAGTACTTTCCTTATTCACTTTTAAAGTGTTGTAAAAATAATCCATGAACATAGCCGTATAGCCAGGGCTTATGGCTGCGCTCTGTGGATCATAAACAGAATATTGGCTCAAAGGATCTTGATTAATACCCGTAAATCTCGAGTCCAAACGACCTACTGTTTTGCGTTGGTCACGCAATAACTCCTCTGTAAATTCAGGCTGTCTCACTCTTAAATCTGCTCTTTCCAGGTACTCCAGGCTAAGTCCTGTAAAGTAAGAAAGACGTTCAGCAATCTTTTTACGCGCCTCTCCTACCAATCCGTCACCCTCCATTAAGGCTGTAGTGTATTCCCCTTTTGCAAACTCACGCGACTCCTGAATAAAGGCTGCAAGGCTTGCCGGTTTGTTGGGTACTTTGTCGTGGTACCACGCTGTCGCTGCATAGGTGGGCAAATTCATCACATACGAAATATCATCACCCTGAGCAAAAACCAAAGTACGAAGATCAAATACAGCCGATACCATGACTACACCATTCACGGACATACCCATATTTTGCTGCAGGTAGTGCATTACCCCTGCATTGCGAAACGTACCATAACTTTCGCCAATCAAATACTTGGGTGAGTTCCATCGATCATTTTCATTTACAAACTGCCTGATGAACTG
>DDUM01000069.1 GCA_002344795.1 Flammeovirgaceae bacterium UBA2338 | reverse complement strand
CTTGCAGTCACTGATAATAAAAATAGCAGGAAGAGTAAATTCGTTAGATAGAAGGGCGGCATATTAGCAAACGTGGCAGTAATCAGTGCAGACCCAAAACTTATTGCTGCAATGAGGGTGATACAAAAAACGTATGCATTGAAAGACAATTTTTTGTAAGAAAACCACATTATAATTGAAGCCACCGTGAGCACACCAATACGAGTAGCAAGAACCACAGAAAAATCTACCTCTCTGAAAAAGTCAATTATCAAAAAGATCGACATTCCTAAAATGGTAATGAATGTTACTAATCTTAGGGACGTTAAATTGGAAGATTGTATAAACTGCTCATACTTTGCCTCCCGCTCTTTATCAAACTTCCAGATGTAAGAATGTCTTGAAAAAAATTGCACCTTTGGGCAGTTAAAGTTATATCGAAAATAAGGATTAATTTATTGCTATGAAATTCGGAACCAAAGCAGTTCATGCTGGTGTAGAACCAGACCCATTGACCGGTGCGGTTATGACCCCCATTTATCAAACTTCCACCTATGCCCAGGAATCTCCCTCCAAACACAAAGGGTATGGATATGCCAGAGGGGCAAATCCTACCCGCGATGCCCTTCAAAAAAGTATTGCAGCATTGGAAAACGGCCAATTCGGGCTATGCTTTTCGTCTGGCATGGGAGCAACCGATGCAGTAATTAAGCTCCTAAAGCCTGGGGATGAGGTAATTACTAGCTACGACCTTTATGGCGGTTCTTATAGAATGTTCAGGCATGTGTTTGAGAAGTTTGGAATAAAATTCCATTTTATTGACCTATCTGATCCAAACAATATCTCTCCGTTACTCAACGAAAACACAAAACTTCTTTGGTTAGAAACTCCATCTAATCCATTAATGAGAATAATTGACATCCAAGCCTGCGCAACACTGGCTAAACAACGCGATATGCTGGTTGCGGTGGATAATACTTTTGCATCCCCATACCTTCAAAATCCTCTTTCGCTTGGAGCAGATATAGTAATGCATTCGGTAACTAAATATTTAGGCGGCCATTCAGATGTTGTCATGGGTGCGTTAGTAGTAAATGACCAAAAGCTTCGGGACGAACTTTTCTTTATTTTAAACTCTTGTGGCGCAGTGCCAAGCCCAAATGATTGTTTTCTGGTATTGCGCGGGATAAAAACCCTCCAACTAAGAATGCAAAGACATTGCTTCAATGGAAAACAAGTTGCAGAATTCTTAAAAAACCATCCCAAAGTAGGGAAAGTATACTGGCCTGGGTTTCCTGACCATCCCAATCATAATGTTGCCAAACAGCAAATGAGTGATTTTGGAGGAATGCTTTCATTTACATTAAAAGATGACAGTCAGCAAAAAGCTAATCAGTTTATGGAAACCGTTAAGCTTTTTACTCTTGCTGAATCATTAGGTGGCGTTGAATCGCTTATCAACCATCCTGCCTCAATGACACATGCGAGTATTCCAAAAGAAGAACGAATAAAGAGCGGATTAAGTGATTCTTTGATAAGACTGAGTGTTGGAATTGAAGATATTGAAGATCTCATTGAAGACCTTACCACCTCTCTGGAGGAAATATAAAAAAAGAAGCTGACTCAAAAGTTAAAGAATGTCTTCTTTCTGAGCGAAAGCGAAGAATCTCCATAGTTTGAATTTTCAATTCAGTGATGTTTCTCCGCCAACTGGCGGATCAACAAAATGTGTCACTTTTGAGTCAGCCTCCTTTAGTTTTTAATTATTATCTATACCGTTGTGCTTAGCCCTCTTGATGTGCCTGTTGGCCCGATTTTGTTTTCTCTCTAGTCTCCGTTTTTCATTTCTCGTAACGTCACCATCGGACTTGGCTCTTCGTTCGGCCCTGCGTATATGGCGCTGCTCCGCATTAAGTACTGCGCCCTCTTTTCTGGTTACCTCCCCATCCATTCTACCCTCAGCGATACGAGCTCTCTGCGCACGCTGACGCACATCGGCCCTCTTAGTTTCAGTTTGAGCATAGGATTTATTGCCAATTGCAATAAATCCAGTCATTAAAATTATTGTGAGAACGTAGCTATACTTTTTCATGGGTATTTGAATTTTGTTTCTACTTGGACTCGGCAACGGCTGCAAGGTTTAAAAGAACAGCAAAAAAATACCGAAAATATTTTCATTAATCCTCCTCCAGATAATTCATGTCTCTGGAATACGTCTCATCAATACTTCGTAGGGCAATTAGCGCTATGATTATTGTAATTATCCCCACGATCAAAGCGGCATAAATAATCCCCATTTCACCTCGTAAATATTTGAATCCCAACGTAATAGGAACAACAGTACCTCTAATGAAATTGGGAACTGTTGTGGCAACAGTAGAGCGCAAATTAGTTCCAAACTGCTCAGCAGCAATTGTTACAAACAATGCCCAATAACCTATGGAGAACCCTAAAATCCCGCAGGCAATATAGAAGAACACGACTGTTTTAATCGGAAGAAAAAGATAAAAAATAATGGCGCCCAGGGTTAGAAATATAAATATGAGCACAATCTTTTTTCTTGATTTCACCAATTGACTTATAAATCCGCTAGCAAAATCCCCAACTGCGAGTGCGAGGTAACTATACATCACGGCATCACCGGCTATTATATCCCCATCTACCCCAAGTTCCCTCGCAAATTCAGGTGAAAATGTGATTAGAATACCTATTACATACCAAATAGGCAGACCGATTAAAATACATCCGATAAATCGCTTGAGCCTGGCAGAATTAGTAAACAACATGAAAAAATTGCCCCTTTCAACGGCAGATTCCTTTACCTTCACGAACAACCCAGACTCGAATACACTTGCCCTGGCTATTAATAGCGCAAGTCCTAATCCGCCTCCAATAAAATAAGTGGTTTGCCAATCAAAATGCTTAGCGACAAAATTCGCAAGAACCGCTCCAAACAACCCAACTGTGGCC
>DDUM01000035.1 GCA_002344795.1 Flammeovirgaceae bacterium UBA2338 | reverse complement strand
TCCAATTCATTTCAGGAGTACGCATTTAACTACGCATTAGAAAATAAAGCCAGACTAGAAAAAATGGGCTTCAAAGAATTTTATCATGGCTTTAAAGTAAATGATGCCATGTACGCTGATCTTGTAAGCGTGGGAAAACGCAACAGCATAAATCCAAATTGGACCGATCTGAACAAAAACAAGAAAGTGTTTGAGATATTCCTTAAAGCCAATATTGCCAGGAGGATTTGGGGAAGTGAGAGTTTCTATCCCATTTTCAACGAGACCAACGAGATATTACAGCAAGCCTTGCAATTATTTGACCAGATTCCTGATCGAAGTAAGATGTAATAATTACCGTGTTCGGGGTTACCATCAATGGGAGGGTTTTTAGGAATTTGCTAACTTCGAAACTGAAGTAAAATTTTTTATATCATGTATTACCATCGCTTAGGAAAAATTCCTGCCAAAAGACACACCCAATTTCGCCAGCCGGATGGAAGTTTGTATAAAGAAGAGCTGGTGAGTTCAGAAGGCTTCTCTGGTATCTATTCAAATCTTTATCATATCAATGCACCCACTCGGGTCAAAGAAATTAATAAGCCCATAAGGTATGGGCCAAAAATGATCAAGGATTATGATTTGCGACAAACACATCTTAACACAAGCAAAGTAGGAACCACTGGTGATGATTTTCTAAGCGCCCGAAAGGTGTTGTTGATGAACAGCGATTGTTCCATTTCTATTTGTTCGCCTAAGCAGCGCAAGATGGATTACTTCTATAAGAATGCCGAAGGAGATGAAGTGATCTACGTACACGATGGAAGTGGCACCCTCTTTTCTCAGTTTGGCAAACTGGAAATCAAACAAGGCGATTATGTGGTCATACCCCGAACAGTAATTTACAAACTCGAATTCAATGATGGCCCACTTCGATTGTTAATTGTAGAGTCTGCATCACCCATCGAAACGGTAAAACGCTACCGCAATCAACTTGGGCAATTACTGGAACACTCACCTTACTGCGAAAGAGACATACGCCCCCCTCACGAGTTAATTGCTGACACGAAAAAGGGAGATCATTTGATGAAAATCAAAAAACAAGGCTACCTCCACCAGTATGTGTATGACTACAGCCCCTTGGATTTGGTAGGTTGGGATGGATTCCTTTGGCCTTATGCGTTTTCAATCCACGATTTTGAGCCCATCACAGGACGAATTCATCAGCCCCCTCCCGTACATCAAACTTTTCAGGCACACAATTTTGTGATTTGCTCATTTGTTCCCCGATTATTTGACTATCACCCTCAGGCCATACCGGCACCTTACAATCATAGCAACATCGACTCGGATGAGGTGCTCTACTATGCAGAAGGGAACTTTATGAGCCGCAAAGGTATTGACCGCGGATCTTTCACTTTGCACCCGGGTGGTTTGCCCCATGGTCCGCACCCTGGTACTGTAGAGAAAAGTATTGGGGCTAAAGAAACCCATGAGCTGGCAGTAATGATTGACACTTTCCGCCCACTTTTTCTTACGGAAGATGCACTGGAGTTTTTAGATGAAAAATATCCGTTGAGTTGGACAGACGAGTCGACAGAACCATTTAACGAGATTAACACTCCATAGCCTTTGAAAAAATTCATTGTCCCCATACAGATTCGTTGGTCTGACATCGACCAGAATAGACACCTTCGGCATTCCGCTTATTATGATTATGGCGCAACGGTTCGGATGAAATTTCTAAATGAAGGTGGCCTCACCACTAAAAAGATGGAAGAACTTCAAGTGGGCCCGATTCTCTTTCGTGAGGAAGCGCTCTTTAAAAGAGAAGTTACCCTGGAAGATAAAATCACTGTTGATGTTGAAATCTGTTCTGCCTGCGAAGACTATTCCCGATGGAGCCTAAGACATAATTTTTTAAAAGCAGATGGAACAGTCGCGGCTATCATCAATATGGATGGCGCGTTTCTTGACCTGACAAAAAGGAAGCTTACTCAGCCTCCGGATTTTGTAAAAGAAATATTCAGATCATTTCAGAAAAGCAGTGATTTTAAATTTGGATAAGGGAGCCTAATTAGCCTCTTTCAATATCCATTGCTCTGTCACTACGGGATAGTGCTTGTACTCCAACTGATGCACCTTGTTGGCAATTTCGTCAGGGGTGTCTTTTTGATCAATCTCCGTCTTTGCCTGAAAAAGAATAGCGCCCTCATCATAATGTTGATTCACCAGGTGAATGGTAATTCCTGTCTCTGTTTCACCTGCTGCTTTTACTGCTTGGTGAACTTTGGATCCGTACATTCCCCTTCCTCCATATTTTGGTAGCAATGCCGGATGGATGTTAATAATTTTATTGGGATAGGCATTGATTAAATTATCAGGGATAAGCCACAAAAATCCAGCGAGTACAATGTGTGTAACGCCACTTCCCTGAAGCCAGCTCAAGACCTCTCCCTCATTCAATTGTTGTTTATCAAAAACTTTCGAAGGTACTCCTGCTTTTTTGGCCCGTTCCAACACAAAAGCATTCGCATTATTGCACAAAAGCAGCACAATTTCAATTTGACTGCTATTCTTAAAGTAGGAAAAGAATCGTTCAGCGTTCGTCCCACTGCCAGAAGCAAAAATGGCCAGCCTGTATTTTCGGTTCATCATTACAAAGAAAAGTCAATAGTTGAGTTAAACCCAGATTATGTAATGGATTTTATGTTAAATGATTAAGGTTAAATCAAAGCCATGCTTACAATCCCCAACAAAAGGATAAGCTTACAAAGGGAACTTAATTTAGCAAAATCACGAATTGTATCCGCACGAGATAATTTAATTACCATGTATCCCATGGGTAAAAACAGAAAAAACAAAAAGTAATAAATAGGCAACCCCACATACACATTATTGACCAATAACACGAGCAAGACAAATAACCCCAGAAGCAGATAAAGAAAAACTTTTGTTTTTCTAAGACCCCATACAATTGGAAGTGTCCTACAGCCAAATGAATTATCTCCTTTCCAGTCCTCCATGTCCTTAATAATTTCTCTGACCAATGTCATTCCCATTGCAAACAGCGCATAAATAAGAATCAAAGAATTAAAGGGTGCATACAATAAGTTCACTACCAGAATAGACATAGCAGTTAATAATCCTATTGAAAAATTACCAATAAAAGGCAGCCGCTTTAGGTTGTTCGAATACAGCCAAAGGAGAAAAGCAGAAAAGAAATTTACCAATGCAATTTGCCAGCTCAACACTAAACCAATCGCAACTCCGGAAATGGATAAAGCAGAATGAAAAAAAATAGCGTAACGCCTGGTTATCCCCTTTCCAATCACCACCCGTTCAGGTTTATTGATCAGATCAATTTTTACGTCATAGTAATCGTTGATAATGTATCCTGCTGCCGCGACCATCATGGTTGAAGCAGACAACACCAACAGGCGCCAATCGGTGAACGTGTGAGTTCCGATCAGGAAGTACGCAGTAAAATATTGCGCAAACCCAATAATAACGAGATTCCAAAACCGTGTAAGTTGAAATAATGCTCTAAAAAACTTTAAAAGCTGTATGAACAATAGTCTCATTGCCCGCAAAGGTAACAAGGGAAATGGTCATTTAATGACAATTCATGCTCATACAGCTTTTCATTAAAACTTTAAAGAAAGCATCGCCAGGTAGTTTCTTCCGGCCTGAGGGTAGTAATAATTTTGTCTGACTGTCTCACCCCCTCCAACGAATCCATAGGTATACCCATTCGATTCGTACGCTGAGTCAAAAACATTACTGGCCAACAAACTTATATTAAAGTCCTTCAATCCTTTTATTGAAGGACTGTAGCTAAGCCTTAGGTCGTTAATAAAATAGGCATCTATTTTTCGGCTTTGATTTGAGGTGTTATCCAAAAACTGTTCTCCTACATATTTTGATAATAATGAAGCTTCAAAATTTTGGAAAGGACTGTAGCTCAAGCTTGATCCGGCTATTATGGATGGCGAAAATGAAATGTCAACATCATTGAGTTGGTTTTGAATTTCATTGTACTCGTCATAACCTACTCCGTAATCATAAATTACTTCAGTAAAGTCTTTTATTTTATTCTCGCTGAAGGTCACGTTTGCCCCAAAAGTAATTTTTGAACTGACTCTTAAAGCCCCCTCTAATTCAACTCCAGTACGGTAACTGTCCCCAACGTTGGTTCTGATGGATGCTCCTACATCATTCAGCTCACCCGTCAATACCAATTGGTCTTTATAACTCATCAAATAGTAATTCAAATTAAAACTGTAGGCACTTCTTTGAATTCTCCATCCTGCCTCTACATTATTCAAAACCTCAGGCTTGGGGTCGATACCTGAGGGAGCATTTATAAAATCATTTCTAACCGGCTCACGCTGACCCACCGCAAAAGATGAATAAAGGTGGCTCCCTCCTTTCAATTGATACGTCAATCCAATCTTTGGATTAAAAAAATTATACTCTTCTCCTACATTAAAACTGGACAAGTCATCATCAACACCCACTGCTTTATAGTCAATCCTTCGAAATTGAAGATCCAGGTAGCCCGTGAGCTTATCGGTAAGGGCGTAGTTACTCTTCCAAAAAAAATTCAAATCCTTTTTATCTCCATGATTAGAATAGTATCGAAAATCTTTGGGGGCACTTAATGCCACGCCAGCCCAGGTGATTTCTCCGAAGTGATCGCCTTCATATTTGTTCCATGCTCCTCCAAATACACTGCTGTACCTGTCTTTGTCATAATTAATGGCATATGTTATTCCATAAAAATCATTGTCCAGCCATCGCTTTCTTACCAAATCGGTATTGGTAATTGTTTCTGCGCCTATCACAACATCTGTTAACCCATAGTCGGACATGGATTGATCGTATTTAAATTCTTCATAGTATCCTTTTCCCGGGGTGTAGTGAAATGACAAATTTCCCGTTAAAAAAGACGAAGCTTTATGCGAAAAATGAAGTTGAAAATTATCCTGTTTATAGTTATCAACCTGATTTTTGTAATCATAAATATTAAACGTTCTGCTATTTGAGTTCAAAAGGTTATCCGTTTGCTGAGTATTCCACCCTTCAGCTGCAGCGGTTGACATCATTCCCGCTACATCATTCTTGAGCCGCGACTCTGGCACTCCATTCCAACTTTGATAAGTCACCTCATGACCACCAAATGCAATTGCTTTTATTATGGTGTTCGTCCCATAATAGCCTCCCGATGCGTAATATGACTTTAAGCCAGAAGATGCGCGATCAATAAAACCATCAGAATTGATGAAGGAAGCCCTTGCATCAAAACTAAGCCGATCATTGATCAAGCCAGTGCCAAACCCAACTGTATGCCGATGTGTATTGAAAGAGCCTACAGAGTTAATTACATCAGCATAAGCTTCATCATTTTTGGTGTTTGTCTGTAGATTAATGGATGCACCAAAAGCTCCGGGTCCATTGGTGGAGGTACCCACACCGCGCTGTATCTGCACACTCTGTGTTGATGTAGCAATGTCCGGAATATTTACCCAGAATACACTTTGTGATTCGCTATCGTTATACGGAATTCCATTAATGGTCACGTTGATGCGTGTAGCATCACTGCCTCTAATCCGAAGGCCAGTATAGCCAATTCCTGCACCGGCATCTGACGTGGTAACAAGGGACGGAGTATAATTGAGAACAAATGGAAGATCTTGTCCAAAGTTTTGCTTTTTCAACTCCTTCTTGTTGATGTTGGTGTAAGTAGTCGGACTTTTTTCAGCTGCCCGTGTAGCGTAGACAGTGATCTCATCTGTTAGTCTGGTATCCTCCACCAGAGTGATAGTGAGTGTTTTACTTTCATCAATTGTTACTTGTTCCATCTTTTCCTCAAAGCCCAAAAAACGAATGAGTAATACGTACTCACCAGCTTTCACATTTCTTATCTGGAATTGACCCTGGTCATTGGTAATAGCAAAATAATTACCATGATCTGATTGGACTGTTGCTCCAGCAAGAGGTCCAGAATCATCATTTACTGTGCCCGAAATTGTGAATTGCGCCCATCCGCTTAGATAAGCCGCGCAGCAAATTGCTGTAAAAATAATTTTTAACATTTTTTAAAATGGTTTAAACCCGTGACGCACAGGGGAATGCACTCACTTACGTTTTAACCTTTGCCTCCCTTCGGCCGCATTATCGGCATCAGGTTCATTGGGTATAATCTCAGCCCGTGTTTTTGGCACCCCTATTTTGATGGGACAAAGCTAAATACATCTGGTCGCAATCACAATTTTCATTCTGAATTGCTATTTCTAATGCAAGTACTCTATTTTTGAAACATGTTCAAGACCACGGTAAATCAATCGAGTTATGAAGTCCTTCCTTCAGAAGAAGGCTGGCTAGTTGACGGAAAGCCTGTTCAATGGGACTTAATAAAAGTCACCAACACCTACTTTCACATCATCCATGAACAAAAAAGTTATCGGGCAGAGGTAGTTAAAGCGGATCATGTCACTAAAACATTCATAATAAAAATTAACGGACGCAAGTATTCTGTGGGTGTTAAAGACAAGTTTGAATTATTACTCGAAAAAATGGGGATGAATGTGGGAACCACCAACAAAGTCAACTCCATTAAAGCGCCTATGCCAGGCTTGATTATCGCTTTAAAAGTAAAAGTGGGAGATGAAGTAAAGGCTGGTGATCAACTACTCATTCTTGAAGCGATGAAAATGGAGAATATACTTAAGTCCCCAGGTGACGGCACTATAAAAACGGTGAAAGTAGAAAAAGGAAACAGTGTAGAAAAAGGACAGGTATTGATTGAGTTCTAAAATCCCGGATAGCTCATATGCCCGCAAATCCTCAAAAACCTGATATATTTGCAGCGACAAAATAAATTCTGATCCCCTTCCATGAAATACAAACGCATTCTTATCAAACTCAGTGGCGAATCCCTTCAAGGAAACAATAAGGGCACCAACATAAGCCCTGATGTTTTGGAGCAATATTCCGAAGAAATAAAAAAAATAAAAGAAGAAGGAGTAGAAATTGCAATCGTAATCGGAGGAGGCAATATTTTTAGAGGAGGTCAGGCAGAAACATTGGGCATTGATAGGGTACAAGGTGACTACATGGGCATGTTGGCCACATTGGTCAACGGAATGGCCCTTCAAAGTGCTTTGGAAAGGCATGGCATGTACACGCGCCTCATGTCTGGTATAAAGATGGAACAAGTCTGCGAGCCTTTCATACGAAGACGAGCCATCAGACACCTTGAAAAAGGAAGAATAGTAATTTTTGGCGCTGGTATCGGAAACCCGTATTTCACAACAGACTCTACAGCGAGTCTTCGTGCGATTGAAGTTCAGGCAGAGGTTGTACTCAAAGGAACCCGGGTAGATGGAGTTTACTCAAAAGATCCTGAAAAATTTGATGATGCCGTTCGTTATGAAAAGTTATCCTTTCAGGAGGCTTATGAGAAGAGCTTGAACATCATGGACATGACCGCATTTACACTTTGTATGGAAAACAATTTGCCTATTGTGGTTTTTGACATGAACAAAAAAGGCAACCTCCTCAAAATTGTTCAGGGAGAAAAAACCGGAACACTTATAAGTTAAAATTGATAGAGCTGAGTTACATATCCTCAAAAAAATAATAAGGCTATGGAAGAAATAGAACTATACCTGGAAGAAGCAAATGAATTGATGGGAAAAGCTTTGACGCATTTAAGTCATGAGCTCACAAAAATCAGAGCAGGAAAAGCCAATCCAGCGATGTTGGATGGCCTGTTGGTTTCCTATTATGGTGCCATGAGCCCGCTAAATCAGGTGGCATCCGTAACTATTCCAGACGCAAGAACTATTTTTATAAAGCCATGGGAAAAAAATCTCATTCACGAAATTGAAAAGGCCATAATGGTTGCCAACCTTGGGCTCAATCCTCAAAATGACGGACAACAGATAATTATTAACGTACCGATGCTTACTGAAGAAAGAAGAAAGCAATTGGTAAAGCAAGTGGGACAAGAGTGTGAAAACGGCCGTATTAGTGTACGTAATGTGCGCAAAGAAACTAATGAAAGTCTTAAAAAAATCACTGGCGTCTCTGAAGATGATATTAAAAATGCTGAGGACAGGGTACAAGAGCTGACCAATAAATACATTAATAAAATTGACAGCCTCATGAAACGAAAAGAGATTGAAATCATGACTGTGTGATTCCTTTGGCCTTCAAGGGTAGCTTTTAAAATTCCAAAGCAAAACTTCTCCAGGTGCATCCCATTCTATTTGAAGTCGGGTCGATCACTATTTACTCTTACGGGTGTTTTATTGCTTTAGGCGCAATTCTCGGATTGATCTATATGACCCGTCAGGGCAAAGAACAATTTGGCACTACTTACGATCAATCCAATTCACTTTTCATTTATATAGTTGTTGCTGCCTATGCAGGGGGGAAGGTTTTTTTCTTTTTTGAAAACCCCACTTACTACGCACAACACATGGGCAAACTTTTCAGTGGCAACGGGTTTGTGTTTTTTGGATCCCTGCTCTTCGCCATTCCTACTATGTTATGGTTTTTTAAACGCAACAGCATACCTACGCTTCCCATGTTGGATGTAATGGCCATCGTTACGTGTATAGTCCATGGGCTTGGTCGTATTGGTTGTTTTATGTCTGGCTGTTGTCATGGGAAACCCACCGATAGTTTTTTGAGCGTTATCTTCACTAACCCTGTTTGTCAGGCAGAGCCGTTGAATACACCTCTCCATCCCACTCAACTTTATGAATCCGCTTTTATTTTCACTTTAATGGCCTTTCTGCTATGGTATAAAAATAGAAAAAAGTTTGACGGACAACTTTTTCTGATCTACCTCATTGCCTATTCAACCGGTAGAAGTTTCCTTGAAATACTTCGAGGGGATGAAGAAAGGGGGTTTCTAATTGAGAATGTACTCTCTCACTCACAGTTTATTTCACTTATTGTTATATCCACAGCCATTTACTTCTATGTTAAGTTGAAGAGAAAAGGTAAATTGCTTAATTCCTAATTTCAATCTATGGAACAAGAAAACTTTTTTCAAAAGGCAGGGCGGGCCACCATAAAGCTGGTGAAAAGAATATTATTTATTGTCCTTATTATCGGTTTGGCAGCACTCAGTTTTGCTTATTGGGGGACTTACGAAAAGGGAGTGATGGCCGGGAAAGTGCTACGAGTAACTGAAAAAGGCGTGATCTTCAAAACCTATGAAGGAAAGATTAGCCTAGATTCTTTTGGCGCCCTAAAAGGCGTAAGCCCTGTAGCAGAAACATTCGACTTTTCAATTGAGTCTGATCAAACAGAATTGATTCAACAGTTATCTGATGTTGCACTAAGTGGAGAGCGCGTTAATCTCACTTTCGTAAAACGGTACATGCGATTCCCGTGGAGAGGAGATACAAAGTATTTTGTGACGAAGGTTGAACGAACCGAAAAACCTCAAAATTGAAAAATCAAATTGTTGTCTATGGTTCCTACGGATACACGGGGAGTTTAATTGTAGAAAGGTGCAAAGAACAGCAACTAAATATCATCCTTGCGGGTAGAAATGAGGACAGGCTAAAAACACAAAGCAAAGCTACCGGCTACCCCTATCAAACAGTTGAAATTAAAGAAACAGAGAAGTTGGTTCAATTGTTAGAACCCGCAACATTAGTTATTCATTGTGGAGGTCCATTCCAATTTACCGCCAGACACATGATTGAAGCTTGTCTGAAAACAAAAACACATTATACTGACATCACGGGTGAGATTGGTGTATTTGAACTTATTGCCTCATATGATTTAAAAGCAAAAGAAGCTGGTATAATGCTGCTGCCCGGAGCGGGGTTTGATGTTGTTCCTTCAGACTGCCTGGCAGCGCACTTGAAGAAGAGGCTACCCAATGCCACTCATCTTGAACTTGCGTTTGCAACTTCGGGAGCAGGCAGTTCAAGAGGTACTTCTAAAACTGCAGTGCTTGGCTTAGGTGAGGGTAGCCTCGTTCGGCATAACGGAAAAATCACTAAAGTCCCCTTGCACGAAGGACTGAAAGAAATTGATTTCGTAAAATTTAAAACTATTTCGGCAAGAATACCCTGGGGAGATGTATCAACTGCATTCTATAGCACAGGCATACCCAATGTTGAAGTTTACATGGGCATTAATGAAAAGGTAGCCCGAATGATTAAACTCTCCCGATTTTTTAATTGGCTTTTAAAGAAAAGGTGGTTAAAAAAGTTTCTCCTAAATAAAATTGATAAAACAACCGGACCCGATGAAGACAGAAGAGAAAATGCGAAGAGTTACCTGGTTGGCTCGGTATGGAACGACACCCAAAAAGTACAAACGCAATTAGTAGCACCAAATGGATACACGCTTACAGCACTCTCCAGTGTTTCAATTGCAATGAAAATACTGGACGGTAATTTCAAAACAGGATTTCAAACACCTTCCCTTGCCTATGGTTCTGACCTGATACTAGAGTTTGAGGGTGTTGAACGAACTGATCTCTAATTTACTTTACAGTAACCAGTGTGCCTTTCTTTGAAATCAATTCTCCAAATGGTTTCAAGCTCAAACCATAATCAGAAGCTATCCTTTCAAACTCTTCAGATTGATCCGCATCAATAGCAATTAGCAGCCCTCCACTCGTTTGAGGATCTGCTAATAATGTTCGCTGTTCATCCGATATCGAGCTTATCTTATGACCATAGCTCTCCCAGTTTCTCTGTGTTCCACCGGGCATGCTCTTTTGTTGTATATAGGAATCAAGAAAATTAAAAACCGGAACCTTACTAAATTCTATCTCTGCGGATAGATTACTGCCATCGCATACCTCGGCCAGGTGTCCTAGCAAACCGAATCCGGTCACATCAGTAAGTGCATTTACATAAGGAAGTTTGCCCAACACTGCACCAAAACTATTAAGCGCCAACATACTGTTGACCGCCACCTTCAGGTGTTCCTCTTTAACAATACCTTTCTTTTGTGCAGTGGTAACAATACCAATACCCAATGGCTTGGTCAAATAGAGCAATGAACCTGCTTTGGCCTGGTTATTTTGTTTGAGATGTTCCTTCTTTACTTTTCCTGTTACCGCCAAACCAAATACAGGTTCCGGACAGTCAATACTGTGCCCACCTGCCAACGGAATACCTGCTTGCCCACACACACTTCTGCTCCCTTCAAGTACTTGTCTGGCCACCTCTGGTGGGATTTTATTTATTGGCCAACCCAAAATAGCAATAGCCATCAAGGGTTCTCCGCCCATTGCATATACATCACTGATGGCATTTGCGGAAGCAATCCCTCCAAACAAAAAAGGATCGTCCACAATAGGCATAAAAAAATCTGTGGTACTGACTATACACGTTCCATCTCCCAAATCAAAAACGGCCGCATCATCTTTCGATTCATTTCCTACCAATAGCGATGGGAATGATGTTTTGGCTTGATCCGAATGCAGCATAGTTTCCAAAATAGCGGGGGATATTTTACATCCACACCCCGCACCATGACTATACTGTGTTAATTTGATTTCCATTTAGCCTATCCTCTCTTGTTTAGACATCTCAATTAATTGTTTTGCGGGGATCAAAGGATCTTCCCCATCCCATTCAACATTTCCCAAAACTTCAGGATTCCTTTTTTTTAGACTTGTTGTGTATGCTTTGTCATAGTAAGTAAGCAAAATCTCCATTACGCTGTGCATTTCATTTTGCTCCAGTTTTTCCTTGGCCTCCTTGAAGTGCTGGCCTCCCAGTTTCTTTGTTATTCTTTTCATTGATTCAAGAAACTGGGCATGATCAGCACAGCCATACTCCTTAACCAACCTTTGTACTCTATTGGTTTTATCAACATCCAACATAACAACCGCACTCAACCGCATGGTTGTCCAAAAGTCAGTCGGCAAAAATACTCTTCCTACTGCAATTGATTCATCTTCTACCCAAATCGGTTTCAAAATATCAAATGAGTTAAGTTGTTCAAAAAGGTTGTTCTCAAACTGTTCCGTTGTCGGTTGCGAGGGCATCATCAACCCCCCAAATGCGGAACCTTTGTGGTTGGCCATCCCCTCCAGATCAACAACCTGCTCACCCTGTTCCTTCAATTTTAAAAGCACCTCAGTTTTACCGCTTCCGGTACATCCTGATATTAAAATGATTTTGTACGGTCTTCTAAAATACTCTTGCGCTTTTTGGCGATATGTTTTGTAGCCTCCTTTAAGAACATGCGTTTTGATCCCTGCCATCCCCACAAACTGACTAAAGTTTGATGATCGCATGCCTCCTCTCCAGCAATGGACAATTAGTTCGTTATCCTTTGCGGTGGCTTTGGCCACATCTACAATTTGATGAATACGAGGGCCTACCAGACGAAATCCTGTTCTGATGGCTTCCTCTTTACCTTTTTGTTTATAATCAGTACCCACTACTATTCTTTCCTCATCATTCAGTAATGGAATATTAATGGCGTTGGAAATGTGTCCGGCAGCAAATTCATTCTGAGACCGTACATCCACGACCGGAATAGTGGATCGAAGAGTTGTGAAATCACTCCATTCAATTTCTTTAATCATGGGTTGATTCAATTCATCGCAAAAGTAGAGGTTTAAAGTCTATGAAAGATCAATCGAAGTTTATTTCTATGCTAGTGGCTACACCAATTCTAAATCCATATGTCTGGTAACTCCCACCTAAAAATGATACAGCCCCTTCCAAACGGAATATTCTAAGGATTCCGTCCAACGAATAACCTAATTCAGTATAGTCATTAGAGAGAGGTGATGCCAGATAATTGACAAAGATGTTTTCAGTAACACCCGTTAATCGAACTATAGGAAATTGAGTAATTAAAAACTTGCGAAAATGATAATGGGCATTCCCCGTAAAATATTTATCTCGTGTACTGTAAAGATAATAATCGAGTAACCTGAAACTACCTACAGGGTCGGTGGTAAGAAATGGAGTTTGGTTGCCCAGAAAATGTGCATAGTCCATAAAATATAATTTGTTCGTGTTGATAAACCTGCCTCCCTTCAATGCAATATCCAGCCTACCCCGAATGCCCATGCGAATACTTTGTTTGTAGCCTACTTCAATTAAATCAAAGTCTACACTGCTGTTAAATACGTCTTTAATTCCTTTTTTGTAGTGAAAAGTAAAAAGTGGAGAGGAGTTTTGAACACTATATCTTCTTCCATTTCTAATTCTAAATTTTTGCCAGGGTCTCGCCTCAATAGTAACTGATCCGATGAGCGCATTATGATTTTGGAAACCTGTAGTTACCAGCAGCTGGTTAACAGGTGCATTGGAGGTATACGCTTCTTTGTCTCTATTCACCAATTTGAAATCGGACGAATTAAAAAGTTCATACCTTTTTGCAATACTCCAGTTTGTAACGATAGTGAATTTTGAATTTATCCTTTGTCTGTAATTACCCTGTAGAAAGTCTTGTTCATAAAGTTTCATCAGATTCTTTTCCAACAAAAGGGTAGTGATGGTATTGACAAATGGATGAATGGGTTCATCTGCATTAAATTGCTGCACATACCGACCCCCTTCAAAGGTGACTCTGCTGCTGGTGGAGCGATAATCTGCGCGAAGCATACCTGAAAATTTTTCTCTACCGAAAGCATATCTTCCAATTGGAGTAATCTCCAGCCGCCTCACAACTGGTCCCATGGCTTTATCCAACGAGTCTCTTTCGATCCATCTTTTTACATAACCCAATTTATAAATGAGATTCAATCCTTCTACGGTATTGAATCCACCCCAGGGAGAATGAATCAAAAAATTTGACGTCTCTGAGACTTTATAATTATCCCCTATGAGTACATCCCATACTTGAAATCCTTTATGCTTAGAGGCTTTTAAAGTATCTCCTTCTTGCTTTTTTCTCTCCACTTCAGCAAGACTATCCGCTTTCTCGTAGCCATTCATTTCCTCCAAGGTCAATGCGATGGGTCTGATCTCAGTCCAAAAAACTGAATCCTTCTTAAAAGCCAGCGAGTCCACCGAATACTTTCTATCCGATATCACCTCAGGCTGGTCTGTCTGCCTACGTTCCTCTTTTTCGTAGTCTTTTATTAGCTTCCGGAGTTCCTTATTGGTGATTTCTTTTCCACCTTCCAATCTTTCCTTTAAATCCTGATCTTTAGCACTAAATTGAGTTTTGATTTCCTTAGCATATTCACTTTCAATTTTTTCATCAATCACCTTAATTTCCAATTCAAGATCTGGATTGAGTGATATCTTGTAATCTTTCACAGTAGCCAGGTAGTTGTACTCAAACTCAAACCCAAACACTTTACCCTCCACTTTAAATTGCTGTGATACCGGAAGCCAGGCTTTATCCTCTATAGGATTGTAAATCTGTTTTATCTCAAAGTCAATCCCGAGTTTCGTCACTTTAAAATCCAGGCTATGAATACTCCACCAATCCTCCACTATAAACAAAACTCCCTCAAATACATTATCTCCTTTTGATCTGGGTGTAACTTTAATCTTACTTACACTATAGTCACGGTCGGTGAATGTTCCTAAATACTCAAAACGATAATAAGAAAATGCTCTTGGTGAAAGTGGTGAAATGGTTTCCGCTATTTCAGGTTCATAAAAACTTCCAAACACATATTCATTGGGTGAAGTATTATTATCATTTCCATCGCTAAAAACAGCAATCACTTTTTCTTCAAATTTATTCGGGCGAGTATAAGTCACCTCACTTACAGATTCCGAAATAAAAAGTCGGTCTTTGGATATCCCTTCCTTTTCCAAAGCTTTTTTGGCCAGCCAGGGGTAATCCTTTAACCTACCTGTTCCCTTGATATAAACCTTCGCTGAATAGGTGTCAATTTGTTGGGTGTGATATTTTGCCTTTGATATCGCCTTCCTCATAATGGTGTAGGCAGGATCTTCATTACCAGCAGTTATAATTACATTTTGAAGCACAATTGCCTGGCTCTTAAGTACCAGATTCAATTCTATGAACTCCCCTGCGATTTCTACCTGACGTGTTACGGTCTCATATCCAAGATATTGAAATGTAATGTCGTAAGTGCCAGGAGTGAGTGAAATTTCGTAATGCCCATCAAGCCCTGTTACTGCTCCAGAACCCGTTTGTTTTACAAAAATAGTCGCGAAAGCAAGTGGCGTCCCATCGTCCGCCTTTATAGTTCCTTTAATTCCACTTGCAAGCAACATTCCCTGAACTACGAGTAGAAATACGGAGACAAATAATGTGCGTAAAAACATAAACAATGGCATGTTGGAGTAACAAAATATTCTAAGAAAGATAGAATCCTTTTGCCTTTATCATCCGTTCTACAGGTTCAGGTACGAGATATCGGATAGACTTGTTGTCGCGTATCAATTTTCGTATAAATGTAGCGGAGATATCGAGTAACGGAGATTCTACCATTTTCACATTTGGATGACGAATCAAATCAGATTTTGTTACGAGTGGGCGGGGATAAACATACAATTGATTGTTTTCAAGTATCTGGGCATAGTTTTTCCATTTGGTAAAGTTCTCCAGGTTATCTTCACCCATGATTAATACGAAATCCTTTTCCGGATTTTTCTCGGTGAGATGAGTCAATGTATAGACAGTATAGCTTGGTTTGGGAAGGTGGAACTCCACATCAGAAGCCTCAAATTTGTAATTATCTGATATGGCCGCCTGAACAAGATCAAGTCGATCAAATTCATGCAGTAAACTTTTACTAGATTTCAGGGGATTATGAGGAGTAACAACAAACCAAACTTTATCCAGATTGCCATTTTCGACCATGCTGTTGGCTATAATTAAATGGCCAATATGAATGGGATTAAAAGACCCAAAAAAAAGCCCGATTTTTTTCTTCAACTCCATAGATATATCTAGGATTTTTTGAATTCATCATAGAGAGCTTGCGCTTTCTTTTTTGCATTATCGAGGTCGTCATTTAGTAAAACAACGTCAAACTTATCTTCAAAAGCCATTTCAAACTTAAATTTAAAAAGCCTCCTTGATAGACTCTCTTCCGTTTCTGTGTCCCTGCCTTTCAGGCGTTCCCCCAACACGTCCATTGATGGAACTTTAACAAAAACAGAAAGCGCCTTATCTCCAAAATATTTTTTTAAATTAACTCCACCCTTTACGTCTACATCAAAAATCACATTCTTTCCTGAGTCCCAAATCCGCTTTATTTCAGATTTGAGTGTTCCGTAAAAATTTCCTTCGTATACTTCTTCCCATTCAATAAACTCGTCATGGTCAATTTTCTTTTTGAATACTTCAGGAGTAAGAAAGTAATAATCCTTACCATCTTGCTCAGTTCTCCCCCGTTTATCGCGTGTAGAGGCTGAAATGGAAAAATCCAAATCCGGATTGTTGTCAAGAAGATGCCTGACGAGCGTAGTTTTTCCAGACCCAGAGGGGGCAGAAAAAATAATTGCTTTTCCTGGCATCAGGAAATAGAATTAAACTGGCTTTTAATTTTTTCAACCAGATCAGGAGGCACATGACTTCCACAGCACTTTGACTTAACCAACTGCTTAATTTGCATGTTGAGTTCATGAGACTTATAACATGGTTTACATTTATCCATGTGTTCCCGGAAATATTGCTGCTGTTCTTCCGTAGCATCACCATCCAATATGGCTTGTAGCATTTCGAGGCAGGTGGTTTCTTTTCCAGATGAATCGTTGAAGGGGTTGGGACGGCTCATAAGTTAAGGGTTTTTATAACCCATTTTTTTTGCGTAAACACTCAATTTATCTTTTAATAAATTTCTTGCTCTGTGTAGTCTGCTCCGCACAGTACCAATTGGGATGTCCAGAATTTTTGCCATTTCATCGTACTTAAATCCTTCCAGGTCACATAAAATAATAACTGTTCTAAAGTCTACATCCAATGAATTCAGTGCATTGGAGATTTCATCGCCAATCATATCCTGAAGAGATTCTACTCTCAAATCTGTAGTAATCTGACGATCTACATCATCTGAATTATAATAACTTTCTACTTCCTGATAATCAACTTTATTGGGTTCCTTACTCTTCTTCCTGTAGTCATTAATAAAGCTGTTCTTCAGGATTCGGAACAGCCATGCTTTTGCATTAGTTCCTTTTTGGAATGATTCTATAAAGCGATAAGACTTCAAATAAGTATCCTGAACGAGGTCTTTGGCATCATCTTCATCCAAAGTAAGCCTATATCCAAAGTTATACATGGAGTTGATATGCGGCAAAAACTCGTTATTGAAGACACTTATCTTCTCCTTCTCCGTATATTTCTCGCGCTGGGTTTCTTCCATAAAGCCCAAAAATAGTAAAAGAATGGGAGAAGGATCAGATGATTTTATAATTGCGAAACTCGCCCATGCGCCACCCGGTCCACTTTTCAATAATACGCTTCAGTTTATCTTTTGGTTTAAGGTTATTTCTGGAAATATCGTGGTCAAATTGCCAGTTCATAGCCTCAATTCGTGGTTGCATAACTATGGGGTGTGTCCCTTCAAACCTCCTTAGGGCATCAATTTCACTATAATCAAAAGATTCTGCCTCCCCCACATTCTTCTCAATCCACTCATCGTCAAAATAAAAGTGGTTAAACGACCTTCTTTTTCCCTGCATCTTTCGGGGATCGCGCACCCAACCATAGTGATATACGTAGGCATCAATCAATTTAACATTGATTTTTATGTTGGGTTTTTTTCTAAAACCCTGGGCATCTTTATAAGACGCGATGGACTTATCGTTTTTTATTATTCGCACCTCTCTGCGATACCATCTGTACGCATCCCCTAAATAATCGTATGATCCATAAAAATGGATATAATTGAATAAGAGTCCCTCCACCTTCTTATCATCCTTGTATTTATTCATTGCCAGACGAATATTCTCGTGATATTTCTCATGTACCACCTCATCTGCCTGAATATAAAATGCCCAGTCAGCATCAGGAGAAATATTTTCAAAAGCTTTATTCGTTTCTATGGCAAAAGTTTGCCCCCCCTCACGAAGGGCATCATCCCAAATCGTATCTATAATTTTGATCTTAGGTGAATCAATAGACTGGATCAGTTCTCTCGTGGAGTCGGTGGAATTCCCCAGCGCAACAATAAACTCATCGCACAGTGGAAGTATTGAGGTGATGGCCTCAACGACAGGATAATCATACTGAACTGCATTGCGAACAAACGTGAAACCGCTAACTTTCATTTCTATGCCTCGCTAAGTGTGATGTACTTATTAATCCCATTAGCACATCTACTTAGTCGTTCAGTAATCGTTTTACTTAGGATTCCATCATTCACCGAGAGCATTTCCCTGGAATTCTCCGGGTGAAACAAATGATATCCAAATCCTGCAAATTTCAAATTATATCGCTTTACTCCTGTATTCATCAGTCTCACGGCCATTTCCGTATCTTCTCTTCCCCAGCCTACTATATCTTCGTTAAAGCCATTGATACGCACAAAATCGGATTTCCAGAATGCCATGTTACATGTTCGGGTTCCCTCCAGCTTGGTGGTGGATCTTGATATGATTTTTGAGAGAAAAGGTGAGAAGTAACTATTAAGCCTATTTCGTATTCCCTTTTCAAAAAAAGAGACGCTAAGCTGCTTATTTTCAATAACTTTTCGGGTGGTACTGTCAGATAATAAAACACGAGAGCCCTGGATAAACCGCCCACTCCACGCAGCCTTTTTATGCATTTTAATAAAATCCTCATGCAGCACCATGTCTCCATCTACACTGATTACATAATCCTGAGTAGCCATAGCAATGGCTTTATTTCTTATCTGTCCCGCCCTAAAACCCAGATCTTCATGCCAGCAATGGACAAGCTTTGTAGCAAATTTTGCTTGATATCTTTCTATTAACTCGCGTGTATCGTTTTGAGAGCCATCATCAGCAATAATAACCTCGTCAGGCAATTCCGATTGATTCAATACACTTAAAAGAACCATTTCCAGCGCATCCTCTCTGTTGTAAGTTGAGATTATTAAGGACGTAGTTAATTCATTATTTGCTTCTCTCAGCTTCGAATATTTGTAAAAAACAAAATTGGCATTACATACTGAAATCAGAAGGCCTTTGTAACCATCTAATATTCCTTTCTTCAGTAAGAAACTTTTGACAAACGCAAAGGTTGTTTTATAGAAAATTTTAAATCCTGAAGAGCGTACTTTATGCCTATGTTCCCTGGCATAAATGTCTGAGTATCGTTGTATTTTTTCCAGGAACTGGGTGATGTTGTCATAAGCATGATGCAACAGATCTCCTTTAAGGTGAGCAGAAGTATATTCACCTTCAATTTCAACCCGCTCATGAATTCCTTGTCCCTTCCAAACGCCTTTCCCTTTCTTCCACAATCTCAATTTAGTATCGGGATACCAACCACAGGTTCTTATCCATTCTCCAGCATAGCTTGAAAGTCTGTTCATCGTATAACCATCCATCTTCAAATCCTGCTTCACCTTTAATAGTGATTGGGTAAGGTCTGTAGATAAATATTCATCAGCATCAAGAGACAAAATGTATTCGCAGGTAGCCAATGAGGCTGCAAAATTCTTTTGGTTAGCAAAACCCAAAAATTCGTTCTCCACAAAAGTTACCTGCTTTCTTTGGCAAATTTCTTTTGTGTCATCCGCAGAATAGCAGTCCACCACTATTATTTCGTCAGCAATTGGCCTCAATGAATCAATACAACGGCCAATATTAGCTTCCTCGTTGAACGTAATAATAACCGCGCTGATCGTATTTTTCATTTCGCAAGAATTGAACTGCAAAGTTCCTGTTTGATTCAAAACAAAACAAGAGTAAAAATCAAAAAGAGGCTGTCTCAAAAGTTAATAGGAGCACTTTTCTGAGCGATAGCGAAGAATCTTTCGCTATCTAGACCTTAAATAAGGGATGTTTCGCTATCGCTCAACAAAGTGGAACACTTTTGAGACACCCTATTTTGAGTGTTCTTGCAGCATTTTTACCTTTTGGCCGTCATGCCTTGAGTTCTGACTAGGTTAATGAACTCTAGCCTATACCCCTCCTTATCATCTCCTCTTGCGTTTTGCGCTAACTGCAGAACCTGCTCAACGGTGAATCCCTTCGTAAATTCAGATTCGCGAAGGATCATCCCAAAGCCAGCAACTGCTGCAGACCATCTAAAATTATCAGAAGAATTATCGAGCTTCTTCACTTCATCCTTTAAAGGATGAACAATTAATTTACTCTTGTTCTCATTGGGATCTTTGTATCTAAATTTCACTGTCAATAACTCCTTTGATGTTGCTGCATAGGAGTTGTTCGTAAGATTTTGATATTTGAGGCCATCAATTTTATAAAACTCACTTTCTGATCCCACGGGTATTATTTCATAAAGCGCTGTGACAGTGTGTCCAGAACCTAAATCTCCAGCGTCCTTTTTGTCATTGTTGAAATCCTCATCTCGTAAAACCCTATTCTCGTAACCAATTAAACGATAGGCCTGAACTTTAGCTGGATTAAATTCTACCTGCAATTTTACATCTTTGGCAATAGTGAATAGTGTACCCCCAAATTCGTTCACTAACACTTTTTGGGCTTCGAGGATATTATCAATATAAGCATAGTTTCCATTTCCTTTATCGGCTAATATCTCCATTTTAGAATCCTTATAGTTACCCATACCGTATCCCAGTGCTGTCAGAAAAATTCCATCACCTCGTTTTTCTTCTATAAGGCGTTCCATAGAGGCATTGCTGGAAGACCCTACATTGAAATCACCATCAGTCGCAATGATTACACGATTATTTCCACCGTCTTTAAAATTCTCTTTCGCTACTTTATAAGCCAATTCAATTCCCGCACCCCCTGCAGTTGAACCTCCAGCCTGTAGGTTATCCAAAGCTTCAATTATTTGTTCTTTACATGCGCCAGAAGTAGATGGCAATACTAAGCCGGCTGCACCTGCATAAACTACTATGGCCACCCTATCTTGAGCACGAAGCTGATTGACAAGCAACTTAAATGATGCCTTCAATAGGGGTAGTTTATTCTCGCTAGACATAGACCCCGAAACGTCAATTAAAAAAACAAGGTTCGAAGCGGGTAGGTTTTCTGTGGGAATCTTCTTCCCTTGAAGGCCAATGTGTACCAACCTGTGGTTTTCATTCCATGGTGCGCTTGATATCTCTGTATAGATTGAGAATGGATCATTGCCTTTTGGTTGCGCATAATCATATTGAAAATAATTAATCATCTCCTCTATCCTGACAGCATCTTTAGGAGGCCTCTGCCCATTATTGATGAACCTCCTAATGTTGCTGTAAGAAGCTGCATCTACATCGATAGAAAATGTTGACAATGGGTTTTGCAGCGCCCCATGAAAAATATTTTCATTAATCCCATCGTACTCCTCTGTATTCCATTCTATTTGCTGCATTTCTCTATTATAAGCAGTTGCCTGGCTTCCTGTTAATAAGGATTTGCCCATATCATGCCTCTTGGTTGATTTGGGTTCCATTTTCGTGTGATCCTCAGCCTCTACAAGAGGTAAAAGGGTCGAGTTTAAAACCATATTTATTGTATTGGCAGTCCCAATCTTTACTTCTTTCGATTGAAATGAAGTGAGGGAAAAGAGCAAAGTTCCTCCCCCAACAGGTACAGCAATAAAATATTTACCTTGACGATCAGTTGTCGTTGATACTGACGACCCTACAAGTAGTACATTTACTCCTTTCAACGGTGAACCATTGGTATCTGAAACCGTTCCTGTAATTGTTCTCCCTTGCCCTAGTGCCAATCCCAATGTTGACACAACCATTATGAGCAATGCAATAATTTTCCTTTTCATGACATTTTATGTTTGATGTACCACTAGGATGCTGCCTCTCCCAGAATTCCATAATATTTTCAGAAATAAATTAACCCTGGATTATTCATTGAGAAATGAATAATTGACGAATCCTGTCGTACCGTCAGGATTGTCAGGGTTAACCCAGACATTTTAAAATCATCCAATAGATTTTGAATTGAATTATATAATCATTGATTTTCAATTCGTCTGATTATGCAAATAGATCAATTACGAAATTCGGGTTAAATTGAGAGGAAATGTTTGTGGGAAAGGAATCATCTGGGCTAAGTGACGCAGAGCTAATTGAGCTTTTTAAATCAAAAAGCGACCCCTCTGCTCTTGCCGATTTGTTCGTGAGATACAGTGCTCTTGTGTATGGTGTATGCCTTAAATACCTTAAAGATCGTGATGATGCAAAAGATGCTGTAATGCAGATTTTTGAAAAACTGAGCCAAAGCTTAAAAGATCATGAAATAGAATACTTCAAAAGCTGGCTTTACAGTACTACAAGGAACCACTGTTTGATGCAATTAAGGGCACGAAAGAAAGTTTTAGGAGAAGAAATTGACGAAAATGTTATGGAAACTTCGTTCGTTTTGCATCATGAAGATGATATTTCAAATGAATTGGAAATCACCAAACTTGAAAAGTGCATAGAGCAACTCAGAAACGGCCAAAAGGATTGCATTCGGTTATTTTATTTGAAGGAAATGTGTTACAAAGAGATTGTTGATCAAACAGGTATAGAGTTAAAAAAAGTAAAAAGTCATATTCAAAACGGAAAACGAAATCTTAAAATTTGCATGGAACAAAGTGGATAATCAAAAAGGCGATATTGAAAAATACATAAAAGGAGAGCTAAGTCCCCCAGAAATGCATAAGTTAGAAATGCAGGCCCTTCACGATCCTTTTTTGGCTGATGCCCTTGAGGGGGCAGACCTCATAACCTCAAAGCAATTTGTTGGGGATACCCACTTTTTGAATCAGAAAATAAAAAGCACAAAAGCCAAAAGAAATTATTGGCCATTGCGAATTGCTGCGTCTATTCTGTTAGTCATCTCCATTATTTATTTGATCTTTCAAGTAAGACCTGAAAACACAAACGAGTCGTTAGCGCTAAACAACGAAGAAAAAAATATCAAAAATAAAACTGAAGAGGCTACTATTGAAGATACTGTCGAAAGCATTAAAGACAACACCAAGGAAACCAGAAAAAGTAATTTGCCATTAAAAACAGAAGACAAACCCATTACAAAGCCCAAGGCAGTTCCAAAAGAGATCATCGAGGGTAGTGAAAGCCCTGAACCCACTTCAGAGGTCTTAGAAGAATCAGTTGCATTAACCCCTCTAGTTGAAGCGGAAGCTGCAAGTGAAGATGCTACTTCTATAGCACAAGATCTAACAATCTTAGAAAATGAAAAGGTATCAGAACTTAAAACTGAAACAAAAAGAATGAGATCTGATGCCCTTAAAAAAAACGCACCTGCTCCTACACTCTCTGGAGTAAACAGAGAGGAGTTGCTGTCTCGCTCCAAAACATTTACTACAGCCCAACCAGCTATTGGCCATGAAGAGTATCAGGTCTACCTCAAGAATAACATTCACTATCCACAGAAAGCGATCGATAATAAAGTCGGTGGTGATGTTGTCATTAGTTTTATAGTAGGCATTAACGGAACAATGTCTTCATTTAGCATTGATAAGGATATTGGTTTTGGCTGCGCTGAAGAACTCATTCGAATAGTCAAAAGTGGGCCTGAATGGACACCCGCTCAAAATGATGGAGTTATCATGAAAGAAAAGGTCTCCCTCAAATTTAAATTTGACCTTCCTAAATAATTATTTCAATTTATTATCTCATCAGTAATCGTCAAGACGTTCCCGGTCAATTGGGTTCTATACTGCCTTAGAGGTCGATATGCAGGGCCGCCTGTTGGCAAACCATCTGAAAAATTAAATGTTGAGGTACAACAAGGATCAATCATAAAAAGTCCTGAGCTATGCGCCTCCACAGTTGCACAGGCCTCATTGGGTGTATAGGAGCAATTTTTTTCGTAAGCCACAAATGCTGTTGAGGAAATTCTGTATAGAATGATCCCCCGTACCCCTCCGCCTAAATCACTAATGTCTTTGTATCCCCCCTCTCTATTCAAGCCAATAAATGCAGGAAAAGACAAATTGATCACTATTTCATCAAAGTTTACCAATGGGATAGGGTCATCTACCAGATTCGGATCACATGAAAATAAAAAAAATGATAGCAGCAGAACTTTACTTATTCTAGTAATCATAAAAACCTTTTCCCGTCTTGCGGCCTAATTGTCCTGAATTTACTTTTTGTTCCTGAATTCGACTAGGTCTGAATTTAGGCGCTTGATGGAAACTATTGTACATCGAGGTGGTTACAGAAAAGTTAGTGTCCACCCCAATCAGATCCATCAACTTAAACGGCCCCATTTTAAATCCGCTTGATTGAATCAACGCATCGATGGTCTCCACACCAGCTACATTTTCTTCTAAAATTTGCAATGCCTCAACGTAATAATGTCTGGCCACTCTATTAACGATAAACCCGGGAGAATCTTTTGCAAGAACGGGCACTTTGTTAAGTGAAAGGGAGAATTCTTTCATTTGATCAATCAAGGCTGGTGAGGTCGCAACTCCTGAAATAACTTCCACCAACTTCATAATGTGAGCTGGGTTAAAAAAATGCAACCCAACACACTTTGAAGGATCTTTCAGGCCAGTCGCTATTTGTGTAATCGGAATGGAGGAGGTGTTGGTGGCTAAAATGGCTTTACCATTATTGATCTGCTCCAGCTCTGAAAATAGTTTTTGTTTCACCTCCAACTTTTCTACAATGGCTTCGATGATTAAATCAGCCTTGAGATAGGCTAATTCACTTACTGAGCTCAATCTTGCCAGCGCCTCCTTTTTTTGTTCAGCTGTAACCTTGCCTTTAGCAACGCCACCTTCGATATTTTTTTCAATTTGAATAAGTGCCTTTGCAACCAGATCCGCGTTGATGTCAAATAAAAAAGTATTGTATCCTGAAAGTGCACACACCTGGGCAATACCAATACCCATCGTGCCCGCTCCAACAATGCCCACTGTTTTAATTTCGTTCATCATATTTTTACCACAGAGTAGCACAGAGATTTTCACAGAGGGCACGAAAATTCACAATCAATTACTTTCGTTTAATGCTTTATTCTCTGTGTACTTCTCCGTGATCTCTGTGGTTAGATTTTTTCATACTGGCATAGAGCCTAATAACCGTTAACTACACGTTTAATGCCATCCTTTAGCCTCACTACATTAAAGTTAATAAGTAATCCAAATCGATTACCAGTAAGCTTCAAATAAGTTAGAACCTGGGCCAGATGAATGTCCGCTAACGCATCTACTGATTTCACTTCAATAATAATTTTTCCATTTACAAGTAAATCTAATCTATAACCGCAGTCAAGTTTTACGTCTTGATAAATCAATGGAAGTGGTTTTTCTTTTTCGACCAAAAATCCAGTACTCTTTAGCTCAAAAAATAAACATTCCTGATAGGCCGACTCAAGCAAACCCGGCCCGAGCGCAGTATGAACCTTCATTGCACAACCTATGATTTTCTCAGTTAAAGAATCGCTCATTCTTCCTCTGTGTAAGCTCTGTGCGCTCTGTGGTTAAATAACTGATTTAAACTGTTTCAAAAACCGGATATCATTCTCAGAATAAAGTCTCAAATCATTTACGCGGTAGCGCAATTGGGTCACCCGCTCGATACCCATTCCAAAGGCAAAACCAGTATACTCTTCTGGATCGATACCACAATTTTTCAAAACATTGGGGTGTACCATTCCGGATCCCGCGATCTCCACCCAACCACTGTGTTTGCAGACTGTACAGCCCTCTCCGTGGCATATAAGGCACGAAATGTCTATTTCCGCACTTGGCTCTGTAAAAGGGAAAAAAGATGGCCTGAAGCGAATCTGGATGTCTTTACCATACATCTCTTTAGCAAAGTGATAGAGCGTTTGCTTGAGATCAGCAAAACTCACGTTTTTATCCACATAGAGCCCCTCCACCTGGTGGAAGAAACAATGTGCCCTTGCCGATATAGCTTCATTGCGATACACTCTCCCAGGCATAATCGATCGGATTGGAGGCTTTTGCTTCTGCATCAACCTGATTTGAACGTTCGAGGTATGGGTGCGCAACAACATATCAGGATTCTTCTCGATAAAGAAAGTGTCCTGCATTTCTCTTGCCGGATGATTATCCGGAAAATTGAGGGCGGAAAAATTATGCCAATCATCCTCGATTTCAGGGCCATCTGAGACATTGAACCCCAGTCTTTCAAAGATTTGAATGATTTTGTACCGAGTCAGATTAAGAGGGTGCAAATTACCAATCGCATCAGCAACAGGAGGCAAGCTCAGGTCTATATCAACAGCTGCCGCTGAGCTCTTCGAATCCAGTTGTTCCTGTAGCTCCTTGAATTTAGACTCCGCCAATTTCTTAAGCTCATTCAAAGCCTTTCCCACCTTTTTTTTCTCCTCGCCAGACATCTCCTTAAACTCCTCAAACAGCTGTGCGATTTGCCCCTTCTTGCTAATAAAGCGTAGACGGAAAGATTCGAGGGAGTCTTTGGTTGTGGTTGAAACTTGATTTACTTCTTCAGATAGTTTTGTTATGAGTTCCTGCATTCTTTTGTGCCCATTTGAGAGCAAAATTAATGAATAAACACAGGATGACAACCAACGGAAGGATCAGTCCATCTGACTGATTTCTCGTCATCCACGCCAATAGGATAAAGATCAAATTGATTGAAGCTATACTCAACACTGATTTTGAATGACTGAATCCAAGTTTAAGAAATTGATGGTGAATATGATTTTTATCCGCCATAAATGGAGAAAGTCCTTTTCTAAGCCTGAAGATAACTACCCGTGAAGTATCAAACACAGGAATAATTAAAATGCACAACAATGTTCCCAGAGAGCTCTGATATTTCAAAATATGATCTTCAGGTAATGCCGAATTATAATTCAAAAATTCAATTGAAAAATAGGAAAGCAAGAGACCAATTAAGAGAGCCCCTGTGTCACCCATAAATATTCTTGAAGGTTGCCAATTGAATATCAAAAATGACAACATCGTCCCAACTGCACAAAATGCTATCATTCCGAGATACATTGAATCAACCATATAAAACCAAATACCAAAAACAGAAAGACAGATGGCGCCTATAGTGCCTGCCAGTCCATCGAGTCCGTCTATTAGATTGTAGGAATTAGTGATTAGTACAATAACTATAATAGTAATGGCAAAGTTTAACCAGATTGGTAATTCATTAAGATCAAAAGAGAGGGTAGTTGCAGATATAAACACATTTCCGAAAACCACTAAAATTGCAATGGGTAGTAATTGGCTGACAAGTTTCTTCGCAGGACTAAGACCCAAAACATCATCTCTGAGTCCAATCATAAACATCAACGTCACCGCGACAAAAAAATATTTCAACTTGACCCACTCCTGAAAGGGTAATGCAATTACTAGCGCTAAAATCATTCCCAGATAAATAACGATACCACCCATTGATGGTTTGAATGACTTATGAATTCTATGTTCCTTATCAGAATCATACAACTCCCATTTGCTTAATAATTTAATTAGTACCGGAAATAGTAAAAATGAGATGACGAAAGCCAATAACGGAGTTAAAAGATAGGTTAGAGATTGCACAATTAAAAAGCTTTATCGCTACCTCTAATTAAACTAACTATAGTCAGAAAAATGATTTTTATATCTAGCCAAAAGGTCCAGTTTTCAATATAATGTCGATCCAAACGAACCCTATTCTCCATATCAGCAAGATCTCTAGTCTCACCTCTGTAACCCATACACTGTGCAAGGCCTGTAATTCCTGGCTTCACATAATGACGTCCTAAAAATTTATCAATCAATTTGCTGTACTCCTCTGTGTGCTTTAACATATGTGGTCGTGGACCAACTACAGACATTGATCCCATTAGAACGTTTATAAACTGAGGCAATTCATCAATACTGCTTTTCCTTAAAAAGTGACCAAGTTTAGTGATCCTAGGATCATCTTTGGTGGCTTGCTTTGTATCAGCCTCTTGATTGACTTTCATAGAACGAAACTTTAGGCACTTAAAGGGTCGGTTACCTTCGCCACTTCTCAGTTGCACAAAGAATACAGGTCCTTTAGAGTCCAGCTTTATAATTAAGCCAATTAAAAGTACCAACCAGGACATGATAGTAACTACGAAAATCCCAGAAAAAACGATGTCAAAAATTCGCTTGATCAATTGATTTCTCGAATCATCAAGAGGTATAGTGACTAAATTTAAGCCAGGTTGAATCTCATACTTATCTAAGCTAATTGATTGTTGTTGAGAAAAGCTTGACTCTACAATCAACTTAATTTTAACCAGAGAATTCAATCCGTAGTTTACCAATTGTTCAACTTCCGACTTAGGTGCGTTTGGTAAACAATAATAAATCTCGTGAACCTCCTTTCTCTCACAAAACTCCTGTATTTCATGGTAATCAAAAGTTCCCGATCCAAATTCAAAATATCCCAGAAATTTATACCCGCTCTCGGGGTTCATTAAAAAGTATTTTCTTATTTCATTTGACAGATCGTTTTTCCCAATCAATATATAATTCTTTTCAGATATCTCACTTGTCAACACTTTTCTTAAATAGAAAACTACAACTCGAAAGAGAAAAAACAAGGGAACAAAAAGCAGATACAAAAAAAGTATTTGAAAAATTGAATAGGTTTTGTTAAAAAAGACAAAAAGAGAGGCTACAACCAATAAATGAACGAACAAAAAAGCCATTTGGCTTTTTACAATTTTAGAAATCGACCAGCTCTTTGTTACGCTGTAAGGCGTTGAAACCATTACCAAAAAAATCCAAGTCAGGTTACTGAAAATTAGCAAATAAATATTATCAGAATTGCTTAGCCACTTCCCTTCTCCAAACCAGATCGAGGAAAGCAGAATTGACAAATTCAAAAACATTATATCTCCAATAAAAAGAAGACTTTTTACTATGTTGCTCATCCAATCAATTGATTATAGGCATAATTAAAAATCTAAGAAGCATCTAAAGCGAAGGATGGTTTTGAGGAATAATGTTGGTAAATAACAATTTGGTGCAGCAATGCAAAAAAAACAACCCCTTGATACCTACCAAGAAAAACTTCTGTTACCCCATAGATTACAAATGGAAACAAAAGCAATATCCCTAAAATATTTTGACTTTTCATTGAAAGATAAATTGGTCTTCCTATTAAGAGCAGCAGAAAAATTAATCCAATGACCCCATTTGAGAAGTATACTTGGATGAATTGATTGTGAGAATTGAAACTATCAATTGCATACTCCTTCATTCCATGAGATTGATAGTACTCATTTAGAACTGTTTTATAATCACCCGTACCCACTCCTTGTAAAGGATTCGGGTTTGCCAGAATCGCTGATTTCCAAAGTATAGAGCGTTCCCAATAATCACTATGCTGAGAAAATTTCAAATTAAAAAAGGTAGTTGAGTTAATAGCAAAAAGACTAACTAAAAGTATCAGTACTACAGAAAAAACAATAGCCTTCTCTTTAGTCTTGTTCTCCAGAATATATTTCAAAATAAAAAATGAAAAAATCAATAGTAAACTTACATAGGTCGTCCTTCCACCAGTCAATACCAGCATTAGAAAGAAAAAAAACACGATCGCAATCCATGCACTCATTCTTTTTTTCTCAAGATTATAGAAAATAATATAAACGATATAGGTAATGGAAGCAATTAGGTAATAAGCCAAATAAGTCGGATGTAGTTGGATTACTTCTGTAAGTTGGTAGTAAAAAAAGTCCTGGAAATTTCCGGATCCAATAAAGCTTACGCCTGCTGTCCCTAAACTTATCAGGCATGCAACTAAAAGACCGGACATAAATGAAATAAATATATGGCTAACTAAACCTTCACTTTTGTTAAGACGAGTAAAAACAACTAGTAATGCAAGCAGGCTAAAACTTGTTTCAAGCACCTTGAATCCTGTCTCGATGTCATCTGTGTTGATAAGTCCAATGATTAGAATTAACAAGAAAGCTAAGATATCCCAAGACTTTCTCATTTCAAGCGCTAAAGATCTCTTACCAGAGGCCTTTGTAAGGAGGGAGATAACAAAAACTATTACCAGAAGTTTTGTACTAACATAAGAAGAGATAGGTATGCTAAAAATAAATAGTAGCATCGACCAATAAAATACTTTCTTCATGTCCCCAATCGGCAGATTATTTGAGGTTTAAAGTTATACCTTGTTTGTGAGAAAAGAGTGAAATTGTTTCATAATGGCCTCCTTTTCAAGATAAGATTGAGCGTAATAACGTGCATTTCGCCTTATCTTATTCAAATCCTTATTAAGATTCTTCGAAATAGCTATTCGCAACGCTGAGGCGCTTTCTGGTTCAATGAGTATTCCCATTTTATTCTGATCCACTATATCATAGAGGGTGGTTCCCTTTTCAGCTGACACAATTGCCGCACCTCCAACCGAAAGAATCGCGGTAAGTTTTGAAGGCATAACCAAATCTGCAGCCGCCTTTTTCTGTAGAACCAAATGAAAGTCAGCGATATTTAATATGCCAGGTAGCAATTCGATAGGTTGTAAAGGGAAAAATTTAATATTTTCTAACCTCTTTGATTGCGCCAAATCTTGAAGTTTTTTCTTGAATGCTCCATCTCCAATGATTAAAAAAAATGCTTCACTTTCTTTTAGCGCCTCCGCAACTTCAATAATTATTTCAATGCCTTGCTTCTCTCCAATATTTCCAGAATAAAGAATCACTTTTTTGGATGAATCAATTCCAAACAAGCTTCTTATACTAGGGTCCGGAGTTGCAGGCGCCATCAAAGAGGTATCGATCCAGTTTCTGAAACTTATTATTTTATCAGCTTGAATTCCTTTACTGTTAACCTTTCTCATCATACCATCACTTATTGTACTTACAAAATGAGATCGTTTCAATATTATTTTTTCTAATCCCTCGACAACGCTTAAGAGAAATTTACTTTTTATTAATCCCAACTGCTTTGCCGCATCAAGTTGAAGGTCTTGAATGTGATAAATAAATAAGGTTTTGTGGAGCATCTTATAGATAACCCCGGCCAGACCCAACTGCAGTGGGGGTGCAATGCAAATAATAACATCATACCGTCTGAATAAGCGGGGAGTCCAAAAGATCAGCGTACTTATTCCAAAAGAAATTTCATGTAGTATCCTGTTAGCTCCGGTCACGTTCTTGGGCACGTACAATGGGCTCCGATGAACCCTTACATTACGAATGATTTCAGTAAACCACCATCTCTTTCTGTAAGTATCAAATACCTTCCAATTGGGATAGGAGGGCATTCCTGTTATTACTTCAACCTCATTACCCTGACTTGCAAGCCACTCGCACATTTCCGTGGTATACTTTCCAATACCAATTAATTCCGGAGCGTAGTTGATTCCATAAATTAGTATTCTCATAAGTCATCTATAGCAGAAATCCTTAATTACAAGAGTATAAGCAAACAGAAGGGATCACACTTTCCTTACTAATTCAATCTTCTATTTTGCTCAGTGTCACAAACTCAGCCGATATATACCTATTCGATCCTTCAAATACCCAACTTGAGCTTCTAATTATTCCATCGCCCCCAGTAGAATAATATACCGTATCGAAATAAGTCTGAGCATAATGTCTGAGCATAATTCCCAACACTAGCTTTTAAAGCTACTCCAGTAGAAACGATACGCCTGCAACTGAATTCACCTAAAGGAATTGAAATAACTGTATCTGCATAAATAACATTACTTGAATCTTCATAAGAAATAATAGATGAAATTATAGTGCGATTTAATCCAGATTGATATCGTTCATACTTAAAACTCTTAATTTTATTGGTTCCATCTATGCATACCAAGGTCAAACTGGTAGAATCATACACCTGAATAAATCCTTGTGCCGTTAAGGAAGACTTTTCATAGGTATATTTAGTATTCATCTTGTCCCCCCATGTTCCTGGAGGAACAGTTTTACTATTGGCACAATCACAACCCTCCAAACAGAAAGACTTTTTCTCCTTTTCCGAACAAGAAGTTAATATAAAAATCACCAATAATATTGTGTTTAGTCTATACATTCTAAAAATCGTTGAGCGCCTCTGTTACTTGATGAATATCATCAACGGTATGAAAATACGAAACAGGTAAACTGAGTGTGGTCTTATGAATCTCCTCAGAAATTGGGTAGTAACCCTTATCTAATATGCCCTTCATCGCTAGTTGTTCGTGAGGAGGAATAGGATAGTGAATTTCTGTTTTAATCTCTTTGTTGAGGAGGTATTCTCGCAGTTGATCCCGTTTGGGGTGTCTGACGTTAAAAATATGATACACGTCAAAATAGTCTTCGTGCTCGACAGGCTTAATGAAATCCTCTTTTATATTGTCGAGGTAAACTCTAGCCAGCTTTCTTTTATGCTCGTTGATTTGATCCAGTTTTTTCAATTTTACACTCAAGAACGCAGCTTGCACTTCGTCCAATCGTGAATTGTAACCGATCACCTCATTTACATATTTAACTTTTGATCCATAGTTTCTAAGCATTCTTACTTTTTCATCCAAATCTTTATCATTGGTATTGAGACTTCCCCCATCGCCTAAGGCACCAAGATTTTTTGTGGGATAAAAACTGAATGCTCCAAATTCACCAAACGAGCCAGTTCGCTTACCCTTAAATTCAGCTCCATGGGCTTGAGCCACATCTTCAACTAATTTTAAACTGTGCTCTTTACAGATTTGAGTAATCTTGTCCATTTCACAACTCTTCCCATATAAATGAACAACCACGATAGCAACGGTTTTATCAGTGATCGCTGCTCTGATTTTTTCCGGATCGATATTGTAAGTATTTATATCTGGTTCTACGAGTACTGGCTCAAGTCCTGCTTGAATGGCAGCTAATATAGTAGCGATGTATGTATTAGAAGGAAGGATCACCTGGCTGCCTTTCTTAAATTCAAAGGCTTTTAGTGCTATGATTAACGCATCCAGTCCCGAAGCAAGGCCCGCACAATGTGCCGTACCACAATATTTAGCAAAATCTTTTTCAAATTCTGCTACCTGGCTACCTAGTATGTACCAGCCGCTCTCGAGGGTAGCCTTGAAAGCACTTTCGTAGTCAGAAAAAAATAATTTATTTAATTTTCCGAGGTTCTCGTATTCTATCATTGATATTTTTCTCTTATGTAGTCTGCACTATCAAAATACTCAGACGCTAATACCATTAATATCGCGTCCTTTGAGAAGTTCATCATTTCATGCCAGTCTTTGGGTTCGATAATCAAGCATTTGTCAGGGCTGTCTAGAAGAAATTTCTCTTCTTTGACTCCATTATTGTTCTCAATTACACAGCTACCCTGCAAGCAAATAGCTGCCTGAATAGTTTTATGGTGACGGTGACCTCCTCGAACGGAGTCGTCCACTCCATAGATGTAAAATATCCTTTTTATCTCAAAAGGTATCGACTTTTCAATCACGGTAAGATTTCCCCTTTTGTCAGTAAAGGTTTTTAAACTAATTAAATGTGCCATTTATTTATCTCGTTTAACTTATGTAAGTTATAAATTCCAAGCAGCTTCCTACCAAAACGGTGTACTTGTGTCATTAATGCGTTCTTATAAAAATATTTTTGCGTTCTCCTCTCAAAACCAAACCTATCCTTCAGCATTAATTCTATTTCCATAATTTCCATTAGATAAGGCCTGTAGACATTTACTAAAACAGGATTATGCAGCGTATAGTCACCCAAATCTACACGATTGTTAGGGTAAAATTTTATAAAATGAAAGTGAAAAAACACAAGCTCATCCCTCTGACCTGTAGGCTGTAAATAAACTTTGTTCTCAATATTGCTGAGCTGGTATTGCTGCACATTCCATGGCGCAACGCCACCTCCAAGATTTTGCAAGACATGAATTCCCTCAAAACGGGTGGTCCAATCATCCAGGTATTTTTGATCGCCAAATTTCCCATCCTCCTTTCTCGCATAACACCATTCAATACATCGATCTTTCCACCAATTTAAGGCAGTCATACCATCTGAGGTATTTTTAAAAGTGATGAATTGAACACAATAAATTCCGCTTGTAGCGGACTGGTCATATTTTTTAGTGTACCGGTGCTCGGTGATTAAAACCGATTTGCTCCCCATCTCTTCAATTAAGACATTGGGATTTGAGAAAAAATAGAGATCCGCATCAATGTAAGTGCAGTCGGAAAGACCGTATGTATGTATGCAGTAATCAATCACCGAAGGGGTGCAAGTCCAACAATATTCTGCCTTTGAGCGAGTAGGTTTCACCTCCAACAAACGTTCATTTTCAAAATCGTTCAAAGAAATTACTGTCACATTACTGAGCTCGAGAGCGACTAATATTTCTTTTGATTCATCATCAAAGGCGAAGATATATAGGTGGTAGGATGGGCAATGTCTTTCTAAAGACTTCCACATTGCTAACCCACGGGTCAAATAATGGGAATCAAATAAGGTACAATAATGATACATTTCTAAACATTGGGATGTAGGATCAAGTTTTCTCGTTGCTTGGTTGCAAAACTATAGGTTTCCCCCAAGTTCTCAATCAAACAGAGCAGAGTATCGGCAATAAAATACCCTATAAATTTGAATTTCCATTGTATCCAAAAGAAATAAACCAATCGCCTATTTTTCCTAACTTTGAGGCCGTTTTAAAATCCGGCCAAAATATTTTGCTTTTTTTCAACTAATGTCAATTATTAAGAACCTACTTCCTCCAATTATTTTTGATAAGCTCCGCCAGAGTGCTTTTAGGCGCTACGGATGGTTTGGGAACTATGAAAGTTGGAAGGAGGCTGAAAATGCATCTGTTGGTTATGATTCAGATTTAATAATCGAAAAAGTCTTAAATGCTACCCTCAAAGTTAAGCAAGGAGAATTTCCGTATGAAAGAGACTCTGTATTGTTTGATGAAATCCAATACGATTGGCCATTATTGAGCGGGTTGATGTGGGTGGCAAGTCGGAATGGAGGAGACCTGAATGTGCTTGATTTTGGAGGATCACTTGGTAGTACTTATTGGCAAAACAGGAAATTTCTCACTACTATTCCTTCATTAAAATGGAATATTATAGAACAATCAAAATATGTAGAAGTTGGAAGGAAGCACCTACAGGACGCTACACTAAAATTTTACTACGCCAAAGAAGAATGCTTGAATGAGAGTCGTCCCAATTTACTTTTATTGTCTAGCGTTATCAGCTATATAAAAGAACCTTTCGACCTTCTCCATTCACTCTTCGCACTTAATATTGAACACGTAATAATCGAAAGAATTCTTTTCATTGAAGGGCCGCAAGATCGGTTAACCGTTCAGCGCGTAACCCCAAAAATTTATAATGCCAGCTACCCTTGCTGGTTCTTCTCAGAAAGTAAATTTATGGATTTTGTGAAGAAGAGATACGATGTACTTGAGGTATATGATTGTGGATTAAAACTTAATTTACCATCATCTGTAAAAGGAATAATTTTGAAGCTGAAAAAATAAAATGGGACTAATCGACAAAGTACTTTCTAGAAATGAGTTTAAAGATGAACCACCCGTGCTCCTGGACATTGGTGCTTCAGGAACCATTCACAAGAAATGGAAAAAAATCACCAAGTATTCAATTTGTATAGCCTTTGATGCCGATACCCGTGATTTTAATCCTGAGCCAGCAATCGCCAGAAAATATAAAAAGCTATTTATTAAAAATGCTCTTGTCACAGAAAATGGCTCAGCTGGACAAGTCGATTTTTATCTCACTAAGTCTCCATATTGTTCCAGTTTGCTCAAACCCAACCTCGAAAGGTTAAGCAAATGGGCATTTGCCCCATTGTTTGAAATCGATCAAACTATTCAATTGAAGTGTGTGGATATTAATTCGGTATTGAGCGAACTGAAACTCGAACGAATTGACTGGTTTAAATCAGACTCCCAAGGAACCGATTTGCGCCTTTTCAAAAGTATAAGCGAGCCAATAAGAGACAAAATCATTACTGCTGAATTCGAACCAGGAATATTGGATGCCTATGAAGGAGAGGATAAGCTTCATGCCATCCTAAGCCACATGGATTCCTCCAAGAAATTTTGGCTATCAGAATTGGAACTGAAGGGAACTACTCGAATTGAATATGAATCACTGCAGGGCCTCTTTAAAAGTCGGTTCATGCAAAAGGTAATAGGCAGGGTAGGAAAAAATTCTCCCGGATGGGGAGAAATGACCTTTCTTAACTCATTTAAAGAACCTTCTATGTTTACAAAAAGAGATGTTCTTTTGGCGTGGGTGATTTCAACATTACAAGGCCAGCACGGGTTTGCATTAGAGATAGCGAAACTGGGAAAGAAAAATCATAATGATTCAATTTTTGATGAACTCAAAAAGTATTCTGCGAGAAAAGTTTTCTTATGGGCATTCTCATTTAAATACATCACTATTATTTTGAGAAAAATGGGGCTTTAAAGGATGTATTTTAAAAGCTCAATTTTTCACTTAAACAAATTTGTTCACTGTAGCTTGGCAATGGTCCAATAGAAATTATTAGCCTTAAGCTAAGCAAACACCGTAGATAAGCAGAATCATGTTCCTTAGCTTAAATAATAAAAAGTAGATTATTCCTTACTTTTCCCCAAATCTTGTAGATAATCCTGCTCTCGCTCCTTAGCTATGCGGTCCCAGCTAAATTCTTCATTCATTTTGCGCTGACCCTCTTTCCCCAATTTTAACCTTAATTCTTCATCAGAATATAGCTGCAAAATCTTCGCAGCTAAATCTTCTTGATTACCTGGCTTATAGGTAAGGCCATTACTCTTAAACATATCAGCTGCCGGCAATGTTTCATTTACTATGACGGGCAGAGCTGTAGCTGATGCATCTAAAATGCTTGTCGATTCCTGCATGGGCCAAGCTCCAACATCCGCTATTTGATAGTATTGGGGTAATTGAGAGTACATCACAAGATCGATTACTTTACACGCCCTGCATTCCTCTATTTCTTTTTTTTGATCTCCTGCCCCAACAAATAATCCCTTTATTTTTGAAAATCCTTTTTCCTGCAGCAAGTCAACAGCTTGTGCGCATACCAATGGGTTTTTGCTATAAGTAAATCTTCCAGTATACAAAACAATAAAATCATCTTTTTCAAACCCCAGACTTTCCTTCAATCGAATGATTCTAGTTTTATCCTCCTCCGGCCTAAAGACATCAGTATCCGTCCCTAAGGGGGTGATCACACACTTCCCTGGGGGAACGCCCATATATTTTTCTGCTATGAATTTAGCATCTCTAGTTACCGCATAGCATCTTCTATATGCCCCTTGAAATAATTTTCCTGGCAACACTTTTGATAAAATCCATAGGTATTTCATTGGCGAAAACCAACTACTCCATTCATTATGGATTTTTATAACAGATAACACGAGATGATTTGATGTATAGACAATGTATTTATACTTTCTTCTTAAAAAGAAGAATTGAATAGTATATGGGCTTATAACTTCCCACATATGAACAATATCTGGCCGTATTTCATCTAATACTTTCCGCAACCCTTTGAAATAAAATGCATTATGAATAAGTAAAAATTCTAAACGATGGTGAGTCACGTTCCCGTGCAAATTATACTTGCCTGCTTCTTCAATTGGAGGCCCAAAGAACTTCTCATAAGTTGCTTTGTACATGGGGTAATTAAAGTAGGCCTTCCCTGTGGAAGTAATCAGGTGAACTTCATGCCCCCTTTTGGCCATTGCCTTTGGTAAGCAATTTTCGATATATCCCATCCCTTCAGTATAAAACGGGTTTACGTATACAATTTTCATAGAATTAAAGTTTTGAACAACGCTATAAGTACAGCCATGTAAATTCAGGGTATTGATCTCTGTTCAGGCATGATCGTAATGCCCATCAAAAACAAAAACCACAATCCGCCAGTTATAAACATAGAAAGCATGGGTGCGCTTAAAAAGAGAAAAATAAGGACGCAAAAAATACCAAGGTATCGTGGGTCCGGTTTGATAGAGTTGAAAAACAGGAAAATTGCTGTTACGATAGCAATGTTTAGGCCAACTCCCCAATAGCCTAAATTCATGTAACCATCTCCTATTATTCCATTGTTTGCGTTCATGTCATCAACATGGATATAGTTCTCCGCGATAATGAAGCCGATAGGTCTATCAAAAGGATATGAATTAAACATATTAAAAAAATGGCTTTCAGCAAAGTACAATGGTTCACCATTAAAGAAGTCAAAATAGAAATAGTTAAGATAAGCTGGCAAGAATAACATCCGCATTATGAAAAGGCCAATTAAGTGACTTCCTGCAAAATAGTCCAAAAGATAAATTGCAAGCAAACCGACTACCAGCATTGTGCTGGCCACTTTTGTCTTATCAATAAAATCTCTTCCTGCAATAAAAAAGAAGACCATCACAAAAGAGGTAATAAAAATAATTTTACTTCCTGATATAGCATATAAATAAAGAAGAGTTATAAAAGAAATAATGGCAAGCCCATAGCGTTTGTAGATCAAAAAATAAATTAAGGCTACTGGGACTATTGCTTTAATTAACCAGTTAAATAAATAGTTAATTGCACTGTTACTGTTTTGGTCAAATATTTCTCGTGTGTCGTAGACATTTCTTAATAAAAGGTTATCAACATTTAAATAGAATCCGAATTGAATTAGAATTGGTAACAAGGAAATTAAGATTAGCAGCATTACTAATCCAAAGGATAATTTACTTCTCTTTAAAAGCGGAATCTTGATCTCCTTTGAGGCTACAATACATAGGGCCATCAATAAAATTACAATTGAGTACGATGGTTGTGGAATTTGATCGGAAAAGGAATACGTTATTAAACTGGGAACTAGAAAAAAGATAATAAAAAATACAACAATGGAATAAATAAACTGACTTTTACGGGACGTAATAACAGACATCAACAAAATAATGACAAACAGAAATTTCGTCTCTAGGTACTTTTCAGGATTTAAATCCAAATGGAATCCAAAACGAGGAAAGTTGGGAATAATTAAATTTTGATAGTAATATTCCATAATGGCATAATATGCCGAAAGGCAGAGGCAGACCAATAGAACAGATTTTCGAATTGTGTAGCTATACATGGGTTTTCGCTAATGCTTTGTTATAATCATGAACTGCCTTAATGATAACTGCTCCATACAGCAAGTATGAGACTAAATCAATTGCGACTATTGCTGTAAGGAAGTAGAAAATATCTACACTTTTCAAAAGCCAAAGTGAAGAAACAAAAGCAAAGTAAAATACTTGCCAATAACTTACCCATTTAATCTTGCCAAGCACAACCAGTAAAATACTAAAAGGAGAAACAACCAAAGAAATTGAAGTTGATAAAATCAAAATACTGGTGTACTCTCCAGCAATTCTCCACTTAGCTCCAAATACAAATTCGAAAAGTACCGGCCCAAATAAATATACTATAATCGTACCAATAGTTGATATGACCAATAGTTTTAAAGCCAATGAATAAACTTCATTCAAAATGGGTTCATTTTCATTTTTTTTCTCTGAAACCTGTTGCATTAAGACCTGAGAAATACCAGTCGCTATTAAAGCAAATGGGGCTGACAACAGTATTCTACTGAAATTAAAATTTCCGCTTTCATCTACGGAATAATACATGCTTATGATAAACACCGGCAACATTCCTCCTAATGCGTTCAACATTGCTGGCAGAATTCCAAATTTCGGAAATTCCACATAGTTCCTAAGGTTGAACTTTATTGAATTGATTTCTACTTTACTTTTATCTAATCCATATTTGATTGCCTGATGAATAGAAAACAGTGCGTTAAACAACCTTCCTGCGATATCACCTAGAACTAAACCGTTGCCGACCACTAAAAATCCAAATGTCATCTGAGCTGATCCCTCCGCTATTTTCTGACTAGCCTTATTTATAGAAGCTGACTTGAATTTTTTTGCTCTGATCAACCACGCATTACAAAGCTTACTTATGGAGATAAACAACAAACCTACTGGAAGCCAGATCAACCATTTAGCTAAATCAACATTGTTGAGTTTAAGGGCCACAAAATCTTTCAAGAAAATAGCTAGGACAAGAATAAAAACAGAATAGATAACTGATATAAAAAATCCTCCAGCTATTATATTAATTCCATCATCACCTTGCTTTGGCATAACTATTGCGAAATCATAACGACCAGCCGAGGCAATTTCTAAAAAGGCAAAAATACTGGAATACAATCCAAAGACTGCATAATCGCCAGGGGTGAACATTCTGCTTAGCACAGGATATAGCATAACTGGCGCCAGAAACGCAATTGCATTCCCCGTGAATAGAGTAAGAATATCCTTAATAAGGCTTGATTGTTTGGCCATCAGCAAGTACCGTTGTGCCCGTTTACTGGGTGTTGGGTTATGTCAATAAATGGCATCAACATCATAAGAAATCAAAAGACTTACAAGTGAACCCATAGCTTAAGCATTATTACCCACATGTTTAGTTCCGTTTAAGTAGGTTACGAAAACGGCAAAAAGTAAGACACCAGCATGGCGAGAAAGAAAATTCTCAAATAAAGCTTCAAACGAAAAAAGCATCACAAAAATAAGAAGTGGTAAATTTACCTTTTTATACTGAAATGCATTTAGAACCAATCTGATTATTCCGAACAAATATAATCCGAGCCCTAGTATACCCCCCCCTATAAATAAATCCAGGTATTGATTATGACTATTAAACATCTCCTCTGCAGGCACCACATATCCCTTCTCATTATATTTTGCGAGCAACACTGAATCCTTATTTCCTTCACCCACTCCATAAAGCCAATTGTTCTTAATAATATCTAAAGATGCATCCCAGGACAAAATTCGAAGATCATGTCCAAATCTTGCATTAGGGTTAATGGATAGTCCGGCAAAAAAGGTGTCAGTAAAAACCTTCATTTTTGGATTAAGGTTGGCAAAAAAGAAACTGAAAATAATTACACCAATTACGACTAATGCTCTGAGAGAGTTAGGCAATTTTATCGTCCAAAATAAGTATAGAGTGAGGAAAAAGGAGCTTATTATGGCCGCCTTACTAGAAAGTAGAAATAAAAAGATAAACTGCGCAAAATAAATCAGAGAAATTAAAACTTTACGGTATGATCCCTTTGATGCAGTAAGGATTTCAAAAATCAAAAACTGGGCTACCACAATATAAATGCCAAAGTAAATAGGATGAAGAAAAAGTGAGAATTCCTGTCCAAAAAAGTAATTGCCGTCTCGAACAGATGCAGTCAAAAAACCATATTCAGCATCTGGAAATACCTTTGCATTAAATGTGAGGCTCCCATCAAGAAATGAAACCGAATTCTGGATGGCAACAATTAAACAAATCGTTTCAGCAAGTAAAATTCCAATTATATAGCTCCAATAAATTTTTGACCTGAGTGATTCTTTAAAAAAACCTGGATTTAGCCAAAATAAAATTGGAATCACTACTAGCAGAAGTCTCTTTTCAATGGCTGACCAAGGGCCGCCTGTTAGAAGTGTAGATGCTAAATAATAGAGAAAAAGTAATGGCAAAAACCAATCAATTTGGTTTTTTGGTAAAGCTTTCTTATTCGCAATGTTGATTATTGAAAAAAGGGCTATTACTAGTATAGCTAAGGTCGAAAAATTTCTGTGTAATGGAAGGACCAAAAACAACAAAAAGAGAGAATAATCATTAAATCTATTTCGATCAAAAAAAGATGCCATGCGTAAACTCATTTTTCCAGTATCATTTTTAATTGATTATGATTGTCCGTGAAATTAAATCGTAAAAGTATGTAATCTAGGAGTTTCAGAAAATTTCGGATTAACTAACATTAGAGAAAAGATCTTTCGCAAATTTAGTTCGCTGCTACACAAGCTTAATTGCCAAGTTTAGATAAAAAGGGGTTATAACATAAACATTCGATGATTTTACCAATCTTTATAGTATTAATTACTAATCACTATTTATAGGCATAAAGTGAAGTTTACCTCTCGACTCAATCCTACTTCATGGGCTCTATCTCTGCTGATATGTATACAATTAGCATTTATCCTTTGGGCCAGCAGTAGGGGATTCGACTTTACAGATGAGGCTTTTAGTTTTCTTGGCTATAAGTATCCCAATGAAATTAATAAGGTAGCTACCTACTACACCTCGATTTTCAATTCTTTTCTAGGATGGGCAAATGTGTCCATAATCAAAATCAGAATTCTTCGTTTGTTTCTAATGGTCGTCTGCTCAATAACTCTTTCGCTAGGATTAGGTAGATGGATCGATCGAAATTCAGAATTTAATAAATCCGACCAAATTAATCTCGTCTTATTTATACTATTAGGGTCCTTACTTGTTCATGCCAATGGAAGCCAATCCCTAACCTATAACAATGCCTCCAATTTTATATTGCAGCTGATTGTTGGGTTCTTTTTGATGACGTACGAAAGAGAGTTTAAACTAAATCGGAAGGATCAATTGATTTACTTTTGCCTTGGAGCACTTTTATTTGCGCTTTTTGCGATAAAATTCTCTGTGGGTATCATAATTCTATTTCTACTCATCCTTTTTCTCATAATTGATAAACGAATTAAGAGGAACACGCTTATTTACTTTTCTTTTTTAATTCTAGGAATATTATCAATGGGCATTTTTGTTTTTGGCTTTGACCTTTTGAATTGGTTTAGAGATTATTTTGACACCCTCAAGCTCCTAAGCAGCCTCACTACTACATCAATTGGGTCCAGATACATTGAAGACGTTTATTACACGCTAAATAGTAAAATTCTTGACAACCTATTTGTAGTTATTTCAATTATTATCTTGTTACTGCTCAATCACTTTATAGTGAGAAATTGGATAAGAGGTGTGATTGCGTTCGCGATTGCCAGTCTACTAATATACCTATCCTATTCTCATGAATATTATTTAGGTGGCGTAAAGTACTACTACATTTTTACGGGACTATACATAATATTAATTTTTGCGCTAATTATTGCTGAGCTGATTAAGGCTCCCATCAATTATGTAAATGGAGCTAGACGAAATCATTTCGTCAATATTTTGGCGATCGTTTTACTTCTTCTCCCTGTGGCTGGCGCCATAGGTACCAATAACTTATTGTCAATTCAAATAATTTGGTATTCAGCGTTCTTATTCGCTGGTATGTTCTTAATTCTTTATAAAAACGGAACGTATATCTTCAATAGTGCAATCATTATATTAGGACTAAATGCAACTCTTCAGTCTTTGTCTGGATTAGTATACCATCCCTACAGATTAAATCAGACCCTATATGAAGAATCCTGTCAATTGCCTGCTGAGATAACCAGTGAAAAAGTATTGGTGAATAAAGAAATCATACAATCCCTTGAAGTGGCCCATCAACTTATAGCTTCAAAAACCAATTTCAAAAAGGGAGATCCCATATTTTCGTTTTCTCCAGACTATTTAGGATTTATCTATCTATTAGAGGGGGCGCTTCCTGGGTGGAGTTGGTATGATGAAAAGGGCACAGCATACAATTGTTACAACTTGAAAAATACCAATTTCAATAATCTTGATAATATGATAGTTCTATCTCCCTCCTACTACCAAATGGATAGTATCTATACTAATTGTTTTGACGAAATGAATATTAATTTTCCGAACGGATACACCAAAGTTGGTGAAGTATCCTATTTTATGGGTTCCCTAGATCGATCATTCACAATATTTGCACCTACTCGATTTTTAAAAGAGTGATGCAGTATTGCTTAAGATACTTTATGAAAAGTACTAATTATCTAACATGGTCAATAATAGAAAGCTCAGAAGGAACATTGCGAAAAAGACAACTAACCCTAGAATGAAAAAGATTCTAATTTCACAGTCAAATTATATTCCCTGGAAGGGCTATTTCGAAATGATCTCCAAAGTGGACGAGTTTATTATTTATGATGATGTTCAATACACTAAAAACGATTGGCGTAATAGGAATAAAATCAAAACCCCTAATGGAGTCAATTGGATTACCATACCTGTGCGCCATCGACTTTCTCAAAACATAAAGGACATAAAAATATCGGATCCAAAATGGAATTTGAAGCACTGGAAATCCCTTCAGACAAATTATTCGAAAGCCAAGCACTTCAATGAACTAAAATCTATCTTTGAACCACTTTACTTTTTACGGAATGAGAGTTTTTTGAGTGAAATAAACTATGCTTTTATTAAAGCCATCAATGCCTATCTGGGAATCCGTACGACAATAACTCGGTCCTCTGACTATGAACTAAAAGGTGATCGTTCAGAAAGACTTCTATATCTTTGTAAACAAGCTAAGGCGTCAACTTATTTAACCGGCCCTTCAGCAAGTAACTATCTGGATGAAACATTATTTCAACAAGAACAAATCAACATAGAGTGGATGAATTATACGAATTATATAGAGTATCCTCAATTATTTCCACCCTTCGATCATGGTGTAACTATACTTGATCTAATTTTTAATACAGGTATGGATTCTATCAAATACTTTATTCAGACAACGTCATCATGATGTATTCAATCGTCATTCCCGTTTTCCGAGGATCCGAAACTATTACGATACTTTTCGATTTAATCAGAAAATCATTCGAGAAACTAAATTTTGAATATGAGGTGATTTTAGTTTTTGATGGTGGTGAACCACAGTCATGGAATGTCATTAAGTCTCTTGTAGAAGAAAATCCAACATTAGTCAAAGGCATAAAACTGAGTAGAAATTTTGGTCAACATAATGCTACGATCTGTGGCTTCAAGTATGTAAAGGGTGATTTCATCATTACAATTGATGAAGATATTCAACATCACCCTGAGGACTTCAAGTTGCTTATTGAAAAGCAACTGGAAAATGATTATGATTTGGTTTATGGAAATTACCTAGTCAGAAAGCATTCTTTCTTTCGGAATATTACTTCCAATTCCTTAAACCTTCTACTGAAGGTTGGTATTCCAGATTTGCATAGCAACTATACATCATTTAGACTAATAAAGGCGTCTATAGCCAAAAAGACTTTGGAAATGAATAACTCCTATACTTTTCTTGATGGCTATTTTTCATGGATTACCGACAATGTAGCCAGCGTTAATGTTAATCATCATCCTTCTGTGGCAAATTCAAGCGCTTACAATTTGAGAAAATTGATCACGCATTCCATCAATATTTTTCTCACGTTTTCAAATTTTCCCATCAGACTTATTACTTGGATTTCTGCAACCCTAACTCTTTTTTCTTTAATCTATGGGGGGTATATTTTGGTAAGAAAATTTCTATACAATGACTTTGTTAGTGGGTTTGCCACATTTGCAGTCTTAGGGAGTTTTGGCTTGGCCATACTTCTATTTTCGCTGAGTGTCATTGGAGAATACATTTTCAGAATTAGCTTAAAGACGACTCAAAGGCCAAACTTTAACGAATCAGAAATAATATGAAATCGGTTATCTTCCTGGTATCTGGTAACGGAGGTAATCTCAAATTTATTTATCAAGCCGCAAAACTTTTGGAAATTGATTTAAAGATTCAGCATGTGATTGCTGACCGCGACTGCAAAGCCATAGAGTTTGCAAAAAATAACGCTATTCAAAACACTCAAATTAAATACAATTCAAACTCTCCCAACGAATTAGATTCTATTCTTAAGAATGCCAGCCCCAGTGCTGTAATTACTAACATCCATAAAATACTTTCCCCAACATCAATTTTTCCGCATCACCAATATATTAATCTACATTACGCACTATTACCCTCATTCAAAGGATTAATAGGAATGGAACCATTGAATGAGGCTAAAAAATTGAATTGTCAGTTCATGGG
>DDUM01000011.1 GCA_002344795.1 Flammeovirgaceae bacterium UBA2338 | reverse complement strand
TCAACCCTATTTAGGACTCTACAGTGATCACCTCATTAGAGAAAGCTTTCTCTGCAATGGTGTAAGACAAGATGCCCGCCTCAGCAAATGTGGCAATCTCGGTAGCTACTCTTCTTGATCTAAAATCAGACACCAATTTCTCAGCCGAAACAAAACGTGCCTCGTATTTCTTTCCCAATGTTTCTGCCAGGTGTTTGTACATGGTATAAGAAAGTCCATCGGCACCGCCTATCATCTTCGACATGTTTAGGCCAATTCTCTTGGGGTCGCGCTTCGTCACAAATTCTTTCAACTCACTTTCACTCCCAAAGTAATCGTACGATCCACCTCCTTCTAAAAACCCTCCGTCAATACCCAGGGCTGCTCTTTCTATTCTGGGTTTACCTATGTTGGTGAAGATATAATACCCATTTTGACTGGTGTATCCTTCACCCATATCTTGATACAAGGGGTCAAAGTTGCCTTCCTTGTTGGTAATGATCCACATGTCGATGTTGTTCTCTTTCATTACTTCCGGCAGCACAAGGTCAAACTTGTCGTTGCGGATCTGGTTCATCACCCGCCATCTTCGGTAGGCCTCTTGTGAAAAGACAGTTTGAACTATTAAAAGTGTAATCAGGGTTAAAAATATTTTTTTCATAATACCTATTCTATAATCTATAAATCAATTTATCCAGATAAAGTTGTATGTAAACATACCGTGATCATCTTACTACAACAATAGAATTTATTCTTAAATTATTATTGAACAAACAGACAGGCGGTTCAAAGCCTCATTTTACCTCCTATACTGTTTACTACTCGTCCTTCAACTTTGATTAATTTACTTATCTTTCATAAACCTACAAACCAGAAATATGAAACTGAGCTACTGCCTTATTATTACTTGTCTTCTCACGTCACCATTTTCATTGACTGCTCAAAAGAAATCAAAAATTTCTTCCAACAAGCAAGCCGTAATGGCCAGTGTGGAAAAGCACAAGGCAGAGATGATAAAAATGAGTGACGAAATATGGCAATACGCAGAAACAGCATTTGAAGAAAATCAATCGTCCAAACTGTTATCTGATTATGCGGAAGCCCAGGGATTCACCGTTCAAAAAGGTGTAGCAGGTATTCCCACCGCCTTTATCGCGAGTTATGGATCCGGAAAACCTATCATTGGTATACTTGGGGAGTTCGATGCCCTTCCCGGACTTTCGCAAAAGGCCAGTCCCATAAAAGAGCCCGTCACCCCCGGAGCACCCGGACATGGTTGTGGTCATAATTTATTTGGTGTGGGCAGTATGGGTGCAGCAGTAGCCATTAAGGAATTGATGGAAGCTGGTAAACTGAAAGGAACAGTTCGCTTTTATGGTACACCGGCTGAAGAGCGATTATTTGGTAAATTGTATTTTGCGAGAGAAGGACTTTTTGATGATCTGGATGTTTGTTTTGATTGGCATCCCAGTAACTCCACAAAAGCTGCGGTTCAAAGTTCGCTCGCGTTAGTAGACTTTGAAGTAGAGTTCAAAGGACAAACAGCACATGCTTCTGCTGACCCATGGAATGGAAGAAGCGCAGTAGATGCTTTGGAATTTTATACTACGGGAATTAATTACCTGAGGGAACATATCAAACCTACCGTAAGAATTCATTATCAAATTCAACAAGCAGGTACTGCAGCCAACATAGTCCCTGATTATGCCAAGATTTGGACACGTGTTCGGGATACTAAAAGAGAAGGGATGGAAGAAGTGTGGAAAAAGATAGAGCGTATAGCCAAGGGTGCTGCGATAATGGCAGACGTAGATTATGAAATAATATTGGTCTCGGGCATTCATGAAATATTAGTTAACCGAACCGGAGGGGCTGCCATGCAAACAAATCTTGAATTGTTAGGTGATATTAGTTATACACCCGAAGAAATTGTTTTTGCTAAACGAATACAAAAAGAAACAGGCGTCCGCGAAACTGGAATCGATGGTATCATTAAACCCATGGAGGAGACATTAGAGCATCCGGGAGGCGCTTCTTCAGATGTTGGAGATGTCAGCTGGCTGGTTCCCGAAATACGGCTCAGTGGCACCACACAACCTGCCGGAACCCCAGGCCATTCATGGGCTGTCGTGGCGTGTGGTGGTATGTCTATCGGTCATAAAGGAATGATCTATTCATCCAAGGCCCTGGCCATGACCATGGTTGATGTATTTGAAAATTCAAAGTTATTAGAAGAAGTACAATCTGAGTTCAGGCAAAGAAAGGGTGAGTATGTATATAAAGCACTTTTACCGGAAGGCCCACCTCCTATTCCTAGTTCAAAGTAAAGAGAGAAATTTAAAATAGACTTAGCATATTAATTCATCCATTATGAAACGATTAATAATTCTCTATTTCCTTCTTATCCCATTGCTTATTCAGGCACAGGTAAAACCTGCCCCCGATCGAAAAGCAGGTGAAGGCGAAGGCCCTTTTAACAGAATGGTAATCCGTGGAGCCAATTTAATTGACGGCACTGGCGCGCCAGCCTATGGTCCGGTAGATATTGTTATCGAAGGCAACAAGATCAAAGAGATAGTGTTGGTGGGCACTCCCAGAGTGCCTATCGATCCTTCTGGTAGGCCAGCCAAAGGAACGAAAGAAATTGATGCACATGGCGCCTATGTGCTCCCAGGGTTTGTCAACATTCACACACATGTGGGTGACGTACCCAAAGCTCCGGAAGCAGAGTATGCCTATAAACTCTGGATGGGGCATGGCGTTACTACGATACGTGGCGTGCCTGCCGGGGATGTGAATTGGGTGCAAAGCGAAAAGAAGCGCAGCGCAGAAAACAAAATCGTGGCACCTCGCATTGTCGACTTTCAGGTGCCGGGAAGTGGCTCCGACTGGAAGGGCGGGCCGTTAACCACACCTGCAAAGGCACGGGAGTGGGTGGCATGGGCCAATGCCAAAGGTGTAGAGGGAATAAAGATTTTCAATATGGATCCGGATGTGATGGAGGCCGCTATTGATGAATCGCATAAGAGAAAAATGGGATCTGTTGCCCACTTATCGCAAATGATGGTGGGCAGGGTAAATGCACGGGATGCCGTTGCGTTAGGGCTGGACAATCTTACACATTTCTATGGCCTATTTGAATCACTGTACAAAGATGAAGACATTCAACACTGGCCCAGGGATTTTGAGTACAACGATGAGCAGGACCGTTTCAGTCAGGTGGCTTATCAGTGGGATAAGATTTATCCTCGTGGCAGCAAACAATGGAATGACCTTATTCAATTCTTTCTGGAACACAAAACCATTCTTGATCCTACCATGACCGCCTATCTGGCCGGTCGTGATGTGATGCGCGCACGCACGGCAGAGTGGATTCCCAAGTACGTACTTCCCTCCTTGCACGATTTCTATGAGCCTAACCGCCTGAACCATGGTTCTTATTTTTATAACTGGACCACCTGGGAAGAATTGGCCTGGAAGAATTTTTATCGGGTATGGATGTCCTTCCTCAATGACTACAAAAATGCGGGTGGCAGGGTGACTGTAAGTGATGACGCCTCCTTTATTTACAACTTATATGGTATCGGGGTAATAGAAGAAATGGAGTTGCTTCAGGAGGCGGGTTTTCATCCTTTAGAAGTAATAAGGGGCGCTACTTTTCATGCAGCACAAGCCATCTTTGAACCTAAAGGTAAACCCATTGAATTTGGACTCGTCAGACCCAACATGTTGGCTGATTTGATCATCATCGATGAGAATCCCGTTGAGAATTTAAAAGTATTGTATGGCACTGGGTTTCCCAGATTAAATGATGAAACTGGCAAGGTAGAGCGTGTGGGTGGTGTCAAATACACGATAAAAGACGGTATTGTGTATGACGCCAAACAGCTCTTGCGCGATGTGGAGAACATGGTGAAAAAGCAGCAGGAAGAGCGCGCTAAGAAATAAGAGGTTACTTCTCCATTCAAAACCCCTTGCTCAGCTTAAATGGCTGTAGCAAGGGGTTTTGACCTATTATACCTGTAATGAAAATACACACCCTCTTTGTGGCCATTGATGTCCAAACATAAATAAAACCATTGGTACATATTTTAAGGAGTGGTTCTTTGGTTTTGAAGTACCTTGTTGGTCAATCAAATTACCTTATAAATGAAACGAATTTTACTAATTACCCTTTTGTCATTCCCCATGTGGGCTTCTGCACAGATGATTGGTGCACCAGACCGCAAATCGGGAGAAGGCGAGGGTCCTTTTGATCAATTGATCATTCGCGGTATTTCTCTTATTGACGGAACGGGTGGACCTCCAACTGGCCCGGTGGATATCGTGGTAGAAAATAATAAAATTACTCAAATCAAATCTGTTGGAGTGCCGAAGGTGGCCATCGATCCTGCCAGACGTCCCAAGTTGGCGACTAAAGGAAAAACAAAAGAGATTGATGGAACAGGCAAGTACATCATGCCAGGTATCATCGACCTTCACGTACACACCGGAGGCGAGGAGAAAGCGCCTGAAGCAGAATATACCTACAAGCTTTGGATGGCTCATGGTATTACAACAGTGCGTGGAGTGCCTACAGGTGATTTCGAATGGTCACTAACGGAAAAGAGCAGAAGCGCAAGCAACAAAATAGTTGCGCCTCGTATTGTGAATTTTCAGGTACCAGGAAGTGGTAAAGAATGGAAAGATCGCAAGATCCTTACTCCTGCTGATGCCAAAGAATGGGTACAGTATGCCAAGAAGAATGGTGTAGATGGATTGAAAATGTTTTCCTTCCGTCCTGAAATCATGAAGGCATTGTTAGACGAAGCCAATTCATTGGGAATGGGTAGCACGGCTCACCTTGCACAGAGTGGTGTGGCACAAATGAATGCTTTGGATGCTGCTCGTCTTGGACTCACCAGTATGACTCACTTCTATGGTTTGTTCGAATCGATGTATGAAAACCACGATGTACAGCCCTGGCCTTTGGATATCAACTACGGTGATGAGCAACATCGCTTCGGACAAGTGGCCCGTCAGTGGAACCTGGTAAAGCCAGGTGGAGAAAAGTGGAATGCATTACTGGATGAATTCCTTAAATTGGATTTTTACATCAACCCTACCATGACTATCTACGTGGCAGGAAGAGATGTAATGGCAGCGCGCAATGCGGACTGGCATGCCAGGTATTCATTACCAACACAAATGGACTTCTACACTCCCAGTCGCCTGAGCCACGGTGCTTACTGGTTCGACTGGACTACAGAAGATGAAGTAGAATGGAAAAGGTTCTATCAGGTATGGATGAAGTTTTTAAATGAATATAAAAACAGAGGTGGAAAAGTGACTGTAGGATCTGACTCTGGTTTCATTTATAATCTTTATGGATTTGGTACTATTCAAGAGCTCGAATTGTTACAGGAAGCTGGTTTCCATCCTTTGGAAGTCATTCGTGCGGCAACTATGCACGGTGCTGAAGAAATCTTCAAACCATTGAAGAGACCAATTGAGTACGGAGTAATCCGTGAAGGGCTATTGGCTGACATGGTGATCGTTGATGAGAATCCATTACAGAACCTGAAAGTACTTTATGGAACAGGTGCTGTGAGATTGAATGATGAGACTGGAAAGCCTGAAAGAGTGGGTGGCGTTCAGTATACTATCAAGGACGGTATCGTATACGATGCCAAACAATTATTGAAAGACGTAGAGCAAATGGTAAACAAGCAAAAAGCGGAAAGACCAGACGCTACTAAAGTATCAGGACAGCAGAACTAATCTAAGCCTGCTCCGTCATTACAGCGGTCTGCTTTGTCAACATTTGTTGATGGAGCAGACCGTTACTTTTTAAACCCTAATAGCACCATTTATCCACATTTTCACAGAGTAGGCTTTGGTTTTAGGTATCTTAGGTATTCAACCATCTAATCCAAAACCTATTATTATGAAAAAGTTTATTTTACTCACCTTCCTAGCCCTTCCGCTGCTTGTTTCTGCGCAGATGATTGGGGGACCGGATCGCAAATCCAATGAGGGTGGCGGTCCTTATGACCAATTAATTATTCGCGGAGTCACTATGATTGATGGAACGGGTGGCCCTCCTACTGGCCCTGTTGATATCGTGGTAGAGAAAAATAAAATTGTAGATATTGTGTCCGTGGGTGTTCCTCACATTGCCATCGATCCAGCAAAACGTCCTAAGCTGGCTACTAAAGGCAACGTGAAAGAAATTGACGCCACCGGCAAATTCATTATGCCAGGTATTGTTGACCTGCACGTACACACTGGAGGTTCAGAGAAAGCACCTGAAGCTGAGTACACGTACAAACTTTGGTTAGCCAATGGCATTACCACCGTGCGCGGTGTACCTGCAGGAGAATTGGACTGGTCACTGGCAGAAAAGGCAAGAAGTGCCAGCAATAAAATTGTAGCGCCAAGGATTATTTCCTTTCATAGGCCTGGTAGCGGAAAAGAATGGGAAGGTCGTAAAATCCTTACTCCTGCCGATGCCAAGGAATGGGTGCAATATGCAAAAAAGAAAGGTGTAGATGGTCTGAAGCTGGGTTCCTACCGCCCGGAGATCATGAAAGCATTGTTGGACGAAGCCAACTCATTGGGCATGGGAAGCACCGCTCACCTTGCACAAAGCGGAGTAGCACAAATGAACGCTTTGGATGCTTCTCGCTTAGGCCTCACCAGCATGACTCACTTCTACGGTTTGTTCGAATCGATGTACGAAAACCATGATGTACAACCCTGGCCTTTAGATATTAATTACGGTGATGAGCAACATCGCTTTGGACAGGTAGCGCGCCAGTGGAGTCTTGTGAAGCCCGGTGGAGAAAAATGGAATGCATTGTTGGATGAGTTTATAGAAAGAGATTTCTACATCAATCCTACCATGACCATCTACTCTGCGGGTCGTGATGTGATGGCCGCACGCAATGCCGACTGGCACGCCAAATACACTTTGCCTACACAAATGGATTTCTTTACACCAAGTCGCCTGAGCCATGGTGCTTACTGGTTCGACTGGACAACGGAAGATGAAGTGGAGTGGAAACGCTTCTATCAGGTGTGGATGCAGTTTTTAAATGATTACAAAAACAGAGGCGGTAAAGTAACCGTTGGTTCAGACTCTGGATTCATCTATAACCTTTATGGATTTGGTACTGTATTGGAGTTGGAGATGCTTCAGGAAGCAGGCTTCCATCCCCTGGAAGTAATTCGTGCTGCTACCATGCATGGTGCAGAAGAGGTATTCAAGCCCCTGAAAAAGCCTATTGAATTCGGTGTCATCCGCGAAGGTCTTTTGGCAGATATGGTTATCGTAGGTGAAAACCCGCTGCAAAACCTGAAAGTACTTTATGGTACGGGCGCGGTGAGACTGAATGACGAAACAGGAAAGCCTGAAAGAGTGGGCGGTGTTGAGTTCACTATCAAAGACGGTATCGTGTATGATGCCAAACAACTACTTAAAGACGTAGAACAAATGGTGAACAAACAAAAGGCAGAAAGACCAGATGCTACTAAGGTGAACGTTAACCAGAATTAAAAATCTCAACTGATTTATACCAAACCTAACTAAACATGAAGTACTTAATAGCCTGTACCCTTCTGATCGCCTCGTTGATGGCGGAGGCACAGGAACGAAAAGCTTTAACCCCTGGACCCGACCGCAAAGCCGGAGAAGGTGGTGGTCCTTACGATCAACTGATCATTCGCGGAGTTACGATGATTGACGGAACCGGGGCGCCTCCAACAGGTCCTGTCGACATTGTGGTGGAAAAGAATAAAATCGTTAGCATCAAAAGTGTTGGCGTTCCACACATTGCCATCGACCCTGCCAGGCGTCCTAAGTTAAGTACGAAAGGAAACGTAAAGGAGATTGATGCAACAGGCAAGTACATCATGCCGGGTCTTATTGACTTACACGTGCACACCGGTGGCGAAGTAAAGGCGGAAGAGGCAGAGTATGTATATAAGTTATGGATGGCCAATGGTATCACCACCGTTCGTGGTGTTCCGTTTGGTCCACTAGAGTGGTCTGTTTCCGAAAGTCAAAGAAGTGCAAGAAATGAAATCGTTGCACCCCGAATGATCGTTTTTCAAAGGATGGGCACCGGTAAGGAATGGGCCAACCGCGATGTGAAAACTCCTGAAGATGCAAAGGAATGGGTACGCTATGCCAGGAGCAAAGGCGTAGAAGGTTTTAAGTTAGGCTCTCACCGCCCTGAAATCATGAAGGCGTTGCTGGATGAAGCCAACGCGCAGGGCATGGGAAGTACAGCGCATCTTGCGCAAAGTGGAGTTGCCCAGATGAACGCACTCGATGCTGCTCGCCTTGGTCTTACCAGTATGACTCACTTCTACGGTTTGTTCGAATCGATGTACGAAAACCATGACGTACAACCCTGGCCTTTTGACATCAACTATGGCGATGAGCAACATCGCTTTGGTCAGGTGGCACGTCAGTGGAATCTGGTGAAGCCGGGAGGTGAGAAATGGAATGCGTTGATGGAAGAGTTCCTTGAGAACGATTTTTTTATCAATCCTACCATGACCATCTACTCTGCCGGTCGTGATGTAATGCGTGCGCGCAATGCCGACTGGCATGAAAAGTACACGTTGCCTTCACAAATGGATTTCTACCAACCCAGCCGCGTGAGCCACGGTGCTTACTGGTTCGACTGGACAACGGAAGACGAAGTAGCATGGAAAAAATACTATCAGGTATGGATGCGGTTTTTGAATGAATACAAAAACAGAGGGGGAAAGATTACCCTGGGATCCGATTCCGGTTATATTTATCAGCTTTACGGCTTTGGTACCATATTGGAATTAGAGATGTTGCAGGAAGCGGGTTTACATCCTTTGGAAGTAATCCGAGCAGGTACCATGCATGCAGCTGAAGAAGTATTCTATCCTAAGAAAAAACCAATCGAGTACGGTGTGATCCGTGAAGGTTTACTCGCTGACATGATCATTGTTGGAGAGAATCCTCTTCAAAACATGAAAGTGCTTTATGGTACGGGTGCAGTAAGACTAAATGACGAAACCGGAAAACCAGAAAGAGTGGGCGGTGTAGAATACACCATCAAAGACGGCATCGTATATGACGCCAAACAATTATTAAGAGATATAGAAGCGATGGTGAACAAGCAAAAAGCTGAGCGGCCTGCCGACACCAACATTAAGACTCAAAACTAGGGGACTAAAATTTGGAAACTGGGGATGGTGACAAGTTGTTCAATCAACTTATCATTCATCCCCTTTTTTGATGATGGCCCTTTGATTAAGAGTCTGGAAAACGCTAATTAATGTTTAAACACAATTAAAATTCAAACACCGTTTAGCGATTAATGCTGTGGTTTAACCTTTATTCATGCCCCCAGGTTATACTTCCAAAGCTAGAATTCATTAACTTGGTAGTAGCTGGAATTTACAAGTACCATTACTTTTTAAACTTGCAAATATCCTTAAGTCAAGAATCCTCAAGATTTATGATATATTTTTAATATACACGCGAATTGAGCCACCATGTGTATGAATTTTAGTTATGAAAGCTCCGAATTATCTAAAGATAATAATTGGAGTTTCTTTTCTCTTATTGGTTGAAGAAGTTGGGTATGGTCAGGATTTAGAAGCCATTGGTCAAAAGAAACCCTTAACGCTCACTGGCACTATATCTGCCAACGCGATGTTTTTCAATGCAGAAGGCAGACCTGCAAGTCGTGAAAAGTTTACCTGGTACTTTACTGGTAACCCAATATTAGAACTATATGGAGTTACCCTACCCTTTTCCTTTACTGTTTCTGAGCAACAACGTGATTTTCGTCAACCTTTCAATCAATTCGGTGTTAGCCCCTATTACAAATGGGCCAAAGGACATTTTGGGTATCGCAATATTGTCTTTTCACCATTTACCTTGGGCGGCCATACCATTGCCGGTGCCGGGTTAGAATTAACACCCGGCAAATTACGATTTGGTTTTATGTATGGCCGGCTCTTTAGGGCAGTGCAGGCAATAGGCAATCCCGATGGCACTTTTGTTCAAACACCCACCTTCAAACGCAATGCTTTTTCTACAAAAATAGGCTATGGAACTGAAAACAATTTCGTTGACCTAATTATGCTAAAAGGACACGATGATGAAAACTCGATCAACTATACAACAACTGAAGCAGAAATCACCCCCGCAGAAAACCTGGTAGTAGGAATTTATTCGAAACAACAGTTTTTAGAGAAATTCCGGTTTGAACTTGAGCTGGCACAAAGCCTTTACACGTCAAACATAAATACAGTTCAACCGGATACAATAGATGAGGGTACCCTCATCAAACCTTTCAGTTCAATGGTCAATCACAAGAACAGTTCTACCACCTACAGTTCTGCGCTAGAAACCTCACTGGGATATGAACAGGAACAATTGGGCTTGAGAGTAAAATTTAGGAAAGTGGATCCCAACTATCAAAGCATGGGAAGTTATTTCTTTCAAAACGACCTACGCAATATTACACTTGAACCTCATGCAAAGTTTTTTAACTCGGCCTTGCAAGCGAGTGGTAGCTATGGCTATCAAACAGATAACCTGGATGGCGCCCGGGAATCAACTACAAAGCGCAAAATAGGTTCACTTAATGTAAGCGGAAGGTTGGGTGAAAAGTATACCGGAAATATTTTTTATTCAAATTATGACATTGGCCAGGCGGCAGGAAAAATTGCATTGGACACATTAGTAAGGGTTTCCCAAACGGTGAAAAGCTGGGGAATGCTACACAACCTCATGTGGTCGGGAGACGAGCTGACACATACATTTATGATCAATTACAACAACCAAACATTAACGGATAGAAATCCAACTACAGCCCTATATACCAACTACAACATGGACACCTGGCTGGCCTCCTATTATGCCACCTTCAACGCAGCAAAAATTAGTATTTCAGGAAGCTATACTACTACACAATTCGAGTTGCCCAGTCAGCAAACAAAAATCAAGGGGCCTACGCTGGGAATCACAAAGATGATGGTAAACAATACGATGAGCGTCAATTTGATGTGGTCATCCATGGCATACACCATTAATGACGTTAAAAGCAGAAATATAAATCGAATTTCAGTGAACTCGTCTTATCGGGTATCGCGGAAACACAGGTTCAATATAAGATTCTATATCAATAAGAGTACGAAGGAAACGGATACAGTAATGCCATTTAAAGAAACGAAAGGAGATATTGGTTATGCATACACTTTTTAATCCACGGGGTATATTGAAGCGGGCAATTCAAATTGTTGTGCGAATATCGCTCATCCTGCCTGTATTTTTCCAGTGCCACCAGGCATTCGCTCAAAGTCCGGCAACGCAGGCCACGGTGATCACCACATTGAGTCCGCCCTTTTCAGTTCCTCTGGCTAACCTGACCAGTCAACAACTGCGCGTTATGATTACCCCCATTAACGGTTATATCGATGACGGCAAGGTATCCATTATCATTCAGGGAAATAATGGTATTCGTATTCAAAATAATTTTTTAACTGACAATTACTATTTAGGTATCCCTGAATTTTCTACCTATCAACTTAATGATTTTGATTTACAAGAAATATTTATGCGGAGTAATTTCACCTTTACAGGTATTACAGAAGCTCAGGCATTTGACTCCGGACTGCCCCCAGGAAATTATGAAATTTGTGTAAGGGTGTATGCCTCACTGATGGGGTACGAACCCATATCTCCACCCGCACCCATTGGATGCAGTAGTTTCATCATTCAAGAGCCAGCACCAGGATCTGTTACGGTAACAAATTTTGTAACGCCACCCTATACCTCATCATTACAGGATTATCTCAATAAGATCAATAGCACCATTGTATCCACCACCCATAATTCAGTAAGGCTTCATCTTGCCATTAAAGGAAGTAATGGTATCGTCATTCAATCTCGCCCAGGTAGTATTACTCAAGACGTAATCACACTCAGTGCAGGAGTGCCCTATATGCTCAATAGTTTCGATCTCGACCCTTACTTTAGATTTGAAAACCTGACATTCTCCGGTATCTCTGCCAATGCAGTATTTAACAGGGGGTTACCAGAGGGCAACTACCGATTCTGTATTCGCATTGTGGATCTCAAGGGAAACTTTATTTCTGGTGATGACCCTCTGGGATGTAGCAACCTGGTTAACATTCATTTGTTTGAACCACCACAGTTAATCAACCCGCTATGTGGTAGTCAAATTAAAGCAACTACTATACAGTCTATTGTTTTCAGCTGGACACCCTCTCCAGGTGCTCCGCCCAATGTGGCTTATACTTTACGCCTGGTAGAAATGCTGGATCCCACAAAGAATCCAAATGACGCATTACTGACCGCTACTACTCCGGCATTTTTTGAAACAACAGTCTCAGGTGCCACTGCCTTTCTTTATGGCCCTGCTCAGCCTGTATTGGAACCAGGAAGAAAATATGCATGGCAGGTGATAGCAGGATTGGGTAGTGGTGCTGATTTTGGAAACAACACCAACCAGTTCAGAAATCAAGGAAAAAGTGCTGTGTGTTCATTTACCTATGAGGCGGCTGACTCACCGTTTGCAACATTGCCATTATCTCAAACTACAAGTGTAAGCCCCTATCAGGGCCCGCCAGGTTATACAGAACCACTTGCCTACGGAGAAGCAACTGTTGCTCCATTTATTGATAACGCAGGTATTACGGGTCAACTTGATTATACCTTTGTATTTAGTCAATCACAACCTGTGGCAAATACCAATGTTAAATTGGTGCTGACCTATGTTAAAAAGACGGGTAGCAAGGAAGAAATTATCAACGACAATTACAACGGGGGAGGAAAAGTATTGGCCACATCAAAAACTGATGCCAACGGAAAATTTAACTTTCAATTTGTTATCAACGACCTGGAACTACCCAAAACAATCTCTTCAACCATCAACATCAACACAGGTAAACCTGCCGGAACTATTTATCGTACAGCACGGGTAGTGGTTGAAAACAACTATTTGTTAAGCCCTACTAAAGACATTACCATTGAGAAAAACAAAACAGTAGATGTTGGCCAATTCTTGACGGCAGTGAGGGAATACTGGTTAAAGGTTCAACTAAAGCCAAGTGACTTCTTGAAGGAAGGTGCTATGCAGGCTCCCTTGCAGAACTATACCCTTTATATTTTAAGACAGATAAGGCCCTACGGAGTTCCCTCTAATGAAGGAACTCCACCTTCCCCTAAAGCTACAATAAAGGGCATGGAGATAGTAGGAAAAGGTTTGTCAGATAAAAATGGAGTGGTCCAGCTTTATAGATTGGTTAAAAACATTGGCCCGAACGATAAGTATTTTATTTACGCTGAAGGAAATGAGGCAAATCTGACCAACTTCTATTCGGACCCAACCCCGTTTGCTTTTAATTTTGAGAAAACATTATCCAAGTATAAAGCAAAACAACTCACCGGTAATAAAACCGACAATGCTACTTTCATTGATGAGTACAAATTACCTAATGTAGAATATACATTGCCTATGCAATGGAGACCTGGTGAGATTGTAGGGTATGTGAAGCGAGGTGACAACCCTCAAAAAGGAATATCATTTGCGCAAGTGAAACTTTGGGAGATACCAGAAAAGGACAATGTGATTTTTCACCTTTTATTGGCTCCACCGAAGTACACGCGATGGTCGGCCATCAAGCCTGAGGGATATTTCAAAATTGACAAGCTGTATCCTACCACAAAATTTAATGATAATACCAAAACCCTGGAGTTTCATCACCCCTACCGTTTCCTCACGGTGAGTTATTATGGATTTTCTGATTACAAAGAAGCTATTCCAAAAATTTTATTAGGAGAAAGAAAGGTATTGAGCGACATACTCCTCAATCCAAAAGGAAGTTTAGTCGGTGAGGTGGTAAACGAACAAAATCAATTTGTAAGTGCCGAAGTAAGTGTGAAGAATGGCAACTCCGTACAAACCACATTGGGTGGATATGAGACCAAACCCTCCGGCACCAGTGGTTGGTACCTGACCTGGCCAACAAAATCCACTTTTGAAGTGCAGGCCCCGCTAGGCAAGCAGAAGTTAACTGTTATACCGACTAATAAGGAAGCCTATCTCTCTTATGATACAATCATCAATGTAACGAAAGACAAACAAAATGCAGGTATCATCAAACTGTACGATAAGGCTTTTCGCATAAAGGTGAATGTTACAGAATACATCAATAGCAGTCATGGCCTTTATCAATTAAGTTCACTTCAGCTACCAGGGCAATCCCAAAATCCCAAGCCTTCCGGGCCAAAATTGATTGAGGGTGCCAAAGTATCCATTCAATACATTGTGCCGCAACCTGTACTTACCAACGCTCAGGGATTTGCCCAATTTAGATTTAAATCCATGGGCGGCAATTTTATTATTAAAGTCGAGGCACCCGATGGCCAACTCTATGAAGCCACTACTGCCACTATTACAAAAGATCAGTTACCAACACCTACAAAAGATTATTATGAAATAACCATCGCCATGAAGAAAGCGGCACAGATTTCGGGTAAAGTGATGGTGGGCAATACACCCATAACAGATGCAAAGGTTTATATAAAGACCTCTACTCAGGGGAATGCCATTCCGCTTCAAACAAATTCAAATGAACAAGGTGAGTATGTGTTAAAAAACGTTCCTATGAACACACCCATTCAGGTCTGGGCTGTAAAAGGTCAAAGTCAGTACATCGGTGATGTAAAAAACCTTACGCTGACTAAAACCCTTAACGAAAATATTGACTTTGAATTAACGCAATACAATGGCATTGTGTTAACAGAACTGCTGGGCATACCCATTGAAGTTTCTCAACTGACAGAGGAGGGTGATAAGATAAAACTTACGGGCGCATTTATTAATCTTCCTTTAGCTCAAAACCTTTCACTCGAAAACAACCAAGCTTCTCTCCCCTTCTCTCAGGTTGAAATAATAAAGAGCGATAAGAAAAATCCGGATGGCATCTTTTATGGTAAGCCTGTTACTGGAAATGTGCCTCTTGATGCGAGTACCCTTGACCTCAAACTCAATAATAAATTGGTTTTGCATCAAGTGGCAAAAGACGATGAACTGCAAATTACTGACAATGGGCAGGGCAAAGGATATCTTGAGGCGCCAACCTATCTTAACATCAGCACTTTTCAGGTGAATGTGGCCCAATTTGAAAAGAATGAGTTGAGGCTGGCAACAGGTACTGGTAACAATCAAAAGCTTAGCGTGACAAGCATTTCTGCCGTCTCTGCAAACAACATAAACAAATACTACATTATAGCAGATGATGGAAAAAATCTAGACTATAAGTTGCACAACTTCACCATGAATGCATTGAGCAATGACTCCTATATTGATGGTGAAAACCTGAAACTGCACAGTGTGCTGCACACCAATTTAAAAAACATAACTCAGGCCGACTTAAAATTAGACGTGGGGCAGGTGCTAATTACCCAAACTGCCGTAGCGTCAGTGGTAGACAAGCCAGGATTTGATATCGGAATTGACAAGTGGAAATTGAGCGCTACTTCCTGGTCAATATCAAGCAGTGGCTTTAATGTCCACAAGGGTGTGCTGAAAACCGGAATTGTAGATGTACCATTTACAGGCCTCACCGTTCTCCCCGATAAATTGCATGACAATGCCAAATACAATGCAAGCAATATCACACTAAATGGAATCGCTGATGTGGCCATTACTGGTGATTTAACTTTTGGTTATGACAATGGCAAGAGTAAATGGTCACTGATGGCCACTCCAAAGAATGACACTTATGCTGCTATCTTACAAAACTTGCCTGTCATCAAAGCAAATGAAGGTTTTCGATTGTCCTCCTTAGCACTTTTAAGTGATGGTGCCGTTAACATCATGGTAGATAAAAATGCACCTAATGTTTCGGTATATGACATTGCTTCCTTCAAGGCAACGGGTATGCAAGTGACCAATGATGCCGTGACGGTGATCGGAGAACTCGATCATAAAATACCCAGCGTAGAGAAAATCTCCAGTGGCATTGTGTTTAAGAAAGCGGGCAGCAAAGTGGTAGGTGATATACTCCCCGGTGCCATCAATTTCTCTACTAACTCTGTTGCAATAAGTATCCCCACAGACAATCAAACCTTCACTGCCGAAAAATTTGAATCATTAGGTAAAGTAGGTCAGGTGGGTAAGTTTCTATTTGACATCAAGCTCACTCACACCAAAAACGCAGCCATCATATCCCTGTTGCCCAATCAAAAATTCGTATTGGCTGAGGGCAAAAATTCCAGTCTGCAAAAACTGGTGGGTAAAATGGAAGTGAAAAATGGTAGTTGGACTGATCTAACATTTGAGGGCGACTTAAATGGAACCGAAGGAGCGACTGGAAAGCTTGCCTTCAAGGTCACGCAGGAATTAAAAGCGGAAAATCAATCAATCAGTATCAAGAATGTGGATCTTCCATTTGGTAACATCGCACTGGTTTACAATTTCGATGAACAACGGCTGGAGGGAAATCTACATTTTGATAAAAAGGTGTCTCCTTCTCAACATGCCAAAGGGGATGCAACTGTGCTGGTAGACAATTCCGGTTGGAGCTTTTTGGCGACAGGAAAATTAACGCAAACCAATCCGAACTTGGAAGGTCAGGCCGGACTATTGTTTGGGGACTACCCCATGACCCCGGACATCATCCAACGGTTTCAAAGTACTTCCTATGTTTATCAAAAGGCAAACCATCTCCCTGATATTTTCCCAACGGTAGTGAAAGGTTTTTATTTTGAGGGTGGTGTTGCCTTGCCCGTTCCATTGATACCGAATGTTGATTTTAATTTTGGCCTGGTTTCCGGTCATCTCTATGTAAAAGTGGGTGGAGATATTCGTGCGAAGATGGAGTTTGGCAAAGACAAAATTTTTGGCATTGGACAAAGCATTTTTGTTGATGCAGGGGTTGGCCTTGGTGGCTCGGTTGTGATTGCCTGCGCAGGTTGTAGTGCCAACATCATGGGTATGCAAAATTATGATGGCCAAATCAGTACTAATGGCGATTGGTTTGTTGATGGAGAGGGCTTGCTGACCTTGAAAGGTACAGCCTATAAGGGATGGGGTGTATGTGATTCAGATTGTGATGGAATGTTCTGTGATAAAAGTAGCGGCTCGGCTTCTGTTACATTTGGGGTAAATGCTCATTATGGTACTGACTACAAGGAATTGAAATTTTATATTAAATGAAAAGGTACATACTTTTTTTACTTCTTGTGTTTGCTTCTGGGGCGGTAGCTCAGATACAGCAAGTGAACAGCATGGCCGAAGCAAGGCAAAATGAAATTATTGTATTTCTGGGAAAAGGTATTGTATCAACATCAAAGCCATTTCAGAACATTACAGCCTACCGGATCGAACGAAAAGAAGGAAATCGCAACAACTGGACAGAGGTTGGCGAAAGCAGAGCCCCTGCTACGAATGAAGAATTCAAGCGTGCATTCAATGAAGCGCTCTCCTATTTTCCTCAGCCCCATCAGGATTCGCCCATACCTGTCGATGTAATTTGGCAAAAAGTATTGCAGCACAATAATGCTGACTCCATTGCTCCCTATAATTTTTATCTCCCTGTCATGCTGGCACTGGGCTATGCTACTGTCGATAAAAACGTTAAACCAAAGATAGTTTATCAATATCGTATAAGCCACCAAATTAACGGTAGCTGGCAAACGGCCTTTGTTACCAATTCTGTTTCGTTACCCGCTTTACCCATGATGCCGAGAGCGCAATCCTTTAAGCAATTCACACAACCCAATCAAATTGAACTTACATTTTTATTAAAGGGTGAAAATTTTCCCGTGTACTATCAGTTGCTTCGCAGGGATAATTTTAATGGAGCCTTTGCCATTCAACCAGTGCAGAAAATGTTGAGTGTTCGCGCTGATTCGCTTTTTGTAAACATTAGAGATACTTTGCTTGTCGCCCATCAGGCATATGAATACGTATTAGCAGGCTACGACCGTGTGGGAAACCGCAACATACCCTCCGATACGGTAACCGTAGCCAGCTACAACTTCAACGAGGCCACTTTACCTTATCGCATCAACACGCGTAACCAAAACAACGTGCAAGGAATACTTTTAAGTTGGCGATTGGATAATCCTGAACTCTCCAGGGGATTAAGATTATTGAGAAGTGAGCATCAAAACAAGGATTTCGAAACCATTGCCGATTTGCCACCAACGGATACCCTTTATATCGACCAACAAGTTGAACCCATGAAAAGATATTATTATCATTTTCGAATATTGGGTGTGCTGGGAGAAAGCTCCGTCACCAGTGCCACTGTATTTGGCATGTTCCAAAGTAGCCTGGCCCCACTCCCACCAGTCAATCTAAGTACGGTTCCAGAGCAGCAAGCAATAAGATTGCGATGGCAGGCAGGCGATACAGATATAAAAGGTTATTATGTGTACAGAGGTATTGCCGGTGAAACATTAGAGCAGGTTAGTCCATTTCTTACAGACACCACTTATTTGGATTCGTCACAGGAGCTTTCAGGAAGAATATTTTACGATTATGCCGTTAGGGCAGAAAACAGCAGCCTGCATTTAAGTATTCATTCCGACACCGTGCAGGTTCGTCCGGAAATACCTACCATTTCTCAAAGGCCACGCGAATTGATGGCCACCGTTGCTGATGGCAGAATAAGACTCTCCTGGCTGGATATGAAAAATCTGGATAATGCAATAGCGGTGTATGAAATAGAAAGATCAGTTCTACAAAAGGTGGACACCCTGTTCCGATGGGAAGAAAACAGTTTTAACGACAGCACAGCCTTCCGGGGAATACCTTACACCTATCGCGTACGTGCTTATGATATGTTTGGCGGTGCAAGTGACTGGAGTCAGGATGCGTTTATTTTGATGGCGGCACCCTCAGAACAGCTTTTTGCTCCTCCCGGATTTCAGGCTTTCAAAGGGGAAGGTGCAATCACGTTGCGTTGGGGTGGCAGTTTGCAAAATGGTTTGGTTGCTTATAAAATATATAGGAAGACGCAAGGGGCAGCCCCTTCGCTACTGGCAACTATAGAAGCTGGTAAGTATGAGTACACCGATCGATCAGTAACAAAAGGAGAGAAATATTATTATTATATCACCGCAGTGGGAAGTAATAAAGAAAGTGAACGCAGCTCAGCACTCATTTTAAGTTACGATTAGACGATGGGAAATTTCAATAACATAACAAAAGTGGTCATAAGGTGGTTGCCGATCATTGTCATTTTGGGATTGGTCAGCCAATGCCAGCAAGACGTGGAACAACCTGTTATTAAGATTGATTCCATTTATCCTACATCCGGGATCAAAGGAACGGCTGTTACCTTATACGGTAAAAACTTTAGCAACAACCTGTCTGAGGTTAATGTAACCATCAACGAACACCCTGTAGAAGTGGTGGTCTCCAACAATACTGAAATGAAAATTATTGTACCAGCAGGCGCAGGAACGGGTACAATAACTGTAGGAATAGGAAATCAGGAATCAACGAGCCCCATCTTCACCTATTTAGAAACAGGTGAAGTGAGTACGATTGCCGGAACCGGGTTTGAAGGATTGGTAAATGGTGAGGGTACGACAGCCCGTTTTGCATCTCCGTGGGGAGTGGGAAAAGACAACCAAGGTAATTTGTATGTGGCAGACAGAGGCAATCATCTTATGCGAAAGATTACCCCAGAAGGAATTGTAAGTACATTCGCAGGCACCGGTATTGCAGGTTATGTAGACGGCCCGGCCAATACGGCTCAATTCAATGATCCTGTCGATGTAGCCGTTGATATGAATGGTAACTTCTACGTTTCAGATTTTTTGAATACCTGCATTCGTAAAATTACACCAGAAGGGGTTGTCTCAACGTATGCGGGTGTAGCTGGTGCTGTCGGCACTGCTGATGGAACACTGTCCAATGCCAGATTCTTTGGGCCCACAGGCCTGACCTTCGATAAGAGTAGAAACTTGTATGTTGCGGATTTTTTTAATCACCGCATCAGAAAAATTACTCCGGGTGGAATCATTTCTACACTTGCAGGAAGCACTGCCGGCTGTACGAACGGCACAGGATCAGCCGCTCAATTTAATTTCCCTGTTGGCCTAGCTGTTGACGACAATAACAATGTGTACGTAGCAGACTGGTTTAATCATAGCATAAGAAAAATAACTCAGGCAGGTGTGGTAACTACCGTTGCAGGAACATGTGCCCTTGGATATGAGGATGGATCGGCCTCAACTGCCAGGTTCAACTCACCCATTGATGTAGCCATAGATGGTAATGGGGATTTGATTATTACAGATTCCGGCAATAACAGACTTCGAAAAATTTATTTGGAAAACAATACAGTTACTACATTGTGCGGTGGTGATGACCCGGGTTTTGAAAATGGTATTGGCATGCAAGCAAGCCTGAGAGCACCATCAGGCATCGTTCACTTACAGACAACAGTATTTGCCATTGCCGATTTTGGCAACCATAGTATTAGAAAAGTAATAATTGAATAGTGTAGTGGTATTATCCCCATTTCTAAATAATTATTTTCTCAAGGTAATGATAATCGATTTGGTAAGTTTCCTTTAACGAATCGATCTTTCCTTGAATAGCCGCGATATCAGGTTTATGTTTCGACCTTACACCCACCAGCATTGTGTTTTTTCTGGTGTGTTCGCTGGAGATGAACTCAAAGATATTGGACTTGTAGCTATTGCGCTCTAATACCAAAGCTCTGATGGTATCGGTCACCATTTCAAATTCCCGTTCTTTGTATATCCCATATTTGAGGATTGGATTCTTATGCTCCTTTCCTTTTAACTGTTGCCTTATTTGTTTATGACAACATGGCGCACATACAATCAATGCCGCATTGGCCTTAATCCCTTTGGCAATAGCATCGTCTGTAGCTGTATCGCAGGCATGGAGGGCAATCAATATATCCACTTCACTTAAAGCATAATCTTCAATGGAACTACATACGAAATGAAGCTGATCAAAGCCGCACGCCTTGGCTGCATTATTACACTTGTCTACCAGATCCTGCCGTAACTCCACTCCTGTTACCCTAACATCATGATGTAGTTTGTTTCTCAGGTAATCATACAGCGCAAATGTCAGATAGCCTTTCCCCGCACCCATGTCTACGATCCGGATGGCTGCAGGAAAATTGGCAGACTTGATCAACTCTTCCATTACCTCCAGGTACTTGTTGATCTGCCTGAACTTATCCGCCATCTTGGGAATGATTTGTCCTTGCGCATCAGCAATTCCCAATTGCGTAAGGTAGGTATCCCCTTCCAATGCTCGTTTTCTTTTTTGCTTATCGTGTGTTTCTGATGTAGCCACAGTTTGACTTGCTGCCGTTGAGGTGACCAGCATTTTTCCTTTTTTAGAAATACGCAACACAACATCTTCCCTGGCAGTGAACAGCGTGCCAATCTTAAAATCAGCACTCAATAAATCTTTTATCTTTACGATCCCCTCGTCCAATTTATAGTTCTTTATTACATCTTTGGTGGTATGGTGGTACGTTAGAGACAGGTGCGGTTCCTCCTTAAGTGCAATCCACTTTCCATACACATTAGACAGATCAGATTTAGCTTTTGGCTTACTCAATGTCAGCTTAATAAACTCCTCCTTTTCCAAACTTGCTTTCAATGCTTCAATCCAGCGTTCCAACTCATTCATGCGCACAAAATTATCAAATTATGACCAACCTCAGCTACTTCATTTGATGCGTTTTAAAGTACTACAATCAGGATACCTATTATTATTCAACCTATAGGTGGTGATCATAATAAAATGACGCAACCTCTTCCCTATCCATTGCGTCTATCATATAACGCAATCAAAAATTCCATGTGGCTTAACTACTTCAAAGTTGCCTTGCGCAACATGCAAAGGCAGAAATTCTACTCGTTCATCAACATCTTCGGACTCACCGTAGGAATGGCTACTGCGCTGATGATTCTACTGTATATCTCAGATGAGGTGAGTTACGACCGCTTTCACAAGGATGCTGATAGGATCTATCGATTAGGGATCACCGGCAGACTGGCTGATCAGGATTTTAACATGGCCACTTGCGCTGAGCCCATGGCCAGAACATTGGTAGAGGAAGTGCCTGAAGTAGAGGCTGCAGTCAGAATTCGACCCGTCAATCAGGTCATCGTGCAGTATGAGGACAAAGCCTTTACAGAAGATTGGGTCTTGCTGGCTGATTCTAACTTTTTTTCATTTTTTACTTTTCCTCTTATAGAAGGCACACCAGATGAAGTGCTAAAAGGCCCCAACAAAATAGTGCTCACTGAAAGTGCGGCAAGAAAATACTTTAATTATCAAGGCAAAGGCGACACCAACCCGCTGGGGAAAATTATCCTCTACGGCACACGACAATTGGCATGTGAAGTGACCGGTATTGTACAAGACCCTCCAGCCAATTCACATTTTACCTTCAATATGTTGCAATCAATGGAAACCTGGGAAGGCTCCAAAAGAATCCAATACACCAGCAACAGCAGTTACACTTACTATAGGTTAGATGCCAATGCCAATCCTGATATACAATCCAAACTTGACGCCATCGTTGACAAATATGTAGGCCCGGAAATTCAAATGTATCTGGGTATTACTATGGATGAGTTCCGGACGCAAGGTGGTGGCTACCGATACATTCCGGAACGACTCACGGATATCCACTTGAAGTCCACATTTGGAGAACAGATCCTACCCAACGGCAACATCCAATACCTCTATATTTTTGGCGCCATCGGTTTGTTCATTATTGTGATTGCATGCATCAACTTTATGAATCTCGCCACAGCACGGTCTGCCAATCGCGCCAAGGAAGTAGGAATCAGAAAAACAATAGGGGCTGTCAAAGGAAGGCTCATTGCCCAGTTCTTTTCAGAGTCGATATTATATGCGGTGCTGTCACTAGTCATTGCCTTATTCACAGTATGGGCTTTGCTTCCCTTGTTCAACCAATTGGCCGGCAAGTCCATCACACTTTCAGCGCTGCAATCCACTCCTTTTGTATTGGGTATGCTGGGGCTAGTAGCCATTGTTGGATTTGGTGCTGGGATTTATCCCGCCATCTACCTTACCTCCTTTCAACCCGTAGAGGTACTCAAGGGAAAGGTGCGTGCCGGCTTCAAAAGCAGCGGCATCCGAAGCCTTTTGGTGACGCTGCAATTCACCATCAGTATCGTACTCATCATCTCTACCCTTGTCGTGTTTGAGCAGGTAGACTACATTCAGAACAAGAACCTTGGCTTTTCAAAAGAGAATGTTTTGATCCTGGATAACGTGAACAAGTTGGGCAACAACAAGAAGGCATTCAAGGATATTCTGCAAAGACAGGATGGCATCAATTTGGTGAGTTATTCCCAATATGTTCAACCCAACATTGGCAATAGTTCTGTTTTTCGCCCCAGTGGAGAAAATACTGAAGACATACTTTTTGTTTATAACACGGTGGATGAAGATCACCTGCCCACTATGAAAATGGAGCTGGCACAAGGCCGCAACTTTTCCAAAGATATTGCCTCTGATTCAATGGCGGTAATTATGAACGAAGCTGCGTTCAATCTCATCGGATGGGATAACATTGAGAATAAGGAAATAAGAGAATACAGAGAAGAAGGTTTGATCCCCTACAAAGTCATTGGTGTGGTAAAGGACTTCAACTTTGAATCCTTAAAGAATAAAGTAAGGCCGTTACTCTTGTTCTATGCTCCCGAAAATCAAATGATCAGCATTCAACTCAGTGGTGTTGACTTGCAAGACAAGGTGAAATTTATTGGTGACCAGTGGAAAACACTTACTGGAGGCGCGCCCTATGACTATGTATTTATTGATCAGGAGTTTGATGCATTGTTCAGGGCCGAGCAACGCATGAGTTCAATCTTTACGGTCTTCACCGTGCTGGCCATTGCTATTGCCTGTCTTGGACTTCTTGGATTGGCTTCTTTTACTGCAGAACAACGGGCCAAAGAAATTGGTATACGCAAGGTAATGGGATCCACCGTAACCCAGGTGGTAGTGCTCTTATCAAAAGGTTTTACCAAGTTGGTGATCATTTCCTTTGTGATTGCTGCTCCTATCTCCTATTACGGAATGAGTACCTGGTTGGAAGGCTTTGCCTATCGCATTGACATTAATCTATGGACGATTCTTGTTGGTGGTGTTTCTGCGTTGGTGATTGCATGGATTACAATAAGTTATCAATCTTTTAAGGCAGCGAAAGCAAACCCAGCACAGTCATTGAGATCAGACTAATCTAAGTCACCTTTGTAAACGTATCAACCCTTTTCCAATACTGCCGCCTTTCTGAGCATAAGCGAAGAATTTCATAATTATTCCAACTAGAGATTCTTCCCACCTGCCACGCTTCCGGCAAGTAAACGGCAGGCAGGCGGTCGTCCTACGTCCTCCCTCAGAAAGTCGAGGAATCTTTTGTGAGCGCACCAACTCTTCACCTATAGCTGTCGCCTTTCTGAGCGTGAGCGAAGAATCTCTAGTACATCAGCAATTTGCTTATCAGGATTGCCTTGCTCAATTAGTGGATTCTTCGGTCGTACCTCCCTCAGAATGACGTGGAGTGGGTTTAGGCGCTTTCCAAAACTCGCTGCTCGCCTTTTGTGAACGCGATAGCTCCCCTCCATACAATATAGAATTGAAAAGCATTTTAAACGTGCCATAAGGCTGGCCTCGCCATTGTGGCCTGTAGCCATGAAGAATAACATGACCTTCTCCATACTTTACATCCAATGAAGCAGCTAATCCATTCAGGTGCTTTTCACCCAACAGGTAACCCGATTGAAGTGGAGAGCCCTGCGCTTTGTACTTTGTCAAAGCCTCACCTTCAAAACCTTCCAATGTGGTAAAGACAGGACTTCTGTAAACAAACACATTAGCGCGATCAGGCACACCTGCCATGACAGGATGCGCAGTATTCACTTCTACTTCCAGTATTGACCCTCCGGTAAAGAACTCTTTTGTACTTAATCCTTTGACCACATTCTTTACAGGCAAATGCAATGCATCGATAGCAAAGTCACTGCTCTCATTCAAACACACCAACGTACCTCCCTTGCGCACAAATTCTTCTAACCCCAAAATCCCTGCATCTCCTAACCCACCTGCGTATTGTGGTGGTACTGTTCCCTTTTGAAAACCATCTTTGATAATGGAAGGACGATCTGCGGCCAATACAATCACATCGAAGCGATCTCTCAAACCACCAGAGATAAAGTCGTTGTTACCAATGTTGGCAAACGGGAATTCAAAACCTTCCAGCAACCAGCGTGTCCACCCTTCATCCATGCTGGGTCTGTATGGCCGATACAATCCAATTCGTGGATTTACCCTAACACCTTTTGATGAATTGGTCAGTTGTGCATTCAAGGCTAAATCTTTCACCTCTTTATCGATCATGCTTTTGGATACACCACTGATCACGTACTTTCCATTGTCATATCTCACACTGCCACCGGCAAGGATGGCTTTATTGATCATTCTGAATGAATTGTTTTCTTTAGGATCAACGACCAACGATGAACCACTTCCTGTCAATCGTCCGGCAGGGGCAACAATAGCAGCAGCCGTAGCATTGGAATTAAAACCAAGTCCCGGTGCAAAATCTGCCGGATAAGCATCCCTGTCTCTATTCTGTTTCCAATCTGTTGGCGTCCCTTCAAGCAATTCTATCGCATTCCTCACCTGCTCTGTCAATGGCGATGCAGCTGCTACCACACGGGTGCCAAATTGCAACGGCATGGTCCACCCTGCGGCATCATACGGTTGCTCGGGAGGACCGTCAGGGAATTCGCGCAAATCGGGATAAGCCTGTCGGTCAAATACCTGACGCACTAATTCAGCATATTCCTGATTCATGGGAATTACCCAGGTTCCTTTTGCATAGTTAACACCATCAAATTCAACAGCCTTATTCAGTTGCCCTACCTTCACACCATTAAACGCCAGTCTTCTCAACATCTCCACCGCACTCATGGGGTCGCGTTGGTTTTGTGAAATGAAATAAGCATAAGGTGGCTCTTTGGTATATCTTTCGGTAGTGAGTTTAGCAGATTGGTATCTGCCATACAACAACTCGTGGCCATACTTTGATGCGTAATCCAAAACGGCAATGGAGGCCGTTTGCATGTAGGCCATGGCATCGCTGATTCTCCACCACCCTCCTTTCCAAGGGCTGATATACAGTGACTCCGCTCTTAAATCTTGGTTGTCTTTCGGGAAATCTCTGACTGTATAAAAATAAGGGGTGGCATAGTTATACAATGCGGTCTCTGTCCAGAAAGAGGGTGTGTTTTGTAACACCGGTAAATAGTCAATATACCCAGGATACCAGGCATCATATCCGGTACCCATGTGTACGGCACCAGGCTGGTTATTGATCTCCAACGCCTGGGCAATGGCCATCCCAATCATATTCACTTCTCTTGCAATGATGGGAGGTGTTTGTGTGGCGATGGGTTCTGCAAATGGTGGCAACCAGATTCGTGTAGGAAAGGGAGAGGTCTGATGTTGTACATAAATAATATTGGGCTCCCATTCTCTCCATGTACGTTCCATCACACGTGATTCAATCATGTTGAGCATATAGGCATCGCGGTTGTTGTCATGGCCCACATACTTCTGGTATAATTTAGGAAGTGGTGCTACCTCATAAGGAGTTCCCACATTTGAATGATACCAATCCGCTACCATAGTTTGCCCGTCTGGGTTGATGGTAGGATAAAGCATAAGCACCACATTGTCCAAAATGTTTTTCATCTTAGGAGTGTCAGCTTTACTCAAGATTTCATACACTAAAGTAAAAGTATGGTTTGGACCTGCCACTTCAGTGGCGTGCACTCCCCCATCAATGTGCACTATGGGTTTGCCTTGCGCTGCCAAAGCTTTTGCCTCACTTTCAGACAAACCTTCCGGGTGCGCCAATCGTTTGGTGATTCTTTTTATATTTTCTATGTTGTCCAGGTTTTCTTTCGAAGAGATCAGTGCAAAGTACCACTCACGACCTTCGGAGGTGTATCCGATTTGTATCACTTTCAATTTGTCCGTTGCTGCCTCCAACTTTCGCAAATAGGCAATGCTTTGCTCATAGGTAGTCAAATGGAAATCCGCGCCCGCTTCAAACCCTAACGTCTCTTTGGGAGTTGGAATTTGTGCATAACTGGTAATAACTAACAACAGGCACAAAAGGCCTACAAGATGGGGATACAATTTATTCATCCTTTTAATGTTGATTCACCCGTAATCTTCAACAGAATATTGGAGAATCAAAGCGAAATTACACGCAATACATCTGGAATTTTTTAAGGCTATCATGTGAGCCCAAAACAATGAGTACATCCCCCTTTTTGATGATGGTTTCACTGTTGGGATCAAATATAAATCCCTTTTCAGGGTCTTTTAGGCCGATTACGGTAGCGCCCGTATTTTGACGGATGTCCAGTTCCTTTATGGTTTTGTTCTTAAAATCTTCCTTTAACTCATTGAACATGTATTCCTCTAATTGCAGATCCTGTTCTTTTATACCCGTTAATATTTCGAGAAATTCAATAACATGAGGTTGTGTAATCAAATGCGCCATATGTATTCCACCAATGGCAAAAGGCTTTACCACCTTATTGGCTCCAGCCCTGTATAGTTTCTTTTCAGCACTTTCCTCTGAGGCCCTTGCAATAATGTTCAGATTAGGGTTTATGCCTTTGGCTGTAATGCAGATGATCATATTATCAGCATCATTGGGCAGTGTAACAATCATTGATTTGGCTACTTCAATTCGGGCTTTCATTAATACTTCCTCCCGCGTTGCATCTTCCTTTATTATCTGAAAGCGAGGTACTTCAGGCAGGTATTGCAAAACCTCGGGATCGTTTTCAATCAAAATAAATTGCTGGCCATTCTTTAATAATTCATCGCAGGTTCGCGCTCCCGTTTTCCCATACCCTACAACGATAACATGATTCTTCAATTTTTTTGTTTTGTTATTAAAAATGAATGTAGTAAATATTTTTTTGAACTCCCCTTCAAAGATGTAGCGACTGATTACCGAAACAATGTAAGCATAGATACCCAAATTGAATACCATATATAGGCTGGCGAACAGTTTACCATTATCGGTTAAAGGAGACACTTCACGAAATCCTACAGTGGACACCATGAGCATGGTCATATAAAAAGCGTCCAGTAGACTATACCCCTCTAATGTGGCAAAGGCGATCGTGCCGATGCCAATACTCACCAACAGCATTAATGCCGCAATTAAAAAAGTTTTGACAGATTCCTTCATGTTGGTTAGCCTCGTGGCTAAATGTCTATATCTTTAAAGCATTAGTATGTTTTAAATATACAGTATAAGTCAACTTGAAAAAAAATAACCTGTCTCGACACCTTGGATTGCTGGGTCTGGCATCCACTGGTATCTGCTCAATGTTAGGTGCATCCATCTACGTTGTGCCATTTATGATACAGCGCAATGTACCGGGCATTGGTCCAGATGTGCTTCCCGCATTTTTAGTGGCAGCCATGCCCGCCATATTGGCGGCCCTCGCCTACAGCATATTAGCTTCAGCCATGCCCAGAGCTGGCGGTAGTTACATCTATGCCAGCAGGGGGCTCAACCCTTACCTGGGTTTTGTCGCCAGTTTTTCGCAGTGGTTTGGACTTTCTATCGTCATCGGTGTAATCTCTTATGTGATTATTCCTTTTTTCAGAGACATCGCTACAGAGCTATCCATGCCACAACTGGCAGTCGCTCTGGATAGCGGCCTGATCCGTGTATCGCTTTCTTTATTACTGCTTTGGACATTTGTTTATGTTAACATAAGAGGTGTGAAATCTTATGAGCGCACTGTTGTTCCGCTTATGTTTCTCATGTTTGGATTAGGTGCTGTGGTGATCGTTGCTGGATTCTTATACAATCATCAGGACTTTCTAAATGCTGTTCCAACATTTACACTACCAGCAGATACATCTGTCTTTAGTATGAGCACCTTTCTGGCTGCAGCGGCAATACTCTTTTCCAGTTTTATTGGATTTGATTCTATTGCACAAGCAGGAGGAGAAGCCAAGAACCCACACTCTGCCTTGCCGAAGGCCATCGCTATTGCCGTATTTTCTGTAGGAGGTTTTTATTTTTTATTCACAGCTGCCGTATATCATGCGGTACCATGGCAGTTCATTGCTCAGGAAGCCATGAGCAATGACATCACTGCTGCCGGCTTATTGAGCTACCTGCTTCCATCGGGTTGGGCCATTTTAATTGTTGCTGGTGCAGCCATTGCCCTGCTCAATGATTTACCCGCCATGATTTTGTCTGTGTCACGACTGATGTTTGCATGGGCGGAAGATGGCATTTTTCCCAAGTCCATATCCAAAGTAAGTGCAAACCATCACACGCCTATCAACGCTATTATGGGTAGTGGAGTGATGGCTTCTATCGGTATTTTAGGAAGTCACTTTGCCGGAGACTTTTTCCTCGGTATCGACATCATGGTCACTTCCATGTTGGTTAACTTCCTATTGATGTGTATTACTGTGGTGTCTCTACCCAGACACAATCCGGAATTGGCCAGAGAGGTAAAAGTGATTACAAACAGAAAAGTACAATTGGTGATTGCTATTTCTGGCATTGTGTTGTTAACAGGCTTTCTCGGTATTCATACATACAAAGACCTTACATCCAATGTGGAGCAATGGTATTTTCATTCTACACCTGTATGGATCATTGTAATGACCATAGCAAGTCTTGTTTACTTTAAGGAAAGAAAGGCTTTAGAGAAAAGTAGAGTGGATACTAAAACGTTGTTTAGGCAATTGCCCGAAGAGTAGTTCAGAGACTGATGTGTGAAGGCATCCCGATAGCATTAAAGCAGTCGATAGTCTTGAGTTGCGCAATGAAATATGAAATGCGTATCCCCATCTCGTCATCGACTACCTGCCATGCCCGAAGCTGGTAAGCGGAAGGCGAAGGCATGGAGGTTGTGGGGGTTGGCTAACTGTAGCGATCCCTTGGCTATGAAATGAAGTCTGACCTACTTTGGGGATTAATCGCAAAATCTTTTTACTTCCGAAGGTTTTAATTCATAAAGGTCAGGTATGATATAGATCAGTCTCTTATAGTTGCTTATCATTAAAACCTTCATTATCTTAGTAGAAACAAAGAAATTCTTCGTGATTAGTACTTTTCATACCATCATTCGAAGTTTATTTTACCTCCTAACGGAGCAATTCCTACAATTCTTCAAAAGTAGCCGGAAAATCATCTTCCAGAATTAAAGGCACTCGCGAGTGTGCCAATCTCAACTCCCCTGTTAATTAAATAAACACATAGTTGTTTGGGCGTAATTTCATTGCGCCTGTTACTCGCCTGGGCAGTAAATACTAAATATAGGGGGCGATGTGTATCAAAACTTAAATATTGATAATCATGGCAAGAGGAAAGAATCTTAAAAGCTCAACAAAAGACTTGAAAGCAAGAAAACAAGAAAAGATACTTAAGAAGCTTGAGGAAAAACAGATGAGAAAACGTAAGTAACTACATACCATCTCGTTCACGAGGTAGACCAGTGAGGGCATTTTCTATCCAGGAGGTGCCCTCTTTTTTATTATGCATTTATGAATTACATCTGGATCATTCCGCTAAATTGGTTTATCTACTTCTTGCCATTTAAAACTACAAAACAGGAAGTTTTGCAGTGTGCCGAATGGTGTTTGATGGTCCTCCGTTATGCATCTTATTTTTTCAAAACCATCCCTTAGTTGGTTTTGAAGTGCTTCCTCAGAATATTGTTTAATCTCTAATCCACTACATTTTTTGGGACCATCCTGAGAAAAAGTACCAATGGTCAAGTACCCATTCGTTTTAAGATTTGTTTTTGCCCTCTTAAGGTATTCATTGATTTGGTCAGGTGTTGTCATAAAATGAAAGGTGGCCCGGTCGTGCCACAAGTCAAAAGTTTTGTCGGTCTTAAATTCTGTAATGTCCGCTACAATCCAATTGACTTTTTCAGCCGCTTCACCCAGTCTTATTTTAGTTCTCTTTAATGCGTGCTCCGAAATATCCAAAACGGTAATGTCTTCGTAGCCTTCATCAATGAGTCTGTCAACCAGCTTGCTTTCTCCTCCACCCACATCTATAATACTTGCTTGTTTTGGAAGATTAAAGCTATGGATAAAGTCCAGTGATATTTTGGGATTCTCTTGTGTCCAGCTCACCTCATGAGGTTGTCTGGTTGCATAGATATCGTCCCAGTGTTTTGATTTGTCTTTTGTCATTCAGAAAACGATTTAGTTGAATGGTGCAGGCATTCATTTTGGCTCAATATGAATTAAGATGTGTTCCAGGTTCGGTATCTCGTGTTGCAAATAATCTTTCAGGCGATGGGCAATATGGTGACCTTCCTTTACTGAAATTTCTCCATTGACTATCGCGTGTAAATCAACTTGATACTTCATCCCTGCTTTTCTTATAAAACACTTTTCAGTTCCTAAAATTCCCTGAACTTCCAGGGATTTTTCTCTGATTTCCATCATTAGGTCGTCATGGAGGTTTTCATCCATAATTTCACCCAATGCAGGGCGAAATATCAAATAACTGTTGTATAAAATAAAGAAAGAAGCCAATAATGCCGCCCAATCATCTGCAGCTTCATACCCTTTTCCAAATATGATGGCTATCGAAATTCCAAGAAAAGCCATCACCGAAGTTATCGCATCACTTCTATGATGCCAGGCCTCTGCCTTCAGCGATGTGCTATTTGTTTCTTTGCTTTTTTTAATAACAATTCGAAATGAAATTTCCTTCCATAAAATGATACCACCCAAAACAATTAATGTCCAGGCTTTGGGGGTTTCATGAGGTGTCTGAATGTTTTGAATACTCTCGTACGCAATTATTGTTGCAGAAGTCACAAGAAAAGCCACGACCAAAAAGGTAATTAATGGTTCAATTTTTCCGTGCCCATAAGGATGATTTTCGTCCGCGGGCTTTTTGGCATACTTGAGACCAAACAATACAAGAAGTGAAGAAAAGATATCGGTTGTGGATTCAATGGCATCGGCAATCAACGCAAATGAGTTGCCGAAAAATCCTGCAAGCCCCTTTATTAAAGCCAAACTGGTGTTACCAATAATGCTAAAATATATAGTTCGAATTGCAGTTTGTGCGTTATTCATTATCTATTTGCCCCTTGCCTACAAACTTCCTTTCTCCGATCCTTGATCAAATCCCATGTTAATAATATCTAATCAAATCTAGGAATTTGAATGATAAATACGATTCCACCAACGGTTGGTGTTTCTGTAGTATTGAGCTTTTGAAAACTCTTTTATCTACCGTGACACCGTGACAAAGCAATGAAAGTAAACAAAAACCTACAGCTTATACCTCATCGCACCATTGCAAAAATATTTGGTGCATGCCGTGGTGCCTCATTTGAATATTATCTTTACCAACCCACTCTTGTCCAAGGTCAAATACTAATAAAAAATCCGACACAATTGACTTGAGTCGGACCTAACAAATTTTCATTTCAACTAATAATTAAGATGTCTTAATTGAGAACTTCCGATTCTTCCTTTTTAAATCTGCTCTATTTCGCAAGCCCAGAATAACACCACCGATGGGCGATAGAAAAAATGTTAACCATATCATTTTGGCAAATCGATTGTCGCTATCAGAGAAAAAATAAGCAACAATTCCGCATAGAATTAAATAGATTGATAAAATAAGATAAAGTGTCATATAAATCTCAATTTATTTTGTTGCATAACAAGCTATTGCCGTTTCGGCTGCACATTGCCAAAAAGCTAATCCGCAAAGTATCGCACATTGCCAATCAGAAGAACAAGCATTGACAGCTATGTCCATACACCTATCAAATGATCCGGCTAGCTGAGTACGACCCTTGATTGTAGGGAAACGGTCATTGATTTTTCGGAACTCAATTACTCTATTATCTTTTGCAGTCACACTTATTCTTTTGGCACCATCAATATAATACTGATTCATTATTTCAAGGCCATCAACATTTTTTGAATAATCTTGAACGTAAGCATGTTCATAAGTATTTGTTATCTTATTGAAGATGCCAACAAGAATTAAGGAAGAATTCCTAATCTTAAAACCGACTAAGTTATAATTTTTGGAATTACTCAATGAAATTAGATTAATTTCTGTGTCATCAATTTGCCAGTTCGGATTCAAGTTGTTATAAAATTCCGATTTCAAAAGAATAGAAAATTCATTACTTCTTGAATCAATGATTTTTGTCTCTTAAATACCCGCTAATTTAAATTCATCAATCTTTGGTGCCAGAAGTTCATCGCTGTTAACACATGAGGTTATGAAGATAAATAAAACAGAAATAAATAGGATTTTTGCTTTCATAGTAATCGGTGAGTTAATTCAATTAATTTATTTAAGAGAATAACGGTCTGAAAAACATTATAGTAAAAATAAATCCAAATCTTTATATCTTCAAATGTTTGTAAGATTTCATTAAAATGTAGCTAAGAGTCACTATCTAAAACTTTCTCCAATGATTTGGAATCACCTGAGCAAGCCCGAATGTAGCGTTTTTGTCCTAACAAACTGAAGGTAGCAATTTTCTGTTTCAATCTATATTTGATGTAAGGTTTCAATTAATTCAGATGTCCAAATAGGTCACACCAACTTCCTTAAATCCACTTTTGATCATGCACGGTCTTCTCATGCTCCACGGCACCGGTATGAGCTGTTTCCTTTGGTTCAAATAACAGCACCCACACCTCTTCTCCATTGGTGCGTGGATTGTGCTCCACTCCTTTTGGTACAATGATCATCTCTCCCTCTTTCACTACCTCCGTGCGATCCCTGAACTCTATGTGCAACGTGCCCTTGAAGATCATGAACAACTCGTCCTCATTATCATGAGCATGCCAAACAAACTCATCTTTTACCTTGGCCAACTTTACATATTGTCCATTCAGTTCACCAATTATCTTGGGTGTCCATGTTTCAGAAAATAAATTGAACTTCTCTTTGATATTGATCGGATGCATAGTTCTCGGTTTTGTATTCCTAATAAAGGAGGTAAATTTAATTTTTAATCTGTGCTAAAGATAACCGATGGACTCAATAATAGAAACCTGTACTCTCTCCCCCACACTCACGATCTCTCGCGTGCTTACAGGTCTCTGGCAAATTGCAGACATGGAACGGGATGGACAAACATTGGATCCCATTAAAACCGCTCAATCTATGAAGCCCTATCTCGATGCGGGCTTCTCTACTTTTGATATGGCAGATCATTATGGGTCAGCTGAGATTATCGCAGGAGCATTTCAACAAAGTCTTAGTGATCCAAATGCTGTACAACTTTTGACAAAGTGGGTCCCTCAACCCGGGCAAACCAGCAAAGAAGAAGTGCGGGCCGCAGTTGTCACAGCTCTCAATCGGTTACAATCCAAAAAGATTGATTTATTACAATACCATGCCTGGAATTATGCCGACCCCAATTGGTTGGATTGTCTATTCTGGTTGCAGGAATTAAAACAGGAAGGGCTTATCGCAAACCTTGGACTTACCAACTTTGACACGGCTCACCTAAGAATTGTTTTGGCCAGTGGTATTCAAGTAGTTTCCAATCAGGTTTGTCATTCGGTAATCGATCAACGGGCAGGAGGTGCTATGGCTACCTTGTGTAAAGAGCATAACATCAAACTGCTTGCGTTTGGTACAGTAGCAGGTGGGTTTCTTACCGACAAGTGGTTGGGGAAGCCTGAACCTGTACTGGATGATTCATTGACCTGGTCGCAAATGAAATACAAACGCTTCATCGATGAAGCGGGCGGATGGGAAAAGTTTCAGCAATTACTTAATACATTAAGTAAGGTAGCAAAACGACACAATGTGTCCATCGCCAATGTAGCGAGCCGTTTTATGCTAGAACAACCTGCGGTGGGTGGCGTAATTATCGGAGCGAGATTAGGTAAAAGTGAACATGTTCAGGAAAACACGAGACTCTTTCAATTCAGTTTGACAGAAGAAGATAAATTAAACATAAAGCGTGCACAAGAAGCACTCACTCCCATACCCGGTGACTGTGGAGACGAATACCGGAAACCTCCATTTCTCACTGCATCGGGTGACCTGAGCCATCATGTAGACTCCCTACCGCCACCCTTTCCCACATTGGAAGGAAGTGATGGGAGGACGAAAGCACTGAGTGGAACCATCTGGGAAGATCTAGCAGGGTTTAGCAGAGCGGTAAGAAAAGGAAACAGAATATTAATCTCGGGCACTACGGCTACACTAGGCAACAAAGCCATCGGTGGTAATGACCCAGCCGCCCAAGCCCACTTTGTCATAGACAAAATTGAAGGTGCCCTGCAATCACTGGGCGGCACATTGGAACAAGTGGTGCGCACCCGCATATTCGTGCGCCATGTTAATGATTGGGAGCCTGTTTCACGCGCCCATGGAGAAAGATTCAAAACCATTCAACCCGCCAACACATTAGTGAAAGCCGAGATCATTGGCGATGAGTACCTGGTAGAAATGGAGGCAGAAGCAATTGTTGACTAGATAATTGCTTCATAGGATGAAGAGTGATCATACATTTATCCATTTCGGCTACACTTCTGTGGCACATTAGTCAAATGAAATGAAGTTACTCTTGAGCAAATATTGGGTATCTTAACGGCCTGAATTAAACTTTGAAATGGAATTCACTTCGGCTAAAATAAAGACTCTTATTACCCGCATTTATCATCTGAGCGGTGACATCAAGGAACTACCCGGTGAGATAGATCTAAACTATCAGCTTACCACCCTAGACAAAAGAAAGTATACCTTTAAAATAGCGAATCCACATGAGAAATTAGATATTCTGAAATTTCAGAATGCCATGATGTTGCATCTGATCGCTAAAAATCTGGGCCTGGATATTCCAAAAGTAATCTACTCCAAGAACAAGGAGTTAATCACAACCATCAAAGATAAGGAAGGAAAAGAAAGGTTGGTTCGTTTGATGACATGGGTGGAAGGAAGGCCTTTTGCTACGGTTAGTCCTCATTCCGAGCAGCTCTTGTACCGATTAGGCAATCTTTGTGCTAAGCTGAGCCTGGCCCTCAAAGATTTTGATCACCCTGCCGCACATCGGTTCATCAAATGGGATCTTGCTCAGGTAGAATGGGTAAAACCCCATTTGGATGGATTCAATGGGGGCAAAAATGCTTTGGTCCATTATTATTTTGGGCTGTATGAATCAATTGTAAAGCCCATTAAAGACTCGCTTCCAAAGAGTGTCATTTATAATGATGCCAACGATTACAATGTGTTAGTGGGTTTTGATAAAGCGAATCCCAATGTGCCCGGTGTCATCGACTTTGGGGATGCAGTATATTCCCATACCATCAATGAATTGGCCATTGCGCTTGCTTATGCACTAATGCACAAACCAGATCCTCTGCAAGCTGCTTATCACATTGTGCAGGGTTATCATAATACTTTCCCGCTCCAGGATTCTGAATTGAAAGTGCTGTTCACCTTAATCACTATTCGACTTCTGATCAGCGTAGTTTGCTCTCATCAGAATCTGAAAGAAAATCCTGACAATACCTATCTACAAATAAGTGATGAAGCTGCCTGGACCTTAATGGAAAAGCTTCGTAATATATCACCCGCTTTTGCTTACTACACCTTTAGGCATGCCTGTGGAATGGAACCATGTCCTGTCAACCTTATTTTTAAAGACTGGATAGCAAAGCAGGGCAGTCAATTAAAACCTATCATAGCCAAAAACCTTGAAAATGCTCATTGGCTTGACCTGGGAATGGATAGTGTAGAGTTGGGGAATCAGTCTATTGTTCTTGATGATGTTCAATTGAAAGATCAAATTGAAAAAGTGATTCAGGAAAGTGGTAAAAGTGTCGGTCTGGGAAAGTACAATGAGGTAAGACCATTTTATACTTCCTCTGCATTTGAGGTGGATAGCAATGACGGCCCGGCATGGAGAACGGTTCACCTTGGATTGGATGTATTTATAAATGCGGGAGAAACTGTCTTCGCTCCTCTCAAAGGCACTATTTACAGTGTGGCTGATAATGTGGGCAACCGCAATTATGGCCCTACGATTATCCTTAAACACGATATTTTACAGGAGTTAACTTTTTATACCCTGTATGGCCATCTGGACAAGTCTACTTTAGCCAAATGGAAAGCAGGTGATAAGGTAAAGGCAGGTGCACCCATTGGTAAGATCGGAGACCTGCACGAAAATGGTGGTTGGTCACCTCATCTCCATTTCCAAATCATGTTGGATACACTGGAGAAAAAAGGAGACTTTCCAGGTGTAGCCGCTCCCATGCTCATCGATGTATGGAAAAGTATTTGCCCTGATCCGTGGCTTCTCGTAACGGGAACATTATCCCCACACACTCACACGAATGAAAATGCTAAGCTCCTCTCCTTCCGCAAACAACATCTGGGCAAAAACCTGAGTCTCTCCTACCACAAGCCACTCATGATGCAGCGTGGCTACATGCAATATCTTTATGAAGCGGATGGCAGGAAATATCTTGATACAGTGAACAATGTAGCACACGTAGGTCATGAACATCCTCGGGTAGTTAGTGCCGGTCAAAAACAAATGGCAGTGTTGAATACCAACACGCGCTATCTGCATAAAAATATTGTTGCGTTCACGAAAAAACTATTGTCCACAATGCCTGCTTCGCTTAGCGTTGTGTATGTAGTCAACTCAGGTAGTGAAGCCAATGAATTGGCATTACGCATTGCAAAGACTTACACAAAACAAAAGGACATGGTAGTGGTAGAGGTTGGATACCATGGCAATACCAATGCTTGTGTAGATATCAGTTCTTATAAGTTCGACAGAAAAGGTGGTAAAGGAGCACCAGATCATGTTCACGTAGTTCCCATTCCAGACACCTACAGAGGCATTTATCGTGATAAAAAGGATGCAGGCAAAAAGTACGCGTCACATATTAAGGAGGCCATTGTGAAAGTACAATCTAAAGGGAAAGGAATAGCAGGGTTTATCTGCGAATCTGTGTTGAGTTGTGGTGGGCAGATCGTATTGCCGGATGGATACCTGAAAGAAGCTTATGCACATGTTCGTGAAGCAGGTGGAGTGTGTATTGCCGATGAAGTGCAAACCGGCTGTGGCCGAGCCGGAGATCATTTCTGGGCATTCGAAAGTCAGGATGTGGTACCGGACATCGTTACCATTGGCAAACCGATTGGCAACGGCCATCCTTTGGGTGTGGTTGTTACCTCTATAAAGCTGGCTGATGCATTTGCCAATGGTATGGAGTATTTTAATACTTTCGGAGGCAATCCTGTGTCCAGTGCAATAGGGTTAGAGGTGCTTAATGTTATTAAGGATAAAGGGCTACAGCAAAACGCAAAAAAAATTGGCATTTACATGAAAAAGCGCCTTGCCCAACTCAAAAATAATTACCCTATCATAGGAGATGTACGTGGAATGGGGTTGTTTTTGGGTATTGAATTAGTGAAGGATAATCAACTAACACCTGCAACTGAACAAGCCACCTATTTGGCCAACCGAATGCGGGAATTGGGAATTTTGATGAGTACCGATGGCCCTTTTGAGAATGTATTAAAGATAAAACCACCGATCATATTCAATAAGGAGGATTCTGATTTTCTTCTCTCCACTTTAGATCGCGTGCTGAAAGAGGATTTTATGCAACTCGATTAACGATTAATTCTCTTGGTATAATTCAATCAATAATTCCATCCAGCCAATGAATTATATTTAAAAGCAACTGATGATTTTGAGATGCCAGAGGAGAATTCATACCCATTGTTCTTTTATTGGGTCCTGCCAATTGTGCGGAAAACATAGCCGCTTCACCAGACATCACCACTCTACCCTTTCCTACTTTCATATAGGCAAGCTGGAACCATCTATTTACACTTTGACGTTTGGTGTTATCATTAAATTTCCATGCCGTGTCAGGAAGAAGGTTAACATGGTCATCCTGAAACTGTAAAATGGGCTGTGCAGCGTCAGGAATTAAAAATGCCTGTCCTGTGAAGGTTGCTACCTCGTTGACACGTTCATTAGAGTCTCTTCCCAATGTAATCGCACTGGGTAGAAGGGTGCCATTATCTAAAGAAAATATGGAAGGGGTGCTGCCTTCATTTTTCATTACGAATCCATTTGTAAATGTAAAACCAAATGCACTAGCCAAATCTGCTGCAGCACCGGCTAATGGCATATGATCGGCAATCAAAAAAAGGCTGCCCCCTCCTTCCACCCATTTCTTTAACACCTCAATTTCCTTTGTAGTAAATGCCGATGGATTAGGCAATATCCAACGCTCCACATTGGCCTCATTAAGTGCATTTGAAATTACCAGTATTTTACCCTGAGAGAGTTTCACCCTTTCAAATGTGCCCTTAAATGCTTCCACCTTATATCCATCGCGTTTTAGTAATTGTGCAAAGGAGGCATATCTACCCTCCATAGTATGAAAATTATGATGACCCTCATCAATAAATACCATAGAGCCTTCTCCAAAGGGGTAAGCTGGATTGACAATTGTGGGGTGATAAGAATCATCTGCAATTTGCTGGGCAAGCGCTAGCTTTGAAAAAACAATTAGGGCTATAATAGCAATATTTAGTCCTTTCATTTCACAGCTAAATTAAATAAAATATATTGAGTAATATTTTAAAACTCGACAACTTGACCATTCCTGAGCACTCCAACAACAATCACGTAACATCAAGACTTGTGGTTAGGGAAAGTGTACAACATGCCAATCTGATATCTCGATTGGCCATTATCATGATGATGGTAACTGTTGCCTATTACGTAATGTATTTAATTTTTGCGTTCAATGCACCATGGCAAATTTTCGCGATGTTTGCCTTTACTTCAATCATATCCTATTTTCTTGTCAGGATAAACAGATTAAATTTCGCTAAAATATTTGGACTCCTAAGTTTCAATACGATAATATACCTTGTAGCCGCTAGTGAGACTCATCTTACCAACATCAATCTGTATTTCATAACTGGTGGAATAGCCGCACTCGTATTGTATGATTATCAAGAGAAAATAAAATCTTTTGGCTTTATCACTTTCTCGTTCGCGTTGTATTTATTGGCTCGCTTTAGCCCCTACTCAATCCTTCCAAATCGAGACTTTACTCCTCAAGAGGTGAGCATAATTTCCTTGTTCAACCTGGCCATATTTGGTTATGTAACAACCTATCTGGTAATTCTTCTCCTAAAGGGAAATTATCTAAAGAAGGAAGATCTCAAAAGACAGAATGCTGAACTGGTTAAAATCAATAATGAACTCGACCGTTTTATATATAGCTCTTCTCATGATTTGCGAGCACCACTGAGTTCTTTACTTGGTCTGATTCAATTGACTGAATTAGAACATGATGAATCCCTAAAAAAGGATTATTTGAAAATGATGCGAGGGAGGATTGCTGCCATGGAACTTTTTATCAAGGAGATCATCGACTATGCAAAAAATGCAAGGCAAGAAACGGAGTATGAACTTATAACCCTTAATGATGAAATTCAAAAAATCATCAATGAATTGAAATATATGGAAGGAGCAAGTACGATTTCAGTTCAATGTACAGGTCTTGAAAACATTAAAATCAATTGCGATCTCATGAGAATTAGAATTGTACTATCCAATCTAATTTCAAACGCCATTAAATACAGAGATAAAAGCAAAAAAAAGTGCGAATTGCTCATTAATGCTGTTACTAATACAAACTCTGTCTCTATTGAATTCAAGGACAACGGCATTGGCATCCCTTCTTCACAGCATGAAAAAGTATTTGACATGTTTTATCGCGCCCATGAAACCAGCACTGGATCCGGACTTGGGTTGTATTTGGTGCGTGAAACGCTAAGCAATCTAAAGGGAAGCATTAAAATTCATTCTGAAGTGGGTGAAGGAAGTTCGTTTATCATCACACTACCTGATGATGCCAACGTGTATATCAAATAGGATAAAGTTGCTTTAACTCTCCTTTTTTTTATCATGAATCACGAACGCATGAGATAGCATAACTATATTTATAGCAATGAAAAAAATAAGTGAAATTAAAAAACTAGGGGTGTTTACCTCTGGAGGAGATGCACCCGGAATGAATGCAGCTATCAGAGCCGTGGTGCGTGCAGGGATTTACTATCAAAAAGAAGTGTACGGAATAATGAGGGGTTATGAGGGAATGATTGATGCGGACATTGTAAAGCTTGGGGCAAGGTCTGTGGGGAATATTCTGCAACGTGGGGGTACGATACTCAAAACGGCACGTAGTAAAGAGTTCCGTACCAAAGAAGGAAGAGTAAAAGCCTTTGAAAATCTAAAGAAAAATGGAATAGATGGTTTGGTGGCCATTGGTGGCGATGGCACTTTCACCGGGTTGCACTATTTCTCCAGTGAATTTGATATCTCAACCATTTGCCTTCCTGGCACAATCGACAATGACATTGCTGGTACAGATTATACCATTGGCTTTGATACCGCTACCAATACTGCAGTACAGGCGATTGACCGAATAAGAGACACCGCCCTTTCACATAACCGACTATTCTTTATTGAGGTAATGGGAAGGAACTCTGGTTATATAGCACTGAATAGCGGTATAGCAGGTGGTGCAGGAGCCATTATATTACCTGAAGAAGAACTGTCATTTGATGATCTGTACAGTCTTCTGGAAGCGGGAATGGAAACCGGGAAGAAGTCCAACCTGGTTGTAGTGGCAGAGGGCTCGAAACTTGGAGGAGCAAACGAACTGGCTAAGAAGATTGCCGAGAGGTCTGACTATTTCGACATTAAAGTGACCATACTTGGGCACCAACAAAGAGGAGGCTCTCCTACTTACTTCGATAGGGTACTGGCAAGCAAAATGGGGGTTGCTGCAGTAGAAGGGTTGCTTAATGGTGAAAGTAACGTAATGGTTGGGTTCAAAGAAAATAAAATTGTTTATAACTCTTACGATCAGGTGATTAATCAGCAGCATAAGATCGAAGAAGAGTCTATGCGGATTGCAAAGATTCTCTCTATCTAATTAAAATTCAAGAGAAATTATTTCTTTACAGATTGTGCCGCACCATCTCTCCTGGGGTCAGCTGCGCCTAACCAATGCCCTTCTTCAAATGCAACGGCATGCACTCCTCCAAAATATGGGTTTAGGTTTTCGGTACCGAGATCATTTTTAACATCAGTTAAATCATACCCATTCTCTATAAGCCACGATTTCATTTTATCATCCGCTGTGAATTCAAGGTAGGCATTGTTCGCATTAACATGAACACGCGGTATACTTATGGCTTCGTTAATGTCGGATTTTACATCAATCCAATATTGAATAGTCTGACCTACTGTAGAAATGATACGGGCACTGCCCGGGCTACCGGTAGCAAGCACATTGTTCCCGTCTCTATCTCTAACAACCGTTGGGCACATGGATGAATAGGCCATTTTATTGGGTCCTACTGAAAAGGAATGTGTGTCATCCCCATAAACAAAATCTTCCATGTAGCTATTGTAAATAAATCCCAGTTCTTTAGAAGCAGCACGAGAACCGAAATAAGCATTGATGCTTGTGGTTACCGACACGGCCATGCCATTACCATCCACTACTGAAAAATGAGTGGTCTCCCCTGATCCACTATCACGTTCTTCAGCATACTCCAATGATAATTTACCAATTAATTCTGAAGCTTTTTCCTTTGAGACTCTTGCGGCCACCTCAGCCTTGTAATTGACCATATCCTGAATTGGATTAACTTGTCTTTCACCATGAGCCAAAGCCAATGCCTTGATGAGACGTTGGTATCGCGTATCCTGATCTTGCATTTGTTCCAGCATATTCAACGTTAAAAGCACTACCCATCCACCACATGGAGGTGTACTCGTAAATACCTGAAAATTGTTATAAGTCGTTTCAAGTGCAGGAACAACAGAAGGTTGTGGAAAATCATTAAGGTCCTTTAGCGTTATCCATCCTCCATGCTCAATCATATCCCTAGCAATTGTAGCAGCAATATCTCCACTGTAAAAATCATCAGCACCAAATTCAGCCAGGCGTTGCAGTGTTTTTCCAAGCTGGGATTGAATGAGTACCTGCCCGACTTTGGGTATGCTATCATTAATTAAAAAATGATTCATATTGTACGGAGACTCCATCAAGCGCCTTTCATATTGTTGGTAAACCTTTGCTCTAAATCTCCCTATTTTAAATCCATTATTTGCATATCCAATTGCCGGATCCAATAATTGCCGCCAAGTCAATACATCACTTCCATACGTTTGCTTTGCATACCCCAGGGTTTTGACAAAAGAAGGAATGGTCGACCTTTTATGGTATTTAATGACCTCCTCTGTAGCAGTGACAGGCGTTGCATTTGGCGAGTAAGTTGTACCATTGATAATAAAAGGTTGTTCCCCGGGAATACTCACTAACATCTGTATTCCCGCTCCTAGGCCTGTCATTGCTGGCTCTGTAACCGCTAATGAAAATGCAATCGCAACAGCCGCATCAATCGCATTCCCGCCTTCATTAAGAATATCCATGCCGGCTTGTGTGGCCTCGGGTGTTGCTGCAGCAACAGCATAAGATTGCAACTGGGTATCTGAATAATTGCACGATACAAGGATTAAAAGCATAACCATTACAACATGCACCTTTATCATAACAACCATTCTTTTAATTGTTGACAAGCAATAACCATGTTGGGCGCAACCGCATTAATATCCTTGACATTGCCATGTTGCTTTATATAATCAAGTGCCTTTTTACCATCAAAATCCACATACGATAAACGCGCAGATAGTTCTTCCGGTGACTGTCCAAAGTCGACACCAGGCAACAGGGCAACACCCGTTTCTTCCAAAATTCTTCTACATAACTGAGATGAAGTAGTTATCCCCTTTTTATTCAGTTTCTCTCTGAATTGTGCAAAATCCGGGAAGAGATAAAATCCACCCTGAGGTTCGGGCATGGTAAGACCGACTGAAGTTAATTCACCATAAACATATTGTGAGATACATTGAAGTATAACTCTGGATTGATTAACATACAATTCAATGTTTGGCCCGAATTCAAACGCCTTCACAGCAGCATACTGGATCGGGGCACTGGTAGCCGTAAATGTTTCGCTGGCCACCACTGCCATAGCATCTGACAACCATCGAAGTTCTTCGGGAAATGTAAATGTTCCTAACCTCCAGCCTCCGGCTCCACACCACTTACTGAGTCCTGAGCTGACAATGGTTCCTTCACGATAAAATTCTGTAAGAGATCGGTGTTCTCCATTGTGTGTTAATTCACCATAAATCTCATCTGAGATTATTAATAGTTTATACTTTCTGGCAACCTCTGCCAAGGCTTTTAACTCACTGGAAGTGTAGGTAGCACCTGTAGGATTACTTGGGTAATTGAGGATGACCATAAACCGTCTATCCGGATGCATTGAACAAAAAGATTCTAATAAAGAAGCATTCAATAATCTTTTGGGGTTGGATGATGTATCAATCCAAAAGCATTCCTTCTGAGTAATTTGAGCTTGGGGAGAATAGGAAACCCAACTTGGCGCAGGAACAATTAGATCACCATTGAAACTCAACTGTGCTATAAATAATAATTCTTTTGAGCCTGGGCCAATGAGTACATCTTCAGGCGTTACGCTCATCATGGTTCTGCGGGTATGGTAACTTGCCACAGCCTCCCTTAACACATAAAGCCCCTTCACCGGAAGGTAGTCTTTTTCGTGCGCGTGTTCAATAAGCGCATTGACTACTTCATCGGGAACTGGAAAAGGTGATTGACCAAACCCCAGTTTATAAACCTTCTTACCCTGTCGTATAAGCTCGTTTGAATACTCATTTATTGCCAGTGTGGCCGAAGGCTTAAGGGTCCTGATATTATATTTTATCTGCATACAATGGTCTAATTCTACCCAATGTAGCATCAATAAAAGAAAAAATTATTTACAACCCTGAAAATTATCTTGCCCTGTCGGATGATCAATTGGTCATCACACTCAATAACGGAACATTAGATTTAAACAACAATGTTTCCGTAATCCCAAAGTCGTACCCCGCCCGTCTTGATCTGTTTTGGGTAACTTTAGCAATGACTTGAATTTTGTTCTGCTCAGCATAATCGAGCAATCCTTTTTCAATATCTAATGCATTGTATACCTCGCCTTTCATTTTCATATCAGGATAAGCTTCCATCATCTTAGTCATTGCCTTCGTAACTGTAGGGGTGTCTTTGAAATTAGAAGGAGTGTTGATATAAAGAAGGGTCAAAGAAGCACCAGTGGCTTTCAGAAATTGCAGGATCTTATTAAATGGCTGCTTAAGGTTTTCTTCAAAGTCAGCTGCAAATACGACTTTCTTCATGGATGCAGGTTTGAAATCTTTCTTTACTGATAATACAGGGCAAGGACTGGTGCGCAATATCTTTTGTGCGGTAGAACCAATAAAATAGCGTTGAGACGCTCCTGCTCCATGAGCACCCATGATGATCAAATCACACTTGTAGAGTTTAGCCATAGCCAAAACCTCTTCCAGCACATTTCCGGGGCGAACTACCCCAGTAGCTTTAACTCCTTTGAATATTTTGTCTTTGATGACCTTATCCATTTTTATTTCGGCTTCAACCATACGCGCCTCATTTTCTGGGTACTCCTGCTGTTTCTCCACAGGTATTCGATACCAATCCGGAGGAGCTGAGAACACATGAAGCAATAAGAGTTCTGCGCCTGTCTTCTTAGCCAAAAATATACCAGTGTTTATTGCAGAATTTGCATATTCAGAAAAGTCAACGGGTATCAAAATAGATTTCATAGTTGCGCGCATTTAATATACCATGCAATAACGGCCATTACCACCATAGATGAAATGATATAAGTCAGATTAAAAGGAAACATTAATCAGAAAAAAGATTTCATCGATACATGAATTAAATTTGGTTAAATTATCATCTTCAAGACCAAATTATATATTATGAAAACTGTTTATTCAATCATCATTATCATACTCTGTTCGTTTACACTAATTCAGGCACAAGAACAGAAAAAAGAAGAAGCTAAACCGATACCTGAAGCAAAAGAATTCGTAACAACACATCAGGGAACCTTCGGTGGTAAACTCATAAAATATAAGGCTGTTGCTGGAGAAACCTATTTGAAAAGCGAGGATGGAGAACCGGTCGCTTCAATCTGGTCTGTAACCTATAAGTTGGATGGTGCTGAAAACACCAATCGTCCTGTCACATTCGTTTTTAATGGAGGCCCCGGTTCTGCATCGGTTTGGCTTCATATGGGTTTCTTTGGCCCACAAATTACCAAAGTGGACAGTGATGCCTCTCAAGATGATGGTGGAGCCCCCTACCCGCTCATCAACAATAGCCATGGAATGCTTGACATTACTGATTTGGTGTTTATTGATCCGGTTGGAACAGGATACAGCAGAGTGATCGGAAAAGGTAAAACCGAAGATTACTGGGGCTTGATGGAGGATGCAAAATCAATTGCTGCTTTTATGCGCGAATGGGTAACAAAGAATAGAAGATGGAACTCGCCAAAATATATTGCCGGAGAGAGTTTTGGTACAACAAGGGCTGCTGCCGTTAATTATGAATTGGAAGGTGGCGGTCAGGAAATGTCATTGAATGGATTGATTCTGATTTCTCAGGCATTGGATTATCAAGGTTCTACTTCAACACACGACAATATTGTTTCCTATGTTACTTATTTTCCGAGTATGGCAGCTACCGCATGGTATCACAAAAAGGCAGGACAAGGGAAAACCCTGGAAGTATTTGTCGAAGAGGCAAGAAAATTTGCGCTGGATGAATATGTAGCTGCTCTATACAAAGGAACTCGGCTAACAGATGCGGAAAGAAATCATATTGTTGACCGAATGGTATACTTCACAGGACTTTCAAAAAAGTACATAGAGCAAACAGATATCAGGTTACTGATGCCAAGATTTAGAAAGGAATTACTCAGAGATCAGGGAATTACAATCGGTCAGTTAGATGGTCGATACAAAGGTAACGAGTACGATAAGGTAGCAGACCGGGCTACACTAGGGGACCCATCGAGTTATAATATTAGTGGAGCCTACGGTGCCACTATCAATCACTATTTGGCCAGTCAACTCAAGGTAGAAATGGACCGGCCCTACATTACTTCCAATGGTGAACTGAGTTCTAAGTGGCGGTGGAGAGATGTGGCTGATGGACGCTACTGGGAGCCAAGCTACGTTAATGTAGCCAGGAAGCTGGGTGATTCCATGCGGAGAAACAAAGACCTGAAAGTACTGGTAGCCAGTGGTTATTACGATTTGATATGTCCATTCTTTGATGCAGAATATACATTTGCACGCAATGGCATTTTAAAAGATCAGGTTACGCTCACCTACTATGAAGCAGGTCACATGATGTACATTCATGAACCTGATTTAGTTAAACTAGCTACCGATATTCGCAAGTTCTTAACAACAAAGTAGCACTAATTCGCTACTCATAATTAGCAAAGTGGGTGTGGGCAATTTTTACCACACCCTCATTGTTCCTTAGGAGCACAAAACTAACTGGGCCATTCTGAACACTGTCTTTTGGTAATGTTCTGTCCCCAAAATACCAAATGGCACCTACTACAGCAAAATCAGGCTGTAGTGTCACATCTATATCTTCCAGCCAAAGTTCTTTTGATGGTTTCATACCACCAGATACAAAGCCAAATCCTTCATGGTGGGGTCGCATTTCATTGAATCCTTTGATCAGTCCTCGCTTCTCCGAAGAGAAATAGGTCATATCAGCATCATTCCAAAATATTGAATCCAATAAGTCAAGATCATAACTACTCCAGAGGGTTAGCCAACCATCCACCAACTCATTTACTTCATTTTCAGTAATAGGATTGCTCTTTTGCTGGTCGGAACAGCTAAAGAAAAGTAAAGAACATAAAGTGATGATTGCAATGTATTTCATAGGGAGTAGTTTAATATTCTTAAATTTATTGATAACATTAATTGACTTGACTATTAAAGATGGTGAAAAAAATTGTAATTACAGGGGCAGGAGGAATATTGGGCAAGGCATGCATTACTTCATTCCAGAAAAAAGGGCATCAAATTGTTGCTATTCTTTCACCAGGCAAAAAACTTTCTTACACTACCATTTCGCCTGTCAGTGTTTATAATGCAGACCTGATGGATGAATCCAATACACAAGAGGTGATGGATCAGGTGATTAAGGATCATCAAACTATTGATACTGCACTATTATTGGTGGGAGGATTTGCGATGGGTACCATTAATAATACCGATGGAACATTGATTAAGAAAATGATAAGTCTCAACTTTGAAACGGCTTATTACTCAGCAAGAGTTTTGTTTAATCAAATGGCAAAGCAAAAAGACGGAGGTAAAATTGTTTTCGTAGGCTCAAGACCCTCCCTGGATGCAAAGGCCGGCAAAGGTGTTCTGGCCTATGCCCTTTCTAAAACACTTGTATTTAAATTGGCTGAAATACTTAATGAAGAAGGGAAAGAAAAAAATATTGTTTCTTCTGTTTTCGTACCCAGTATAATCGATACTCCTGACAATCGTAAGGCAATGCCAAAAACCAATACCGATTTATGGGTAAAACCTGAAGATATTGCTGAAATTATGGAATTTGCCACATCAGAGAAAGGCATGGCGTTAAGGGAGCCAGTAATAAAAGTTTATGGTAAATCCTAGTCATTCATTCGGCTACGGTCTACTTTAAAATCAAATACATCTCTGCGCTGATAGTGTCCTGAAGTATCTAAAGTCATGCGTTCTTTGATGGCTTCATCCAAATTCAATTCGCAGATAATTAATTTCTCTTCATCAAACACTGGCTCCACAAGGTAACTACCATTTGGTGTCACCACACAACTACCACCATTGAGCGTCCATTGATCGAGGTCTGACTTCAAATAGTCAGGTTGTTCCAATGATTTCGGAAAATCAGAGGCCTTTAACATTTGCCCAGCAGCCAAAACAAAGCATCTCCCCTCAAAAGCATATTGCCGGCTGGCAACCTGGTGCATCTCATGAACTTTTGGCCATAAAGCGATATGAATATGTTCACCTGAATCATGCAATGCCTGACGGGTCAAAGGCATCCAATGTTCCCAACAAATACTGGCACCTACCCTTCCTACTTCTGTGTCAACCGCTTTTAGGCCATGCCCATCACCTAGTCCGTACAACATTTTTTCAGTGAACGTTGGCATTAACTTCCGGTGGTGATTGAGCAACTCGCCTTCATGACTGATGATAACAAAACTATTATAAACAGTGCCATTGCCAGGGCCTGCATTTACTTTCTCATTCAAGCCAATGCACATGGTCACCTTGTTTGATTTGGCCATATTACACACCCGCTCAAAATCTTTACTTTTGATGTCAACACTGCTATTATAAAATTGCAGGTAAACCTCTTTCATTTCCTTACCATCCCACTGTGAGACATTGGTACAATGATCCAACCAGGAGGGGTATCCTGATAACCATGTCTCACCTACTACCAATAGTTTAACTCCTTGTTGAGATGCATCGGCCACTATGGATTCTAGCTTATGTAAGCTTTCTGGCAGGTTGAGGTGTACAGAGCTAAACTGACCAATCCCAACTTTTACAATATTTGCCATGATACACAAATGGATTTAATACGTCCTAATACTCTCTCAATCTTTAGGAGTCTATTCAAAACTAAACTAATTTAAGGTTTCGTTTAAACCTTTTTCTACATTATTGGATGTTTAGAAGAATTCATAGGGTGTTTACCCATGTACTTCGTTACCTGCAAAGGCGGCTCAATGAAAAGCAATTCCTAATACTCTCCAGTATTCTTGTTGGGCTCTCGAGTGGTCTTGCTGCTGTTATCCTCAAGCTCTTTGCACACAATATCAATACCTTCGTAGCAAAATATTCCAGCAACTACGAAGATTTCTTTTTGTTCACACTCCTCCCACTAGTGGGGCTCACCATTACAGTGCTGTACATCAAATATTTCATTAAAAAGGAGGAGTTCTCCAAAGGAAGTGCCGATATCGTTTATGCAATTGCTAAAAAATCAAGTGTACTCCCTAAATCTTCGATCTACTCACATGTCATCTCAAGTGCATTTACGGTTGGTTTTGGGGGTTCAGTAGGGCTTGAGTCTCCTATGGTAAGTTCTGGCGCTGCCATTGGGTCGAATTACAGTAAAACCTACCACCTCAGTTATAAAGATCGAACCATGCTTTTGGCCTGTGGCGCAGCCGCGGCAATAGCCGGTGCTTTTAATTCTCCCATCGCTGGAGTGCTATTCGCCATAGAAGTGTTATTAACTGACATATCGGTTTCTGTATTTATACCTCTAATTATCTCAGCCGCCTCAGGCGCTTTGTTTTCTAAAATTATTCTTGGGGAAGGCGTCTTACTTTCATTCAGCGGTGTGCAGCCTTTTGATTATTACAACACACCGTTTTACATTCTATTGGGAATCCTGGCGGGGTTAGTATCCCTCTATTATACACGAATGTTTACTAAAGTAGAGCATCGCGTTTCCTCTATATCCAATACCTACATCAAAGTAATCGGAGGTGGACTTATTCTTGCAGTTTTGCTCATTCTATTTCCTCCACTTTATGGTGAAGGGTATGAAGGCATCAAAGAACTTGCCTCGTCCAATCATCAGTATCTTTTTCAAAACAGCATCCTCCAATCATTGATAACCACAGAAGGGGCGGGATTGATTTTTCTTATAGGCCTAATGTTGATAAAGGTATTTGCTACAGCCATAACATTAGGTAGTGGAGGCAACGGAGGCAATTTTGCCCCTTCACTTTGTGTCGGTGCCTATCTGGGTTACACCTTTTCGCACTTTGTCAATGTGAGCGGATGGGCCAAAATTCCACAGGCTAATTTTACACTGGTTGCCATGGCAGGTATCCTAAGTGGCGTATTCTACGCACCATTAACCGCTATATTCCTTATAGCAGAAATCACGGGCGGTTATAACCTTATGATTCCATTAATGATCGTAGCTGCTTTCAGCAACATCATCATGAAATACTTTGAACCACTGTCCATGGAGAATAAGAAACTGGCCAACAAGATGAACCTATCTGTAGAGAACAGGGACAAATATTTGTTGAGCAAGCTCAATCTCGAAAATATGATTGAAACAGATTTTCAGGCCGTGAAACCTGATGATAATCTTCGGTCACTTGTGTCAGCCATCACCAAATCCAGGAGAAACTTATTCCCGGTAGTAAATGAAGATCAAGAGCTGGTGGGGGTAATATTGCTGGATAGTGTAAAAGAAATGATGTTCAACCAGGAGTTGTACGATAAAATTGTGGTCAAAGAAATCATGACCCGGCCGCTGGCTGTAATCTCACCAGACGAGAGCCTTAACTCTGTGTTAAAGAAGTTTGAAGATACAGGGCAATGGAACTTGCCTATTATTGAAAACGACAGATACATTGGTTTCCTATCAAAATCAAGTATCCTTTCGGAGTACAGGGTAGAGTTACTCCGCTCCAGCTAACGAAGTAAATGGATAGAAACAAAAAGAGGCCCAGTTTCCCGCGGCCTCTTTTAAATACTAATTATATATTGATTAGTACAATCCCAATGCTTTCATTTTCTTTTCAATACGCGTTACCTGGGCCTGCATATCAAGGTCGCTATAGATAGAGTATAAATTATCCAAAACTTTTTCATCATCAGGGCTTAATTTCTCACAAGCCTCCCAATAAGGCAATGCTTTCTTCAAATTCTCAACCAATACTTTATCCAATTCAAGGCGTTTCTTCTTGTCCTCAGCGGTAATACCTAGCTGATTCATTTCAGCCTTTACTTTTTTAGCATCTAAATGTACCAACTCGGCAATAGCCAAACGTGGCTCAAAATATTTAGGGTCTAACTTTACAGACTCGTCATACCATTTTCTGGCCTCTTCATTATTGCCCAACTGCTGATTAATCACTCCCAAAAAGTATCTTGTTTCATGATCATTAGGATCATTGGCAGCCTGGCGTTCCATAGCCATCTTGGCTTCTTGTAACTTGCCCATTCTTATGTACATGTCTAATTCGTACTTTGGAAACTCTTTGTTGTTAGGAAAGGATTTCATAGCGGCTTTCACCGTTGCCAAAGCTTTTTCATTGTCCTTAATTTGATCACGATAAGCACTGAATATCATCGTGTATGCATCTGTTGAAGCACCTCCTTCATCAATATAACGTTGCAGGTAATCAATAGATTTTTGGTGTTCATCAGCAGATGGTGCAAAGAACAACCCAGCATTTAACAAAATAGAAGTGTCTTTCGGTACAAAATACAAAGTACGCTCCACTTGCTTCAGGGCTTCAGCGTAGTCTTTATCATCCTGATAAGCTTTCAAGCCCTTCTCAAAGTATTTTTGAGCCATATATGCGTTTACCTGATCGGTAAGCAATGGAAAACCATTTGTCCCATTAATAAAACTGCCCTTATCTTTATCCAAGGCATATGCTTTTTCAAAAGCTTCCTTAGCATCCGGGAATGGATCAGCAATCAATGATTTGGCCGATTCATTGCTTGTGGTATCAATACCAGCATAAATCAAACCTTTCAAGTACCAGGCTTTCGCATTGCTGGCGAATTTTTCACTGGCAACGGTAGCATCAATGATGGCTTTCGCTTCAGTAAAATCGCCTGCACGCAGCGCCTTTTCTGCTTTTGGCAAACTCGGCTTTATCGGCTTTTGGGCTGCCGCTACGAAGGGTATAATAAAAATAAAGAGAAGTAATTTTTTCATTTTAATAGGTTTATTAGTAAGCAAATTTATCAGTTTACTCCGTTATTGTCGAATCCGGTTCTTCCATTTTTTGAATTTTTTCAACGGAAGAAATCGCATCCTCATCGTTTAATTTGATGACCCTAACTCCCTGAGTGGCTCTGCCCATTATCCTAAGTTCGTCAACTTTTATACGGATACTGATACCAGACCTGTTGATAATCATCAGTTCGTCATCATCACCTACTATCTTAATTGCAACAAGCTTGCCAGTTTTTTCGGTGATATTGATCGTTTTTACGCCTTTTCCCCCTCTTCTGGTGATGCGATAATCTTCAATCGAAGACCTTTTACCATATCCCTTTTCCGAAATCACCAATACGTTGGCATCCTTTCCGGTGATACAAATCATCCCTATCACTTTGTCTGCTTCCGACTCCAGGGTTACTCCTCTTACCCCTGATGCAGTTCTACCCATTGGCCGAACGTCAGATTCATTGAAGTGAACAGCCTTACCTTCACTCTTTGCAATAATGATATGATTTTGTCCATTGGTAAGGGCGGCAGTGAGTAACTTATCTCCTTCATGTATCGTGATGGCCGTGATGCCATTGGCCCTGGGTCGTGAGAATGATGCCAAAGAAGTCTTTTTAATAATTCCTTTTTGAGTACACAAAATGACATAGTTGGAACTCGTGTACGTCTCATCTGAAAGATCCTTGATTTTAAGTACTGCACGTACAGTATCCCCTGCCTCAATGTTCAATAAATTTTGAATGGCCCGGCCTTTGGAAGTCTTACTGCCCTCAGGTATTTCATATACCTTCTTCCAATATACTTTTCCAAACGCAGTAAATATGAGCAGGTAATTATGCGCCTGTGCTACAAAAAGATGTTCTGTAAAATCATCTTCTTTAGTGGTTACAGCCTTCGAGCCAATTCCTCCTCTTCCCTGCGTACGATAATCAGTAAGCACAGTCCTTTTCACATAACCCTGATTGGATATCGTGATCACCATATCTTCATTCGGAATCATGTCTTCTACTGTGAGGTCATCATCGCTATGAACGATCTCAGTTCTTCTTTCGTCACCATAGCGTTCTTTAATATCCAGTAACTCAGTTTTGATAATATCCATTCTCATGGATTCATTATTCAGTACCTCATTAAGATGAGCGATAAGTGCTTTTAGTTCTTTGTACTCGTTTTCAATCTTCTCTCTTTCGAGACCAGTTAACCTCTGTAGGCGCATCTCAAGGATTGCCTTGGCCTGTATTTCTGTCAGTTTGAATCGCTCAATCAGACCTGTCCTGGCTACATCAGGGTCTTTCGAATTTCTGATCAACGCAATGACTTCATCAAGGTTGTCTAAAGCGATAAGGTATCCTTCAAGAATATGAGCCCTCTTCTCCGCTTCATTCAGGTCGTACCTGGTTCTGCGGATAACCACTTCGTGACGATGGTCCACAAAATGGACAATCATGTCCAACAGGTTCAACGTTTCCGGTCTACCCTTAACCAGTGCCACATTGTTTACTCCAAATGAAGATTGAAGCTGTGTATATTTATAAAGATTGTTAAGTACGATATTCGGGATCGCATCTCTTCTCAGGTCATAGACAACTCTGTAGCCATCTCTGTCTGACTCATCGCGCAAATCGGTAATTCCTTCTATTTTCTTTTCGTTGACCAGTGCTGCTGTGCGCTCAATCATTGTAGCCTTATTCACCATATAAGGTATTTCGGTTACTATGATCTGGGTCTTGCCATTGTCATTTGTAACGATTTCTGCCTTTCCTCTCATCAACACACGGCCTCTTCCAGTCAGAAATCCTTGCTGAACACCTGCATAACCATAAATGATTCCGCCTGTTGGAAAATCTGGCCCTTTAATGTATTCCATCAATTCAGGAATGGTAATGTCGCGCTTATCGATGTAGGCAATAATTCCATCTACCACTTCCCTGAGGTTATGGGGTGCCATGTTGGTGGCCATCCCTACTGCTATACCTGAAGACCCGTTGATCAACAGGTTAGGTATCTTTGCTGGTAACACTGTGGGTTCAGTGAGGGAGTCATCAAAGTTGGGCTGAAAGTCAACTGTATCTTTGTTAATATCTGCCAGGAGCTCCTCAGCAATTCGCTTTAGCCTGGCTTCTGTATATCGCATGGCAGCGGCAAAATCTCCATCAACTGATCCGAAGTTACCCTGGCCATCTACGAGGGTATAGCGCAAAGACCAGTCCTGAGCCATACGCACCATGGTTTCATATACCGAGGCATCACCATGTGGATGGTACTTACCGAGTACCTCTCCGACAATACGGGCAGACTTCTTATAAGGCTTGTTATGGTTCACCCCAAGATCCTGCATTCCGTAAAGTACCCTCCTGTGAACCGGCTTAAGACCGTCACGCACGTCTGGTAATGCCCTGGAAATGATTACCGACATCGAATAATCGATGTAGGCGCCTCTCATTTCATCTTCAATATTTATGGGAATTATTCGCTGTTTTCCAGCTTCTGAATCGGGTGTATCTTCTGCCACTTTTGTTCTTTTATAGTCCTTTTCTTAGGGGTGAGATTCGTTGAATTCCAGCCCCCATTTTAAGGCTTGCAAGATAAGCAAAATTGAGGAATTTAAGCGCTACAGAAGGGCTTTTAAGTACCTTAAAAACAAGAATTTACGAGTGCTCAATAGGGGTTTAATTTCCTTCGGTTTTTGCGTTTTTCCCTGATTGGTTTTGGATAGTTTTCACCATAATGGGGGTTCTGTTTTTTCCAAAATGGGTGCATCCTGCTCCTGTATTCTTTGTTGCCATGAGCATGGTTAATTTGGGCATTGCAATTGTGATGATAACACTTTGCTAACTCTGGAAAGCGATAGGATAATCCTACATTGATGTAAAACGCATTCAGGTTATGAACAATCGAACGATCATTACTTCCAGGGACAGACAATGTATAGTTCTTGATCTCGAACGAAGGTCGGGCAAAGACTTTTATATACTCGGAAAAATCTTGTTCAATAGTAACCCCTATATTGGCAAACACCCCCTTCTTAATAAGGCTCTTGGTAAAGTTATTGCCTGGATTATAACCACCTACATTGGCATCTCCTGTAAACAACAAATCATTCCAACGATAAAAAGACACACCTACTAAAAAGAAATACTTCCTCATAAACCCTGCGCTATTACCAGGCTTGAAATTATTTATTCTATCTGCAAAGCTGATTGGGCGAAACTCGCCCATGCTCATTATTTCGTAGGAGTATCCAACTCCTATCCTATACCTATCCAAAAATTCATAATGAAGAGTTAACTTAAGAGGAATATTCAATGCATTCCCTTTGAAGCCTAGCTTTGTGGAATCAGAACTTACCACGAAACTATCTGGTCCTTGTGGGGTTGCTCCATTTACGGTATTCACCCAATTATTAAATCTATTGCTCAGATCCACCGGAAAAATAGTAGGTGCAACACCATCAACCTGAGAAATGGCAAATCCATCCAATTTGTGACTTAAGAAGGTATTACCATACCCTGTACTTCCACTGAATACAAAGTTCTTTAGGACCGTTCGGAAAGGGCTTTTTATCCTCTTAGCATAAAAGTTATCCAAAGGAAAGGTAATCTCATCCTCCTTTTGTGAGTAGGCGATAACAGCAATGCCACAATAGAAAAGCAAGAAGAGCGATATGGTTCTAAAATGAGTCAGTTCCGCATTTTTAACTAAAAAACAAGCACCAAATTGTGATAAAAATAGAAAATTAACCCAAAAATTAACACGAGTTTAATAAAAGCGATAGCTGGGTATGTTGCTCTCCAGTGAAGTAAATGTATGAAACATCATCCCTTTCTCGTTCACTATATACGTAAAGTTGTGTTCCTCTGACTTTCCATCAGCATCAGGGATAAGGTGAAGTGTCACTTCATTGGTGCCCAACTTCATGGACACCCGGGAATAGTAAATAGAGTGAGGTAACGTTTGCCAGTTTCTGGTGTCTGCTTTCTCTGTAATTGCGTTGATGATTCCAAACAAGGATCCAAGTGCCTTATTTTCTTTTCTCATTTGGTACTCAGTCACTTTTTTCAAAGCAGCTCTTACCAGTGCCCTACTGAGCTCCAGCGTCATACGTTGCTGCAACACCTGAGTTGCTATTTTATTGATGTCTTCAATAGGCTCCAGTGAAATCGTATTACCATTGCTGGTGATGGAAGCCTTTTTATAATAAACGGGACGTTCTACATACTTTGGAAATGCTACCCTAAACACTTCTAAGTCGGCCAACCCATCTTTGTCCTTTTCATTATGATCCGATAAATTAAAAGGAAAACTTAAATTATACTCCTCGTTTACAAATGTTACCCAATTGTCTTTTCTATGTATCACGAAATTGATGCTCCATTCTGACTTGATCGGACTGAGTCCATTGTGCCAGAAAAATACCAGATCTCCTCCATCAGGTGGGTTGTATTGATAGTCAAGCCTGTCAAATTCATTTTTATAAAATTCGTGTTCAGATTGTAATCCACTTAACAATGATGTGCGAAGCAAGTCCTCCTTCAACTGTGGAGGGGCTTCCATTTCAAACAAAACGGTGTAATCATCTTGATAAATATCATACGCATTCCGATAGGCGATAAAGGCATTATTGTAATCCTTGTCGGCTTCGTAGATAATGCCCATGAGCAGATGAACAAATGCATCTCTTTTATATTTTTTATCCGAGTCATACTTATCGCTAAGTTGTTGCAACCGGATATTGAGTCTGCGACATTCAATAAGCGCTTCCTCATATTTGTTCATCTTTAAATAATTCATGGCCTTGTAATACAAAACCATAAGGTGCTCGTGATCTTCTCCTTTATAGGAAGTAACCATAGGGTTGGTGAGGTAGGATGCTGCTTCATTCAGATAGTTCTTCTGGTAATCCTCACCATAGAGAAATGCTTTCTCGAGATACTCATTGCTTTCCTCGAAACGCCCCAGGACGGATAAGAGCAATCCACTATTGGATAAATACAAAAACTCTTTTTTTCTATAATCCCTTGAAGAAGAATTGTCAAGTGCTTCCAGGGCTTGTTCCAGATGCCCTTGTTCAAAAGATTGATTAAAACTATAATTGGCCTGATAGTAAGTAGCACAGGATTGCGCCACCAATAATAAAGCTAGAATAGAGATTCTTGACTGCCCTTTCTTAATATTATTATAAGCTAGCAAGCTAATTTTTGATAAATTTCTTTATCTCCTTCTGTCCATACCACACACGTCTATTGGTTTCAATATCGGTGAGGAAGAGTGTAACGATATAGTTGACCACTCGCCTATTGTTGTACACATCAGTTTCAGAGGTCATTTCACCAAACAGCATCAGGTCTGCACCTACTTCCAAACCCCATTGTGACGCGGTTTCACCACTTGAAAAATCCTGTTGCTGTGCGCGTTCTTCTCTTAACTTATCTCTAAAAGATTCAGATTCTACCAAATCGGCAATACCTGAATTAAAGATGGTGAGTTCAATTTTTTTAATAAAGTTGTCGGCATCAATATGTTCACTGGTCTTATTCTGCACCCACCCTACAATTATTGCAGGCTTTTTACCCTGCTCCTTTGCAAACTCCTTAAATTTACTACTGGTGAGCAAATCATGGGTCATGGTTTCAGCTACTTTGCGTGAATCCGTATCATTCCATCGCCCACTTAAGTCAATCGAAGTGTTAGGATCGATGCGAGATACCGATCGGGCACAACCAAATAAAAAAACTAAACATATCGCTATAAAGAAGATGGATCGCATATTATTTTAAGTAGTTTAAATCAAATTCCTTGCCGAAAACTATTTCAAATCTTTCAACTGAGAAATCACTTCATTAGGATTTGAGGAAGAGAAAACAAAGTTTCCTGCCACCAGCACATCGGCACCCGCGTTGATTAACGGTTTTGCGTTCTGTAGGTTTACCCCTCCATCAATTTCTATTTGTGCCCTGGAGCCAGTTCTTGTTATCATTGACCTAAGTCTTTCTACTTTCTTGTAGGTGTTCTCTATAAATTTCTGCCCTCCAAAACCTGGATTTACTGACATCATACATACCAGGTCAATATCACCAATTATGTCTTCCAATTGATCCACTCCCGTGTGGGGATTGATTGCTACACCTGCTTTGATTCCCAATGCCTGTATTTGTTGAATGGTTCGATGCAAATGTGGGCTTGCTTCTATATGAATAGAAATCACTGATGCCCCTGCCTCATAAAAAGCATCTACATACCGTTCGGGATTCACAATCATCAGGTGTACATCCAGTGGTTTTGAAGCATGTTTTTTAATGGCTTTGACTACTGGTATACCCATGGATAAATTAGGGACAAAGACACCATCCATGATATCCACATGTATCCAGTCCGCAGCACTTTCATTGATCATTTTAACCTCACTTTCGAGATTGGCGAAATCGGCAGCAAGTATGGAAGGGGCAACTATAGGGTTCATAAAGCTAATTTGAATATAAAAACCTTTCAGGGGTCAGTCTACCGCAAATATAGCACCTCTGGGCGACCTTAATTACCTGGAAGGTTGAATTGAATGTGATACTTACAGTTTTATAAGTCGGATGGTTCGCAAAACCCCATCAGATTCTACTTTGACAAAATAGAGGCCAGATCCAATGCCCGATACATCCAACTCGATGGGGTTATTGGAATAGTCGATTTCACCCTCTGACCTAAGCATCAGTTGGCCTTGTAAATTGTAAATATGAATAGTAGCCATTTGTCCAATGGGCACATCCATCTCCAGTTTAATTGTATTGCCAAAGGACGGATTCGGAAATAGATACACTGCTGATGTATGTTCAGGTGGCTCCTCTCCCAATTGTATTAGCTTAGCCCCTGAATAATTCGGGACTCCGTATCCTTTTTGATTATCCGGATTATTGCTCATGTTACCAGAAGCAATAACAAGGTCATAAAGCGCTGAAACAGTTAACTCAGGAAATGTCTGCATCAATCCGGCTACAAGACTTGTAATTAGCGGAGTGGCTGCGGAGGTACCGCTGGTAAATCCAGTATTTCCATTGGATTTAATCACTGACACACCAGAGCCTAATGCCACCACATCTGGCTTTATCCTACCATCAGTCGTAGGACCAATTGAACTAAAACCACTGAGGTTTCCTGTACTGGTAATAGACCCAACTGCCAAAATCCCATCTACATCTGCCGGAGGATTAACCAACGACCATGAAGTATTGCCGTCATTCCCTGCACTCACTACCACAAAAATACCCTTACTTATTGCAAGGCGAGCAGCTTTGCTCACCAAGGCAGTGTTTCCATCCAACTGGGTTTTGGTATAATCCATACTGGCATCGTCAAATAGGTTGTACCCCAAAGAGGAGTTAATAATATCAACTCCCGCGCTATCTGCCTTTTCCGCTGCCACCAGCCAATTATATTCTTCAATTCTAAATTCAGTGGATACCTCTTCCGTTACATATAATTGATAATTGGCTTTTGGAACCCCTCCTAAAAAGCTGCCTGCTTTATTTGCTGCCATGATTGAAAAAACTTCTGTTCCGTGGCCATCATACTGAAACACGTTCTCGGAATTACCAACCATATCTATTGTGTGAGTTATACGGCCTTCATCAAACAAAGCTTTAAAAGCATCAGCCTGATCTACTCCAGGAAATCCGCTATCAAACACTGCAATGGTAATTCCTTGCCCATAGATGTCTTCACTATGCATATCATCCAATCCCAACATACTGAGCTGAACCTGATTGATAATACCAAGGTTAGAATCTTTTTTGTCTTTTAGCTTTCTTACCCTTCCGCCTGATACATCAACTTTAGGGCCGAGGTATTCATAAGAGGAGACAAAAGGCAGAAGTAATATATCAGCAAGCTCGCCATCATCCAATTGGATAATAGCAGCGTTCATCCATCTCGAGGTATACAAGATATTAGCTCCCAACGATTTCAACTGAGCTACATAACTGGTATTAACCGGAAAATCTTCATTTGAAATAGCTGCTCCATTCTTCATTCTACGGTCAACACTTTTTTGCGAAAGAAATGCTAAAGGATTATCAATAGAAAAGGAAGTCCCGTCTTTATCTGCAAAGAATACGGCATATCTCCCTTCTTGAGCAATCGAGAGGTGTGCACAAACTATTAAAACTAAAAGAAGGCTATTCTTTGCCATAGCTGGTTAATGTCTGCTTAAGCACCTGTCCTTTTTCAATTTGTTGCTGGCCAATACATGGTCCTACTGTACAGTATTCCAGAATTGTGTTTTCTTTATAGACAAGTCCAATGTTTCGTACATAAATTTCTTTTCGCACATCTTGTTTAACAATCAAATCAATATTGTTATTTTGAATAACTTCAATTGTTTCATCCAATACCTCCCCATTGAGATCAAACTGAAACCCAATATCTCCGATCTCATAAATATCACAAGAAAAAGTAGAATCATCCCCGCAACTCTCTTCTCCCCCCAATGTATTCAACGCGTTACCATTCCATTGGCGGCCTTTAGATAAAGGAAATGCCAACCTGACGAATGAAATATTCCCTTCGCTTACAACAACCTGTGTAGGTTCACTTCGTACAGACCATGTGTCCAGGTATTTGAACTGGCTTTCTCCTTCAATTTTAGTTTCACGTTGAAGGACATAGGTAGTGCCTCCTGCATTATTTGTAAAAGAGTCTGTTACTGAAATTTTAGATTGGTATAAGAAATCTTCTCTTCCATCAATTGGAGTATATCTTGTCTCCTGTATATCGTATACATAATAGGCACCTACCTGCATGGGAAAGTAATCTCTGTCATTTTTTGAAATGATATCATTGTCTTCCGAGCACGCCCAAACGAACATGACCAAAGCAAAAAACAAAAGATATTTAGGTATATGAGCCACTTTATTGCTTTTCAATTCATAAAGTTATTTTTTCTTTTTGATATTTGGCCATGCAATTAAAGACCAAAGTAAAAGTAGGAAACATTACCAATCTAAGCGATGCAAGGTATTGTGCCGGCATGGGTGTAGATTTTTTAGGGTTTCCGATCGGTGATGCAGATGGACAAATTCCATTTGAAACATTTCGCGAGATTGTCGGTTGGGTGTCAGGCCCTGCATTTGTTCTTGAGTATTCCGATACAATGAATGATGACGACTTTGATAAAGTAACCGAATCTACTGCCATCCAACATATTCAATTAAATTATAACCAGCTGATGCAATTAGGGGCAAAAGTTGAAAATGAATCACTTATTTTGTTAACAGACCTTGCAGAGTGGTCCGTTATTAAATCCAACCTTTCAACGTATAATATACAATACTTAGTATTAGCTGAAAGTAAAATACCTGAATGGAAGCTTGTGGAGGAAATCAATTCTGCCATCAATGTTCTTGTTCCCCAGCACTTGATAGAAGATTTAGATGAAATTGAATCTTTCCCTATCGCGGGAATTCTTTTGGAGGGTTCGTCAGAGGACAAACCGGGACAAAAAGATTATGATCACCTGGCAACAGTTTTCGAGACTCTGGAGGTCGACTAAGGATGAATCGGGTTGAGTAGCTTGTTAAACTGTCATAACCGTGGTAACAGGAAATTGGGTATCCATAATTATTTATTGTATCACTTAATGAATTTAAAACGCAGGTATTTAATGGTTTCTCCCTTTTTAGCAAACATCTCTTCGTATCTGGTCTTGATTCCCAATACCTCGTCATTCAACTCAGATTGATAAACATCAAAAGTTGTCTTCAGTTCTTTAATGTCATCCCGCTCTTGTAATTCCTCAAGGGTAAAATTGAACAGATCAGTATTGTCTGTTTTTAATCTGAACAGACCCTCTGGTTTCAGAACTTTTTTGTACAAATTGAGAAACCTATTATTGCTTAGCCTCCGCTTAACATCTCTCTTTTTTGGGCGTGGGTCAGGGAACGTCAGCCAAATTTCGCTCACCTCATTTTCATCAAAAAAATTTTCCAGCGTATGAATTTGAGCTCTAAGAAAGGCTACATTATCCAGTTTTTTTTCAACAGCCCAGGTACTTCCCTTCCAAATCCTATCCCCTTTTACATCAATACCAACAAAATTTCTGTCGGGAAATAATTCTGCCATTCCAACTGAGTATTCACCTCTTCCACAGGCCAATTCAATGGTAATCGGGTTGTCGTTTTTAAACTGGGTTTTATTCCAATTTCCCTTGATATCGAAATACAATTCCTTTCCGGGTTCCAGTACATTGTCTCGTTCCGAAATGATCTTAAACCTTGCTATTTTGCTTTTCATCCTTACAGTTCTTCTATCTCGGCCACCACAAATGTACTTCCGCCAATGAAAATGAGATCTTCGGGATTGGCAGACGATTTAGCTGTTTTGATGGCATCACTTATCTTATTGATGGTTTTACCTTTTAAGTTTAATGCAGCTGCTCTGGTGGCTAAGGCTGGCGCATCCAATGCTCTGGGAATTGAAGCAGCACAAAAGTAGTAGGTTGCGTTTTTAGGAAGTAAGGAAAGAACCGAATCAATATCCTTGTCTTTTACCATACCAATAACAATATGCAGTTTTTCATGAGGGATGGTTTCTATGATCTTCAACACTTCAATTATCCCTTCCGCATTATGCGCGGTATCACAATAGATCAACGGCTTTTCTCCAAGTTGTTGCCAACGTCCTTTCAAGCCCGTTAAGGTTATTGTTTCAGCGATTCCCTTTTTAATTGCTTCTTGAGAAATCTCATACCCCAATTCAACTAACTCATCAACAACAGCAAGTACACCAGCAATGTTCTTTTTTTGATAACCACCCACCAGTTCTGATTTCAAATGGATACTACCAGAGTTACCCACCTGCTGTACAATAAAGGTATCCTTCTCCTCAGCAGATCTTGCAACCGTATACCGATCCTGAGCAAATCTTAATAATGAATTTACAGTTGCTGCTTTTCTAAAAAAGACTTCTTCTATTTCAGGTTGCCGTTCACTAATGATAGCCCTTCCATTCTGTTTGATAATTCCCGCTTTCTCAGATGCAATAGCAGATAACGTTCCTCCAAGCAGGTCTTTATGATCATACCCAATATTGGTGATGAGCGATACCAATGGATCAATTACGTTAGTGGAATCAAGCCTCCCCCCCAGTCCCACTTCAATAACCGCAAAATCGACTTTTTGCCGGGCAAAAAAATCGAACGCCATGGCTACAGTAATTTCAAAAAATGACGGTTTGATTTCCTGGATTTGAGGTTTTATCCTTTCCACAAAATCTACTACTTCTGGCTGAGAAATTTCAACCCCATTGAGCCTGATGCGCTCAGTGAATTCCTTAAGATGAGGTGAGGTATAAAGTCCGGTTGTATATCCGCTACTTTGAAGGATAGCCGCAATCATATGGCTAGAGCTTCCCTTTCCATTTGTACCACCTACATGAATGGATTTGAACTTATGCTGGGGGTTACCAAGAGATTCACACAACAATATCGTATTGCGGAGATCAGCTTTAAGTGCAGCGGGGCCTACACGCTGAAACATGGGCAGTTCCTTATACAGATACTCGAGCGTTTGTTGGTATGTCATGGAAACAAAGAAGTGGCGAAATTACTCCTTGCTTTAAAATAAAAAAAGCCACTCAAATGAGTAGCTTTTAAATTAGTTATAGATCCGCTATTTACCAGCCTTGATAAACTTATATCCCAGTGATACCTGAATCACCTTATTTTTAAGGTCAGGGCCGCTGTCCAATTTAAACTCTGAGAGTCCAAAGTTGTATCGAGCATCCAGGGTAAGGCCAAAAGGTAAATCCCATCCAGCCCCGACTGCGATTGACATATCTGATTTTTTGTCCAGCTGATCCTTAACATCATCTGTGGTAGTTATACCTCCAATTGTGCTTTTAATTTCTGATGTTGTTAAAAAACCAAACTGTGGACCAGCCTGAATATTAAGGCCGGCAACCAAATACAGTTTCACCAAAATAGGAATATTGATGTAATCAAAGTTGGCCTCATAGTTATCTGTATCAACACTGAACTCGCTTCCCTGTTTAGAGAAAATAATCTCAGGCTGAATACCAAATTTCGCAAACTTGAATAAAGCAAATGCACCCCCATGATAACCAGTGCGGTTATCAATATTGGATGTTCCCTGGCTAATATCAAACTTAGCAATGTTAAGCCCACCCTTTAATCCCAATGCGAATTGAGCTTGAGCGTGTGCTTGGTTCATCAGCCCCACAGCCGAAATAAGACAAACGAGAATTAGTATTTTTTTCATACACTTTGAATTTGTTTCAAATCTAACGACAAAAACGGAGCCAACTTATGAAAGTTTGTAATTAATTGGTTGAATTAATAAAGATGGTAAACCCTCCCATAAAAAAGAACCCACTTTCTGTTGACTTTACATCCGTGTCTTTATCCTTTTGGGATTGTGACAGGTAACCCAAAACAGGTTCTAGAAGGACGGTATCTGTAATGCGAATAGCATAACCAGCGCCAATTCTTAATTCACTAAGGCTTGTTTTTTGATTAAAGCTACCACTCTCAAATTTTCCACTTCCAACGGTGAATTGCCCATGTGCAAACAATCCGTTGTCTAAATAATAGCGTGCGAAAGGCCCAACCATTATGCCTGTTGTAGTGGTTTTAGATCCTCCCGACTCTGAACTACTTGTACTAATATCAAGTATACCACCTACAGCAAAATTATCAATGACCATAAATCCTGCCCACGGCATAAGGCTAAGTCCAGATTGTTTATAATCTGAATCGTTATCCTTATGAGACTTAAACTCAAAAGAACCACCTGAAATAATAGTCCCTTGCTTGATAAACTGAGAATAGCCAGATGTAGCTATGCCTGCAACAAATACAATAAGTACAATTATCTTTTTCATATGTAAGATTGGTTGGTTGACTAAATAAAGTTAATAATTAAAAGATAAAGGACACAAAGCATCCGATTTCGGACAGTACCACTCTATGAAATGCCTAATTCAGGGTTTTTTCCAATTATAGTTCGGTAAAAGCTCAATAGCTTATCCATGTCCTCCTCATAATTTTCAGTGAGGTACATTGGGTCTGCCACGATGATTTCCTTTTTTTTGAAATCAAAACCAACTGGCACGATGGGGACATTGGCCTTTTTGGCTATGTAATAAAATCCGGTTCGTAGCTTATCTACTTTTTTACGTGTCCCTTCAGGAGCAATGGCGAGCACAAATTCATCGTGCGAGTTAAACAGCGCCACAACCTGCTCTACCATATCCTGGCTTTTTGAGCGGTCTACAGGATAGCCTCCCAACATACGAAAAATCCATCCGAAAGGTGGTTTGAATAATGAACTCTTTCCTAAAAATTTTGCCTTCCCTTGTATTTTAAGAATTCTTCTTCCCGCCACTCCGACAGGGAAATCCCAGTTACTGGTGTGAGGCGCCACAGCAATCACGTACTTGTTCAGATCAGCAGGAAATTCCCCTCGTGTTTTCCAACCAAAAATTTTAAACAAGAACAAATAGAACAGCCTCAGCATTGAATTATTTTAGAATAGTTGATTAATCAATTCATCATTTGCGTGATGTGCCATCGTTACAGTGAGCCCTTTTTCAAGTTGTTGAGCCCTCTGAATAGCACTCACCGCCCCTTTGTTTTGTGCCCATGCTCTTCGGGCAATTCCATTGTTGACATCAAAATGCAGCATAGATTTTATTCTCGCATCTGCGAGCGCAGTTCCATCCAGCAACATTCCAAACCCACCATTGATTACTTCACCCCATCCTACTCCACCCCCATTGTGAATGGAAACCCAAGTTGCTCCTCTGAAAGAATCACCAATAACATTATGAATAGCCATGTCTGCAGTAAATTGCGATCCATCATAAATATTGGATGTCTCTCTGAATGGACTATCTGTACCAGAGACATCATGATGATCGCGACCCAGCACTACCGGGCCTATCTCACCCTTCTTGATGACTTCATTAAATGCAAGAGCAATTTTCATTCTACCCTCAGCATCAGCATATAGGATTCTTGCCTTGGAGCCCACAACCAGTTTATTGGCTTTTGCTGCTTTTATCCATTTGATGTTATCTGCCAATTGAGATTGTATTTCTTCTGGCGCATCATCCTTAATCTTTTCTAAAATTTCAGCTGCAATCGCATCTGTCTTATCGAGGTCATCTTCGTTTCCTGATGCGCACACCCACCTGAAAGGTCCAAATCCAAAATCAAAACACATGGGGCCCATGATGTCTTGTACGTACGATGGATAACGAAAGGTAATCCCATCTTTGGCCATTACCTCTGCTCCTGCTCTTGATGCTTCCAACAAAAAGGCATTTCCATAATCAAAAAAGTAAGTTCCTTTGGCTGTGTGTTTATTCACAGCAGTGGCATGGCGCTTTAGGGTTTCTCTGACTTTTCCCTTGAATGCTTCAGGTTGACGCGCCATTAACTCATTACTTTCTTCATAAGTTAATCCTATCGGGTAATAACCGCCTGCCCAGGGATTGTGTAATGAAGTTTGATCCGATCCCAATTCAATAAAGATGTTCTCTTCATCAAATTTCTCCCACACCTCCACGATGTTTCCCTGATAGGCAATGGAAACTACTTCCTTATTCTCTTTCGCAACTTTAACTCGATCTATCAGTTCATCCATGCTGGTTAATATCTCATCTACCCAACCTTGCGCATGTCTTTTTTCAGCCGCTTTCGGGTTGACCTCAGCGACTACTGTGATACAACCTGCAATATTCCCTGCTTTGGGTTGTGCTCCGCTCATACCTCCCAGGCCTGAAGTAACAAAAAGCTTTCCCGCTAAACCTTCTCCACTTTTTGAAATCTTCCTTCCCGCATTCAGAATAGTGATGTTGGTTCCATGGACAATGCCTTGCGGGCCAATGTACATATAAGAACCTGCCGTCATCTGACCATACTGTGTTACTCCCAACGCATTGAACTTCTCCCAATCGTCTTGCTTAGAATAGTTGGGAATCATCATGCCATTGGTGACTACAACCCGTGGCGCCTCCTTGGAAGAAGGAAACAATCCCATCGGGTGGCCAGAGTAAATGTGCAAGGTTTGCTCTTCTGTCATTTGAGATAAATACTTCATGGTCAATAAGTACTGAGCCCAATTTTGAAAAACGGCACCGTTGCCTCCATAGGTAATGAGTTCATGTGGATGCTGTGCCACGGCAGGATCCAAATTATTTTGAATCATCAGCATGATGGCTGCCGCTTGTTTACATTTGGCGGGGTATTCATCGATAGGCCGTGCCTTCATTTCATAGGTCGGCATAAACCGATACATATAGACCCTTCCATATTCCACCAACTCTTTATAAAATTCAGGGGCCAGTTCGGCATGCATTTTTTCTGGGAAATACCTGAGCGCATTTTTAATTGCCAATTTCTTTTCTGTATCAGAAAGAATCTCTTTTCGCTTTGGGGCATGACTTACTGATGGATCATACGGTCGCATTGGAGGTAATGCATCAGGAATTCCCTGTGTAATTTGTTCGCTAAAATTAAGTGCTGCTTTACTCATACTGTTTGTTTTTGAAAGTCCGCTGGGGTGAAATTCTCAATTGTAAAATGATAACCAATATCAAAAATTTCCTTTGCCTTCGCAATATCAAAACTACTAAACTGATCAAGTTTAACTGGTTCTATTACCACATCGCAAATGGACTTACTTTGTTTTGTGTTGCCATTGATGGCCATTAACAAACTTCTTTCCACAACAACTTTCAGGTTTTTAGGATCAAAATTATTACTGATAGGGTTGCAATGTGAGCCTATCACAAAGTCACATAATTCTACAATCGCTCTACTGGGCAAATTATCACAAAGGCCACCGTCTACAAATAATCCTCCGTTGTAATTCACCGGATTAAAAACTGCTGGGACTGAGCAACTAGCAACTATTGCAGGAATGAGCTCTCCTTCACTAAAATATTTTATTTCGCCTTTTCTGATGTCAGTGGCTGCAATAAATAAAGGAATCTTAAGAGCATCAAATCTATTCTCTGGCAATGAGTTGATTAATAATTCTCTCAGTCCATCCATGGTGAGCAGTCCACTCCATGCCCATGCTGGTCTGACTGATCTGTATATAGATAAATTCTTAACGATGTCGAATATATCATCTGGAGAAGAGCCCGATGCATATAACGCCCCAACCAATGATCCGGCCGATGTGCCTGAGAGTACAGAGATTTTTATCCCCATCTCGTCCAGGGCTTTTAAAACTCCAATGTGCGCAATTCCCCTGGCTCCGCCTCCGGACAATGCCAATCCTATTTTCATAAAATCTCCTTCAATGCGAACGTTTTATCAAGCCTTACCCCTTTTTCAGTGTGCTTCACCGTGCAACATTCGTTTTCAGGATCATGCTCAAGGAACAGAATATAACCCTTATCGGCCGCTTCGTTCAGAAAAGTTCTCTTTTCCTCCAATGTAATTAAAGGACGTGTATCATAACCCATCACATAAGGCAATGGAATATGCCCTACAGAAGGCAGTAGGTCTGCCATATAGCAAATCACTTTGTCCTTGTACTTAATTTTTGGGATCATCATTTTGTCCGTATGACCAGACACATAGTCGATATCAAAGGAAGCAAATGGTGAGGGAGCAGATTTATCCACAAATTTAAGGTGACCACTTTCTTCCATTGGAATAATGTTTTCCTTTAGAAAACTAGCCTTTTCTCTATCATTGGGCACCGTTGCCCACTTCCAATGGTCATTATTCGACCAATAGTTGGCTTTCTCAAAGGCAAGTTGAAAACCCTCTCCCTTTCTGACCACACCCCCACCACAATGATCAAAATGAAGATGGGTGAGAAACATGTCTGTAACATCATCATTTGAAAAGCCTGACCTCTTGAGTGAGCTTGCCAACGTATCCTCTCCATGCAAATAGTAATGACTCAAAAATTTTTCATCCTGTTTATCTCCTATTCCATTATCGATCAAAATCAATTGATTACCATCCTCAATGAGTAAACAGCGCATGGCCCAGTTACATAGATTTCTTTCATCCGCAGGGTTGGTTCTTTGCCAAAGTGACTTAGGAACTACGCCAAACATGGCACCACCGTCTAACTTAAAAAAGCCTGTATTGATTACATGTAAATTCACAATATCATCAATTAGAGTTTAAAAATCCTCATTCAATCTTTTATGTGTTATCCATCACCTGAGTTTGTAATGATTGACTTATCAAGTTCATTTGAGCAATCAATTTCTCTTTTTTCTTTCCTTTACGCAATAAGATTTTTTCACCGGATGAGAATTTCAGGTAGGCATTAAAAACTTCATTCGTAAAAATGGATGACTTGTTCGTGTGAGCTGAATAAATTCGTTGACTTTCTTGAGACCTATTCACAAACAATTTTTCAATAGATTGGTAGGGCTGGTACTTCCCCATTTTTAAAAATATAAAAGAATAGTACTCTCTATAGCACTTTCTCATAGTATCAATCTCAAAGCCTTCACTGGCCAAGCTCAAAAATATTCCTGGAATAAAGACAAGAATTGCAAACCATCCAATTTCAGTAACTGTGATGGTTGCAGCCAAAATAAGAATGATGCCAATAAAACGAAATGTCCAGGGGAAAAGGAATCCAAATCGAATGCTCATTCGGTGTTTCATCCTATTGATTCAAGCTTAAACATAAGCTTTATGTTTGGGTCTATTCTTTTACCACTCCCATGGCATTGAACTTATCAATTCTTTGAGAAATTCTATCCTGAGGAGTTAACTTATCCAACTCCTTAAAGTTTTTCATAATTACACTTTTTACTTCATTCGCCATCCACTGCAGGTCTTTATGCGCACCCCCGAGAGGTTCATTGATGATACCATCGATCAATTTATTGGCCAGCATATCCTTACCGGTGAGTTTCAGTACTTCAGCCGCTTGTTCTTTATAATCCCAGCTTCTCCAAAGTATGGTAGAGCAGTTTTCCGGAGAAATTACGGAGTACCATGAGTTTTCCAACATCAATACCCTGTCTCCAATGGCGATACCCAATGCACCACCAGAGGCACCCTCGCCTATGACAATACAAATAATAGGTACTTTCAGCATAAACATTTCTTTCAGGTTGCGAGCAATCGCCTCTCCCTGTCCACGTTCTTCAGCCTCTAACCCGGGAAAAGCTCCTGGAGTATCAATTAAAGTGATAATGGGCTTGTTGAATTTTTCAGCGATCTTCATCAGTCGAAGTGCCTTGCGGTATCCTTCAGGATTGGCCATCCCAAAGTTTCGATACTGACGCTGTTTCGTATTTCTTCCTTTTTGCTGACCAATGATCATAAAGGTCTGTCCATCGATAGTGCCAAGCCCACCGACCATGGCTTTGTCGTCTGCCACGTTTCTGTCTCCATACAATTCGATGAAATCAGACGTCATCTCGTAGATGTAATCTAATGTGTAGGGTCTATCGGGATGGCGTGATAACTGCACGCGTTGCCATCCGGTAAGATTTTCGAAGGTTTCTTTTTTGAGCGCCTTTATCTTCTTCTCCAGTGCACTGATGGCAGAATGCACATCTTTATCACTGTCTTTGGCTAATTCCTTCATGTCTTCGAGTTTCGCCTCTAATTCAGCGATGGGCTTTTCAAAATCCAGTTCCATAGTAGCTAACGTTAATGCAAAAATAGCAGGATTAATGGATTGGACATGTTTATAACAATGCCCTTAAAACAAAAAAGCTCTGATTTCTTTCAAAATCAAAGCTTTTGCGGTCTGGACGGGACTCGAACCCGCGACCTCCTGCGTGACAGGCAGGCATTCTAACCAGCTGAACTACCAGACCAATACTTTTGTAATTTAGCTGACTTCGCGGTTTCCGCGACCTTCCCGCCACAAGCGGGACATTCTAAACAGCTGAACTACCAGACCAATACTTTTTTGCAATTTAGCTGACTTCGCGGGTTTCCGCGACCTTCCCGCCACAAGCGGGACATTCTAAACAGCTGAACTACCAGACCAAACTCTACCGACCTAAATCGGTGCGCAAAGATAGGAGTTGCCTCATTCTATCCAAAATATCGATTCAGAAATCGTTTTGATATTTAAATGATTTCTTAAAATGCATGTAATGCCTAAAAGTCTCGTTGATTTAAGGTGCAGACTTCTACTGATAGAAATATTGTAATACTTTAGGTGATTCTAACAATGAGACTTCTACTTACAGTGGTATTTGTTCTTTTCCTGGCTGCCTGCAGCCGGCACAATTACCGTACGGTAAAAGTAAAGAAACCACGTATCCATCACACCTGGTATAAGGATCACAAATGGCATAAGAAAATACAAGTAGGTCGGTTACGCATCCGATGGTTCGAAAAACAGGGCACCAAGACTGTAAGAATGAAGGGTTAACTCAAAATCCTTTAGCTATCAATTCCACGTTTTTTCTAAAGAAAAATTTCAAATTGCTCATTTGCAGAACGTGAGCTGTTAATACTGACCCATAGAAAACAGTAGTAAACAAATTAGTAATATCTTTGGTAGATGTTGTTTTGGTAATCTCCTTTTTGAAAATAGCTTCTAGTGTGAATTTTTCAAACATCTGATCCACCGATTGTATGTCAATACTGGAAATATTTTCTTTGTTGGGATAAAGTAATTGCCTCTCTTCCAGCTTTACGGGAAAAGGTTTTGGCGGTCTTCTCAAATCTGCCAGATATCCGAACAGACTCAATATCATACCCGGATGAGATTCACACTCCTCGCTCAGTTTGTCAAAGAGGTAAGTAATTCCAGCCATTCCCTCTTTCGGCTTTTCGTTCAAGTCAACTGCCCTGTGTAAGCACCACACTCTGAAATAGTATAACAGGATATCCTCCTTTTGAGGGAAATATTTAAACAAGGTTACTTTACTAATTTTAGTTTTAGCACATATTTCATCCACAAAGATGGAATCAAATGACTTTTTGCCAATTAGTTTGAGTGTATGCTCGAGAACGGACAACTTTAGACGAGCGGCTTTTTCTTTCCTTAAACTCATAGTTTTGTTAGTGTTGAAGTAATACATTTATCGGCAGAAACCAAAACCCATTTCTATGAACCGCATCTTTACCCTGCTATTGGCAACTGTATTAGTTTCTTGTCAAACAAAAGAAGTTAAAACACCCGTAGTTGGATTAACAACCGATAATGCTATGGTAGTATCGGCACATCCCCTGGCCTCACAGGCGGGCCTGTCTATTTTACAGAAAGGTGGCAACGCAGTAGACGCAGCCATAGCCGTTCAGTTTGCACTGGCCGTGGTTCACCCCAGTGCCGGAAACATTGGTGGGGGTGGTTTTATGGTGGCCAGATTTAAAGATGGTTCGGTGGATGCACTGGATTACAGAGAAGCGGCACCTGAAAAGGCAACGACAAATATGTATATCGGTGAAAATGGAGAAGCTATTTCTGAATTAAGTACTGCAGGTCATTTGGCAAGTGGAATACCCGGAACGGTGGCAGGTCTGGAAGCATCCCATAAAAAATATGGTAAGTTGGATTGGAAGGAATTAGTGCAACCTGCTATTGATCTGGCCAATAAAGGTTTTACGCTTACAGAAATGGAGGCCGATGGACTTAACTATGCCGCTGAATCTTTTAAAAAGTACAGTACTGTAGCTCCTGATCAGTTTTTGAAAGAGAAATGGGTGGCAGGTGACTCCATTTGGAATAAGGATCTTGGACATACTTTAGAGTTAATCCGTGATAACGGAAGAGCTGGCTTTTATGAAGGAGCCACTGCTGAAAACATTGTAGCCGAAATGGAAAGAGGAAATGGATTGATATCGCTTAATGACTTGAAGGGTTATCAAGCCATTTGGAGAACGCCACTTACCAGTGAGTACCGCGGCCATAAAATCATTTCAATGCCTCCCCCATCCAGTGGCGGTGTAGCATTAATACAACTACTCAATTCAGTTTCTCCCTACACTATCAGCGAATGGGGATGGAATTCTGCAAAAAGTGCACACCTAATGGTAGAGGCTGAAAGAAGAGCTTATGCAGACAGGGCTTTCTATCTTGGAGATCCTGACTTTTTCGATGTACCCGTTACATCTCTTATTGAACAATCGTATACCGACAATAGAATGGAAAGCTATAATCCAGAAGCAGTCACGCCAAGCAGCGCAGTGAAAGAGGGAGCTATTGCCATGACAGAATCTGAACAAACCACACACCTATCTATTGTTGATAAAGACGGTAATGCTGTGTCTGTAACTACAACCTTAAACGGGGGTTATGGATCAAGAGTAATAGTAGGCGGTTCTGGTTTTTTATTAAATAATGAAATGGATGACTTTAGCGCTAAGCCAGGTGTACCCAATATGTATGGTGCCATTGGTGGCGAGGCCAATAAAATAGAACCAGGGAAACGCATGCTGAGCTCTATGACGCCAACCATCGTAGAGAAAGATGGGAAAATATTAATGGTGGTAGGTACACCTGGCGGAACCACTATTATCACTTCAGTATTTCAAATCATTGTTGACGTGATCGACCATAAAATGGGAATGCAGGAAGCCGTAAATGCAAAACGTTTTCACAGTCAGTGGTTACCTGATGTGGTTTCTAATGAACAAGGTGCCTTTACTGAAGAAGACAGTTTACAGTTGGTGAAGATGGGGCACAAATTTCGCTTGCGAGGAAGCATTGGACGGGTAGACGCTATCCTTGTACTTCCTGATGGCAGATTGGAGGGTGGTGCTGATCCGAGAGGGGACGATACGGCCGTGGGGTATTAATCCTAGATTCTGGATGCTAGAGCCAAGTATCTAGAATCTAGAATCAGTTCTTTATAATTGTAAACTCTACTCTCCTGTTGAGTCTGCGGGTAACTTCAGCATCATTATCGGCAATGGGCTTGATGCCTCCATATCCTTTACCCGTAATTCTTTTTCCTTCTATCCCTTTACTGGTGAGGTACTCCTTTACCTTGTCCACTCGTTCTCTGGACAGGCGCACGTTGTGTGCTGATAATCCACGATTGTCCGTATGACCTGCCAATTCAATTTCAACTGTAGGATTTGACTTCAAGAAATCAACCACCATGTTTAATTCGTCATACGATTCGTCTAACAGGTTGGCTGTGCTTTGTTGAAAGAGAACACTCTTTAGATTTACTGTTGCCCCAATCGCTACGGGCTGCAACTTGAAATTCATCTCTAGCTCCTTCATTTCAAAAGTACGGATATCCAATTTTTCGAAGCTGCCAAGAAACCCCGGAGCTTCTACCTTAATGCTATATTCATCCACTGAAGGAACACTAATCGAAAAGACTCCATCAGCCCCTGCTACTACCTGAAAATCAGAATCGGAATGAAAGTTGACATTGGCTGCGATTGGAGCATCGGTACTGGCATTGGTTATTGTTCCCCAAACCCGTACTAATTTCTCATCGCTGGTAATTGGTTTTTCTCTAACGATCTCCACCAACTTAACTACCGTATCAGGTGGAAGTTCTTCCATTTTTTTCATTAAAGAATCGAGTGCTTCCTTGGGGGGGCGATACATTTTGATATCACCATACCCATCGCTATTCAATGTGGAAGTGTAAAGCGCTATTTCTTGTTTGGGAAAAGGAATATAAAACAACTCCCTGCCTTCAGAATTAACACCTGCTCCCATATTGATTGGTGCCGACCATTTTGCCCAGGTATCATCCAGACGCTGCGAATAATAAATATCAAAACTTCCGTAGCCTTGTCTTCCATTCGAAGCAAAATACAAGTAACGGGTATCTTCACTTAGCCACGGGCTCCATTCTTGAAAAGAGGTATTGATATTTCGGCCAAGGTTCTTGGGTTCACTCCAATTACCAGATGCATTTTTCACAGAAACATAAATGTCTTCTACACCCAACGTGGTATATCCTTCACCAGCAAAAACAAATACATTTCCAGTTTTGTTGATATGGCCTGAAATGGTTTCATTTTTATTGAGAAAGTAGGGAATGGAAATATTTTGTGGCGCAGACCATCCCGCACCCGTTTTTCTTGAAACGGATATTCCCTGTGATTTAACATCGCCCTGTGAATTGTAATGGCCAAGAAGGAACATCTGGGAACCCTCTGATGAAAAACCACCTACTGCATTGTATTCTTTGTTGTTCAAAACAGCACCTGCATGGATAGGTGCCGACCATTCGTCTCCAATCAACACGGACTGCCATATATCTCCTTTGTCTCTTTTGCCACCGACATTTTGCGGGTGACTGGCAATGGTAAAATAAAGCGTTTTGCCATCCGGGCTAAGCACCGGGCCCTGCTCATCTAAAGGTGAATTGACATTGACAAATGATTTATTTGTAATCTGCTGACCTTCAGTCAACACAGAGATCATTAACGCAAAACTCAAAAACAAAAAATACTTCATTAGCGCAAAAATAGTTAAATCCCCCTTAAGGCCTACTTATCCATGGATTGTCCTTCAAATAGAACCGCCATGGCAGCAAGGCATCTTCACCAGCATAATCTATCCCGATTCTATTTGTCACTACAATCTTGTTTCTGGCAATTTTTGTACCGGGATCTTCTATCCAAATTTCGTTCCCCGTGAGCTTTTCTCCATCCATTGCTCTACCAATACCTAATGCCTTCGTTAACTTGCCCGGACCAGACGTTATTCGGTGAACATCCCTGGCCGATGTGCGCTTCATCATTAATTCCTTACCTCGCAAAGGTTCGAGTGCACGAATCAAAACTGCTTCGGCTTTGTTCTTTCTGTTTGTCACCACATTAAACATGTTGTGAATGCCATAACACAAATACACGTACATGATCCCTCCCTCTCCGAACAAGGTTTCAGTACGTGTTGTACGCAAATTGTTATAAGCATGACATCCCCTTTCCTTATAAGAATAAGCTTCCGTTTCCACAATAATTCCGCTTGTTAACGAATTGTTAAAACTGCTCACCAACACCTTGCCTAGCAAGTCTTTTGCAATGCTGTCTACTCTTAATCGTTGGTAAAAGGATTCTTTAAGTCTCACCCCTACTGGTTTATTGCAGGAAAGTCTGCTAACTTTGTCGCCCTCAAACAAATAATAAAAACCCCAAATTAAATGAAAAATTGTATTACAATCATGTTGCTGACGTTTGTCTGGACGGCTCAGGCACAAATCCAGACTCCACAACCAAGTCCTGCAGGATCCGTGTCAAGTGTTGTTGGCTTAACGGATGTTAAAATCGATTACTCCCGTCCACAAATGAAAGGTCGTAAGATTTTCGGTGATGGAGCTGATTTCTTAACACCTTATGGACAAATTTGGAGAACGGGTGCAAACAACGGTACAATCATCTCTTTTTCTGATGATGTTACAGTAGAAGGCACAAAAGTAGCTAAAGGTGAATATCTATTATTTACATGGCCAGGCGCAACTGAATGGACCGTATCTCTTTACAGTGATCTTTCCCTTGGTGGAAATACAGCAGACTATGACAAATCGAAAGAGGCAGCAAACTTTAAAGTAAAGCCGCAAAAGCTTACTGAGACAGTTGAAACATTGACTCTAAATATCACTGACATTGCTGAAGACAGCAAAAGTGCAAACATTCAGATTGCATGGGAAAACACTTCAGTAAAGTTCAAGGTAGGTGTTGACTTCGATTCAAAAGTAATGGCTACTATTGAAGCCAATACAAAAGTGAATCCAGCCAACTTAATTGCTGCTGCACGATACTATCATGCCACCAAGAAAGATTTGAAACAAGCGCTTGCGTGGACCAATGAATACCTAGCTGCTGGGAAAAATGCTGAGCAGTTTTGGAATGTTCATTTCAAGGCTCAGCTTTTGAAAGATATGGGCGACAAAAAAGGTGCTTTAGCAGCAGCCAATCAATCGCTTGAAGCAGCAAAAAAGGCAGCTAGTGATTTTGGTTATATCAAATTAAATGAAGACCTGATTAAATCTTTGAAATAAAACTATTGCCTTACAAGTTTTAAAGGAGGCTGTCTCAAAAGTTAAAAAAAACGTTTTTCTGAGCGAAAGCGAAGAATCTCTCTAGTTTGAATTTACAATTAAGGGATGTTTCGCTTTCGCTCAACAAAACGTGTCACTTTTGAGACAGCCTTTTTTTTATGCCCTGATTTTCTATGTATTGAATAATATATGCTACCATCACTACCACTAAGCACCCAATGATGTTGTACAGCAAGAAAGCCATCTCGGTAAAGAAGTAGCAATAAAGGATCACTGCCTGGGCTATAATAGCAGCAATGAACACCGCATTCGACTTGATGTATTTCAGATAAAATGCAGTAAGAAAAATTCCAAGTATGGTACCATAAAACAACGAACCTATGATGTTGACAAACTGAATAAGGTTCTCCGCCTGATTGGCAATTGACGCGAACATCATTCCAAAAACTGCCCAACCGGCAGTAAACCATTTTGATGCTTTTACATAGTGGTAATCATTCTCGCTTGGTTTAATCGATCGTTTATAAATATCGACTGCTGTTGTGGAGGCCAGTGCGTTAAGCTCTGATGCAGTAGAGGCCATCGCAGCAGAAAATACAACTGCCAGCAGTAAACCTATCAGACCGTGTGGCAAATATGTCATCACAAAAGTGATAAACACATAATCTTTGTCCAGGGTATTGGCACCCGGGATAGCTGCTGAAATTTTCTCTTTCACTTCCGCACGTATCCCCTTCTCAACATCTTGTATCTTTTCAATTGACACACGGGTTTGCTCCACTAAGGCTGAGTTATCTTGCCGCATGGCTTTAACCATATTCACCGCCTCTTTTCTTTTCTCAATGAAAACTTCATCATATTCTGATTCCAATGTGGCTATGTCTCCTGCATACTCAGTTTGCATGGCCTTGTCTTTCAAAGACTGATTGTGGAAAACAGGGGCCTGATTGAATTGATAAAACACAAACACCAAAATTCCAATGTAGAGTATGACAAACTGCATAGGCACTTTCAAAAGGCCATTGAAAATCAGGCCTAATCTGCTCTGTGCAATTGAACTCCCGCCAAGATATCTGCCTACCTGCGACTGATCAGCACCAAAGTAGGACAGAAAAAGAAACAGTCCCCCTATCAACCCCGACCATATGTTATATCGGTCACTCAAGTCAAAAGACAAATTGATAAGGTTGAGTTTGCCCATCTCTCCTGCCACCTGAAAAGCTTCAGTGAACGTAATGTTATCCGGTAGTTTAGAAAAAGCAATCCAACCTGCAATAAACATCCCTCCCATAATAATGGTCAGTTGATATTTTTGGGTCATGCTTACTGCTTTTGTTCCACCGCTCACAGTATAAATCATTACCAACGTACCAATAAATATGGTGGTGATGTTAATGTTCCAATCCAACATGGTGGAAAGAATTAATGACGGAGCATAAATTGTAATTCCAACAGAAAGGCCACGCAACATCAAAAATAAAAATGCTGCAAGCGATCTGGTTTTTAAGTCAAACCGACTCTCCAGATATTCGTAAGCTGTATAAACTTTTAGCCGATGATACAGTGGCACCGCAGTAATGCTGAGAATGACCATTGCCAATGGCAGCCCAAAATAGAACTGAAGAAAACGCATGCCATCTTCATACGCCTGTCCAGGTGTAGATAAAAAAGTAATGGCACTTGCCTGTGTTGCCATGATCGACAAACAAACATTCCACCAGGGTAGGCTTTTATTACCCAGAAGGTATCCATCTATATTTTTACTTCCCCGACTCTTCCACGTTCCATAAGCAACAATAAGAATGAGTGTGGTGAATAGAATTACCCAGTCAATAGTATTCATCAGAAAGAGTTAGTAATAAAAAGATAGATAAGAATCTGGACAGCCAGTACGATCATTAACAGCCAATACCATGTGCTCCACCGGGAGAAAACGGGAGGCTTTTCTTCTTGCTCTTCTGACATTTATTTTCCGGATTTAATTTTTTGGTTTGTCAATTTTTGTGTTTTGCTTAACGAGACCAGATTAGCAAATAGTTTATAAGCACCAGGAACGCCTTCAGGAAGTTCTCTGAAAAATGACAAGCCGGTGTAAACATAATTTCCTTCTCCATATTTAGCAACTAGCAAGGAACCCTCACTCATCTCTTCACCAGGATCGTTGATAGCAATGAGTGCTTCGAACTTTGAATCCCATTGATTGGGAAAGTACAATCCCCGTTCCTGTACCCATCCTTCAAAATCTTTTGTCGTAATCTTATTGGGTGCGCTAAGCGCTACATGATTCGGTTTCAAAATTTTAACTTCACTGTCTTCATCTGTTACCCGGTCACGTGACAAGGTAAGTGGATAAGGAGAAAATTTATCTTTATCAATTTCCATCCTTGAATTCGTATTGTATTGCACGATCATTGTTCCGCCCTTTTTTACATAGTCCAACAAATCCGGCATAAAAAATTGAATCCTTTCATTTGTATTCAGTGCGCGAATACCCAAAACTACGGCATCCATTTTGGCAAGATTCTCAGGTGTTACTTCATCATTCTTCATCTCAAACACCTCGTATCCCATATTTCTAAGCGCTGCCGGTATTTGATCTCCAGCTCCTTCAATATACCCAATAAGTCCACCCGCTTTCTTTAAATCAATTCGTACCAACTTTGCTTCAGCAGGTGGTAATAAAGTTTGTATCGGAAAATGATCGTATGAAATAATCTGCATCGACTGATTCAATGTTTGCCCATCTACGATTGCCTTTGCTTTGAGTGCTGAAGTCGTTTCTTCATTTGATGGGAATACCGTGAAGGAAATTGATTTTTCATCTCCTCTGTTTGCAAGTTCAAATGGCTGCCGCGATGGTTCAGATCTCCAGCCTTTAGGCAGGTCAAGTAAAATCTCTCCTTTCAATTTTTTGCCCGAGTGGGATTTGGCCAACACAGAAACCGATTTTGGTGTAGCATCACTGAACACCACTACCGACTCTGATAAATTCAAAGACATGGCAGGCACAACCTCAACAGGGCGCCAAAGCTCTCCTTTTACAGGATCCGTCCATTTATAAATCAGTGGAACAGTATACGTCAACAATTCTCCACTCAGTTCTACCTGAATTTGAAATTGAATAGCCGGATCATTTTCGGGTTTTCCAATTAACAATTTGTCTTTAACTGTAAATAACCCCAATGAATGGCTTTCCTGAAGCCAGTAGGGGTCAGAATATGGTGTATTAGCCTGAAGGGTCTTTCTTGTTGTTAGTCGAAATGGTTTATTGTCAACCAGGGAGGTTTCTAACATTGAGTCGTAGGATAATGCAGATGCTGTAATTCTCTTTACCTTCAGCGCAAGATTCGCGCGATTGACCAATTCAAAAGTACTCTCTACTTTTTCTCCAGGAGCCAGGTAATAGTTATCCGCCTTTATTTCTAAATACAACCCAAGACAATCTTTAATCAACCGATTAACTTCTTTCAGCTTTCTGGTTTTCCAGATACCATCTTTCAATCCCAATATCTCTGTTCTCACCTTTAGTAACATAGCAACAGAAGCAGATGGATTTTCTTCATTGTACTCGGCAATCAGTTTTTCAACAAGAGGTTCTATTTTGCTGCCTCCATCCACTCTTGACCAAGTGGTGTTTACCGTTTCAAAAATATCTTTCCGGGCATGATACCCTTTTACAAATTCAAAAAATTCAAGTTCTTCTCCTCTGCTTCCGGAGGAACCAAATCCCTGACTTTTGTGCTGTGTCCTACTCACTGCCGCCATCTCAGAATAGGATTGACCAATCAATGGATTATACACTCCCACATCCATTGCTACAATACCAGGTGTGTTTTGATCAATGTCAGTATTCCACCATCTTCCGGTATTGGTATAAAGTCCCTTTACCTGCCACACTCCCAAAGTCGACAATTGATCAGGAAAAGCAGCTGGATTATTAGTCAAATCAAATGCTTCTTGTGCTAATACTGCGGAAGCAGTATGATGTCCATGTCCCGCTCTGGCATCAGGCGGAAATCGGGTTAAGATAATATCGGGTTGAAATTTCCTTATTACCTGAACCACGTCAGATAATATTTCCTTTTTGTTCCAAATTCTAAAGGTCTCTGCATCATTTTTCGAATAACCAAAATCATTGGCCCTGGTAAAAAATTGATGGCCACCGTCTACCCTTCTTGCAGCCAATAATTCTTGCGTTCTGATTAAGCCTAACTGGTCTCTGATCTCCGGACCAATCAGGTTTTGACCACCGTCACCTCTGGTCATAGAAAGATAGCCTGTGGTAGCCAAGCGCTCGTTGGAGAGGTAGGCTATGGCACGTGTATTTTCATCATCAGGGTGGGCGGCCACGTACAACACAGTGCCCAGGAAGTTGAGTTTTTTCAAGCGCAACTTTATTTCTGCTGCATTGGGCTGGGAAGTATTTTGTGAAAATGAACTTACTGAGGCAGTGAGTACAAAGAGTATAACTATTCTCATCATGAGTTGAATTGGAATAATTTAGATTTTAACGGAAAATAATCTCAAAAGGTAACAAGGATTCTGATCTTTTAAGGAAATAGTTACACGATTTGCTCCATAGTACAGTAAGTGGTAACTTAATAATTAAAATTTTCCATGTTTCTCACCATTGATTAAAACTGTGCCATCCTCCTCCACAAAAAGGGTGATTCTGCTCTCATCCCCCTTCTTAGAAAAAAACACTATATCAAATGCATAAACGGAGATATGGTCTTTCAAATCATCAGTAAACCCCATATCGATAACCATTTCATTATCAACAACAGCCCTGCGCGAGTAAATCTTATGCCCCAAATTGTTGGTAATTCTCACCCTCTCCTCACTATCTGAAAGTTTTGTGGGTGTAATCCTTATCTCCGCATAGGGCAATTTACCTGCAGCAAACCCTCCTGGCTTACCATCACCGCCAGGTTTCGTGCGGAATTCATAATCCAACTTAAATATAAATTCATCACTCGGCTTCAGGGGTACCTGATCCTGTAAAAGAAAGGAAAGTAGAATGAGAATGAGATACATGCAAGGCCGTTAAAGCATAAACTTAGCCAAAAAATGTTGCCGATCAGAAGATTGCATACGGGAGAAGGAGATCAATTTTACTTCCTGGAGTCAATATCTTAAGTGCATCCCGCATCATACGTGACTTCTGGTTGAATTCTTCTAATTCAAAATAGGGAGTCTGATTAAAAAATTCCGATCTTGTCAGAACAAAATATTTCAATTGAACAAACCTACTACCACACTTAACCAATCGTTGGGGTTAAAACTTGCCGTAGTGGTAGTGGTGGGAAACATCCTTGGCTCAGGAATATACAAAAAGGTGGCTCCAATGGCGGCAGAATTGGACTCAGCTTTTTTGGTCTTGTTATGTTGGCTGCTGGCGGGAATAGTAACCTTGTTTGGCACCTTAAGCAGTATGGAGCTAGCAGGTATGCTTGCTGATACCGGTGGAGAGTTTGTGTATTTCAAACGTATCTACAATCGCTTCTTCTCTTATTTGTATGGTTGGGCTAATTTATCAATTTTAAAAACGGCTACGATTGCTTCACTGGGTTATGTGTTTGCCCAATCGTTAAATGAGATCGTGGCTATTCCTTCCATTCTTTCTTCTCTTCAGGAATTTAGTTTGTTTGGTGTATTTTATCCGTTTGCAGATTTCAATATTAAGGTCGTAGCCATCTTATTAATTCTAATTCTCACTTACATTAACACTTATGGAATAAGGACGGGTATGGGACTGAGCACTGGATTGTTAGTGATGATCTTGCTGGGAATATTTCTGATTGTCTTTTTTGGGTTAACTAGTAGCAAAAGTGATTTTGCGCCCGTTGTACAGGTTCCCCCATTAAAGGATGTAAGTATAAGTGCGCTACTCACCGCTATGCTGGCAGCATTCTGGGGCTACGAGGGGTGGAATTCTGTAGGGTTCATTGCCGGAGAAATAAAAGAGCCGCGGAAAAATATTCCACTGAGTTTACTTTTTGGTTTGTTAATCGTAATCGCGCTTTACATGCTGGTTAATTTTACCTACCTCACTCTGTTACCCATCAACCAGCTTACAATGGTTTATAAATCCACCAATCAAATAGCAGCAGTGGAAGCCGTAAAAATCTTTTGGGGAGATAATGGGGGCATAATTATTTCTACTCTAATTCTCGTTACGGTGCTGGCATGTACCCACGCGTCTGTCATCAGTTCTTCAAGAATATATTATGCCATGAGTAATATGGGAATGTTCTTTACTTCAATTGGTACATTGAATAAAAATAGAGTGCCTCATAATTCATTGTGGTTGCAAGGAATTTGGTCTTCGTTATTAGTATTATCAGGTACTTTTGATCAGCTAACTGATATGCTTGTCTTTGCTGCTTTTATTTTTTACGGAGCCACGGCATTTGGTGTATTTGTGATGCGTGTGAAAGAACCAGATACACCAAGACCCTATAAGACGTGGGGCTATCCAGTGATACCTGCACTCTATGTCCTTTTCTGTGTTGTCTTTATCGGGAATACACTTCTTACCAAACCCAGGGAAGCAATGATTGGAATTTTTCTGGTAGCAACTGGAATTCCCTTTTATTTCTACTTTAGGAAATCCATGAATAGTCAGTAGACTTCGTATTTACGGCCTTCTTTTTACTCAAGGCGTATTAATCGCTTTTTTCTATCTCGACTTTACCATGCAAGAAAACCAAAGGGAGTTCTGTGAAAAGGGATTGTATGACAATGTAGTTCTAGTCGAAATCTTCCAATTCAAGCCATCGCAAAGTTTTCGAATCAATCGCATCGGTGAGCTCCTTGATTCTTTTAGAACAATTGACAAGCTCTTCTGTCTCCAATGCTCCGGAACTAAGTTTTTTAATAAGTGTTTCCTTTTCTTTCTCCATTGCTGAGATTTCCTTTTCTAAGGATTCGTGCTCTTTTTTTTCGGCAAATGAAATTTTTCTTTTGGAATCATCTGTTGGAGTCACTACTTTTTCTTGAACGGGCTTCTTTGCTTCGGCAGGTGTAGCTTCTTCCTCTTCTTTGTACGACTTATAATCAGAGTAATTCCCATTCATCACCTTGATTTTTCCATCACCCTCGAAAATAAATAATTGATTCACCAGACGATCCATAAAATATCGATCATGAGAAACCAATACGAGACACCCCGTAAACTTATCCAAAAAATCTTCTAACACGTTTAGTGTTTCAATGTCGAAATCATTGGTAGGCTCATCCAATACCAAAAAGTTCGGATTCGTAATCAACACCTTCAGCAACTGTAATCTTTTCTTTTCACCTCCGCTTAGCTTGCCAATGATGTTGTATTGCTTCTCCGGTGGAAAGAGAAACAGCTCCAGGAACGCGGATGCCGATATTTGAGTGCCATCAGACAACGCAATAAACTCTGCAATATCTTTTACTTCTTCGATCACACGGTGATCTGGATTAAGCTCAGATGCCTCCTGCGTAAAGTATCCAAGTTTGGTTGTTTGGCCTGGTAGTATTTCACCAGAATCCGGTTTTGATTTACCCGTTAGTAGATCCAAAAAGGTCGACTTTCCCACTCCATTGCTTCCTACTATCCCGATACGATCCTTTTTCTTAAAAATATAGGAGAAATCATCGACCATCTTCTTCTCTCCGTAGGACTTGTTTACATTATAAAGTTCGATGATCTTTCCACCTTGCCTGGTCTTTTGGATGTCCAATTCCATCCTTTCTTTCTTCAGGTTTTGAGATGCCTTATCCTTTAACTCGTGGAAAGCTTCAATTCTATACTTTGCCTTGGTGCCTCGTGCCTTTGGTTGGCGTCTCATCCATTCCAACTCCTTCTTAAGCAGGTTTCTCGCCTTGGATACTTCCACTTTCAATATCTCCTCACGCTCCGACTTCTTTTCCAGAAAGTAGGCATAGTTGCCTTTGTAGGTATACAGTTTCCCTTTGTCGAGTTCAATAATTGTGGTTGCTACATTATCGAGAAAATACCTGTCGTGGGTCACCATAATCAGGGTGATGTTCTGTCCTGACAGGTAATTCTCCAGCCATTCTATCGCCTCCAGGTCCAAATGGTTCGTGGGCTCATCCATGATAAGGATGTTTGGATCTTGCAGCAGCATTTTTGCCATAAAAACTCTTTTCCGCTGCCCACCGGATAGCGTAGAGAATTTTTGGTCAAAGTTGGTGATTCCAAGTTTTGAGGTGATTTCGTTCACTTTAGAATCGAATTCCCAGGCATCCAATTCTTCCATCTGCTCCAATGCAGTCTGCATTTCCTCCGGAGAGGTATCTGCATTGTGAATGCACTCCTCATAACGCATCACAGCAGCCGCCACAGCGTTGCTCTCGTCAAAGAGAATGTCTTTGATGGAAAGATGCCCCTCAGCAACAGGCTGTTGGGTAAGGTAACCTAATCGAACTCCCTCACGTAAACTGACGGTACCAGAATCTGAAGGGATTTCACCTGTTAAAATTTTAAGTAATGTGGTCTTGCCAGTCCCATTCTCACCCACAAGAGCGAATTTTTCACCAGCCGAAATGCCCAGTGTTAGGTTCTTGAATAACCAACGGTCGTTATACGACTTTGATAACTTGTCTGCTGATAAATAATTCACGTCTGCTCAATTGGGCGGCAATTTAGCAGAACAAAGAATGAAATACAGGATGACCCCTAAAAATAGAGACCCTTTTCTAAATTTAGCAGTTCTGGTTTTTCAATTAGACCTTCTAAGCGCCCTGGCCTTTTGCAGGTGCAGACAAAGAAAGCAGAGGCCTATCTGAAAAATGGACATAGCAGCGATGGCAAAAAATATTAACATAAACACATCGATTTTAACTTAAATATGAAGTTAATATCAAGTGGTTAAAAATCCTAATATTCAGATAGTTATGTTTTTATTTCTAATCTAATTCACTGATTATGAACCTAATAAAAGAACTCCAAAAGGATTTTAATAAAGCAACTTGTGACAGGATTGTGGCCTATGTAGGAAATGATCAGGAGCGGTTTTCGGTATTGGTTGATGCTTTTCTGAACTGTGAATATCGAATTACTCAACGTGCGGCATGGCCACTAAGCTATTCTGTAAAGAAACACCCACAACTGATTGAACCTCACTTAAAAGAGATAATCACCAATCTAAAAAAGCCTAAACTTCCCGATGCTGTGAAAAGGAATACGGTCAGATTGCTTCAATTCATTGAAATTCCAAAATCATTACACGGAATTACGCTCAACAATTGCTTTAAATTACTTCATGGCAAAAAAGAGCCTGTAGCTATTAAAGTCTTTAGTATGACGGTATTGGCCAATCTCACTCGTGAATATCCGGAACTTAAAGGAGAACTTATCGCCATCATCGAAGATCAAATGCCCTATGCCAGTGCCGGATTTGTATCCAGAGGGAAAAAGGTATTGAGGCAGTTAAGGAAAATTTAATTGGTAATTGTGTGTGTAAGCGTGCTGATCAGCTCATCGGCATGCCCCCTTTCTTCAGGAGCAGCTCGTTTTCTGTAATTCATAAGGGATAGAATAGCATTCTCAATTTCCTTGTTCATTGCCAGCGTCAGCCCCAGGTTAAAGTGGCTATTGGGAAATTCCGGTTCAATTTCAATTGAGGTTTGGTAATGCACTTTGGCCAAAGGAAAATTACCAATCTCGGCATACAGGTTAGCCAGGTTGTAGTGTGACTCAAAATGCCTTGGTTCCTCTTTTAAGGACAAAGTGAAGCAATCAATCGCTTTACCAAAATTCTTTGCCTCCGATTCTATAATCCCTAAATTACAGTAAGCATCTGCGATAGAATCACCCTCCAGAATGGCTTTTTGGTAGAGTTCCTTTGCCTTAACGTCACCTTGCTCATCCATCAGCAAGGCTTCTTCAAAAGCAGAAAGTTGATTGAGTTTTACCAGTTTACCACCGGTAAACAAATTGAGTTGGCCAGGTTTGGAGGTACCGGTTGTTTTACGCCTTCTTACAGGCTTAAAGCCAAACTTCTCAGGCGTTTGAATTGGAAATTTAATCACCTTTGCCACGGGTGCAAAGATAAAGGATTAGGCGAAGAATGCGAAGCACAGCTTAGCTGGCCTTTCGTTTAACTGCTTTTGCGGGTTTTGCTTTTTTCTTTTCTCTGGCAAGGGTTCCTTTCGCCTTTTCCATAGGCTTCTTTTTAGCCTGATCAATACTGGCTTTAAGAGCCGTCATGATATCCACCACCTCCGGTTCTTCTTCAGTTACTGTCACCACTTCTTTGCCAGCTATTTTAGCATCAATGATGGTTTTCAATGCATCATAGTAATGATCCTTCATTTCTATTTTGGAAAACTTGGTAGTCATTGAATCCACCAATGTCTTAGCTAGTTTAAGTTGCTCTTTATCAGCCTCTTTTACTTCTATCAATTGAGGCACTTCGCGCATACTCCTCACCTCATTGGGATACCTCAATCTATACATCATAATACCCCCCTCGTGTGGATTGATCAATACAGGCGTTTCCCGATCTCTCAACACTACTTTACCTACTCCAATCTTACCACTTTCCTTTAACGTACCACACAGCAATGCATATGCTTTAGCAGCCACATCTCCATCAGGGCCAATAAAATAAGGAGCTTCAAACAGGGTAGGATGCACTTCTTCCTCTTTCACAAAACCTTCTATCTCGATCACCCTCGTGCTCTTCAACTTCACTTTACTAAAGTCATCCGGTTCAACAATCACGAATTGACCAGGTTCATACTGATAGCCCTTTACAATCTCATCATTTTTCAATGGCTTACCTGTCACCTTATCCTTCTTTTCATAGCTAACCGGGTTGTGTCCTTCTTTAGATAACAAATTGAAACTAATCGACCGACCAGAATCAATAGCATTGTAAATCCTTATCGGGATAGTGACCAGCGAAAATTGAATGTGACCTTTCCAGATGGCTCTCATAGTAAAAAATGTTTTACTTAGTCTAAAAAATTAGATATAAGGCGCTAAGATACTGACAGTGAGAGAGTCTTCAAAGTAAAATTATACTTTTATGGAAGGTTGATAATCCCCCTTTGCAACAAAAAACAGGTGGCTTATTTCATCTGCAATAAGAAATTATACAGGTATGCTGTAATAATTTTACCGTTTCAACTCAAGATACCCACTTAAACCAGGTCTACCTGAATCAAATTTCAGAATGTAGAAATAGGTGCCTGAAGGCAGTTTGTCACCATTCCTATTAAGTCCTACAAACTTGTTATTTAAGTTATCATAATTTCTTACCTCAAATACCATATCTCCCCAACGGTTGTAGATCTTTAACTGATTGGCCCTTGTATCAGGGAACGCATCAATGTTTTTGATTTGCATATAGCTGTTCAACTCATCATCATTAGCGGATATACCGTTGTAAACGATTAGTTCTGTGCATGATTCTACAGTTATGTCTAACGGAAGAGATGCTTCACTTGTACAACCTTGTGTGTTGGTTACCTGAACACTGTAAGTGCCAGCGCTGGTCACAACAATTTGTTCTGTAGCTTCGGAGTTTGACCATAAATATTCAGCAAAACCTGAAGGCGCTACCAGGGTTACACTCTCCTGCTTTTCAGGGCAGAAAGGCATATCACCAATTATGGTGATTATGGGTTGGGCTGGAATAGGGTTTATAGTAGCTACTACTTCCATTCTGGAACTTTGATTTGATGAGGATCGGATCAATACATAGTAACTAGTTGTTGTTGTTAACGATGGTGTAGTAAAAGTTGGGTTTGTAGAAACAGAGATTGGAGCACCTCCGGTAGCCTGGGTATACCATTCATAGGTTTCTGTCCCTGTTGCACCTGTGGCACCCAGAGTCACAACTCCCTCCCCACAGCGCTCCCCGTTCTGAGCTGTCGGAATGGTAACGGTTTGACTAAACATAGCTGAAATATTCCGATCGCTCGTGAGGTCAAATGTTAATGGATTTGTTGTACCTATCGCATCGCCCTGCCAACCAATAAAATCCCAACCAGCAGCAGGGACAGCTGTTATCTTGACTTGTTGTACTCCTTCATAGCGGTTGAGGCTTGGCGTCTTTTGAACTATGCCTTGACCCATAGCCGATACCAGGAGATTATAATAAGGGCCACCGCAAAGTTTGGTTAAGATGGTATTATCCGTAAGATCAAATTCTTCAGGATCACTTCCTCTTATTTCTCCATAGAGTTTAAAATTCTTATTGATAACCAGCCAATCGGTCTGAACAGAGATGGATTGTTTACCCGCAAGGGTAAACTGCTTCACATCAATGGGAATGGTATCCGATTCAGTAATGTAAAAGAAATGTACATCTGCTGTAGCATCAAGATCTCCGGAGTTAAACATTGTCGCAGTTATTACCACATTATCACCATCAGCTGGACAGGAAATACTCGATTGCAAATCGGTGAACAACAAGTTAGGCGCCTTGCCCACCACCAATGCCCGGGAGGCTTCATTATTTGTTTTCGTTGTCTCTGTAATTTCATTGTCAGGATCCAATAGCGCACGAATAATTCGGATGCCGGCAGTGGAACTACTGTAAGGAGTTGTCACCTGTATTGTACCATCCTCCCCTGCTGTTACAGAAGGAATATTAATATCCAAACCCAAAGGAACATCATCCACAAGAATGCGTGCCTTGAATGGGCCAGTTGCCCCTACCCCAATATTATCATAGGATAGGAAAATGGTTATGGGTTCGTTTATATCGGGATTGATTTTGCTGGGAGAAATATACTCGGAAAGTACCCTCAAATCAGGAGCTGGTACGCGCACGTTAATGTTTGCTTTATATTCGTTGTTATCCTCGCGGCATTCGGTATAGGCATTCAAATCATCTACTTTCACTTTTAATTCAAATGTGCCCACCTGATCGAATAGGAATGGAAGAGATACAGAGTAGCTACCTACCTGAACACCAGGACCAACTACAGGTAAGGTTGTGGATCCAATCGGCACATTATCCAAATAAAAAGAAACAGGAACGTTAGTAGCAGTAAATAAGCCATTGTTGTAAATAGTTGCAATCAAATTCTGGATAGTATTCACATAAAACCCACCACTCCAAACTCCACCCAGAGGGCCTATTGAAAAATCAAGACACAACGGCATCTGAGCCACGTTATCCCCTTCTGAGCTTTCGGTGATGGCATTCCCGTTATCCAGCTGAATGCGAAAAGCATGATCACCATCACTTTGAAGGTTTGTTGTCAGGGTTGCTGTGGCAGTTGCCCCTACCGCCATTCCGCTATTAACGGTTTGCGTCTCAATGCGTGGGATTCCGTTCTCAATTACTGTTAATTCCAGATCAAACGGAGCTGCAATTGGCACAGATCCCGCATTCCGATATACAACATCAATATTGAAATTATTACCTACAGCTGGTAAAACCGGAGTAACGGTAATATCCTGATTGTTAACATTTAGGTTTGGATATTGTAATGGTGGCGGGAGATGTTTAATGATTTTAGAAAATTCGTTGTTGGTTTCTCTGTATTCGTCAACATTTCCAGAACCAATTGGTTCATCAACACGGATAGTCACCACATGGTCGAGAATATCTGAGAAGGTATGCGCCACCGTAAATGTATGGTTTGCACAAGTTGGTAAGGAAGCCAATGATTCAGTGTGTATCAGTGTTGCATCCATGTACACGTTGACATCAAACGGTGTGCTGGCATCAACACCTCCAATGTTGTCTACTCTTACATAAAATGTAAATGGATTAAGCATATTTATATTACCCGGTATAGATTGATTGGTAGGGTTATTCACAGTGAGATCTGGCTTACCAGGAAGCACTGTGAGATAAGCAGTGGATTGATTATTGATTTTTGTTTTCTCCACCACTTGATTATTCAAGTCAGCTTCACTCCTAAACAAGCAATTATTGCGATTGAAACAATCACCTATCACATTGGTAGTGGTAGTGAATTGATAGGTCAATGACTCACCAGGATTTAATTGAGCGATGACGTACTCACCAAGGATAGCATCACAATTGAGATAGCGGAACACAAAATTATTAGCCGCGATCTCACCCACATTTTGTATGATAGCCGTACCGGTTATTTGCTCTCCCTGCAAAATGGTAGACTTTGATAGCGTAATAATCGTGGATAAATCTGGGAGAGGTGGAGCCGGTAGCACCGTAAATGTAATTGGTCCCTGGTAGCCGGTTAAGGTATAATCAGTCACTTCTACGTTGAGTGTATAGGTGCCGGCTACAGCAGGAACACGGACTCCAAGTTGGTAAGTGCCATCAGCCAGGGTAGTGGTTTGGCCAACACCACCACCTGTTATTCGTACAATAACGGTTGCCCCTGCCACATCCGGGTCAACGGATGGCTGAATCCCAAAATATTCTGCTTTACCAGTAATGGTAATAATGCTATTCGGTTGTAATGAAAGAGGTAATGCAGTGGCAACGGGATTAATACCACCGGGCAATTGATAATCCCCAACAATCACCGGTCGAATGGCAAAATTATTTAGTTCATTGTCTTCACTCAACACGTTGGTTTCATCAATTACCACCTTCACAGGATAAAACCCGGATGCAACAAAGTTTTGATCCCATTGCAAGGTGATAGATGATTGTGGATTTACTTGTACTACTGTTTTTGAAAATACCTGCACATTTTCTATGTAAGCAGATACAACAAAATTCTCTGCTACAAAATCTGAGGTATTTCGAATGCGTGCATAAATCTTTATAGATTCATTAATGGCAGGATTGGACTTACTGAATGAGATATCGTTGGCATAGATGGCAACGTCTAGTAAATCATTTGAAACGAAGGGCTCGGAAACAAATGGAGTTTGAGCACTGCAACCATCTGAATTATTTGCAACAATTCGGCTTTTCCAACTAATTTGATCCGACAAGTTGGTAATCGTAACTCTGTATTCTTTTCCATCCGTTACATCAACATCTGTCGCATCCGCTTCCTGCATTACCCGTATGATATCCAACGGATCCGTTGCCTGCCCATTACTGTTCGCATCAAGTTCTACCCTGGGGTAGCCACTGGCAGGCAAGTTACCATTGGTATCCGTATAGATCATTCTGAACTCAAAAGGTAGATCAGAACCGCCCTGTGTGGGTGATACCAATGAACTTGTATACCCGAGGTCATTGGTATAACTGATCAATGGAATTTCTTTAACGGTAACAACAACAGATTTTGCCTCTGAACATCCATTGGCATTTGTTATTGTAACAGAATAGGTTGTCGTTACTAATGGCGTTACGGTAATTGAAGCAGATGTAGCACCTGTATCCCACAGGTATTGAGTACCTCCGGTAGCAGTTAGTGTGATGGAGGTAGATTTACAGATAGTTGCGTCTCCCGTAAGGGTTGTGACCAGATCAGGAAAATGGGTTACCGTTGTTTCAAGTTGGTCGTTGGTGGTATTCTCATCCGCGGCAAATATAATATATGCCTTCACCGTATAAGCTTGTTTGACTGTGAGGTCAGCTTTTTGAGCAAATGTGTATTCATACTTACCTGCCGGAAGGATAGTAACTGTTCCAGGTATAGTTTCAACCACAGGAGCTCCTCCATTGATCTGATAGGCAACCTGTAATCCTGAAATTGATACCGCCCCCAGGTTGGTTACTTCTACACGAACATCTGTTGCATTCGTTAATGAACACGAATTAGCCGGAGTAATAATTCGACTTAATACTCCATCAAAATTAAAGGCAGCTGAATATTGAGTGGCTCCTATGCTGACTGGGATAGATCGAATACTTCCGTTAATATCAGCAGGTACAAAAGCAGTTAAATCCAACCCTGCACCTGCCAGTGATGAAGCAAGTGTGGTAAGATCGCTATCTGACTGGTATTGTGGATCGACAGAAAGTGAATTTGTATCTTGACCTGTCGCTCCTTGCAATGCACCCAGGGCAGGTTGGTCTACACTATTCCAACGCGCCAGTGTTGTACCACTTGTAAAGTAATTATTATAGTTAATTTGACTAATGGCTGGCGTGTTGATAACGTTGAGCGTGTAGCCATTTGATTTGATATTGTTATTTATCAGGTTAATATTTTGTCCAGAAGCTGAGGCATAATACAAACCTGTACCGGTACCAGTTGCATTAATGTTGTTGTGATAAAAATTAGCATTCTGAATATAGTTCATATTAACTGTTGCAAAACTTGCTCCATTATTGGACTGGAAGAAGTTGTTGGCGATAAGAGCCGGTGATCCCACAGTGGCTAAGGCCGCATACATGTCTAATGCAGTTGCATTACCACCGGTTACCTTATTGGCCGTGATTTGATATGCCCCATTTACGTTTGCGATGGTCAGTCCCTGAAAACTAGTGGATGATGGATTATTGGATACCCGATTTTTATCAAGAACAAAAGCTGTATGATAGTCCAAAATAATTCCCCTATGATACGATTGAAAGATTAAATTATTTTGCAAAAGTGTTCCTGTAGCTTTTGACGTGGGTCCTTGAAAATCTATACCCACAGCACCAAACCGAATGGTGTTATTTATGATGTGAACATTTTGTGACTGAGCCGAAACGATTATAATACCACTGCGATCAGCTGAGGTGTTTGTGGTTACAACGCTTTCGATTACGTTTCCATCCAACTCAAGATTAATGGTTCGATTGATCGCGTGAATCACCCGGCCATAGGTAGTACCTTCTGCTTTAATAGTAAGGTTTTTCAATCGATGATAGTCAGCGTTGTTCAACCTTATAGTAAAATTTGAACCACTGGTCGTAGAGGTATAGCGAATAATTGCATCACCTGGCATCCCTGTTGCCGATTCAAAAGTTATTGTGTTGGTTGATGAAGATCCTGAAACAGCCAGAAAGGTAAGCTGCTCATTAAAATCACCCGTAATTTTAAAAGTCACAGGACTACTTATGCCAAAGTTTTTTAGTGCGTCTAACGCAGCCGTGATTGTAATAAAATTATTGGTGCCTGAACCACTTGCATTTATGGTATACTCACCACTTAACGGGGTGCCGGATGATCCAAATTGGTTGGCTCCAATACTAGGTGTGGAGGGCCTGGCTATTCCATCTATATCATCAGGCACGATTGCATTTATATTTTTTCCAATGTTGGAAAGTGCAGATACTGCTGTATAGAGTACCGTGTTGGATTGATATTGGGGATCAATAGATAGCGAGTTGGCTTCAAATCCGGTAGCGGTTTGCCATTCATTCAGGGTACCGTAGTTAGTGGATCCATCTCTTCCGATGAAAGAACCAGAGGTGAACAGGTTGTTGTAGTCCGATTCTACAATCGAGTTGGCTGCTGAGGAGTTTTGGTATTCTACCGCATAACCCGTGTTGGCTTTGAAAATATTATTCACAATTCGGTTGCCCAATGACTGATAACGGTTGAAGTGAAACGCCTCGTCAGAAGAGGTATTATTCACACTGTTATGGTAAATGTTAGTGTAGGTGATACCATAGACCAGGCTCACGGTAGCATAGTATGAATTGG
>DDUM01000014.1 GCA_002344795.1 Flammeovirgaceae bacterium UBA2338 | reverse complement strand
CATGACACATACATATTGTTGTGGCCTGTGCATTATGTTCGGTGTTAAATTGGATACTTTGTCTTGCACTTTCTACATTGAACTAGGGTCGTCCCGTAGTAGTATATCTTTTCCCAAATGCCGCTTTTCTTCAACTCATTGTATTTAGGATTCTTACATTTTGGGCATTGACGGCTTTCAACTGAAGTACTGCTCCGTCTTTTTTCAACTATCTTTTTCGCTGTCCCGATGTTTTCTTCTTTTACTATTATCTCATAGTAATAACTTCGGAATCGGCTCGCTGCACCATGTCCATTTACCACAAAGTCAATATTCAGAGAAGTCAAATCAGATTTAATTGAAGCAACTTCGTCCACTGTTAAATGAGTTCCTGCGGAAATCAGAATATCAGAATCTTTTATGCCGTCCATTACTACTCTAGAGGAAATGCATTGGCCACAACGCCTGTGTATGTGGCGTGTGCCACCCTATCAGGCACCTACCAAAGTAGCGCTTTTTGTGCTTCCGTTCAAGTTCGGAAAAACTTAGCGAAGGACTTTTTGCAATTTGAGCATGCCGAGCTTGAGTGAGGCTAGGGAGGTGAAAGAAACTCCGGCAAGCAATTCTAAACTAAGCTATCTTGAGAAGCACAAAAAGCAGCGGTAAGACCTACGCTCTTTCAGATACGAACTGAAGCACATGACACATACACGATGTTAGCGCCTGTGCCCTTCTTCCATGTTAGTTAATTGTCAACCCGCTTTATTGTCAGTATTTCCCCCGAATTTTTTTGTGAAACATGTCGCGGGCGGGCAGCCATAAAGCCACATTTTCTTGTTGACAGTTTTCTTTCTGACCTTTTGTCCAAGTTGTGGTACGAATGTAGGCACTCTTGCCATAGCTTGGCCTGTGAGCCGGATGTGCGGCTTTGGCAAGTGTGCCTCATCAGAGTCGTTAAAATCTTTCTTCAGTCAGTCTATAAAACATTTCTTGCTTTACAGTATCAGCAAAAGCAGCATCGAATGCTCTTTGAAAATCGCTGGGTAACAATTCTTTATTTTTCTTTAGCTTTAAAAAAAGAGCGGGAATACCAATTGCAATCTCCTCTTTAATAAATAACTTCTTGAGTATTTGAAAGAGTTTGAAATGGATAACATCACTTTCATCTTCAGTTAGACCTTGTATGGTATACAGCATTCTGCCGTAAGGTCTATTAGCTCTTAAAATAATGTCAAAGTCACCTTTTGAGCCATTATAATTTAATATCGACTTAAAGTTCGAAAAACTCAACTCATTTGCTAGGGCTGCATTAGATGAACCAAAAAAAGAAGCTCCAGCTATTCCGGAAAGTAGATATAAGCCATCAATCAAAGATGCAGAAAATAGATTTGCAAGTATAACCTGCTCATAGTTAACCACTGGCATAGCAATAGTGTACCCTTCGTCATCAGCATGTAACTTCTTAGATTTTATATTAAAAGTTACTTTTTCAAAATTGTACAAATAGCCATCAAATATATGAGCGATGATACCATGTCCAATTTCATGGTAGCATTTCCAATCTTCAATTTCATCCTGTTGCTTATTGCTCAACTTGTTACAATTTAAATGCTAGTAGTTCATTAGTAACTTCTACATTGCCTTATCTGGCTTTTTCACGGCTCCAGCTTTATAACTTTTCTTTTCTTCAATTCCTTTACTTTAAAAGTTGGTGTATTATGATCAATTACTGCTGTTCCGTAAAAAAATTCGTCATTGTACCATGTTCTTTGTTTAGCAACACTGTCCATTGCAAATCTCAGGGATAGTTGCCGATCCATATCATTTACCCCTTCTTCAAACATATCTAGGGTCGGCATCCAATCAAAGATATAGCGACATTCATCATAGGTTATTAAGTCCATAAACATTTCAGTCTCTTTTGCTTTGTATGCCCACCTTCTTGTGTATTCCACATTATAGAAATACGGGGCGGTCAATTGCCCGATTAGAATATCCTTCAGTTGATGAAACATAAATACATCACAAAAGATATACTTCTCCGCGTCCTTCCAATTTTTGCGGATATGTTCAAGTTTATCACTATGTAAATCTTCTCCTGACCTTTCTCTCATGAAATAGGAAACCTTTTCGATGCTTTCAAGTAAAGAACGATCGTCTCCAAAAATTGAAAGCTGTTTGTTAAATTTCTTTAGGAAACTATCAAATGACCCATCCTTAATAAAGAAATTAGACAGGCCCCATGTCATTGGATGTTGATTTGGAAAAGTGTATAAATCTTCCTCGTAATCTTCATTAAATGACGATTTATCAAATGATTTAAAGAATAAATTAACTAATGACGGATTAGCTGATAGTCTTTGGTAGGGGATTAGGACACTAGGTAAATCATATAGAATTCTTGTTATGAATTGACTGTAGAAGGTTCTTTCATTCTTTTTTGCAATACGAAGGAACTTTTTTTGAGTGATGCTTTGGACTTCTGCAGATTCAATATTTCCACCTCCAAGTTTTGAGTACTCTTCTGTAAATGGTTTAGGATATAAATAGTTTGCAGCTAAATGATTAATATTTCGTCTGATGTCCTCATTAGCTTGATTTACTTCGTTAGGTAATCCGAAATTAGTTATGAGTACACCAACCGTTTCTAATTTTTGAAAAAAGAAAACATCTCGTATAACGCTTATTGTTCTATCACTAGTAACAGCACCACAAAAGTCCAGATAGATTATGTCAAATTTAAACGGTAATATTTTCAGATAATTCTCTATTCTACCTTTGTAGATTTTTACAAATGGGAATTGTGACTCAAGAGCCGATATTACCGCTGCAGTATATGTTTTGTTGTCGGATTCAAAAGCCCAAATATTTTCTGGTAAAATACCGTTAGCCACAAGAATCTCTATGTCGTTTTCTGGATTGGGACCACTCAAATAGGCAACTCTAAGGTCACTAGGTTTCTTTTTCCGAATAATTGATTCGTAAAACGATTCCCAACGTGTTACTTCAGAATCCCTTAAAAAAGAAGCAAGTTTTTTGTCATAGACTGACCCGTGACTTTGTAAGTAAGCCTTTACGTCACTTACATACGTTTTTCTAGCAATAGTACTAATATGTCGATTTTGGGTAAGTGTCTCTACTGCAAACTGTAACGACTCTTTGCGTGCAATTTGTTTCTCAATTTCAACGTAGGCTTTTGCCATGTAATCAGTCTTGGAGAGTTAAGTGAATAGAATTCCCTGATTACCAGTGCCAATAACTTCGTCCATTTCACTAGTGTACGATATGTTTTTAATCTCCTCAATCTTTTTGATCAGATTAAAAGTACGAGAATGTGCTTTCGCAAGGATAATATTATATCGACAGGGAACAATACGGACCGGGCCTTCAATAAATTCCTCGTTAGCATCATGGCTGATTTCAGAGCCCAAAACATAAGCAACAATAGGAGTCTGTAAGCCTACCTTCTTAGACTTTCTCAATTCTCTCGCGTACAAAAGAGCCTGATCTTTCTGAGTGCTCTCAATTGCTATCCCGGCTCTTTTAAGTTCAACGATTACAATTTTACTGAAGTCATTTAATTCATGATTTTCATCGAATTTCTCGCACGAGTATACACCAATTGAGGAATCGCTTAAGATTACAAAGTCCGGTCGCTTCCTGTGATTATCTAGCGCTTTATCACCTAATAGGTGTTTTATTACTGTCGATAGTGAGCGATTGGAAATGAATGAAATTGATTCAAACTCTGGCCCAAAAATCCATAACCCATGCTCAAATAAGGGTTGCAAGTCATGAAGTTCGTCCGCTTGCGGGTTTTCAACCAGTGTCTCGAGTTTAGTAATTAATTCTAATCGCCATTTAAGTTCACCCAATACTTTTTTGGCATCGTCAACAGTCCATTGTTCGAGAATATCATTTAATGCATCAATTTCATCTGGATTAAAGAGAGCAATTTTTTCTAACAAAGCATAGCCAGACCTAGCTTTCTCCATTTTTGCTAACACCTCTACAGTAGTCTCCAATTCTTGTACTCCAATGGTCGGGCATTTTGATTGCACTTCCTCCAGAAAATTTACGATGCTCTCCTTTGCTCCGGCAGGTAGCGTTGATAGTTGTAGCTTGTTTGTTTCATAAACTTGAAGCCTTCTTTCTTTTCTAGTAGCGTACAATAAGTTTCTTAAATCATCTCGAACAAATTCATGAACAGCGTTATGAATCTTAATGATTTCATCGGTCGCATAAAATCCAGACCAATCCTTTTTTACATCCTTTTGATCAATCAGGTCTGCCTTGACTATATAAAGAAGTCTTTTAGCGATTGGATGACGCCCGTCAATGATCTGCGAGTCAAAAGATCCCCAGTTTGGATTTCCGACTAATCTCTGATTATACCACCACGCTATTCCATTTTGTTTTGTGTTCTTACCCTTTTCACCAAAAATTCGCTTAACTCTTATCTTTGAACTACCGTACTCAACAATAAAATCTTCAGTGATATGGGATAGGTCTGTCATTACAACAGGGTGTCCGTTAACTGAAACATTAAATTGCGGATCCGATATAAACCTAGACCCAATGAGCTCTATTAATTTGCTCGGATTTAATAGGCCCTTGCCTTCTTCAACAGTGGTATATATTTCTGTCCCATGTTCTTTTGGGTTTGTAGGTTTCGATTCTACGACAGTGACATCATAGGGTTTATCTCCCACAGATGTTCTGTTCACCTTCACCCTGGTAAATTCTCCATCTTTTTTGGTTTTTATCTGATACTCGTAATTGAAACAGAACATAGCGTGCCTACCGACACCATTTCTCCCGAAAACTTTCCTACTTCCATGACTTACATTTTTTGGAAACTGGGCCTCCTTTCCACCTTGCTCGAGCACTCTGTTATAGTTAAATTTTCCCCATCTATATAATAGTTCAGATTGAGTCATTCCAATTCCATTGTCGGAAATTGAAACTGTACCTCCATTCTCTGGCCATTTGATATTAACTTCAGTGGCTCCAGCGTCCCAACAATTTGCAACAATTTCTATTATCGCAAAACTTTGATCAGTCACGATTTGGCCCGCATGAAATCTTAAGAAATCATCACCAAAGGAGAATTTGAATTGAGCTTGATTACTTTTCGTTTTACCCATAGTGATTAAAAGATTCCCTAAATTTAATTAAATCTACTGGTAAAAGTGCACTACGGTGGGTTTGGCTCTTGCCATAGCTTTGGTGTCGTGCGGGGATTGCGCGGCTATGGCATGTGCCAAAAGCTTGGACGAGACTCCTCCTAGGTTGCAGTGCGGTGGGGGGATATGGTACGACTCTTTATTCGTTAGTTGTGTCCAAAGTTTTACTTTTTTCTTCAGTTCCACTTTGCATAAAGAAACGTTCACTTGTCACTGTGGAGAATTTGAGTTAGTAAAGTGTCTCAGTCGCTAATTTTTCCTAGTCTGCGGAAACGAATCATTGTCGGCTTGGTAGTAATTGTCCGTGGTACTGAAAGGGCATTGGCGCTAACGTTAATGTATCCAACATACGTGTTATAGAAGTCAGATACTCGCGTGTATTCCTCCCCAATTTAGGGTTTTCATCTCTATTTTCATTACGCTAGTGTAAAAACCTTAATTCTCCACTTCCTATGAGCCAGTAGTGCTTGTGGCGGGTAACTATTCCCCTATAAAAGCAAAAAACCCTGACGTCCTACGGAGTCAGGGTTTTTAATTGATTACGAACGAGTTCATCTTAATTTGGGTTTAGTGAAACGTAAACCTGAAAGCTGACTGGCTTCTGCGCTGGGGTAACCAAACACGGAGCGCACGTAGCTCCTCACTTTGCGGTAATTGTTCACCACGGATACTTCATTGGTGTACAATACACGGTCGCGATGCATCTTCGCATTGCGCAAGGCCGTTTTGGCGGTGTCCACTGCGGCATTCAAACTTTTGAACCGCTTGGCTGCTGCCTCCAGGGCATCCACCTTCAACTCGGGTTCATTGGGTTGGTACACGCTCAACCGTCCTACCAGCTGCACCAGTTTGCTAAAGTGGTCTCCAATGGCCACGTGGCTTTGCTGGGTGCGGGCCCGTGTGGTGAGTGGCTTCGCTTCGGCTTCCTCATTGGGAATCGGCAATCGGCTACTGGCGGCTCTTCCTTTGATAAGGCGTTCGTAGTAGCGCACGTCATCCAGTGTTTGAGGCAGCACCCCGAAGGACTCTACCGCTCTCACGACCCTGCTGGTTAGTTTGACCAGTTGTTTACAGGCCACTTCCCTCTCGTTCGTC
>DDUM01000101.1 GCA_002344795.1 Flammeovirgaceae bacterium UBA2338 | reverse complement strand
AATGGATAGTAATTATCTGCCTGGAACACCGGAGATTTGGTGTGGGTGATTTTGAAGTCATCAAAGTAAATGTCCTGTATCACATCGCCTTCGTTGGATACATAAATATACGCATATCCGCCTTTGGTTATGTTCACACTGGCGGTCAACAGCTGGTGTGGCATTTTATTGGACTCCCCTACCGGTTGAACGTATTGGGCATCCAACTGCTGGAATGAGGCATCTACCAGTTCATAATTCTTGTCAAACACCAGTATGTTTAGCCATCCTTTTGGCCAGGAGGCTGTTTCACCCGGGTTGCCGGTGGTAGCAATCACCGATCCAAAATCGTAGAGTGCTGAGGCAGGGGTCCCCGTCTCCCCACCACCCGGTGTGGGCAAGCCAAAGGCATTGAGCAATGCAGTGCCAAACCCGGCAATATTACTGGATGAACCTGTTGTACCTAAATATTTGGCATATACTTCAGCTGTAATCACATCGCCAGGTACCACACTGAATGATTTGGTCAGGCCTACCTGTGAATTGTAGCCGCCCGTGAGCAAATGTACCTTGTCAAAAGCGGTGCTGGCATCGGTGTGATCAAACAGGTCGTTGGTGGTGCGGGTGTAGGCGCCAAAATCATTTTGCTCTTCCGCAGTGGTGTTGTCTTCCAGCGAGGCGGTAAAAGTATCCTCCTCGTTCCAGGTGGTAAAACTCACGCGCACGTTGCCCAGGTGATCCTTCAGGTGGTATTGATACTCGGGGGAACTACTGGTCATTACTATTCGACCCTCTTCGTTATTGATAAATTGCAATACATCGTTTTCATAAATGAATTCACCCTGGTAGTCGGTAGATTTTTGCAATTCATTACTGGCGTTGTATACTTCCTGTCGCAATTTTCTTCCTGTGGCATCGTAAATGTAACTGATGTACTCGCCCGAGCTTTTGGTGACGATCTCCGGTAAATTGAGGTGGTTATATATGACGGCATTGGTAGCATCCAGGCCCTTGTTTTTATCCGTCACCATATTGCCATTACTGTCGTAGGCGTAATCATTACCAGCCGTATTACCATCTACAAACCCCGTCAAGTCATCTCCCGAATCGGTTACACTGAGCAACTGGTTGCCATAACTTTCCCCCGATCCATAGGCATAAACAAGGTTATCCATATCACCAGTGAGTGTTGCCTTACGTATGAGACTGGTGATGTTCCCATTCTTGTCGTAATTAAATCCATTAACACTATAGGCTGAATTGACTGGTGAAGCCCATGTAGCGTTCTTCTCTTTGAAGGCGGCCCCAGTAATTCTGTTGAGCGCATCGTATCCATACGTGTAGGCTTTCTCGCTGGCATCTTCTCCCCGTGCACTCCACTTCATAGCGCTGATGTTACCATTGTAGAGCTGGGTGTTACCTATTCCCCCATCAGAAGCCTCATACAATAAATTCATTCCAAAATAGTCTTCATTGTCATTGACGTTATCAGGTGCCAGATCGCTATTGTTCATGCGCGTAAGCCACCCCCGGATATTATACCGATAGTCGAGGGTTTGCTCTGCAGGATTATTGGGGTCGTTGAGGGTAGAACCAGACCACTCATTTTCCAATCTGGCTGTAAATTTTTCACCTGCAATAACATGAAACCCTGGTTGCAAAGTAATGCTGTTTTTAGCAATCATTGCTTTTTCTCCACTGTAGGCATTTGCGGTGATGTTATCACTGCTGTAGTTAACATCAGGTTGGTTTATTTCTGGATCTGCAGCGAGGTGCACTTTTTTAGTCACCAACTGTCCAAGTTCATTGTACTCATTTTGAGAAAGCAATATCTCAGGATCATTGTTTGCCTTGTACCAGGTAAAAAGAAGTCTATCGGCATGATCGTATTCGAACCTTCTGGCAGTGGTATGGGTAGCTGATGATGTATTGTGTATAGTGATGGTCTCCAAAAGCTTTCCGTTGAAGGCATCCAGCAAATTAGTCATACGATCTGTCCCGCCCACTGTATTCGTAGTGATCGATTGAATAAGACGATATCGATCGTCAAAATAACTTACATTCCAAAGATACGTTGATTGACCAAGCACTTTGGTTTTTGATCCTGTAACCTGCCCTTTCAGGTATGGATATGCAATTGTTGACCCATCAAAATTATATTGCCCTGCAATTATCGTGTGATCGTAATCGTAGTTGTTGTTGCCTATCAGCGATTTAAAATTATACCCATCGTAATAGGTCACAGTAAGTACATCAAAGTTGGCCTCCACAAAATTGGGTGCTTTTAGTACTGTGTTGCTATAGCCATGTGGTCCAACGCCATCGTAGCTTTCAGAAAATACTGTAGTGCTTAGTAATCCCTTCATCACATCACGGGTGATGTTGGCGCTGTGTGTATAGATTCCTGTGATGATGGGTCTATTGAGTTGGTCGTATTTGGTAAACATCCACTGCCAGTTTGCACGTTGATTAGCATCCTGCGTGAACACTAGCCTGTCGCGCTCATCATACACCATATATACCCAATCAGAACCAGGTACTCTCTTTTCGATCATGCGCTTGCGACCATCGTATTTGTATTGGAAGGCCAGGTTGCTGAGTTGCGTTATGGACGGATTGCCACTGCCTCCAGCCAATGTATTGCTTAATTCTGGTTGGAATACATACCTCAACTGACTTAGTTCATCATAAATGTAATACGTTTGCGCCCAGTGGGCCGAATTGTTCAGCGTGGGGGTCGTTGTGATGTATTGTATTTTTTTGAGAATAGTTCTACCATTTTTATCCGTATACTCCCGTACGGCTCTTCCCTCTTCGTCAGTTGTTGATTGCACAATCAGTTCTGCCGTGTTGTAATACCCATTGTTCACTGTAGTTTCTCTCTCCGGAAAACCTGTTGAAGCATTCACTTTCCAGATAATAATTTTTTCCTGACCAGCGCCAGTTCCATCCACATTGGTGAGGTACTCCATTTTTGTTGATTTGTCTGCACTGTACCAGGCATTACCTGGACCAAACGATTCGATGGGGCGGTTAAGAGGTGAGTCATCAAAAATAGTTTCAGAGAACGGTCTTGTGTCATCTTCAATCATATCTGAGTTACCATTGCTAAAAATGGCCGTATTGTAGATACCTGCTGATGTAACAAGTCCCGGCTTGTAGCGGCCATTGCCTTGTGCAATGACAGAAGGTAAAAATTTCAAATTCTCTCTTCCAAACTCATCATAAAGCACAGGCTGTACGATGTCCTTTAGATCTGGGGAGTTCCCTGTTGCAATGGATTGCATAGGCCTACCCAGCCCGTCAAAATATTGAATAGATTGCTGGCGCTGGCCGATCGCAAGAGCATCAATTTGATTATCCGAAGTAATTCCCCCTATCTGAATTGCATTTGTTTCAATATAATTTATATTTTGATCATCAAGGTCTTTAACAAAGACAAGGGATGGTGTCGTAAAGTTTATAGTTCCGTTTTGGTCAATCATAGATGCAGTCAAAGTATAGGCTCCCAATTCAGATGCTCCAAAGGACTTTTCTGTTCCAACTTCCACGTCAAATTTCTTCCAGCTGTATGTAGAATAGGTATTATTAGATGTTAGCGTTATGGTTTCACCCGGGCCTACATACACCATACTTCCCTCCGGGGTCGTAGAACTAAGGATAGATGGTTTTTCATATACTGTAAGTGTAGTGATAGTTAAGGCTCCTGTCGCACATGCCTTTGCTTTATAGGTAAAAGTACCTACAGCTGAGGTTGATGGTGAGATGCTTAAACCTGTACCCACAATGTTATCTGTAGCATCATACCAAACAAATGAAGACCCGTACGAAGCAGAAATACTTAAAGTAGCTGGTTCGTCTTTAAATACTGAAACAGAAGGTATCGCCAAATTGTAAACAAATGCATTAACAGTGGCACGCTGTACACTCACGCAGCCATTTGGGTTTGTGCCCGACACATAATAAGGATAATTGCCTGCTGCTGATTTATTTACAGTATATGTCCTCCCTGTGTGAAGTAGTGTACCACCTGTAGGTGCAGAATACCACTTAAATGTAAAACCCGTTTGATGAGTGACTGATAATTCAATATCACAATTGGCATAACCCGATCCTGGATTAGCAACAGGCGGAGGTAAATCAGAAACTGTTAAATTAATTGTTGTTCTAATGCTACTAGGACAGGAATTATTAACGGATTCTATAAACTTAGGCTGGTATCCCGTAGTAGAAGTGTTTATGGTAAGGCTCGTACCTGTATGAAAGGGTGTCCCTCCGGTAGATGTAGTATACCAGTTATATATATACCCTCCTTGTGGATTGGTAATTGAAATGGTGTAGTCACAATTGGTATACCAAGAGGGATTATTATGATTCACACTAGGTGGTGAGGGTGGATTGGTTATCGTTACATAGGGTGATGTGGTACTGCCCAAACTCCATGTACTTCCATATTTGGCTCTGACCCATGCATAACCGGAACTGTATTGCGTATAAGAATTTCCCGGGTAGTTTGTTGAGGTACCTGATGAAGAGGTTTGCCAATACCAATTGATGCCAGAAGAAGGTGGACTGGAGGAATAGCTTATTGTTTTAGCTCCGCAAGCGTTTGATGAAACTGTAAACCCTGAAATGGCTGGGTTAGGAACAACAACATTAACGGCAAGCGCTTTTTCATAAATAACCGTTGTTGTATTCACCTCTGCAAAAACTGCCCCTGAAACCGGACTACCCCAAAGTATATCCACGTAATAGTCTGTATAATTTGTGATACTTCCACCGCTTACACTCCAATAAGTATCAACAATAGTTGATGTTGGAGATAAGGAATATCTCTCGGTGGTATTCATCTTAGGTTTAACGTTTCCGCTAAGCGTAATCTGGGCAAATACATTGGTTGACGCAACCAAGATAATGAATACTGGAATGAATTTATATATTCGCATCTCTAATTAATTGAAGTCAATACTAAATTGTTCACTAGTGCATCCTCCTTAATCGAACCACTCATCTTCAACAACCAACTACCCCCAAATGATGAAAAGCTATAGTCTGCTTTGTCACCATTATCAAATGAAAGAGTGAGTGTGTTTTTTCTGCTTCGCCACGAACCTTGAAATGATTTATTATAACCTTTAACTGTAATCATCAATTCAAATGTTCCGTTTTTTTGAAAATTATAAACTCTACCATCAAGGTGATTCCTTACATTACTCCCAAACTGCTGAGGTATTGTATCCAGTCTCACTTTTTCAATGTCACGCTGTTGAAGCATAGTTTGCTCCGCACTCACTTTCCATTTACCAATAGGGAATTCTTGAGACCATCCTATGGTAGCAATGCTTGTAAAAAAAAAGACAGCAAAAAGTTTCATGTCAATTTGTTTGATAGTGATACTTATAATTTTTAAGAATATTTCCATCGAAGTCCTTTATCTGCTTTAATCGACCAGTATTATAGTACTCAAATTGAGTTATCATACCGTTAGGATCAATAGTTTGGACAATACCATAACCAGGCTCATAGACATAAGTAGTCATCTGTGCGCCCAGAGGATGAAGTCTGATTTCATCAATCAACGCAGAACCGGAAACAGTTATCTGATTGGTCGCACTAATTATCTTCTTATAAAATTTCCAACCATCGGAGCCTGTATACGGGTTGTCATAAGATGCAACGACATTAGACACCGATGGAGAAGATCCCTTAGCCCAAAAGCTAAGTTCATATTGAAGATTACTTTGCAATCCTAATTTGACAATATTAGAACCGGATAAAGCGTGACTGTTTTTACCTGTTTTACTATCCGATGAGGTATTGGATACAAATGTAAAATTACCTTCATTGGAATCCCCTTCAAAGCTTGTATATCCAATTGCGTTTGAATCCGCCCCGGTTACCTCAGCAATTGCAAACTCGTGATCAGAAGACCATACGTAACCTTGCTTAAGATCATTTTCCTTACTATAGTCAAGAAGGTCACCAAACTCATTATAATTATAGGAAGCCCTCTTTTCATAATTAGTCGCCAGTGACCCTTCACTAATTGGGCCAGTGGTCTTCAAATAGTAAACTTCCTTAGGAAAGGGGTTATTATTGACAAGTTCGAAGTGCACCTTTTGAGAAGCTATCACCTCTGAATTTCCGTTCAATTCAATTCGCTCAAGCACTTTATCATAAACATGATTGGACACAAGCTTACTTTTGGCAAGATTAGCATTTGTAGACAAGTCAGTTATTCCATCACCAGGATACCTTAGTTTGGAAATAAAGATTTCTCCTTTGCTATTTTTAGTTTCCTGTCTAGAAACTTGTGCATGAGTTTGATTGTCGTAGAAGTTTTTCGTGTAGCTGGTAAAAACCTGTCCATTGCGGTATTCATTCTTTGTTGTTTTTGCCAAATATTGCCAACGTGCATAAGAGCTATAGGATGAGATATTGTTAATAACTTTAAAATCCTTTGAATGAAGTGGGTTCGACAGATTACCATAAGTCTGATAATAGGCCAGGTTATATGAAGCTATCCAAATGTATTCATTAGGTACGTTAGTTTCGACCAATTTTAACTGATTACTCTGGTAACTATCAGGAAAAACCTTAATCCCATGTATCGTCTTGTTGTGCCTGGTTTCATTAACGTCATAAGCATATTCATTAATCGTTTCGGCAACTAGGTTACCATTCCTATCAAATATTTGTTCATTTAGTAAATCACCCTGCCCATATTCATTTAGTCCATGGCTAAATGGATACGACACAGTCGGTAATTCATTATTCCTATAATAATAAACCTTAGATCCATTTGACTCCCCTGAAGGGTCTTTAAATCTTTCTGTAACCTTTGAATATCCTACATGACTACCAAGAACAGTACCTAGAGAACTTCTACTGGAAGCAACCAAATTATAGGTATAAGAAGTATAATCTATTATGTAAGAGCCAGATTCCTCTTGTGCATAAGGAGCCTTAAAAAAATGAGAAGTGGTGTAATCATATTGTGGTTCTCCGAAAGATAGTCCACTCTGGTAAGTATATGAATTACCTTGTAAGGTAATGGGCGATCCATTGTAGTCATATTCCTTTATTGATGCAATTATACCATCCGCAGAATAATCAGTTATCTTTTCAATTCTCACCCCCCCTATCAACTTATCTGGAGGATGCACAACAATTTCTCCAGTGTGATGAGTGATATAATTGAAGCCTATTGAAATGTATTCACCAACTATTTCATTAACAACAATTAACTTGTAGTCACCTGGGTCTACCATTGTTGGAATGGTAGCAGAAGATCCTTGATAATCAAGAAACCAGTAATATTCAAACTTCGATATGTTGTTCTCAGCCCAGGAAAATATATTACATGATGAATTGGTGTACTCAGATGCTTTAATGAGACCTGCAAAAGCAATTACCCCCTCTCCATGTTCTTGCTCATCCCAGATAAGACCTGGCGTTGAAAACTCAACCCCGTCAATACCCGTTGGAACCGTTATGTTCTTTATATCATATTTTGGTGAACCCTGGCAAGTTCCTGATGCCATCACACCCCCTCCTAACAGTGTAGAAGTTAAATTATCATCATAAATGATAACACTTTTAATATATGGCGGTTCTCCACTCTTATGTATACCATAATCAAAAACGGTGCTACCCCCTGTAGGATAAGTTATCTTATTTAGCATACATGCTTCAACATATGAAGCGTTAGGCTCTCTATTAGCACCCCCACCTCTTGTACAATTCCCCTCTACAAACGTAGGTATTAGTGACCCGTCTCCACTACCATTATAATACCCCCAATGATCAATGGCTTTACTGTTAATACTTGGTAATACTGCTGATGAATACTCAAACTTATAAGGTGGTGCAACCAATCCCAAAGGACCATATTCATAGATCTTATCAAGCCTTAGTCGATCATCATTCAAGTCTGGGCCATCAAAGAATGTATAATCAAAGATGAATTTTTTGATTTGGCTATTGTCATGATTAACTGTTATTGAATTTAGTTTTCTGCCACTTATTGATGAACCGCTAATTGATGAGCTAAATAGAATCTCTTTTTCATTAAGCCTTATACTGGTGAGATAAATAGTGCTAATTGAGGTTGTACTTATTCCTGCAAAGCTTGGCCCACTAATACTTCCGCAGGGAGGAGAAGAGCCACCTCCGCCACTGCTTGTTGGTCCATGGGTCGTATAAGACATATGTTCACTCATAATATTGCTGTTGTTCAAAGGCGCAGCTGATCCCACAGCATAATCAAAATAAATTGTGTCAATTTTGTTCGCAGATATCATTTGAGTGAGATACCAACTTGAGGTATATACATAGTGATCAAGAGTTGAAATCAACCCCTCGTCATCATAGAGTAAATCTGTAATCTCTCTATCCTCAAAAATATAGGTTGTTCCATCCGGGCCCTTGGCTGTAAATACACTTTCATTGGAACAAATGTTTGAGATTGATAAACTGATAGGTTTATAATCCTCAAGAGTAATATCCTTATAGGCATCAATAAAAAACTTGCCAGAGTTACCTGCAAAATTATAAAAGTAGATATCTGGCTCAGTCTCAATGTAACCTTTGCTTATCTCTTCATAGAACTCTTGTCTTTCAATTGGATTGAGAAATGCAATATTTTGATAAATTTCAGAGCTCTTATTATAAAAGTAGGTACAATCATCAGGTCTACCCAGAACAGATCGGGTTACCACTCCTCCGGCATTCAATGTCCAGCCAAGCCCAGTCCACCCCGGAACTTCACCCACTTTAAATCCCCCTGAGTTATAACTTAGAGAAATTGGTAAAGTAATCTCCTTTCCCCTTAACTCATAAATTGGGATTGAAACGTTTGTTTTACCAGTATACAGACTTACCGGAACGTTGCCATACTGTCCCAGGCTTGCAGCTTCAGGTGATGGAGGAATCACGAGATTCTTGGACATAAAACCAATTGGAGCAGCTTGTTGTTCTGGTGTCTGGGCAACAGCAACCCCAAATAAAACAATAAATAAGAATTGAGTTATGCTTTTAAGAATAAGTAATTTCATATGATAATTTTTACTCATAATTGATAAGGTTAACTAAGCTTCAATTTTTATGTCTCAGGTATTCGTTTTCTTTTGACAAATTCTCCAATCTTCCTTCTATACGTATCAAATGCAACGTCAATTCCTCCACTTTCTTTGCCGAAGCTTCGGCACTCACTCTGCTTTCTTCTTTCAGTTGTGCGTATTGCTGGTTTTGATCAATAAGATGCAAAGTCAACTCTTCGACCTTACGAAGCAGTAATAAATTCATCTCCTTCAGATTAATCCCCTCCTCTTCCATCTCTTTGGCTGAAGGAACTTCAGGAAGGTGTTTGTTTTGCTCGATGTAGGATTTGAGTTCTTCTAAAGAAGTAAGCGGATAGTCCTTTTCAAATACATAATCAGGAGCTACGGAACCATTGAGGTCTACTTTTACTTCCTGGGTATGGATGATGCCTTTGACGGTGAGTTTGGAATCGGGGGTTTCTGTGCCAATGCCTACGTTTCCGTCTTCAATAATTGTCATTCGCGCTAAATTTTGTGTCCTAAATTGGAGAGGACTCCAGCCACCTGTGCTTAAGTAGCTAGTTGCAATAACCCCACTAGATCCATCATGACCAAGCGCAATCACTTTGTCATTTGAGTTTGCTTCAGTCAATATACCCCATGGATTTGCCGCTGGTGACTTGGCATGTAGCCTTGCAGAACTATATGGCGTACTAGTACCAATCCCTACATTTCCAGTACTTGCATCGATACGCATTCGTTCTGTTGTTCCATTAGCATAAAACTTTAAATGAGCAGAGACCCCTCCAGTGCTATTATAGTTTATGTACATTCCATCAGTAAGCGCAGTCGATTCATTCCTAATAACTCTGCTATTAATGTAAATGTCATTTGCGCTATTGCCCGTGTTTATCACTGGTGTTCCATTTATTCCTATAATCCCGTTAACATCAAGTTTATTAGATGGGGTAAGTGTACCTACACCAAAGTTTCCGGAAGTAGTTAAAACCATTTTAGGGTCATAATTGGTATTGAAATACAGGTTATGGTTGCTTTCAGTTCCGATAAACCCTCCTCCCTCGTACCAACCATTTACATGTGCATACATTCCCATTCTGTATACTCCATCATTGGTGGTTGCTAAAATCTTTGCATGACCACTTCCACTTACATCTAGCACTCGACTCCAACCCTGAATATTTGATGGCGCGGATGTCCCAATTCCCACATTCCCATTATTGTAATACACACTTGCTCCATTGTAATTCCACTGGGCATGACTCATAATTGGAGTCATCAAAAGAATCAAGCTCATTTTAATAAACCTCTTCATTATTATTCCTTTTTAACAATCTCTTGCAGCTCCTTTATTTCTTCTTTTTGTTTAATTAAATACAAAGTCAATTCCTCCACTTTCTTTGCCGAAGCTTCGGCACTCACTCTGCTTTCTTCTTTCAGTTGTGCGTATTGCTGGTTTTGATCAATAAGATGCAAAGTCATTTCTTCGATCTTACGAAGCAGTAATAAATTCATCTCCTTCAGATTAATCCCCTCCTCTTCCATCTCTTTGGCTGATGGAACTTCAGGCAGGTGCTTGTTTTGATCGATGTAGGATTTTAATTCTTCAAGTGAGGTAAGTGGGTAATCCCTCTCAAAAACATAATCAGGAGCTACGGAGCCATTGAGGTCTACTTTCACTTCCTGGGCGTGGATAACGCCCTTGACGGTGAGTTTGGAATCGGGTGTTGTGGTGCCAATGCCTACGTTGCCAGTTCCATCGATTCTAAATTGTAGTATACCAGCCCCAATGTTTCCTTTATATATACTAAAATCGGTTTGATAATGTGGCGCTAAATTTCCTGTCGAATGTAGATCTACTCCGTTTGAATGTGGGTTAACCGAATATTCATTACCATTGGAGGCTATCGAAACTTTATAATTTGGTGAAGAAGTCCCTATTCCAAGGTTTCCACCAGAATCCTGAAGCACAATTTTTCCTGAACTACTTGCTGATCTTAAGTACCAGTCACCGGTTGTACCCCAATGAACATGACTATGGTTTGGCCCAATATTAGGTGCAGAAAATACTGCCGTGTTATCGGTCTGATTGGCTGAACTAGCCTGAACACGAAGGCTTACACCATTTGAGCTAGTACCTATTCCTAATGAATTCCTAAAGTATCCTGTACCATAACCATCTAAACTGAAATTGGTGAACCATTGTCCCCCTGAATAAAAGTTATAACCAATTTCAAAGTTTGAAGTTTCTTCATCCCCCAATCGCAATCTGAGACTTGTAAAATCTGAATAGGGATCGACACGAAAAAAAGAAGTATTATCTCCATTTTCCCCAAGGGTGGGGTGGTTTATACTGATTTGAGTACCCGTCCATGTCTGGGCAGTCAAGGATAGTAATGACCCTAAATAAATAATAACCGTAAAAAACCTAGTCATAATTAATGATCTATTTTACTTGACAAAATGTTAACCTTTTGTTTGAGGATTTCAATCTCATCCTCCTGATTTAGCAAGTGCAGTGTCAACTCCTCCACTTTTTTAAGTAAAAGCAAATTCATCTCTTTCAAATTGATTCCTTCCTCTTCCATTTGCTGAGCGGATGGAACTTCCGGCAGGTGTTTATTTTGATCGATGTAGGATTTTAACTCTTCGAGAGAAGTGAGGGTGTAGTCTTTCTCAAAGACATAATCAGGAGCAACTGAACCATTGAGGTCTACCTTTACTTCTTGAGTATGGATGGTGCCTTTGACGGTGAGTTTGGAGTCGGGAGTGGTGGTGCCTATGCCTACGTTGCCGTTACTTAGGATTTTCATTTTTGCTGTTCCACCTGTAGCAAAAGTTATTGTCCTTGACCCAGTATTATCCTGAGTACCAATAGAAATATCTTCACTTCCTTGAGGGCCCCCATAGCCAAGCAGCCACGTAGCTTCATTACCTCGAATGGCTCCAAACTCACCTCCGTTAAGATAAATAGTAGGTTCAGCCGACTTGATATCCAGCGATCCTTGAGGGTTGGAAGTCCCAATTCCGACATTTTTATTAAAATAGACTTCACCATTTTTGAAATCAGCCAAGATTGTTTCTTCAAGCGGAAGATGACCTTCTAAAGCATAGACCTGTGGGTCGTAGAAGTATTGGCGATCAGAAGTATTGGTGTCGTAGTACAGGTATGTTCGGTGAACAGAATAAGTAGATGAAGCCGAAAACTTAAAATCAGTTACTGATAATACTTTCACACCAGTTTCTCCATCGTAAACACCACCATAATGAGTAGTAGAAGGATCATTACTGGCATGCACATAACCAACAAGTAAATACCATTTATTAAGGTTTGGAAGATCCCCATACCAGAAATAGGGATTACTATCAACAGCGCCAGCCAGATTCAAAATATCATTTGATCTGCATCCAAAATAGGTGGTGCCATCACCCGATCCGGTTTTCTTGATCCAGATGGCAAATCGATACATCCTATTCTTATCAATAGTAAAATTCTGTGTGTCCCACCCTCCATCAGCGCCATTGGCAGCATCCGGTACAGCTTTCCATAAGATATCTTGCTGACCAAAAGGGTTTGCACCAGTTTCACGGACATTCATACTAGAAGAGCCATTCTGTGAATAGGCACCTATACTACCAGAACTTACTGTCCATGAATCGGACGGTACCAAATTTTGACCTATTAATGGTAGAGACGCGAGTAGAGTAGCTATAAATACTATCTGTTTCATTATTTCCTTTTTAATTGATCAATTTGAGATTGTAACAATTCAACTTCATACGTTTTCTCTTTCTTCAATTCAATCAAATGCAAAGTCAACTCCTCTACTTTTTTAAGTAGCAACAAATTCATCTCCTTTAAATTGATCCCCGTCTCTTCCATCTCTTTGGCTGATGGAACTTCCGGAAGGTGCTTGTTCTGATCGATGTAGGATTTTAACTCTTCAAGTGAGGTAAGTGGGTAGTCCTTTTCAAAGACATAATCAGGAGCCACGGAACCATCGAGATCTACTTTTACTTCCTGGGTGTGGATGGTGCCTTTAACGGTGAGTTTGGAGTCGGGGGAAGATGTACCAATGCCAATATCTCCTGAAGCACTTATCTTCAATCTCTCTATTCCCGCAGTTACAAAAGACTGGGTATTATTCTCAATTGGCCTAATATAATTTCCTGAAGCGTAGGAGTAATTACCATCGAAAAAAATTGAACCTCCTGAATTAATTAACATATCTCCCCCGCCTCCTACACTAAGCGATACTCCGTTACCGGTTGAAGGGCCAACCACTTCAAGTTTGGCTGATGGTGTAGCTGTGCCTATTCCTACGTTGCCGTTGCTATTCAGTATTGTAATTCTAGTCACATCTGCCGTCTGTAGAAACAAGTTGTTTGAGGAGTAACTACTAATTCCACCATCAACCGTTACAGGTTTATTAAAATAGAACTTAGGTCGATCCGTCCCAAAATGGGACCAAGAACCATTCATAGGACCTATATCTACCGCACCATATCCATTGCTAACCCGCAGCAGCGATTTTGTCACAAAATCTCCAGCAATTTGCATGTGACCTGTATTGCTTAAACCGGCAACTGGAGTAGTACCCCCAAGCCCCCATGTCCATCCCCGACCAGCGTCACTACTCATATTGTGCTTAATACTATAACCTGATACTGGCCCATAATGATACTCTCCTGAATTTCCCATATGAATTTTATAGGAGTCGCTGTTCCAAAAGCGTAAACCATATCCATCGCCTGGAGATACTCCATAGTAGGCTTGCTGTGCAAAACATGAAATTGAAGCCAATAAGGTTAGGCCTAGCACTACGGATTTTTTCATGGGGAACACCATTTTGTTAGTTCAAAATAGTAATTCCCAATCCCTGAAAAATTAAGATAGAGTGACAAGAAGCCTATCAATAAACTCATGAGTTACGTTGACAGCACCTAACGTCCTAATTCATTGAGCGTTAGCTCTTAAAGAAAAGACTCAAAACAAAATATGATCTTAGTTGAAATTAAGGGAATTCCCCTATACTAGTTATTGGGCAGTAAGCCGTTTTCGTAGGCATATTTTACTAATCCTACCGTGTTGCGAGCACTTAATTTCTGCAGCATATTCATGCGGTGATTCTCTACAGTTTTCTGGCTGATGGAAAGCCTTAAGCCGATTTCTTTGGTTGTAAATTCCTCACAGATGTGACGTAGAATTTCTTTCTCCCGGTTGGTTAAGTCATCCAAAAGCCTTTTCCTTCCACTTTTAACATTTCGTTCGGTATATTTAAGTGCCTTTTCTACAATAGTATTCCTGTAAAAGTCACGATCCGTTACCGATTCAATGGCAATCACAAGTTCCTCTGGTTCACAATCCTTAAGTAGGTATCCGTGCACGCCCTGATTCATCAATTCAAGTATTTTTCCAGGTGAATCATTAATGGTGAGCATTACTATCTTGATATTTGGATACCTATTTAACAAAATAGCTGCTGCTTCCTCTCCGCCCATAATAGGCATACTAATATCCAAAATCACCACATCAACTGGATTATTGCGAATCTTTCTTAGTAATTCCCGTCCATTATCTGCCTCCATGATATTTGAATCAATACGTGGAGCAGATTGAAGATAGGCTATTGTAAGCCTACGAAATAATTTATGATCATCTGCTATGCACACTCTGATAAGCTCCATTATAAATTGGATGTTTTATTTGTACCTTAAATCCTAACCTCTCCCTATCCAGAAACACACTGGTATTGATTGTTTTTAAACTACTTTGAATAGACTTTAAGCCCATGCCTCCTTTGTCCTTTTTCCATGGCCCATAGCCAACCCCGTTGTCTTCTACCGTAATAACCAGGTCATTCTCTAAACATGTTATAGTAACATAGACATACCATGCCAATGAGTGCTTTATGGCATTACCAACCAATTCCTGAACTGCCCTGTACAACAGCAATTCTTTATTAGCCTGGAGTCTGATTGAGCCCATATTCTCTTCAAAAATAATTTTGGTAAGTTTTGGATTGCTTAACCTATCACACAACTCACCAATTGCAAACCCAAGTCCATGCTCTTTAAGACTTGGAGGATAAGCATCCTTAGAAATAGTTCGGACAGTATGTAAGCTTAGAGTCAGTTCCTTTTGCATGGAAAGCAGCATATCAAAATCGTCTCCATATCGATTACGACCAAGAGCATCCACCATGAGTTTTATAGATGCCAAGCTGTTTCCAACTTCGTCATGCAGGGTTTTAGAAAAAGCCTGCTTATCTTTTTCAACAGACTGGTTAAGTAAGCTATAGGCCGTATCTATATCAATCTTTTGAATTAATAACTGTCGGTTCTGAACTTTTACTTTAGCTAACTCATTTTTATAAAATCTAATTCTTAACGCCAGGAGGAATAGTGCAAGGCATGAAAGTCCTAGTATAATAGCCATTATTGTCATGATAGGCTTAATTTTCACAAAAAATACTCAATAGTACGGTAAACATTTATATCCAGTATTACCCCTAGTATAGCGGTGTAATAAAAGTCTCACTTTTAACCATCATAATGGGGCTGAAATAGGGTGGGATCAATTAAGAGGAGGAATTTAGGGAATCAAGTTTTAAGCAAAATAGATTAGAGATAGCACAAAGCCTCGTGCTAGATTCTCCTAAGCTCAGAATACCCAATTTTTTTTAATAGTACTTCATGCTAATGCTACTACAGTAACAATGAACCCCAAAATCTAGATGTATGAAATACCTGCATTATTTATACCATTGATCAAAATTTTAATATCTCTGTCGAAAACTTACTTAGGTATATTATTATTTAGTCCAATTAATAAGCTTTGAGAAAATATGGAAAGGACAATAAAAATGAGTACGTACCAGAGCCTATTTTTGAAATCGCAGAAAGTAAACTAGCATTTGTAGAACTTCTACGATTGTCATAGAAGTTTATAACCCAAACAACGAGTAAACAAAAAATTTGCGCAAAATAATGCTTCTCCGCGCTTGCCAACACACCCCCGCTATTTTGCCGGACAGCGCACTAGTTCCTACGAACATAGATTTGTCAAGGTCTTCTCAATCTCTAAATACTTGAATTTATAACCTGCATCAAGTAGTCTTTTAGGGACAACTCTCCGGCTTTTCAATACTAGCTCAGTTTCTGTTCCTATTAGAATAGCACCAAATTCTAAAAGCCAACTGGGCATTGGTATACCAAAAGGAACATTAACAGCTTTTCGGAGAGCCTCCATGATATATTCATTAGTTACTGGATTTGGACTAGAAACATTGATCGCTCCATTCAATTCTTCATGTTCAATTATGAAGTCAATAATGCTGACAAAATCTTGTTCATGGATCCAACTGAAATATTGATTGCCTGAGCCTTGCTTTCCGCCAACTCCAAGTCTAGCCAGGTTCTTTAATGGTTTCAATGCTCCTCCATTCTTACCTAATACAATGGCAGTTCTAATCGCAACCTTTCTGGTTGAACTCGTTTCAACTGAATTAAAGGTTTTTTCCCACCGTTGACAAACATCCACTGAAAATCCAGTTCCAATCTCACCGTTTACTTCATCCATAGGTCTATCTAATGCATGACGATAAATGGTAGCCCATGATGAATTGATCCAAAGTTTAGGTGGGTTTTTACACTGCTGAACTGCTTTCCCAAGTACTTCTGTGGATTCTAATCTCGTTGAATAGATTAGCTTTTTATTGGCTTCCGTATATCGGCAGTCAACCGACTTACCGTTTAGATTGATAAGTACATCTGTATCTTCAAATTGGTCTGCCCAAGCGCCAAGTGCTTTGCCATCCCAATTCACATATTGAACATTCTCCCTCGTATTCGATTTGCCTCGGGTTAACACCACTATTTGGGCATGTCGATAATGATCGATGATGCATTTTCCCAAAAATCCGCTCCCTCCTGCCAGAATTATCTTTTTCATAATTATTAATTAAGCAGCAACTTCTTTGGTTCTCTTTCTCAATTTGAAGAAGACAAATAAGTTAAAGAAATGCATGGCCCCTAAGATGAGAATTATTGCTCCGATTTTTAGACTTAGTTTTTCGATTACAACCTGAGCGGAAGTGACCTCTCCAAATATTTGAAGCGTATAAACCGCATAGCCTATATTAATAAGATAAAACCCAACGACTAATAGCTTGTTCACACTATCTGCCATAAGCTCATTTTGGTCAAAAATGTCCACAAGAAAAACTCGTCCATTAGTGAAGAGTGTCTTTGCCACCCAAACGGTTAGTACAATTGTTGCGGGAAAGTATATTGAGTAGGTTAAGATGATGTAGTTCATATAAGTTAAGTTTAAAGTTTCAATTAAATATTAAGATTAACCTTTAGTGCCTGATACAAAATAGTATCCGAAGTGTGATCGCGCAGAGCCAAGCACCATAGTCAATAAAGGAGACTTTAGGTTATCCCATCTTTCCTTAGTCATCTTTTCTTTGCCAAATAGCAGCTCCTTAATTAAGAAGTAAATCACTGTGAAAGGAACATGGGCAACTGATGGAGCAATGTTCATACTGACATCTTCGATTTCTATGTCCTTGAATTTTAGTTGTCGAAGGCGACTTTCCACTTCTTTGATGCTACCTAATTCGGTTAATGCCCAGGACGCGCACAGCTGATCATATACGCTTCTTAAGAAACCGTTAGGACCAAGCGGCTTTTTCAGAAAGCCATCTGAAATAACAAACCGACCACCAGGTTTGAGTATCCTTTGAATTTCGTTTAGGAGATCGGACTTGTTATCGCCACTAGCGTAGCAGCTACTCTCAATCGCTATCACCGCATCTAGTGAGTTATCAGCAAACTTGGTGTTACAATAATCACCTTCGATAATCTCGATTGATTCGGTGGCCTTTGATTTTGTGTTGAGTGATTTAGCTTGGTCAACTTGCCAAGGCACTAGCGTAATTCCTTTGCCTTTCATAGTTGGATATTTCTTTGCGCCATATCTTAGGGTTGCGCCCAAACCACAACCAAGATCAGCGATGGCAAATGGCTTGACATGATTTATCGACAGCTTTTCGAAAACCTTTTCGTTTAACTGCTCAAGCATAGCTTCTCTATTCAGCGGGTTGATTCCCTTTTTCCAATACCCAAAATGCATGTTGTAGTTCTTGCTCCAGCTCTGGTAATCCGGTCCAGCTTTTTCGTAATAAGAAATAATTAATTCCTTTTTTGATTGCGTTTGGTTTCTTGTTGATTGACCGGCCTTTTGTTGTGGTAATGTCATTGCTGCTACTTTCATAACTTTCAGAATTAATTGAAACTTAGCGTCAAAAAATATATCAGAACTTCATAAGCAATTTGTAAAACCAGGTTTGATCTGACTTGGTGAACTTGTCTATCATGCTATCCACTTTAACAGAGAAATCAAATAGGTCGCCAGTGACTTTCTTAAATTCTGCCACTTCCTTTTTGTTATCTCCTGATACCTTTTGAACCTCTTCTAAAACGTTTAGAATCGGTTCGATCTCCCTCCTTCTCCGCTCCTTTGATACTTGCTTTGCCAAATCCCAAACATCCTTGCCCGTAGTAAAGAACTCCTTCCTCTCCCCGACTTTATGCTCTTTCTTCACGATACCCCAGTCCATTAGTGCTCTCAAATTCATATTCACGTTACCTCGGGACATCTGCAATTCCTCCATAATTTCTTCAGCTGACAGTGGTTCAGTAGCCAGCAGCAAAAGGGCGTGAATCTGCGCCATTGCTTTATTTATTCCCCAATTAGAGCCTAGTGTGCCCCATGCTTGGATAAACTTTTTTTTTGCTTCGCTGTACTCCATGCCTCAAATGTAATATAATATTCAGTACTTTCAAATATTATCGAAACTTTGTGCAGTTTAAATGAATCCTCGGAAATAGAAATCTAGACCCCAAAAATGCTTCCGCACACTACCCTTCGCGCCACCCCGCTTTTGGGCCAGTCCACCGGGCTATGGAGATTAATAAGTCAAAGGATAATACAAAGTTGTTTGTAAATTGTAAATAATACATGTTGAATATAATGATTAAGTTTTTCAGGACTAAGGTATTTACTCTCAAAAATTTAAGCCTATTCCTTATTATGGTTGCCATCATTTTGACAATTATATGGGCATGGGTTGATAAACTTAGTTTTGAGCCTTGGACAGTTATTCCACAATTAATTTTAGTATTACTTGGGCTTCTCGGGAACAAAAAGGCGAATGAATTCAATATCGAGTTGTTTAAGGATTTCCAAAGGCAGTTAGATAATGTGTCAGTTGAATTAAGAAAATTAAATCCTAAAAGCGCCTCTAGTCAACTACTTTCGTTAGAGAAATCCATTGAGAATTCTACTCTCCCTGGGAAATATATCAATAGGCTTTTGGCCGAACTCTACTATTTAAGGGGTCAATGTCATTCAGATTTGGGTCTAAACAATGAGGTTTATCCAAATTTTATAATTGCTTTCAATTATCAAAAGCAGGATTTGAAAATGATTGAGCGAGCGTGTACTTCGTATTATTTTACAGGGGAAAATAAAGCAGCACTAAAAATCGCGGATGAAATTCTTAAGGTTCGACCTCAAAATGCAAGAGCCTGGGCTATTAAAGTTGCTATGGACTCAAGCATAAATTTAATGACACTACCAGTACCTATCAGGGTTAGTAAAACATTCAAGAGCATCCTTGCAACAGCTTATGCTAAACAAGGACGACACAATGAAATAAATGAATTACTAAGAGAAGAATTAGAAAGCATTGATATTCCGGCCAAAATTGAATATTCAGACCTCCCCTATTGGATGCTAGTTTCGACCGTTTTGTACAACAATGAATTGAAAGAATTGCCGAATGATATGTTAAGTCGCAAGGACGATTCTACCGGCAAAAGTGAAAGAATACAAAATTGCTTGCTCCTGTCGAAATCTATACTTGCCTTTGTTGAAGGGTCGCAATTGTTTAGGGAAAATAAATACTATCAACAATCATATTTTATATATAATCATGCAGCATATTTAGTTAATAATGACAGAGAAGGTGTTTTGAACATGTATGGAAGGTTTAAACAAGAATCTAAGTCAAACGCTAATTTTATTGTCCACCTAATACCAAGCCTTAGTCAGATCAAGGAATATGATAAGGTTATCGAGATTTGTGAAGAGCATCGAGATTCTCAGTATACATACAATCAAATTCTTGCGTTCACTTACTTTTTAAAAGGAGATTACGTAAAGTCATGTGAGTATTTTTCTATCTACATCAAAGAGATAAAAGAGGTAAATGAAAATACAGCAAACAACTTGATTGTGGCTATTAATGTGCTTTTTCGCTACAAACATGCTGACACGCGTATGATATTTAATAATCAGCTTCGAAACAAGGTATATGCCAATGAGGAATCGAAAAACATCATTGAGGCTGTCTGCCTGCACTTTAATTTTACAGAGGAGGAAGCAATTAGTATACAAGAACTTCTTACAATTGAACCAGAATCATTTGACACCTTTTCAGAAACCTTGAAAGATAATGTTTGTAAGACTTTATCATCCATTGGGCAGTACCACAAAAGCAATGAATACATATCAAGGTATATAGATGAAAATCGGGAATCTCAAGGTCTTTACTTATATATTAGGAATCTACATAACCTGAGAACAAATCATACCAAACTTCTCAAACTTCTAGAACGATGGCGTAAACATTTCAAACCACTTGATGAGTTCTTTAAGTATGAAATAAATATTCTTAACGAGCTAAATATGTATGCTCAATTGGAAGAGGTATCGGAATTTGCACTGAGTCAATTTCCAAATGACCCACTTTATACAACAATCTTAATCCAAGCGTTAGATCGGCAAGATGATAAACGCCAAAAGCTTATACAGAAATTGGATAAAAAACTGTTGAAAATTCAGTTCTACTGGGAGCATGCATTTTTAATTGGAGCAGTATGTTTCAAAAACGGGCTATACCAACTTGGCCTTGACCTAATTTTTCCCTACGCAAAAAATAATTCTGATAACGCAACAATAAGACAATCATATTTTGGATTAGTTACCATCCAAGCAAATAAGTATCCACAGAACAAATATGAAAGAGTTGAACTAAATACTACCGCACGTGTCACTTACGATAGTAAGCCAAAGATAATTCATGTGGACCCCGATACGATTGAAAGTAACATAATCGCTAAGGCTATACTTAAGAAACAAATTGGAGAAACTATAGAATTAAGGGATGGGATATCAAAACGAACCACAATAATAATAAACGAAATTCTTGACAAGTATTCTGGACTTCTTGCTGAAATCACAGAGGAAGTGGCGAATAGTTTCAAGATTTCCGGGTATCAGATGCGAACAATAACTTGGAAATCTGGAGACATAGAAGATTTGCACCAAACGTTCATTAAAGAATTTGGTGCCGATGGTGAACTCAGAAAATTAACTGTTGAAGATGCTTTCAATTCGTACTATAAGGGAAAAATATCTTTCACCGAGTTAGTCAGAAAAGTTGACCATCATAAAATATTTGAAATCTATGAGAATGTTACTGGAAACAATTCAAAAGGATTTATAATACCTCCGTTGGCAATATTTAAACAACAAGATATACATGGAATTAATGAATTTGTGGTTGATCTATCAACTCTACCAATTCTAAGCAAGTGGAAAGAGATTCCCCAACATAACAATTATAAGTTCATGGTATCTCAGCATCTCAGAGACTTTATTAGAGATAAAATTGAAGAGGTGAATTTGCTTGACGATAGTCCACTAACATTAAGTATCTCACTTTCCAATGTTCAACCTATACCCTATCCGCCAAATTATAAGACAACTTTTCTTGCTCATCTGAATGAAATGCTTGATTGGATAACTAAAAATTGTATTGTAGGATTTGCTCCTGAAAAATTGGACATTCTTCTTAGGAATCCCGAGCTTATTGAGAGAAATGATTGGTATTTCAAGTATTTGATTGACACAACTTTTCTTGCTAATCATTCAAACAGAGCGCTGATAACTGATGATTTAATTTACTACAAACTTTTTGCCCATCTAGCGAAACCAATAACACTTGAGTATTTTATTAAGACGAAAGAGCCAAAAGAAGCTTCTAATTTCATGAAGTGGTTTTTGAAAAATAATTATATCGGTTTGACATTATCCATATCGGATTTGCAGCAATCTTTTGATGAAAGTCCTACCTTGGATGCTTCAAGTATGTTTCAAAAATGCATTAAGAATATTCCTTTTAATTGGCATAAAAATGAATCATTGATTTATGAAATAATCGATTTAGCCAAATACATTTATACTCATGCTTTAAATGAAGACTATAAACTCCGTATCATTGAATCCTTATTTGTCGAGGCATTAAGAGAATATCCGATTAAGGCTTCATCAAGTAAAACCTTTCAACAAAAGATACATGAGGCATTTCACCTTTTAGGGTCTGCAGAGCTCAAAATATTGATGACACTGACAAATGCATTGAAAATTCTAAGCTACAAATGAAATTTCAAACGACATGAGTTTCTCAGATTGGATAACTATTGTTTCAATTCTTATTGCCGTATTATTTGCAATTTTCAAATTTGATGAGCGCGAGATAATTCGCTTAAAGCAAATATGGAAATTTGCTTGGCCTTCAGTGACACTGCTAGGCTTAAGTGGCTTAAGCGCATACTTTCATTCAAATGGTCATCCCCGATTGCTGGATGTTTTTTGGCAACAAGAAGGTATCGACTCTGGACTTTGGCCATTGATTTGGCTGGTACTTTGCGTTTGGGTGACCTTACACTTTTGGAATAGGTTTGTTCATCAAGCTCCCACGGATAAACTCATTGAGCTATACAGTGATATGCTAAAATTTATTGAGCCTGCAAGTTTCTCAATGTTGTTCCGTAAGTACGAAAGATATTTTCTAGAGAATGTGAATGATGATAGGTGGTTACAATATCAGGAAATTTTCAAGATTCAGAAATGGTGGTATGTAGCACCAGTTCATTTTAGACAAATATTGAAAGATCATCCTTCTCGACTTTTTGATATGGATCGAGATGTTTTGAAGACTTTTCTACGTGTTCAGTTTGCAAATGTGGATACGCCAATGATGGAAGAATTGGAGAATGAACCAAGAGAAGGCAACTTGGATGAACAGCCATTGATAAAGATATTCCTTGGGACAAGAGAAGCTATTAGGAGAGGTAGGGACAGAAATATTCTAATTCCTACAATTAAAGAGATATCTTTCAAATACTTTAACTCAAACGACTTTATAGAGCGAGATAGGAAGATCATGAATTTAAAACCTTCTGATGATTCTATCATGGGCGCGATACCAGAAAAATTAATGCCTTTCTATTTTATTAACTTTATCCACTGGTATTGGGTAAGGGCCATTTTAACCAAACCAGCAATTGCTGGTTTTTATCAATATCAATTTTGGACAGAGCTTATTCTTGAAAACGCACCAGAATTAGGTGATGAGGCGCTACTAACAGGTGGTCACCCCAACTACTACTGTTTAGCTGTAAATAAGATACTATCCAACATAGGGGACTGGATTCAAATGTTGGATCACAAGGAGATAAGCGATATGCAATGGGCCAGTGATCATTTCATTCTGCTTAAACTACACATCTTAAAAAAGATAAGTGACAAATATCCTAACAAAGTTAGAAATGATTGGTTCATTGCAGAATTGACCTCATTTATGTTTGATCTCTTAAGTTGTCGCAAAATGTATGGGAATAATTTTAACCCAACTAGATGGCTAAGCGATTATAAACTCCCGAAAGCCGATATCGAAACTGCCTTTGTTGATATGACTGATCGAGAGTTTGTAACTCCAGAAGAACAATCATCAGAAATCTATAAGTGGATAACTACGATTGTTGCTGAATATTAGTTTTAATTCTGAAATCATAAGTGACAAGAGCACCTACATGGCCTTCAATAATCCACTTTTCTTTGTTTATTATTATCAGGATCGCCAAGCAAAGCAACTATAATTCCTATCAAAACTATAAAAATGCCAACCAAAGTCATTCCATTATTTCTCTTGTCTAATCCAATCAGCGTGACTCCCATTCCCCCAATTGCCACAGCTCCTCCAACTTTCTGGACCTGGGTACTTTTTTTTATTCCGTAGTGTACGAAGTTTTTAAAATGCTCGCAATTATTCGCAACATAATTGTATGCCCTTTGTCCTATAAGGCTCATCGCCCTCTTTAGAGCCTCCCCTCTTTGCGTTTCTGCTCCAGGAAATTTCTCAATTTTTGACGGGACATAAATTTTAAGAAAATCGTCTAATTCGTGATTGGGTATGACTTTTACACCTTGGATATAATTTGCAACAAACATGTGCTGAAAATTTATTAGGCCTAAGTAAATAACAAAATGATCGACCATGCCAAAGAACTTCTTATTCAGCACAACAGCATCTGCCGGTTGAATTCCGTATTGAACTATAAATTGATGAACACTCATATGATATTGTTTTTATTACAAGTCAAATGTAACTCTAAAATGGAGTCACATTAAGTTACCTTGATCAAGGTAACTTCAAGGTGCTTTTACTTTGTAGGTCACCACAAGCTCTTTGGCCGTTTTGATAATATTTTGCCAATAATTGTTGTTCCGCTTGGCTATCATCTTAACGATCTTCGGAGGCCTTTCGAACAAAATTGAATTTTCAAGGTCAACTAAATAAATACTTAATGCATGAAAATGTCCCCGACCGCCTTTTGGTTTTATTAACTTTCTAGCTTTCAATTCATCAAACAATGCCAATAATTCATTAATCTTATCTCTCGCGAATTGAATTTTAAGGTTGCCTTCATGGTTTTTAAAAAGCTTTTTAAATTCCTTAACTGAAGGAATCCATC
>DDUM01000044.1 GCA_002344795.1 Flammeovirgaceae bacterium UBA2338 | reverse complement strand
CTCACTCAATGATTTATTAAGGAGGTTTTGTTCTTTTGTGGAATTGTTTTCGGAGTTGGGTGGCTTGCCGGCAACGCCTGGCTAGCACGCGTATGCCACTACCCAGACTGATTTGCACGCAAAGTAATGAATTCTGTGTTTTGAGCCAAGTAGCACCGACTTTGGCAAAGACCTTTCTGCCCACTTGCCCGCCCGAGTCTGCTCGAGGGCTCAGCGCACTGAAAGTCAACCAAGGAAGACCTTCTGTTAAAAGCCAAGAACTCAAACACAGAATGAATGTGCAAGTTGCAGTCACTTACCAGCAAAGCACTTAAGCATATGCGTTGCTAGCCCATGTTAGGTGTTGGGTTTTCATTTCTTCTGACCAGTTTTCTAAGCCATATTTCAAATATCATCTGGAGAAAAAGAAGCAAGATTGATAATATAAAAAAAGGTTCTTCCAATTTACGGTTGTAATCTATATTGATTCCTAAGAATTGAAGAAGTGCTGTATATCCAGTGTCAGTTAGTGCATGAGCTCCATCCGGTCGTATTAAAGCGAAAGTAAGAAAGTTGAGCGCTGATAAAATGAGTAAAAACTTATGTTTTTGAAGCAGATGTAGTTTTCGACCTATTTGTATGCGCGAAATAAGCAATGGAATTATGATAATTGCCATTCCAAACAACCCTATTCCGAAATTTAAAGGCAAGATTAGTAAAGTCAGGAGATAAGTTGACCAATGAAATATTTTAAGAGTTTTCAGATTTGTATTCTGTTCCATAAGCACCCTGACACCTAACGGCTCTGTATAAAAAATCGTAGGGCTTTCGGAGCACTTCATTGTCAGCCAAACGGTAAGCTAATTGGAAGCAATGAATTTTATGAAACCCTCGTCAGCCCTATGTTTTTTATACTTTGTTGGCAGCTGAGCTTTTTATTTAATTCTTTTCCAATAATTGTACTTAGTCCAACGGGAACGGCATTTCCCAACTGTCTCATACCTTCTGTCCAAGAACCTGTAATTTCATAATTGTCCGGAAAAGTTTGAATTCTCTTCGCTTCTCGAATGGTGAAGTATCTAACTCTGCCATCCGAATATCTTATCATGTTTTCTCCACCTGGAACTCCGTGATCTCCTGCTTTAATTGTCTTTGAAGGTTCATCAATGTAACTTCCTGTGTGACCAGGATAGGATTTCGCACCATCGCGAAATAAATGGTCTGGAATTGTATTGCTTTTACTTTCTGGGTTAGGTAAGCCATTAAGTGCTTCACGAACAGTAATCCAAGGCTTGCTTTCTGGTGCGAAAAATCCGTATTGGCTTTTTAGTTTTTCAATTTTCTTCTTAAGGAGGTCGTCTGGGCTTTCTCTTTGGGATAAAGGAACTTGATTTCTATCCCAATATTCTTTAGTAACGAATTTATCCCAAATCAAACTGTCAGATGAATGGGTTTCTTTTGGAAAGCTCCACTCCAACTCAAGGTCATTTCGTATTCCAACAATTATCACTCGCTCTCTCTTTTGCGGAATTCCGTAGTTTGCTGCATTAATAAGTCTGTATACTACATTATATTTCAGTCCTGAATGCTGGCCACTTGTATGGATTTTTTCTAAACGACCCAAGTGGTCATTCCAGTTTTCATTGTCTAGCTGCTTAACTTCAGGATAAGTAAGTTGCAAGATGATGTAATTGAAATACGAAGCAAATGATTGCCTTAAAAGGCCTTTTACATTCTCAAATACAAATGCTTTAGGGGTCAGACTTCTTATGCCTCTTATTGCATAAGGGAACATATCACGTTTGTCTTGTTGACCTTTTGCTTTTCCCCCTAAAGAAAATGGCTGGCAAGGAGGACCACCGCCTAACAAATCAATATTCTGGAATTGCTGAAAATCAAAATCTCTAATGTCCTGTTCAAAAACTTGGTGCTTTGGAAAGTTAACCCGCAGTGTGTTGCAAGCGTCTTTGTTGTACTCAAGCAGTCCCACATGCTCAAAACCAGAAAGTTTTAAACCTTCTGCCAAACCTCCAGCACCTGAAAATAATTCTAATGACTTCATTTTGATTTCCATTTGGTGAAATACTCAGCTATTCTCTCCTCAACTCTATTATTATCGGGAGCTTCCCCTAAGCATTTTTCTGCCCATGGTCTGCCTGGATGAATGACATCCCATTCAGATTTCGCTTGGTTGTACCGGCCTTTTCCGGGATCATGATTTCCAAAGCCGTCAATTTTCGTGTTCCAAATTGGCTTATAGTAACGGATTAGTGCCGCCTCTACAGTTCCTATAAGGCTACTTGCTGCACCTTCTAAAATCATAAAGCGACAATGAAAATCCTCTGAAGTCAGATTTTTGGCCTGTGCAACACTTCTAGCGTGTTCGTTCAGTCGGCCGTTAAGTTCATAGGACTTCTTTTCTAAATTCGTTTCTATTCTAGCCTGTCTCCATCCTCTAGGTACTGCTTTTCCCACATATATAGGCATTGAGAATTCAATTCTGTTTCTCTCAGCAAGGGATTTGTACATGTCGCTTTTTCCAATGTAGTAAATAGCATAAACTCCTGTTCCATGAAATTTTACGGAAGGAGGAAGTTGTAAGACAGGTGTTCCGTTGAAAAAACGGATTGTGTCTTTGATTATTTCCTCGAAAGCGTCCGAGGTGTATACGTGTTCTTCTCTGTTAAACTCTCTGTTCATTCTGGCAAAGGTCTGTCATTTTTTGCTTTGCTGCCAACGCCTATGTATGTG
>DDUM01000018.1 GCA_002344795.1 Flammeovirgaceae bacterium UBA2338 | reverse complement strand
AGAGTTAGGTAGTACCAGTTCACCTCACATCAATCTTAGTGTCCTGGTGCCTTGGTGGCAAATTGAATGGCATACTACTTAGCAGCTCTCCTGAGACGGTCGTTTATTGCTTTTCCAATACCTGAATCGGGTACGGGTTCTGCTAAAATGACTTCAATTTCCATCTGATCAAATTGTCTTAGTGCTGCAAATAAATTCCTTGCTGCTTCTTCCAGGTTTCCGCTTTGGGATAAGATGAGTTGGTAGGTATCCGCTGAATCAGAATTACCCATAAATCGAAGTACACCCACTTTCTTTCCTGTAAATTCTTTTTTGAGTTCATTAATGTCACCTAAGTAGAGTTTTTTATTGGGTGCATAGTGGCTATCGAGTTGCCCCGGTGCGACAGGATTGGAGGAGGCTAATCTATAAGACATCTCTCCAATTACTTTTGAGATTTCTTCTTCACTTACTCCTCCTCTTCGATAGATCACTGCCTGGTCATTTTCAAAACCTACTATAGTTGACTCCAGCCCAATGCGGCAGGGCCCTCCGTCAAGTATGTATTTAATCTTGTGTCCCAGTTGGTTGTTTACATGCTCCGCAGTGGTAGGGCTCACATATCCAAAAGGGTTGGCACTGGGTGCTGCGAGTGGAAAAGGCAACTCACTGAGCAGTTGGCGCGTAAGGTAGTGATCGGGACAACGAATTCCTACCGTAGAAAGACCAGAAGTAACGATATCCGGAATGATGGATTGTTTGGGCAAGACGAGTGTTAAGGGTCCTGGCCAAAAATGTCGGGCTAATTGTATTGCTTTTTTGGGAACAGCAGTAATAAATTGTTGCGCTTGATCGATAGAGGCCACATGAACAATAAGAGGGTCGAAAGAGGGCCTTTCTTTGACTACAAAGATCTGAGTAACCGCCTCAGGGTTCAGGGCATTGGCAGCCAGCCCATAAACCGTTTCAGTGGGTATGGCAACCAGTTCGCCTTCCAGAAGCAGCTTTTTGGCTTGCAATATGTCATTTCCTATGGTGGCCATTTTATAAATCCAAAGCTAAAATCTATTTTGCTAAGATTTTAACCGAAAGCATAATGAGTAATAAAACCAGATCAATTTTAAAGGCAATTGCTGTAGTAATCGTGTTGTTGGCCGTTTTAATGGACCTTCAAATTATCATGATACCCGCAATTGCAGTATATAAGTTTTGGATGGTAGTCGCTGCCTTCGGCATTATGATTATTAGTTCCAAATAGCGTTCAGGTGAATCAATTTTTCTTTCATTCGCAGTATTGATTTTTCCTGACTGTATTTTTCCAAAGTAGAGAGATTTACCCAATGTATATCATGGGACTCATGATTGATGGTCAGCTCATCGTTTTCGTCAGTCGAGAATAAAAATCTGATATCATAGTGTAAATGCTCCGGGAAGTCACCGCGAGCAGGAATGGTATGGATGTCAATATCAAATATTGAATCACGGTTGAGGGTGGCTTGCATAAGACCTGTTTCTTCCTGTAATTCTTTTAAAGCAACATTCATAACATTCTCATCACCATCGGCATGTCCTCCGGGTTGGAGCCATTTATTGAGCTTGGCGTGATGAACCAATAGTACTTTGGTAAAGTAAGTATTGGCAATCCATGCTGATCCAGTTATATGGCCAGGAAGGTGATCCCTGTGAAAACAATTCGGATGTTTTAATAAGGTCTTAAACTGAGTGACAAACAAAAGCTCCTCCGGGTGGGAGGAGCCGTATTGCGTCAGTTCTTCTATAAGTTGAAGCCGGTCCAAACTACTGTATGATTACTGTTGCTTTGTTGAATTTGCCTTCCTCCAGTTGACCAATTTTCTCTCCGCCCCCGGAATTATCGAGATCATCTTTGCGAACAATCATGTAATAGGGTTTAGGTTCAAGTTTCTTAAACCTCAAAACTCCCTTTTTATCGGTAACGCCTTCTATAACCACATTGGTTTCTGCCAGATAATCAGCTTCGGTTTCAAAAAGCTGTACGGTGGCTCCTTCAACCGAATTGCCCAAATCGTCCAATACGGTCAGAGTAAGTGAGGTATTGAATATTTGTGCCTGACTAACAATCGCAGTTGTTAGCAACAACACAAAGGGGAGGATCAGTAATTTTTTCATCTTATTGTATTTTTAAATATACTCTTACATAGATACCCAAAGGGTTCCAAAAAATGAAACCAATGCTACAATCAGTTTTTGATTTTTAGAAACGCGGCCTTTTGGGCTGTTATTTTAACAATGCCACGCCACCCCGTTTTTCCTGAACGCCCAACTCTGGGCGGAATGTACTCACATACTTGATCACGTAAGCGTACGATCCACTGGGTAAAGGTTGCCCGGAGTTATTGTAGGTTCCATTCCATTTGAAGAATCTGTCATTGGATTGAAATACCAACTCGCCCCATCGGTTGTAAATAAAGACCTCAAAATCGTCAGTAATAAAAAATGAGAATACAGAGAATTCCCTATTGGAATCCAGCGAACTGGTAGGTCTGAAGGCGTTAGGTGCTACCAATTTGGGTATACACTGGCTGAGTACTTCTGTTTGATCTGGAGCAACGCAACCAAATGAATTGGTAATATTCACCATGTATAAGCCTTCACTGTCGGCAGTGAAAACCTGATTCGTATTGCCAGTGGTCAATTCATTTTTAAACCATTCATATTGACTAAATGAACCCGGATCCAAATCAACCTGACGGGTAGCCGGGTCATTGTTATCAGGATCATCACAAATGATGACACGGTTTGGAAGATTTCCCACTGGGATAGGTGCTTTGATTACCCGTATTTGTGAAGAAGCGGTACACACCGATTTTGAAATTTCAACACGATAGGTTCCTTCATCCGTACGTGCCAGAGAGGCAGTATTCTCATTTGGAATAGCATTGCCATCAACAAACCAGGAATAGGATACACCTGATGCCACAGAAGAAGCCGTTAAGGTAAATGGTAGGTCATCGTCACATGCAGGGGTAGACATGAGGCTTGCAGTAACTGCACCCACCACATTTACGGGTTGAACAGGTGAATTATAAGAACATCCATTGACCCCGTTCACAACAGTTACGGAGTAGTTAGCTCCATTTTCCGAAGTAGCCAAAGAAATTTGCCGACCGAGAAGATTAGGTTGGAAAACGCCCCCCCTAAACCATCGATAGGTATACGGGCCACTTGGGTTGGCTGTCAAGATGACGTTATCAGCGCAAGCATCACTTTGTGTAAATGAGGGAATAATATTACTGTCATATATTATGTCTCTTGTGTCAACTACATCACAACCTGCTGCTGTTGTTGCAGTCACTTGATAAGTGCCGCTGGCGTTAACTGTAATTTGATCTGTACTTCCTCCGCTTACAATACCAGGTCCGATCCAGCTGTAGGTTGCACCCGCTCCAAAAGGTGCTGCTAATGCCGCAGTTACAGTGGCAGGGTCAGAACATATATTTTCTGTAAAGTTTATCGTCTTTGGTGTTACTGAAATAGTTTTTGCCAGTGTGGCTAGACATCCCGTTCCATTATTCTCGTGAAGTTCAACTACATAATCTCCTGCTCCTGGTGAAAGTGTGGCAGTTGCAATATTATTAGTCGAAATAGACTGTCCTGTAGTTCCATTCGTAAATCTGTAAAGGACTGGTGCAATGGGTGCACCTCCAGTGATTACAGCGGTGATGTCAGTTGGGTCACAGTCAGTTCCGTTAAAGTCAAAAGTAAAAGCAGCGGGGTCACTCAACCCAAAAGCCTGTGAAATGGTACAGCCAGAAATTTGGTCTGTAACGATGCCTGAGAAAGTGCCGGCTCGTTGCCCTCCTATGGGTCCTACTAATGTAGGAGCAGTTTGATCAATACCTTGTTGATTAAACCCTGCTGGTCCTGTTAAAAAATAAGAGTAAGGCCCACCCGCAGGTGCGCTGGGATTTAATTGTAACGAGATGCTTCCATCAGCAACATTACAAGCGGATGGATTTATCCCGGACATTGTAAACGAAGGGGAAACATTAATGGTAAATGTTTTTGAATCTGTAACAGTACAGGTTGTAATGGGGTCGGTGACAGTGACCGCATAAGTAAATACTCCAGGTGTTGTTACATCTACCGCTTGTGCTTGAGAAGTGCTCGAGGGTACACCGTTGATCGTCCAGGCAAAAGTTGCCCCTGGATTGAAGGCATTCAGTGCGGGAGTATTATTGTCTTCGCAAATAGTGAGGTCTGGCCCTAATTCAAGCTGCGGCCTGTTCTCCACAACAATACTTTGTGCTGTGGAAGTACACCCATTGACATCTGTGTTGGTTACAGATAATAGGGTGGGTCTGTCAATCGTTATTTGCTGTGTCGTTTCTCCGGTAGACCACAGATAGGTGTAGTCTGGGAGGTTGTTGCTATTGGCATCCAAGGTTACGGCTCCGGTACACAATGCAGCAGCTCCGGGAATAGTGGGTGCAGGAGGAGAAGGATTTATGGTTATGGGTTCAACCAACGTAACGTCAAGCCCGCATCGATTGAATATACGAAGGGAAACGTTGTAGGTATTGGGAGCTGCATAAGTATGCACAGGATTGGGTGTAGTATCGCTACCCCCATCACCAAAGAACCATTGAAATTCATCGATAGCGTCAGTGGGTGTAGCTACAAATTCAGTAGGTTGCCCAAAGCAGACTCCTGTAAAGTCGAATACAGGACCACCGGTTGCATTAGAAATAATTTGAATGAAGTTGGGAAGTCCTAATCCGCTATTGGTACCAGCCGCGAGTGCAAAACTGGAAAGATTAACAGGACTAATAAGGGTGGTGTCCTCGACTGCCTGAATGGTACCCAACACATTGCTTCCATTAATGGCCATGTATATTTGCCCATCAGGACCAATCTGTAATGCTCCCAGTTCTTGCGCTGGCTCCGGAGTGATGTTTCTAAGATAAGGCATGTCCAATGAATCGAGGAAGTACTCGTAAACCGCAGAAGGAGCAGGCGCGCCTTTCAAAGTGGCGAACACTTTATTTCCACCAGGAGAAAATTCCACTCCATAGACCTGTCCATTGGGCTCTTGCAAATCAATCTGTCTGAAGTTAGTGATCCTTCCAGTGGAGTCCACCAGTGTAAACAGTTCAACAAGATTGCTGGTGCCGGGGTTGGATAACGCGACAGCCACATTATTTCTAGCCCCCAATTTAATATATCCTTCACCCGCCTGCGGGCTTTTAAAAGTATGATCAGAACCAATGCTTGAGTATACAGGATCTCCAATGCCTTGTGCAGTAATTGGATAGGACCTAAAAGTATTGTTACCATACTCATGTGTGATCAGCCAGTTTCCGTTGGCAGTAATGCGCTCTGTACTTTTAGCAAACAATAAAATGTTTTGTTGGGTAACAGCGCCAAGTCCTCCGTTGGGTTTGATATCAAAAAGTGAATAACGGAGTTCATTGGCAGATGTGCCATCAATGGCTTGTGTGGTAAAAATATAATACAGTGTTTCATCACCGGGTACGGGTACGATCAATGCTGCTTGAGCTGACAAAGGATCACCACCAATTCCTGTGGCGATTTCCGTATGCGTTCGGTCGTAAACTTTATCTCCATCGGTGTAGAAAATTACCTTTCCGTTGCGATCAGATATGGTTGATGTTCCTTCAGGGGCATCCATTGCACTATCATCCAATGGAATAGGTGGATTGGGTAATGGATTAAAATCAATTCCCGCTCGATTACCAAAGTACCAAATATTGGCGCGTTGTTCCTGAAGATCGTATTCTCTTACGTTAACGCCTGCATAAACAGAACATCCTGACACATCTGTGACCACCACATAATAATAACCCGCGGAATCGGGTGAAAGGGTTAAACCCGTATCACCATTAGACCAAATGGCAGAAACAGGAGTGCCACCTGAAACCGATGCGGTCACCTGAAACTGAGATGGGGTGGAGGAGCCTCTTGGCGGAGGGAACTCACTACGACAGGCTGTTGTATCCTGCACCAACTGCAATTGTAGAGGTTGGGCAGTAATAGTAACGGGCTGCGATGCAGTTTGTGTTTGACCTTGGTAAAAGGCGGTTAGACTAACGTTGAAAGTATTCGCAGTTTGATAGGTGTAAATAGGACTGGCTCCTCTGGCTGCTCCTGTACCATCTCCAAAATTCCAAATCAAGCTATCAGCTGCTGGAGTAACCAGACTAAAGAAAGCGGTAGGTGCAAATTGACAAGTGCCAATGGAAGTGAAGCTTACATTTAGAGTAACATCTTCCCGTGGTAAAAATGATGGGAACTGTGTGGCATTTACATTGTTTGTTCCAAATGGCGCTGCATTATAAACCACCTCACTGGCTACTGAATCGATGTTTGTGAATTTTCCTACCAAAAAAGGTCCGCCTGCGATCGCCTGATAAAGATGATAAATAGCACTGTCTGGTGCATATTGAATTCCATAGCTTCTGAAGACCGGATTTGGCAAAACAGAGGCCAGGGTAATACTGGGGTTGTTATAATCGTACTGAAATAAATTGGCATTCACTCCTGCCTCACCATGCCTTGAAATATAAAGGTACTGCCCTGAGGTACTCCACTCGATATCGTAAATGGATTGATTGCCTACCGTAGGCAAACCGGTATTAAAAATATATTGATCAAATGAAAAGGCACCCGTTGTGTTATCGAAGTTCAAAATCAATGCATCCGTATTAGGTCCTTGCGGAGAAACAGCAACTTTTCCCAAAGCAGCATTGTATGCAAAATTGGCAACTGTAATGGTTAGCCCCACCCCTGACGTGGTAGTGGTATTGAACGTACCTGAATAACTTGTCGGATCGATTAATGTAGCTGAATAGTTTTGAGAATTTATTTCGTGCGTGATTAACCAGAAATCAGTGCTGTTGCTATGTGGCACCACGATCATCCCTTCAGATCTGTTTGTCAATCCGGGAATAGCTGCATTTTTAGATTCAACATCTCCCAATGCCGGAGAGGGAAAAACAGCATTACCAAAAAGATTCATGTCGATCACACTTCTGCTGATCGCTCCACCTGCTGTGAAATTGGCGGTGTTGGTAAATAAAAAATATTTTCTTGGTTGACCAGGCACCGCGCTGACTGCAGTTGGCTGATTACCTGCACTATTTGCTGTTAGACTATTTCCGTTGGGCATAATGCCATGACAACCATCATACACATTGGCTCCATCGGAATAAAATAAAAGATTTGAATTGCCAGGATCTGTAGCTACTGAACTTCCACCTGTTCCAAACGGAGTAGCCTGGTTATTTACGCTACTTGCGGTATTATCTGAGCGATTGAATCGGATTCCATCGGCTGAGTTGCCAAAATACCAATTGTTTCTGGTCAACTCCTGAGCAAATGCTGAAGAGATAGAGCAGAATAAAAACAAAAAGAGAATTTTATTTACAGACACGCTCGGAATTCTAGAGTTCATATTATGCGTTACGCTTTCAACCTAATCTTTCAAACTTTCTTCCCAAAATTTAAAACGCCTAACGTATGCTAAAGTATACATTTTGACTGAAAAAATCGTTAAGTAGCGGTAAGCTTAACGTTTGAATACCGCTTGCATTTTTATTAATAGGGATAAACGTTTTAATTTGCTTTAATGGAGAGATTTAAATCCCCCAAGTTGTTGTACAAGTTGTCCCTGTTTCTTGGGTGTATCCTGTTGATGCACAAAACGGTAACTGCTCAGGATCCACAATATTCTCAATTTTACGCTGCCCCCCTTTATTTGAATCCTGCGTTTGCCGGCTCTACCAATCAGGCCCGGATTGGGATTAATTACAGAAATCAGTGGCCAGCCATCGATGCCAATTTCACTACCATCTCAGCTTACTTCGATACCTATATTGAGGATAAAAACAGCGGGGTGGGCGTAATGTTGACACGCGATAGAGAAGGTATTCTTGGGCTTCAATCAATTAGTCTTGCAGCACAATATTCTTATAACCTGAGTTTGACAGAGGGCCTTTCATTCAGACCTGGCGTTCAACTTGCCTTATACCAACGTTCCGTCAATTTTGACAAACTAACTTTTGGCGATCAGTTTGATCCGGCAACAGGAGATGTCATCAATCCGACTTCTGCAGAAGCTTTGGGTGGAGGGAATAAGTTTTTCCCCGATCTTTCTTTTGGCGGATTGTTCTACACACCACGCGCATGGTTGGGTATGGCAGCTCATCACATTACACAACCCAATCAATCTTTAATAGGAGAGGAGAGCAAACTTCCTATGAAAATATCCGCCCATACCGGGATTAAATTTCATTTTAGACCTGGGGTAGTTGGATCAGGAATTTATGCCCGTCCTTCAGAACGCAGTATTGCGCCAGCACTACAATACCGACACCAGGGAGAATTTGATCAAATGGATATTGGTACTTACCTCACGCTTGAACCTTTGATTGTTGGAATGTGGTACAGAGGAGTTCCATTTAAAAAAGTGAATGGCTTTAGTAACAATGAATCGATTGTGCTTTTGCTTGGATTTACTAAAAAGGGACCAAAGGACATTCTTAATATCGGCTATAGCTATGACTTTACCATTTCCAAATTAGGATCGGGTAGTGGAGGTGCACATGAATTTAGCCTGGTGTACTCCTGGTCTACACGCGATCCACGCAAGCCGCCAAAAGACAAGCTGATCATCCCTTGTCCTGATTTTTAGAATTTAACTCTTATCTTATTTTACAGGAGTCATCCAACCCTATGTGAAGAAGGGCATCACCTGCGTTGATCACCGGTGCATTGTTCAAGCCTATCACAAACCCGGTAGCCGGTGCTTTGATCTGCTCTTTGAATCCCCCAAAGGGATCGGTCATGGTGCCAAGCCACTGATTTTTTTCCACCTTATTGCCAGCGCGTATATTGGCTTGAAATAATCCTGCTGTACGAGCCCTCACCCAGGTAGAGTTCCAGATCACCCTGTTTTCTTCACTGGCTTCAGGTGCCCAGTCGATCATTTCCAGGTGTTTCATTAATCTCAATGCTCCCGAAAGCCCTGCTTCTATGGCATGGGTATCGAACCGGAGGGATTCGCCACCTTCATAAACAATAATGTTTTTTCCTTTTTTACTGGCGGCCTGCCTTAATGATCGGGGCCTGAAAGGCGAGTCGATGGTGAAGGGGGCATTAAAGGCTGCGGCCAACTCAGCATTTTTTTCATTGCTCATTACACACCTTACTTGCGGGTAGTTAGTTCTTGCAGCCCCTCCCGTGTGAAAGTCGATACCATAGTCGATATAAGGAATAACCTCTCGCATAAGATGGTAGGCTACACGGCTAGCCAATGAACCTGTTTTATTACCAGGAAATGAACGGTTGATGTCTTTGCCATCAGGGACTTCTCTGGAGTAATTCAGAAAACCGTAGACGTTGACGATGGGCATGCAAACAACAGTGCCTCTTTTTGTCCTGTTTAAGTCACTATCCAGTATTCTCCTTACTATTTCTACCCCGTTGATTTCGTCTCCATGCATCCCAGCCATTAAGGCAAGTGTAGGGCCATCTTCTAAGGCGCGATGGACGAAAATGGGTGTATCGATTTGGGTGTGGGAGGGGAGCCTGGCGATTTTAATATCTATCTCTTTTGACTCACCTGGTTTAATTTCATGACCTGCTATTTTTACCACCTTCATGACTTCTTCAGATTGAGCCCATATTATAATTAGTATTCATACACAAGATATAATTAAGGTTAAAGCTGACATACATTTTATCAAGGTATCAAACATTGCGTTCAACATACCGAATGATTTCTCTGGCGATGTCCTTGTTCGTTGCCTTTTCAATACCTTCCAAACCGGGTGATGAATTGACTTCCAAAACAAGTGGTCCATGGGAGGATTGCAGCATATCCACACCGGCTATACCAAGCCCCATAGCCCTTGCAGATTTTAAGGCTGTATTTTCTTCTTCATCTGTTAATTCAATGATTGATGCGCTTCCACCCCTATGCAAATTAGAGCGAAATTCACCTTCCTTTCCTTGTCGTTTCATGGCGCCTACCACCACACCATCCACTACAAATGCCCTGATGTCTGCTCCGCCTGATTCTTTAATAAACTGCTGAGCAATAACTCTGGCCTTCAATCCATTGAAGGCTTCTATTATAGAACTGGCCGCGTTATGCGTCTCAGCAAGTACCACTCCCAAACCTTGTGTTCCTTCTAATAGTTTTAAAACCAGTGGAGCACCCCCCACCGATTCGATCACGTGGTCAACATCTTTGGTGTAATTGGTAAATACAGTTTTAGGCAAGCCAACGCCTGCTCTGGCCAATATTTGTAAACTCCTCAATTTGTCTCTTGATCTGACCAAAGCCTGTGATTCAATGGCTGTAAAGACTTTCATCATTTCAAACTGACGCACTACAGCAGTGCCGTAAAAGGTAACTGACGCTCCTATACGGGGTATTATCGCATCGATGTCTTCTAAATGAGCTCCATTGTAATATACTTTTGGGTTCTTCTTTTCAAGCTCAATGATACATTTCAAATGATCAACAACGATGGCTTCATGACCTTTCTTTTTGGCAGCTTCAACCAGCCTCATGGTTGAATACAGTTTTGCGTTTCTTGATAAAATGGCAATTTTCATAATAAATGTTTTGAGCTTACAACCTCAACTTGCTGGTTACTTGTTTGGAGTTTCTTTCTTGCTATTGAATGATAAATCCTTCTTTGCCACATCAATGAGGAACCTGTTTTTTAATACCCGCCTTCCCAGTAAGATTGGAAATTTTAAATTATCTCTGTCGCTTAAAGAGAACTGAGTTTTGAATGTTCTGCCATGGATTCTTACAGTGGTTTTAATAATGAACCTTAATTCTGCCTGGCCCGATGAATTTTTTATTTCCCTTTGATCGTATTCATCAAAGGTAAACTTCATTCCGGTAAATTCAGGGTGTTCCTCGTCCAATAAAACAAATTCGAGTTTACCATCCACAATTTTTGCGCTGGAGCAGTGAAGTGAGCTGGTATAAGCCCCGGTATCAATTTTGGCATGAATGTCTGTGAGTCCCAATCCTGGTAAATCTACCCGATCCGACCGTCCTAAAATGAGCATATAGTGAATGAGAGGCTAATTTTTAAAATTAGATTGAGCAAGTAAAGCTAAATAGGTTGGTAATAAAGTGAATCGCCAGATTAGCTCAAAATTGGACAAAAGTAAAGAGGCTACCTCAAAAGTTAAAGAATGTTGTTTTTCTGAACGAAAGCCAAGAATCCCTATAGTTTGAATTTACAATTAAGGGATGTTTCTCCGCCAACTGGCGGATCAACAAAACATGTCACTTTTGAGGCAGCCTCTCTAAAGAAATTTAATAACGGATTTTAGTTATTTACTAATATTGAATGCTACCTGGGTGTTCTCCCATTTCATCACCACTTTACTTCCATCTAAGGAAATGTTAAATGTTTCCACAAAGCTGTCCGTTTTTGAAGGCTTCACTTTTACTCTCAACACATCATCCTTGGCATCGTAGCTGGTTGATCCCCATTTGATGGATTTGTTGATGATGATAGTCCATTCGTTTTCACCAGGAATGGTAAACAATGCATACTTCCCTTTAGCGATTGCCTTTCCCTCTATTTTGGCATCAGCACTCAACTCAATAGATGTTGTTTCGTTGGCACCAGTTCGCCAAACTTCTCCATAAGGCACAAGACCACCCATGATTTTTCTTCCTTTAGCTGACGGCTGATGATAATTGACTGCCACTGTGATGCCATCAATTTTACCTTCTGCCTTGTCTGGAGGACTGGCCATCGGTTTTTGAGCCATTGCTGTAGTAGCAACAAAAGCTACTAGCATTAAAATTACATTGATTCGAGTCATAATAAATTTAGTTTGGTTTGTGTTTGGTTAGCAATGCAAAAAAAGTGCCCTACTTGATTCGGGCACTTTTTACTTCATATTAAATTAATAGAATAACCTGTAAACTAGGTAAGTAAACGGAAGCAATGGGTACTAGGTTCCTCTTTTTATTCAATTTCTTTAGTTGACAGCCCAGAATGTCGCCTACTTGCCAAATGGGTTCAATGCCGAAAGAGCTCTTTTACCACCTCCCATCTTGTTCATGGTCTTCATCATTTTGCGCATTTGCTCAAATTGCTTCAACAATTGGTTTACTTGCTGCACACTGTTACCACTTCCTTTAGCAATTCTGTTTTTTCTGCTCGGGTTGATCTTCTCAGGATTTGATCTCTCCTCATTGGTCATGGATCGGATGATGGCTTCTATGGGTTTGAAGGAGTCGTCATCGATATCAGCATCCTTCAGGGCCTTACCCATACCTGGGATCATCCCCATCAAACTTTTCATGTCTCCCATTTTTTTGATCTGCTCCAGTTGGGAAAGGAAATCGTTGAAATCAAATTGATTTTTTCTGAATTTTTTATTGAGGCGTTGCGCTTCTGCTTCGTCAAAATTTTGTTGCGCCTTTTCAACAAGACCCACCACGTCACCCATTCCCAGTATCCTTCCGGCCATACGATCAGGATAGAAACGATCAATCGCCTCCATTTTTTCGCCAGAGCTGATGAACTTGATGGGTTTGTCCACCACTTTGCGTATAGACAGGGCCGCACCACCACGGGTATCTCCATCTAATTTGGTCAATACTACTCCGTTGAAATCGAGTCGCTCATTAAATGTTTTGGCAGTGTTCACTGCATCCTGACCCGTCATGGAATCTACAACGAATAGTGTCTCGGAAGGATTGAGGGCTTTCTTTAAATCAGCAATCTCGTTCATCATGGCCTCATCTACCGCTAGACGACCGGCTGTATCCACAATCAACACGCTAATACTGTTTTTCTTGGCGTGATCAATGGCAGCTTTCGCAATCTTTACCGCATCCTTATTGTCCGGCTCGGCATATACTTCCACACCTATTTGCTCACCCAATACTTTCAATTGATCGATGGCCGCAGGCCTGTAGATATCACATGCCGCCAACATGACCTGCTTTCCCTGGCGTTTGAGATAGTTGGCCAGTTTTCCTGAAAATGTGGTTTTACCAGATCCCTGAAGACCTGCAATAAGAATTACTGCCGGTGAGCCACTTAATTTAATATCCTCACTCTCACCCCCCATAAGGGCAGTGAGCTCATCATTAGTCACTTTTACGAGCAATTGACTTGGAGAAACGGCAGTAAGCACGTCCATGCCCATGGCCTTTTCCTTGATGTCGTCAGTAACTTCTTTGGCTACTTTATAATTAACGTCAGCGTCAATTAATGCTTTTCTAATTTCCTTAACGGTGCTGGCAACATTGATTTCAGTGATTCTGCCCTGTCCCTTGAGGGTTTGGAAGGCCTTTTCCAGCTTGAGACTTAAACTATCGAACATGAGTGTATTTCAATTTGAGGGCCTAAAATTAATGCCTTGGCAGGGGGTAACCAAATCATAAGAAAACTGCCAAGAAATAGCTTGGCACCGGGAGGGAATTCTCATAGCAGGAGAGTGTTCATAATTGAAATACTCTCCTAGAGAATTTTTAGAGTTGAATTTGGGCGACTTTATTTCTCAACAGATCATGAGCCTTATCTATTGCCTCTGATTCTGACGTATTGTGATCTTTCAGGGTAATCACTTGCGTTATACCCATTTGATCAGTTTGTTTTTTGCTGAGTTCACTGGAGCCGGTTATGACAATTAACTTCTTTTGGTGTTTGCGTGCCAGCGCGGCCACTCCGTCTACTACTTTACCAGACAAGGTCTGATGGTCCAGTTTGCCTTCTCCTGTAATGACCACATCCGCTTTATTTATTTTTTCTTCCAACCGGACATAGTTCATCAAAAAGTCAATGCCGGGCTGGATACTTGCATTGAGGAATAATTTACTACCAGCACCCAAACCCCCTGCGGCTCCTGCTCCTGGAAAATCTGTACTACAATTCATGTTATTGGCGATGGTAGCAAGGTTTTGTAGGCCTTTATCCAACATTTTAATTTCATCATCATTGGCTCCTTTTTGTTGGGCGAATACAAAAGCAGCACCTTCCGGCCCATACAAGGGATTATTCACATCACATAAAGTAAAGAACTTTGTCTGCCTGATTTTTGGATGAGCTTTTGAAGAATCAATATGACTAAGCCGGGTAAGGTCGGTACCCATTCCCTCCAATTCATCGCCAGCATGAGAGAATAATTGATAGCCCAAAGCTTTGGCCATACCCAATCCTGCATCATTGGTGGCACTACCTCCAATACCTATCACTATTTCCGTAACACCCTCATCGAGCGCAGCCTTTATTAACTGCCCGGTTCCGTAGGTAGAGGTGATGGTGCAATTTCTTTCTGCAGGTTTTAATAACTGAAGCCCTGAAGCTTTGGCCATTTCTATAAAGGCAGTATTGCCATCACCAGAAATACCATAGCTGGACCTTATTTTTCGTTGAAGTGGGTCAAGAACATCGATCTCAACTCTGCTTCCATCACTTAACTGGATCAACAAGTCACAAGTCCCTTCTCCACCATCAGCGAGTGGAATAGAAATTATTTCTAGTTCTGGAGATTGGTTCAATAATTCGGCTTGAACAATATCGCAGAATTCATTCGCTGTGAGTGATCCTTTGAATTTGTCTGGCGCGATTACAATTTTCACCGCGATCTAAAAAAGTATACCGGGTAAGCTTCCCCTTTTTTGAATTCTGTTTTTCCTTCAGGTAACTCCATAAAGGCATTTACCTCCTTTAGGTTAGCAAAATCGCCAGAGCCCCCACCGGTAATAGGGTAGGCCACCTGCACGCCCGATTCATTGACAATGTTAACCTGCAGAAAATAGGTAAGGTCACCCTTAAGTTGAGAATCAGTTGAAAGAATAGCGTATTCTATAGTGTTGACCAATCCCCAGCTTTTTCTTAGCCAGGGTTGAATGTACCTGTAAAAACACATATAGGTTGAGACGGGATTACCGGGTAATGCAAAAACGGTTTTGTTACCCACACTGCCAAACCAAAACGGTTTACCGGGTTTCTGTTTTACTTTATGAAAGTGTTTCGTCACACCCAGCAGTTCAAGTACCTCTGGAATGAAATCAAATTTTCCTTTAGAGACACCACCAGAAAGAATAATCAAATCGTGTTGTTCGAGAATGTTCGCTATTTCTTTTTTTATTACCTCCTTCTCGTCACGCAGATGAAAAAGTTGTGATTCACAACCCATTGACATCAAACCTGCCTGAAGAGCGTAACTATTGGATCTTCTGATCTGATGGGGCAGCGGAGTGTCATCAATATCCACCAGCTCATCTCCAGTAGAAATGATAGCAGTCTTTGGAGAAGACTGTACAAGTACCTGCGACATACCCACCGATGCCATCAAAGCTATTTCTGAAGGAGATATTTGTGTTCCTTCTTTTAGCAACACTTGATTTTGCTGTGCATCCTGACCTTGAGGATGAACGTTTTGATAGCCCTTCACCGCTGAGATCAGAACTATAGCCTTTTTGTCTTTAATCTCCAGATCCTCATATCGGATTACTGTATCTGTATTGGCTGGAAGCGGTGCGCCCGTCATCACCTCGATACAATTGGTTTTATGGGTAAGCGCTTTTTGAGGAGCACCAGCAGGAGCGATGTCTTCAATTTCAAACGTGTTATTTCCCTGGCTGAGCTGATCGACCTGAATAGCAATACCATCCATAGCTACCCGATGGAAGGGTGGAAAGTCGCGGTCGGCCAGTACAGGTTCGGCCAATATGCTGTTCAGCGCTTGGGCGACAGGAACTCTTTCAGTGGTGGGTGAAAAAAGGTGAGATTCAATTGTGGAAGTGGCCTCAGAAACGCTTACCATGATTATTTATAACTTTGAAATATATCAGTCTAAAACGCTAAAGTTAATAATTATGAAGGCCAAACTCACGCACACCAACGATAGTGGTAATCCCTCCATGGTAGATGTTTCCGGGAAGAGTGCAACTAAACGAATAGCCAGGGCCAGGGCCGTTGTTAATGTGGGTGAGGAAATTATGGCTTTGATCAAGGATCAAGAGATTATGACTAAGAAAGGCCCCGTGTTTCAGACTGCAATTATTGCCGGGGTAATGGGTGCCAAACAAACATCTTCTCTTATTCCTTTATGTCATCCTATTGGTTTAGAAGATTGTCAGGTAACAATTAAGATGGCTGGAGATCGAATTGTGATCGATACCTCCGCTACCATCACCTCGAAAACCGGGGTGGAGATGGAAGCCCTCACGGCAGCTTCGGTAGCCGCCCTTACTATTTACGACATGTGCAAGGCCATATCCCACGATATTGTTATTGAAGAAATTAAATTGATGGAAAAGACAGGGGGAAAGAGTGATTTTAAAAGAAATGAAACCTAACAAAGCAAAACCACTGTATGGCTTGGTGCTTGGCGGAGGGTTGAGTTCTCGCATGGGTAAGGACAAAGGGCACCTTAATTATCATGGGCAGCCACAAAGGGATTATGTTTTTAAATTGTTAGAAAAGTTTTGCGATCGTGTTTATTACTCTGCCAATGCTCAGGCAATTTCTGATAACAATACCATAAAAGATGCCTATCCCTTTCAGGGGCCACTCAATGGGATATTGAGTGCATTCAAATTTCAGTCCGATGTTGCCTGGCTTACCGTGCCGATAGACATGCCATTTGTGGATGAATCAATTATTCAATTCCTGATTGATCATAGAGATGTTTCCAGGGTAGCCACTTGCTTTTATGATGCTGAGGGCAAGCTTCCGGATCCCCTTCTTACTGTTTGGGAGCCGCACAGTGCTAACTTATTGAAGGCTTTTTACGAGGAAGGAAAAATCAGCCCCAGGGAATTTTTGAGAACATCCAATACCCAACTTTTACATACTCCAGATAAAAGGGCCTTAAAAAATGTAAACACGCCAAACGATTTGGATGAATTTTTAAAAATGAAATAAGAAAATGTTCTGAAATGGTGGTTGTTGATAAAACCTTACAAGGCGGACACTTCCCTATTTTCGCGAACACTTGTTTGGACAAGTGCTTTTCCGGAAAAGCAACCATCAATATTTTGCTTTCACTGACTTTGCCTAACTTCCTATCGATCAGCGATTGATGTTTGATAGACCATTTTATTAGGGGGTTAATGGCGTTTTCTGCATTCAAAATTTTGAACTATTTCTCAAAATTTTGACTTTAAAAAGTACATTCTACTTATTGATATTAAAACACAAAGCAGAGACGAAGTGTTGTTTTTAAATTTATAATCAATTCAAGATAGTTGGTATTATGAATACAGCAGAAAAAACATCCGGACACTTGAATCCCATTAATAGGGATTTAGCAATTGTTTTCGCAATTGGATTTCTGATTGCGGTCGCCATCGTTACGATGGGTATTGTGCTACTGAATCAGCTGTAAGAAAGATTAGTTGTTAGCGTTGGCAACCGGACGTGCGTCCACCCATTCTTCGCCATCGTCAAAAACCTCCTTTTTCCAAATGGGAGTTTTCGCTTTAACGTTATCTATAATGTATTGGCAAGCTTCAAAGGATGCCTTGCGGTGAGCTGTTGACACCGCCACTACCACAGCCACTTCTCCGGGTTTAAGGGTGCCAATTCGATGGCTCACGGCCCAGCCCATCAAATCCCATTTGTGAGCGGCCTCGTCAATGATTTTACGGATTTCACCCACGGCCATCGCTTCGTATGCCTCGTATTCCAACCAAACTACATTTTTGTCCTTCGCTTTGTTTCTAACGGTACCAATAAAAGCATTAACGGCTCCTGCCCCCAGGTTGGAAGCAGTTTCTATTACTTTCTGAACATCGATGGCTTTCTCTGTAATTTTTATCATGACTTTTGGGTTTGGGGAAACACAGAAATTTGAATGATTGAATATAATATTTATGCCTCAACCATCAAATGATATTGGTCACTAGAATCACCTTTGATTATCCACCGCTAACAGGCGGGATAAGTGCGATTTCGTCCGATTCTGAAATGACCAAATCATCTTCCGCATAAGTGTTGTTCACAGCGATGAATAGTGAATTGAGTGTTTTCATTTCAGGAAAGCGCAGCATTAATTCAGATTTTAATTCTGATACTTTTACCCCCTCCATTTCAAAGGCCACTTCTTTTCCGCCCAATATATCTCGCGTAATTCCAAATGTTTTGAGTGTGTATCGCATTGCCATTTAAAAATGCACTTAAATTCTTAACTTAGACTGAATTCTTCCTAAGTATACCCAGAATTGCATGAATTTGTTCCCTTTTATGTATTAGTTTCGTTGAATCCGAAGGATTTTGTTGAACTTGATGCAATGATGGGTTGCCCTCATACGTACTAATAGCCAACTGAAGATAGGTACTACGTTTTAAGGATAAGAGATTAAAGATGCTATTTGATAATCACGGCAGGCAAATTAATTATGTTAGAATTGCTGTAACGGACAGGTGCAATTTACGCTGCTTTTATTGTATGCCTGAAGAGGGTATTCAGTATATGCCCAAGAAAGACCTGCTTACCTACGAAGAGATTGTAAGACTGGTAACATTGCTGGCTCAAATGGGAATTTCGAAAGTGCGATTTACAGGAGGTGAACCTTTTGTAAGAAAGGACTTTATGCGGCTGGTACAATCTGTTTCTACTATTAATGGCATTACCAATATACACTTGACAACCAACGGAGTGCTTACTGCACCCCATGTGAAGGAGTTACAAAAGGCAGGTGTAAAATCGGTGAACCTGAGCCTGGATACGCTGGACAAAAAAAGGTTCGAAAGCATTACCCGTAGGGATGAGTTTGACAATGTGATGGAAACCCTGGACTTGCTTCTCAGCGAAGGGATAACGGTAAAACTAAATGCTGTGGTAATGGAGGGTAAAAACACTGAGGATATTCTCCCATTGGTTACGTTTACCAAATCAAAACTGGTGTCCGTTCGATTTATAGAGGAGATGCCATTCAACGGTAAGGGAAATCATAACCCAACTCTTCATTGGAATCATCATAAAATACTGGATCACATTCGATCCGCATACCCAACACTGAGTAAACTGAAAGACGAGGCCAACTCCACTTCTTACAATTACGCTATTCCTGGTCATCACGGGAATGTGGGCGTGATTGCGGCCTTTAGCCGAACGTTTTGTGGCACCTGTGATAGAATTCGAATTACAGCCCAGGGAACGCTCAAAACTTGTCTATATGATGATGGAGTGCTCAATATCCGTGATCTGATGCGTGCCGGGGTATCGGATGATGAATTAAAAGCAACCCTGTTGAAGGCCTTTAAAAATAGAGCCAGGGATGGATTTGAGGCTGAGCAACAAAGAAAAACAGGGAGAGGGGTATCGGAGTCCATGTCTACCATTGGTGGATAAACACATCTATCTCCAACTTATTAATGCCAGATTTTTATTTGCTTTCTTACCTTACAGGAATTAACCACTTTATTTAATTATGAAATTAATTATGAAAACGATTTTTACGATTGCTTTTTTATCTATTGCAGCAATAGGATATAGCCAAAAAATGGTGAATCCAATCATCAAAAGTTATGGAGGTGTCTATGATTTGCCGGATGCGGAAGAGAAAATTGATCCCTCGCTGGAATATAAAATAGTTGTAGAAGTAATGCGCGCAAGCGAGAAACCAGAAGATGTAAACTGGGCACTCAACAATGTGGCTCGCTTACTGAATTTACACGCCATAGCAGGTGTACCAAAGGACAAGCTTCATGTGATATTGGCTGTTCATGGTGGTGCGGCCTTTACGGTGAGAAACAATGAAGAGTATAAAAAAGAATATGGTGTGGATAACCCCAATCTTGGTATCTACAAAGAGCTTCAAGATGCGGGTGTTAAAATCGTAGTATGTGGCCAGTCTCTTATTGCACGAAAAATTGATCCGGATAAGATGGTTTCGGGCATTAAAGTGGCTACTTCCATGCTCACCACGATGACTACCTACCAGCTGAAGGGTTATGCTATGCTGATTTTCTAATCAGTGGACCAGCGGCAGCTTGTGCGTTGTGACTTTTTAGCAATGTTCTTGCTCTAAATATTTCCTTATTTTGCACTCTAACTATTTTGCATGAGGAAAATTAATTTCATAGAACACATTCTGCCTCATCTGGCGGCTGTCATTATATTTCTAATCGTCACTATTTTCTTCTTCAATCCTGTCTTTTTTGATAATAAATCGATTAGTCAGCATGACATTCAGCAGTGGGAGGCCTCTTCTAAATCACTCAGAGACTACCGGGAGGCAACCGGGGAAGAAGGGTTATGGGCTACTTCAATTTTTAGTGGTATGCCCGCCTATCTGGTTAACCTGGAGTGGAGCAATGGCATAATCGTTGGAATTAAAAAGATTTTTTCAGTTGGCTTGCCACATCCGGTAGTCAATATTTATTGGGCGTTTCTGAGTTATTATATTTTATTGCTGGCCTTTAGGGTCAGACCCATGCTGGCCATAGCAGGAGCACTTGCTTTTGGACTTTCATCCTACATGATCATAGGTATTGCAGCAGGACACAACGCAAGAGTAGGTGCTATTGCATTCATGCCTTTGGTAATGGCGGGCATCCATCTTGCTTTTAGAAATAAACGGTTATTGGGTTTTGCTGTTACTGCTCTTGGCTTGTCCATGCACCTGCGTGAGAATCACTTGCAAATGACCTATTACCTCTTGTTGATTGTATTAGTCTACGGGCTGATTCATCTCCTCCTGGCAATACGTGAAAAAAGCATCCTTCCGTTCTTTAAGAACCTGGGAGTTTTGATTCCGGCAGCACTTTTGGCGGTGGGCACATTCATTGGTCCGTTGTGGGCCATTGGTGAGTACAGCGAATATTCCATTAGGGGCAAGTCAGAGCTACCATCTCAGGAGGAACCTGCAAGTGGGTTAAGTCGTGACTACGCTTTTGCCTATAGCAGTGGCATGTTAGAGTCCATTACGGTGATGATCCCCAATTTTTATGGGGGTAGTAGTTCCAACTTTTTAGTACAAGATGAAGGAAGTGCGACCTATAAAGCATTGATGCAAAGTGGAGATGGTGAAACAGCCAATCAACTGGCGCGGTATACTTCCGCTTACTGGGGCCCACAATCTTTAACAGCACCTTACTATGGTGGCGCGATAATGTGTTTTCTGTTTGTGGTGGGGATTGTCTTCGCGGATAAAAAATATGTGTGGTGGCTGGTGTCGGTAAGTGTGTTGGGTATGATGTTCAGTTGGGGAAGCAATTTTGAAGGGTTCAACTATTTTGTGTTCGATTACTTGCCCGGTTATAATAAATTCAGATCAGTCACTTTTGCCATTATTATTCTGCTGTTCTCAATGCCGTTGCTGGGTATGTTGGGGTTAGAGAAGTTTTTTGAAGAAGGATTAAACCAAGAGTCGAAGAAAAAACTAATCATCGCTTTTGGTTTCACTGGAGGCCTTTGTTTATTGATTTGGCTGTTAGCAGGCATGGCCAGTTTTACGAGAGAAGGAGAGTCCCAATTGCCAGCGTGGTTTCTCAATGCGCTCATTGAAGACAGGAAAGGTTTACTCAGAGCCGATGCTTTTCGATCTTTCGCTTTTATACTCGGAGTATTTATTCTTTTGTTTTTCGATGTAAGAAAAAGAATATCTGAGATTGGTTTTTATGCCTTTCTGATATTCATGGTGGCCATGGACATGTCTCTGGTGGATAGACGCTATTTCAGTATTGATAATTACCAAAGAAAGAGGACAGCCAATTTTGTGGCTACTGCCGCAGATCAGGAAGTGATGAAAGACAAAAGTGTTTTTCGGGTTTACAACCTACAGGAGCCTTTTAGCCAGGAGGGGAGTGCATCGTATTTTCACAATTCCCTGGGGGGGTATCATGGTGCTAAACTTCGCAGGTATCAGGACTTATACGAAAACTGCCTGGGGGGAGAAACCAACGAATTTATTTCGGATGCGCAGGCCGGAAATTTGCAGTTTGCTAATTATGGTGTGTTGAATATGCTCAATACAAAATACATTATGTTCGGTCCGGACAAGGGCAATATCATTCCCAATCCTGAGGCAAATGGAAATGCCTGGTTCGTAAGCGAGGTGGTTAATGTGAATTCACCTTCAGAAGAATTGGCTAAGGTTTGTGAGGTAAATACACGTACAACAGCGGTGATTGATAATTCTAAATTTAAAATTCAATCACTTGCTGTGGATAGCCTGGCAAGTATTGAATTGGTAGAGATGACCCCTCCTTATTTAAAATATCAATCTTCCTCTTCAACTGGTGGACTCGTTGTGTTTTCTGAGATATACTATCCAAAGGGCTGGGTAGCGGCTATTGATGGTGAGGAGGTTCCTATCCTGAGGGCCAATTATGTGCTTCGTGCACTTGAGGTTCCGGCAGGCAAACATCAGATTGAATTCAAATTTGAGCCAAAGCCATATGTGATTGGTGATAAAATCACGATGGCCTCTTCCTGGGTGTTGTTATTGGTAGTCCTTGGAAGTATCGGATGGACCCTGCGAAAAGAAGAGTAAAAAAATCTGATTTATGAATCGCATTGATCGCCTTACGGCTATTCTTATCCAACTGCAAACCAAAAGGATTGTAAAGGCAGAGGAAGTGGCAGACAGGTTTGATATTTCACTCCGTACCGTTTACCGTGATGTGAAGGCATTGATGGAAGCGGGGGTGCCTATTGGATCAGAAGCAGGTAAAGGGTATTTTATTGTGGATGGGTATCACCTTCCTCCAGTGATGTTTAGTCAGGAGGAGGCAGGAGCGATGATGTTGGCGGGTAAGTTGGTGGAAAAGATGACAGACAAATCTGTTCGGATGGCTTTTGAATCGTCAATGAATAAGATTAAGGCTGTAATGAAGGAAGCGGAGAAGGATCATCTGGAAAACCTGAATGCGGTGATGGCGGTGCATTACAACCAGTGGCGGAGAAACCCTGAATTGCCCAATCATTTTATCACAGATATCCAAAAATCTGTCGCCAATAAAGAGGTATTGAAAATAGTTTACTGCAGCTCAAAAGGAGCCACAACAATCCGTGAGGTAGAACCTATTGGTTTGTTTTTTTATGCCGGAGCCTGGCACCTCATTGCCTGGTGCAGGCTGCGCAAAGGCTACCGCGATTTCAGGTCTGATCAGATTAAAGAATTAAAATTAACGGGGGATCATTTTGATGGGAGCAACCTCTTGTCTTTAAATGAATATTTCAAAACCTTCGAATCTGACCATGATGGGCTGATCAAAGTGAAGCTGTCTTTTGATAAATCCGCCCTTTCCCCAAAACCTTTCTATGGCGCTGTTTCGGAAAAAGACCTGGGAGACCGGGTGCAGGTCGAATTCATGATGGATAACCTGGAATTAGCAGTTCGCTGGCTGCTGCATTATGGCTCGGCTGTAGAGATTGATGAGCCCGAGGAACTGAGAACCTTGATGTCCAAGCGTACCGAGGAGCTATTTCTTCATTATAGCAAGGAAAGCGAACTTAAGAGTCGTTATTGACACCGTTACTTTTTCCAAACCGTAGTAACCTCTTTGTTCATCGGTGTGATACAAGTGATAGGTTTTTTACTATATCTTTGCCGCGTTATCGAAAAACTGATTGAACCGTAATTATGCAATAGAATTTCTATTGCATAATTTGACGAATGAAAATCAACACAATATGGTCTAAATCCGAAAGCCTATTTGGAGATTTTCATTGTCAAGGTTTAACCCTGACAATCCTGACGGTTACGGCAGGATTCGTCATTAAAGCACATTACTTTGAATTCTTCTAATGCATAATTTGGGTTGAACATAGAGCAATTGATCCGCGAGGTAGAGGTGGTATTCCTTACGCTGGACGAAGAAATAGCCGCTTTCAAAACACGTTCCAGCCTGGGTTGCAAATCCGGGTGTGGGAAGTGCTGCCTTAAACCTGATATTGAGGCTACGATCCTCGAGTTTATTCCATTCGCTAATCATCTTTACAAACAAGGAAAGGCCATTCAATGGCTTGAGAATCCTCCGCCCAGCAATGCACTTTGTGCCATTCTGGACTCCAGCTCACCAGGGGTGGGACATTGTTCTTCTTACAAGTACAGAGGAATGATTTGTCGCTTGTTTGGGTTTTCTGCAAAACTGAACAAGTACGGCCATAAAGAACTGATTACTTGCCAGGTGATAAAGACAGAACAACCGGAAGCTTTTCTTACTGCCTACGCTGAAACTGTGGCAGGAAGCGCTGTTCCTTTAATGAGAGATTATTACATGAAAATGTATGCGATCGATTGGGAACTCAGTCAAAAATTTTATCCTGTCAATACAGCCATCAAGAAGGCAATTGAGGCCGTTTTACATTACTACGCTTATCGCGAAGAAGAAGGGGTAGTTGTTACTGAATAGGAGGGGTTTATTAAGGAGCCTGCTCAGGCCTGGCTAGAATCTAAATTCTATCTGATCTATGGCCTTTTTTAATAGACTTGGAGAAACCACACTAGTAGTAGATGGACTGGTGTCTTTTGTGGTCTGAATGAGGCTAAAAGAATGATCTGTATACACCATGGTTGTGAGTGCAACAATCACCGCTATGAGGATGCCGAAAAGCAGAAGTATGTCTTTATTTGAAAATTTCATCATCGCTTAAATCAAATATACCAAATGGGGTGCCACACTTGAAATCGACCATCTTGCGGTAAATTGCCACCTTAGCGGGTTTGTAATTGTTCAAATTCGAACATAAATTCACCCCATCCGTACATAATACCATGACTACTGCCAATGGTTACTGTTTGACACCGAATAGTAATTAAAGGTTTAAATGATTTGGCTCCGATGGAAATCAATTTAAAGGGAACTATTATTGAATTCCTCTGTTTTCTGATAAATTTGTAGGGTATGATTAAATTAAGTAAAGCGTCTGTAATATTACTCGTAGCTATAATGGCACTTTCGGTGCATACGGGCTATGCCCAGGCCAATACGGTGGCTTTGAATGTAGCCGAGGAAAGCCCGGTCAAGTGGCTGAGCTTTGAAGAGGCCGTTGAGAAATCCAAGACTGAAAAGCGTAAGATATTCATTGATGTATATACAGATTGGTGCGGATGGTGCAAGGTGATGGATAAGAATACGTTTAGTGAAGAGAAAATTGCAAAAATTCTTAATGAGCAGTTTTACCCAGTAAAGTTTGATGCGGAGCAAAAAGAGGACGTGGTTTTTAATGGCACTACCTTCAAGTTTGTAGAGTCAGGCAAAAGCGGGTATCACCAATTGGCTGCAGCCTTGCTTAATAACCAGCTTTCCTATCCTACTGTCGTTTTTTTGGATGAGGAGTTTAGAATGATACAACCACTGGCGGGGTATCAAAAAGCCCCGGAATTTCATAAGATTATTCAATTTATTGGCGGAGACCACTACAAGAAGACGAAGTGGGAAGAATGGCAAACTATTTATAAATCGCCCTATATAGGTTCAGAAGACTAAACTTCGCCTAATCCGTAATTCACAAAAAAAGCCCAACAGTAATGCTGGGCTTTTGTTTATTCCTTGAATGCCTGCTATTGCGGGCGGTTGTCTTCCTTTTTGGTTTTCTGTGCATCTATATACCCCAGGGCAGCTACAAATCCGACTAAGACGGCAACAATGATGATAAATAAGTTAGCGCCATCTCCAATTACTTGCTCGTACATAGTTCGTTTCGTTTAGTGGTTCAAAGTTAGTCTAAACTTCGAATTGGGAAAACTTGAAGTTGTTAAATTTTGTCAAAAAATGAGCTTTTTTGGGTAGGTTCAAATACCAAGTTCTTCTTGGTTTTGCCTGAGTACATCAATGATAAAGGCAATATGCTCCTTCAGGTCAACACCGAGCAATTCCACACCCTTGTATACCTCGTCCCGTTCTACCTTGGCTGCAAACCCCTTGTCCTTTAGCTTCTTTATAACGGATTTGGGTTCTAGTGTGGCCACCCCCTCTGGTCGCACCTGGCAACAGGCCACAATAAAGCCCGTCAGTTCATCACAGGCCAGCAATGCCTTGTCGAGCAAAGTATCGTAAGGTACATTCCACTTGGTGTAATGAGCAGAAATGGCATGAGCGATTTTGGTCTCACCCAATTCGTTTAATTTCTCTACAATGATGGCAGGGTGTTTTTCAGGAAAGGCTTCGTAATCAGCATCGTGAAGCAGCCCGGCAATGGCCCACTCATTTTCGTCTTCATTGTATTTTTTTGCATAAGCTTCCATTACCAGTTCAATGGTGCGCATATGCCGGAGCAGGCTTGGGCTACTGGTCATCGACTCTAAAATGGCCCTGGCTTCCGTTCTATCCATTCTGCAACTTGGTTTTCTTTGGCCTCCTTTTGAAGAGGAAGAGATTGACGAAGGCAACAATCATGATGATACCCAGCACGATCAGAGAGATCACCATTCTTGTATTCTTAAGTTCGAGAGATTTTATTTCTCCATCTTTACGCAAGGCATCCATTTCCTTTTCTTTCTCAGATAGGTCAAGTGCGATCTCCATTTGAGCTATCCTTCTGCTGCTCTCCTCACCGTAGATCTTTTCTCTGGCAGCATCATATTTTACCATCACCTCATAGGCATCTTTCATTTTGCCTTGTTTGGCATAATTGGTTGCAAGGCTTCGTAGTATTTGAGGCTCGAAAATAAAAGCCTGCAGGTTTTTACTTAATGTAAGCGCCTCTTCCAGATAACCCTGGGCATTGGAAGTTTGTCCCGCCTGTACATAAACTTCTCCCAGGTTTGCAGTTATATTTAAAACCCCAATTTGATTATTTTCTTTTTTTGCAAGTTCCAATGCCCGGCCGTAGTACTCTACAGCTCTTTGCAAATTTCCCTGCCTCACATACACGTTGCCAATATTGCTTAAGGGATCCGAATATACACGCCCGGCTTTTTCAGCTACCTGAAATGCCTGCGAATAGTATTTGAGTGCCTGCTCATAAAGTTGTAGGTCACTGTGTAAGTTGCCCAGATTATTCATGGTGCCTATCACCCTCTCTTTGTCGTCAATCTGGGTGAAAAGTTCAAAAGCCTCTTCAAAGTATTTCATGGCTTGACCATAATCCTTCTTCAATGAGTAGATGGTTCCTATATTATTTTTTGTAGTGGCGATTCCCTCAGTGTTTTTTAATGTATTGTATAGGTTCAGCGAGGTGAGGTAATATTCGAGCGCTTTATCCAATGCACCCTGGTTGCGATAAGCTACACCAAGATTATTATAGGATGCCGCCATCCCTTTTTGATCATCAATCTCTGTGGCCAGGGTCAATGCTTCTCGGGTATATCCAAGTGCCTTTACAGGATCGAAATTGATGTGTGCCCTGAACAACTCGTTCAAGGTTTTAACTTTTAAATCTCCATCAACTTTGGTAAGCTGATTTTCCAAACTGTCAATGGTGGTTGACTGGGCATTGAAACCAAAAATGCCAATTATTAATAGAATCAGGCAAAGCCTTTTCATATAAAATAGTTTTATGGCGGTAAAATTAAGATTATAAATGGAAACAGTGGACTGGTTTGTAGTGGACATCCATCATATCCTGCTATATGACTCAATTTCGGCTATTCCTTATAAAATATCTGATTTTGGTTTAATTTACCATTCTGTTTCGCAAAGCGCATTCAACGCCAGGTGTTGAGTAGGCGCATTGGGATGAATAAGTAACATTTAAATAAAATCAAAATCACACAAATGATAAGAGCCAGTGTTTTATTTTCAATTCTAATAATTTCTTTTTCTCTTTCTGCACAGCAGGATGAACAAGTGGCCATAATGCAGCCTATCAATTTTTTGTTCGAGGGCATGAACAAGGGAGATAGTGCTTTGGTGCATAAAGCATTTAAGGAAGATGTTGTATTTGCAACCATTGGAGAAGATAAGGAAGGAAACCCCACTTTTAATAGGGGAGACCTTAATCGTTTTCTGGTGGCCATGGGCACCCCGAGAAAGCAGGTATATACAGAGCCCATTTGGGATGTAAAAATTGAAGTGGACGGAAACCTTGCCCAGGTATGGGCCAGGTATGCCTTCTATCTTGACAAAGAGCTGCACCATTGTGGTGTGGATGCATTTCAATTGTACAAGAGTTCAGACGGATGGAAAATTTTTCAACTTACGGATACAAGGCAGCAAGAAAATTGTGATGTTCCTGTAGCCATTCAAAACAGATTCAAATGAAAAAGACAATATTAGTTTTTGCGTTATTCAGTGTGATTTTTATAGGGTGTACGAATACGCCTACACCCCAGACCATTACTACCTTTATCTTAGTGCGCCATGCTGAGAAGGCGGACGATGGAACCAAAGACCCACCACTTACTCCAGATGGAAAAATCAGAGCCGATGAATTGGCGAAGGTGTTGAAAGAAACAAACCTCGATGCCATCTACTCCACTGCATTTAAACGAACACAAGAGACGGTAGCTCCTACTGCTAATTCTAAAAGTCTATCTGTGTTGGCTTATGAGGCTATGAAGGGTGATGAGATGGATAGGATATTGAAAACACATAAGGGGGGCACGGTTTTGATATCCGGTCACTCCAACACAACACCCTGGGTAGCCAATTATTTTTTAGGAAATGAAGCTTATCCTGATTTTATAGATTCTGATTTTGATAATATACTGATCGTATCAATTCTTGAGAAAGGGAATGCGAGCGTAACCTGGATGAGTTATGGAATGCCAACAAACTAAAGACTGAAAATTAGAATGGAATACAGGAGATTGGGGAAGTCGGGTTTGCAGCTAAGTGCTTTATCATTGGGTTCATGGCTTACTATCGGTGAACGCAACAGCGACAGCATCGCTGAGGAGTTGATGACGGTGGCCTATGAAAAGGGCATCAACTTTTTTGACAGCGCTGAGAGCTATGCCAATGGCAAATCTGAGATGGTAATGGGAAACATCTTAAAGAAAAAACAATGGCAACGCGACACCTACATCGTTTCCAGTAAAGCTTTTTTTGGAAGTGGAGGTGAGTTGCCTACACAAAAAGGACTTCATAGAAAACATCTGGTAGAGGCTTGCAATGGAGCACTAAAACGCCTGCAATTGGACTATCTGGATTTATTTTTTTGTCATCGCCCCGACAAGCAAACTCCCATTGAAGAAACCGTGTGGACCATGCATAACCTGATCGTGCAGGGAAAAATTTTATACTGGGGCACCAGTGAGTGGAGTGCGCAGGAGATAACAGAAGCCCACATGGTAGCTCAACGGTATCATTTAATTGGGCCTGTGATGGAACAACCCCAATACAACATGTTAGTGCGCCACCGTGTGGAGGTGGAGTACAATCAACTTTATAAAACAGTGGGGCTGGGCACCACCGTTTGGTCACCATTGGCCAGTGGTGTGCTAAGCGGAAAATACAATGACGGATTTCCAACGGATGCCCGACTTGGGGGCGAAGGTTTGGACTGGCTGAAAGAACGAAGTTTTGCAGAAGGTAATATACCACGGGCCAAAAAGCTGGCAACACTCAGCAAAGAGTTGGGGATGTCCATGCCTGTGTTGGCATTGGCATGGTGTTTAAAAAACCCAAACGTGAGTACCGTAATACTTGGGGCGTCCAAAGTGGAGCAACTCCGGGAAAACTTGAAATCCATTGAAGCACAGACTCAGTTGACGGCCGAGGTAATGGAAAAAATTGAATCAGTGCTGGACAATAAACTGAAGCAACCGCAATTCTAATGCTTGTCTGAAAAGTGACAATCATTGAATCCTCCCCTCAGATTTCACCCTCAGGTCAAATTCCGCTTCGTCATCACCCCGACAATCCTGACGGTAATGACAGGGTTCGCCATTAATGTATCCGCTTTGTATTTTTTCTAATGCATAATTTGGGTTAAATTGAGATTATGCATCGTATGGCAACCATATTACTTGCATTCGCTCTTTTTCCATTGATCTCGTTTGCCCAGCAAGATGAAATCAGAAAGAGTATTTATTTCCGTGGAGGAAGTTATTATGTAGACAGCCATCAGGCCAAAGAACTCTCCAACTGGCTCGATTCCATCCCCAACTTATTAGAGAAGTATCAAATTCAGCTGACAAGCCATACTGATCCGGTGGGAGGTAAAGAATTCAATGAATGGCTTTCAAGAATGCGCAGCCAAACCGTTTTTCAACTGCTTAAAGAGTTGAGCATTCCTGATTACCTGATTCACATCAAAGATTGGGATTATGATAACGCAGTGTACAGAAACGATAATTACTATGGGCGCATGCTCAACAGACGAGTAGATGTGATTTTACACCCCATTGTATTTTAAATCAGGATTTTTCAACCCGTCCGTTTTAGGACACCTTTTTTCACTACCGGACGTTAAACTGCATAAAACCAGTGTTTATATGCGCTCTAACCATCAAAATAGCCATTGGCATTATTGTTGGCTAATGTTCAACTGAAACTATTCATGCATGATTCAATTAAAGGATATCGATAAATATGTCGATTCGCGATTTCAACGGGCTTTCATATTAAAAGGGATAGACCTCAAGGTAGAGCAAGGTGAATTTTTAACCATAATGGGCCCCAGTGGGGCAGGTAAGTCTACGCTGATGAACATCATTGGTATGTTGGACGAGCCTTCTGCAGGGGAGTATTACTTCTTTGACGAGCCTGTGCACAAAATTAAAGAACGCCAGAAATCCGAATTGCATAAAAACTACATCGGTTTCATCTTTCAGGCTTACCATCTGATTGATGAACTGACCGTGTATGAAAATATTGAAACCCCTTTGCTTTATAAGGGAGTAAGCGGCAGCCAACGAAAAAGTATGGTAGCGGAGTTACTGGATCGATTTAATATGGTGGCCAAGAAAGACCTCTTTCCCGAGCAGCTGTCCGGTGGACAACAACAATTGGTGGGTGTAGCCAGGGCCATTGTGGGAGAGCCCAAACTATTGTTGGCAGATGAGCCCACAGGAAATTTGCACTCAGAGCAGGGGAAACAGATCATGGACATTTTCGAGCAGCTGAACAATGAGGGTATGACCATCATTCAGGTGACCCACTCGGAGGAAAATGCGCAACGAGGGAAACGCATTGTGAGGGTTGTGGATGGGGCTATGGAATCAGATGAATTGGTAAACAAAAGTGAAAAAGTAAAAGAATAAATAGAGAGAAGTATGAAGTTTAGTGCATTGCTGTTTTTGTTTTGTATTTCTGCAGTGGCTTTTGTGCATGGACAAGAGCCAGTGAAAACGCTGACGTTTAAGGAAGCGGTTAAAATAGGCCTTGAAAAAAATCTTGCGCTCAATCAACAGGAAAATTTTCTGATTGCATCTCAAGTCAATAAGACAGCCGGTATTCTTAGAATGGCACCGAGTGTTAATGTTACGGGGAATGCAGGACGCAACGATGGAAATTCATTTAACCAACAACAAGGTCAGGTGGTAAATGGTGTGATTGACTTTTTTGGTGCAAATGTCAATGCCAACATGCCCTTGTTCAATGGCTTCAATAACTTTAATTCCTATCGGCAGGCATCTAATTTGCACGAGGCCCAAATGCATTTGGTAAAAAGAACCAATCAGGATGTAATCAGAGACGTGGCCAATCAATACTTAATGTGCCTGTTGGATAAAGAGCTGCATGAGATTCAAAAACAAAATGTAGAAACCCAACAACAGCAATACGAACAAATAAGAGAACAAGTCGCAGCAGGCAGCAGGGCGGAAGTGGATATGATCAATCAGGAGTATCAGGTGAAGAACGCTGAACTCCTGGCTATGCGTGCAGCATTTACCTTAAGAAATGATTTAGCCACTCTTTCTCAAACGTTGCAGTTGAACCCGCTTACCCAATTAGAAATAGAAGACCCTGATTGGGATATCAACCTTGAGGATGTTGAGGTGAAAAGCATTGATGAAATAAGTACAACAGCGATTGAGCAAAGAAGTGATTTGGCACAGGCAAGACTCAATGAAAAAGCTTCACAATTTGGATATCAGTCCTCTAAGGGAACACTCTTTCCAAGAGTTGGATTATTTGCTCAATATGGATCGCAATACAATTACATTCAAAATTCAATCAACCGATCTTTTGAGCAGCAATTCAGAGATGATAACACCCAGTTGACTTATGGCCTTACATTCACGATTCCTATTATAGGCGGATTTCAAAATAGAAACACGACCGTTGCCAACCGCGTGGCTTACGAAAACGCTAAACTACAAACTGAAAACACTGAAATACTGGTGAAAAGTGATGTGTTGAGGGCTTATCAGAATTATAGGGACGCAAGATCCAACTATGATGCAGCGAGTGCACAGCTAAGGGCGGCTCAACTTTCGCAAGAGTTGGAACAAGAACGTTACAGGCTGGGTATTTCAGATATTGTTGCCCTCACTCAGGCCAATCAAAACAGTGTGCGGGCCCAGGGTGATTTTGTAAGTGCCAGATACACCCTGATGTTCCAGAGACTTCTAATCAGTTATGCTTCAGGAACGCTTAATTTCGAGGATATACCCTGATTTTTGAGCGCCAATAGGCTGATTTTTACTCTTTATTTTATACATTTGCAGCCCCGCTGAGTAGTGGGGCTCTTTTTTTGACCAAAAAGGGAAGTTTTAAACAAAAATGACGCAGCCAGCCCAACTGCTTCATGTAATCAGGGCAATACACAATGACAAAACCAAAAGAAACAAAACCTAAGGCCAAGCCTGAAACTGACGAATTGAAGCCAGTTGCCAAGAAGGCAAGCAAAGTGGATGTAGAAATTGAATTGGATGAAGAGGATGAGCTGGCAGAATTCAAAAAGGAAAAAAGAGCAGAAGAATTAGGTGAGATAGAGACTGCGCGAATTATCAACAAGGTAGCTGACCGTATGTCATCTACATCATCACCCGTTTCACTGGAGGATTTTGACTGGGATGCTTTCGACCGCAAAGGATTTGGCGAAGGCTACTCTGCGAAAGACCGTGAAGAACTGACCAATATGTACTCCGGTACGGTTACTTCCGTAAACGAAAGTGAAGTAGTGGAGGGTATCGTAGTAGGGATCAACGACAAGGATGTGATTTTAAATATTGGATTTAAGTCAGACGGACTGGTGCCGGTGGCTGAATTCAAAGATTTGCCCGACCTGAAAATCGGTGATAAAGTAGACCTCTTTATTGAGGAGCGTGAAAACGCAATGGGGCAGCTGGTGCTATCCCGCAGAAAAGCAAAACTGGTTAAAGGCTGGGAGAATATCCAGAAAGCATTTGATGAAGACCTGGTAATTGAAGGATTTGTGAAACGCAGAACCAAAGGTGGTTTGATTGTAGACGTTTACGGAATCGAGGCCTTCTTGCCAGGATCACAAATTGATGTGAAGCCCATTCGCGACTTCGATATTTATGTAAATAAATCCATCGAGGTTAAAGTGGTGAAGATCAATTACAGCAACGACAACGTGGTTGTATCTCACAAAGTATTGATTGAGAAAGACCTGGAGCAGCAAAAAGCAGTCATCCTGAACAACCTTGAGAAAGGTCAGGTACTGGAAGGGGTGATCAAGAACATGACCAACTTCGGTGTGTTCATCGACCTGGGTGGTGTAGACGGATTGTTGCACATCACAGATATTTCATGGGGACGCATCAACCACCCTGACGAACTGTTGAAGTTGGATCAGGTAGTGAAAGTGGTGGTGTTAGACTTCGATGAAGACAAGAAAAGAATTTCTTTGGGCATGAAGCAGTTGACTGCTCATCCTTGGGATTCATTGCCTGCTGATATCATCATTGGCTCTAAGGTGAAAGGTAAGATTGTGAATGTAGCCGACTATGGCGCATTCCTTGAAATACAGCCTGGCGTAGAAGGATTGATCCACGTTTCAGAAATGAGCTGGTCACAACATTTACGCAACCCACAAGATTTCATCAAAGTAGGTGAAGAACTGGAAGCGGTGGTATTGACTATCGATCGCGATGAGCGCAAGATGTCATTGGGCATTAAGCAATTGACGGAAGATCCATGGACACGTCAGGATGTGATGACCAAATACGCGATCAACACCAAACACAAAGGTGTGGTACGCAACCTTACCAACTTCGGATTGTTCATTGAACTGGAAGAAGGTATCGATGGTTTGGTACACGTTTCAGACTTAAGCTGGACAAGAAAGATCAAGCATCCTTCAGAATTTATCAAAGTAGGTGAATCACTGGAGGTAGTCGTATTGGAATTGGATGCAGCCAACAGAAGATTGGCGTTGAGTCACAAGCATTTGGAAGAAAATCCTTGGGATGCTTTCGAATCTGTATTCCAGGTAGGAACAGTTCATAAGTGTACCGTGATTACCAAGACAGACAAAGGCGGAATATTGGAGTTACCTTACGGTATCGAAGGATTCTGTTCTGCAAAGAACCTGGTACGTGAAGACGAAAGTAAGATCGAAGCGGGTGAAGCATTGGATTTCAAAGTAATTGAATTCTCTAAAGACGATAGAAGAATAGCATTGAGCCATAAGGCGATGTGGTCTAAAGAAGAGGAGAAAGTGGTTGCACCAGCTAAGAAGCGTGCACCTTCTAAAGGAAAGGCGATCGATAAGATCAACAAGGAAGCTGAAAAGTCAACCTTAGGTGATATCGAAGCGTTGAGTGCTTTGAAGGACAAGATGAATGCAGATAAGACCAAAGGGTCGGCAGAATAATAATTGGAGACTAAAAAAGGGTGGTCCAATAAAAGACCACCTTTTTTTTGTTTGAGGTGAGGCGAATTTCATAATTTCGCATGGAATGGATAAAAGGTCTCTCTGCCTAAGGCAGAAGTGGCTAAAGACTTTGAAGTGAAAGAGTAGTTAATAATTTATTGGTCTCGTGGCCGAGTGGCTAGGCTGAGCTCTGCAAAAGCTCCTACAGCGGTTCGAATCCGCTCGAGACCTCAACCATCAGCCGCCCCCGACTTTGTCGGGGCGGTTTTTTTATTTTATAAGCAAAACAAAATATTTTGATTGCGCTTATAAAATAAAAAAAATGCCTTACTCTGTAAGGCAGCTGATGGGTTGAAGCACCCCCCCCCTAGGATCAGCGTTAGCTAATCCGTGTAAGCCCGCTTGAACGAGTGGGATCAAAAATAAAAACAGCTGATGCAATCAGCTGCTGATCATTGTTGTTTGGCGCCCCCCCCTTAGGATCAGCGTTAGCTAATCCGCCCTTCAGGAGTTGTTTAACCACTGAGACGCCTACCTTAAGCCTGACCACTTTCATAGGCAAATGGTAGTGATCAACTATCAGGCTGAGACCCGAAGCCTGAAATCTGAAATCTGCTTGCGGTTGGTGTTATCACCAATCCGCATATAGGCATTGGATGCTCACCTTACTTGAAACTTGAACCCTTACTCAAGATTCACGACCATAGACTTACTACTGGCGTGGAGGTTACTTCCGTACCTACATGAGTTCACAAAGAAAGCGCTTTGCGCCCTCTGTGTATTTCTCTGAGCTCTTTGTGGTAAAAAAGCAGACTCAGGATTATTCTATACTGACGCGTTTCTGCTTGCGGTTGGTGTTATCACCAATCTGCATATAGATCCTTATCAGGAAGAAACCTGAAACCAAATACCATCCCTAAGGATACCCCTATGTTTTTTAAGGATATCCCGATGACAAAATGTCAGAAGAGATAAATCCACATGAGATAATTTTGCGATGTGGGTAGGGTAAAAACTCAACCTTATGTAAGATTTGTCTCAAAACAGCCTTGGAATATCCCTAAAAGAATGCCAAATATTGATTTCTCTTTAGATATTCATAATTACAATCTACAGAATAGGCAATTAGCTAGATGTAAGAAAAACATTAATATTGATATCGTTCAATAATCGAATTACCATTATCTTTCATAGAATAAACCATATCCACAATAACTGCCACATAAGCACGGTTGTGATAAGCCGAACAAAACCCAAAAACAACTATACTTTTATGAAAAAACTGCTAATGATGATCATGATGGCTCCTTTAATGAACCTGGCCATCGCACAATCCTTTTCACCCGCCTTCGATCGTTTTTCAGGTGGCAAAACATCTTATGTTAACCTGGAGGATGGCACTCAGATAGAAGGAACCATTGACGATTTCGACAGAAAGAAAGGATTGATTGAAGAGGTGACCATAAAAGATGCTGATGGCAAAAAGATTAAACTCGAGGCTGAGAAAATTAAAAGCATGTACGTGCCACCAAGCAATTTGGCGAAATTCAATGAAGCCATGGACTTTGCAACAGAAGCCTCCAATTGGCAAAGTGGAAATGATGTAGACAAAGACATCATCTCCAAAGGGTATGCAATGTTTGAAAGGTCAACAGTGATGTTAGGGAAGAAAAAAAGAGATCTTTTATTACAAATTGTCAATCCCTCGTTTGCCAATTATGTAAGAGTATATCAGGATCCAATGGCCAAGGAAACGGCAGGTTTTGGCGTTGCAGGAATTGATGTAGTGGGTGGTGAAGAAAAGTCATATTATGTAAAGGTGGGAGACGCACCCGCATTCCGGCTTTATAAAAAGGATTACTCCAAACAATTTGCTTCTGTCTTTAAAGGTTGTAAAGCGGTTGTTGACGCTGTTGGCAAGAAGAAGGCATGGAGTGATTTCGCCAGCCATGCGATGATGGCAGCCAAAGAATGCCAATAAGATCAATTTTGATTAGAGCAGCACATTAACAATAACATGAAAGCAAAACTTATAATACTTACCCTGTCTGTACTTTATTTGAATGCCATGGCTCAGTCGTCTTCCATCGCTGAGCAAATTGCATCTCATAAAGACGAACTGCCCGGGTACTATGTGTTTGTATCGATGGAGTTTTCCGAGCCTTTTGATTTGAACCGGGATGGAAAAGTAGGGTGGTCGTTCGTTCAGGAAATGGACAAGTGCGCACGCGACCAGCAATTTGAATTCAACGAAGACGGCACGGGCAAGATGTATTGGGGCCAATTGGAGAAAGACTGTGAGCGCAAAGGGGAAGAATCCTTTCAATGGAAGATAAAAGAACGGCAGGTCAATACAAAGGCCGGTCAGGTGACGAAATACTACTTGGTCATGGGAGATGAGTTCGATGGCAGTTCTTTTGAAATAACAGACCTGGTGCCGGGCATCCTCACCATCAAAGGAGAGTTTCCCGATGGGCTGGACTCAACCTACGAAGGGGAGATGCAAATGAGGAAAAAGAAGAAAAAGAAGTAGTAGGAAAAATTAGTAACCGTTCTGGTCCCATCCCATTGGCGTGTCACCTAAGGCAGGGGATAGTTTCCCTTCTGCTATCATTCCTTTTTTCCGATTTTTCCTATATCGGTCAGAAATACTTAGTGTGGGATGGTAGGTAGATAAAGGGTAGATAGAGCGTAGATAAAACATGGATAGTGTACGGGTAAAGCAATGGTCATCTCAACTAGTGCAAGGTGTGTCACGAAGGAAATGGAGCAGTCGGCTTTATTATCCATGCTGTATGAAAGATGATAGTAGCCTGCATACCAAAATGGAATGTAGGCATGGCCTATCGCAAACGCTTTTCAGAGAGAGTTTGCAAACCACTCTTTGGTGCTGAACCTATAAGGGTTTGGTATTGAACGAAAGAGAAAAGGCTCCAAGGAGTCAGGTAAGTGTAAAGAAGCTGAATGAAAATGAACTACTGTAGAAGTGTCGAAAAAGTAACTTGTAAACAAAAGCAAACATATCTTGCGATGGTTGCGATAAGCTTTGGCGGGCATCTGATTACTGGCCTAAGGTTTACCGGCATGGAAGGTAGCAGGATCTTTACACAGGCTTTTATATGGAACGTGAGAGACTGTTTGTTGATGCGTTGAAAGAACTCTGCAAGAATCCCGTAAAAGAAGCGGGAGACTCCGAGACAGAAGTCGGAGGGTTTAGATTGCAGCTCAATCCCGGCTCAGTGGGAGAAGCGACAAACGGAGTCGGACTAAGCCATAGTAGTGAGGAAGTTCTTGTAATGATAATGGAGCGAAGGGCTTAGGTTATTTTAGTAAGAGTAAATTGAAACAACCAAAGAAATTGGGATGAAGTCAGAAGAAATTACAAAGTCATTACCTGTAACGAAGCGTATGGTATGGGAAGCCTACAAGCATGTCAAGGGTAACGGAGGTAGTGCAGGAGTAGATAAGCAAAGCATAGAACAGTTTGATGCAAACTTGTCAAAGAACCTGTACAAAATCTGGAACCAGATGGTCAGTGGGAGCTATTTTCCACCATCGGTGCGTACAGTTCTTATTCCGAAGAAGCAAGGTGGTAGCCGTGCGTTGGGCATACCAACAGTAAGTGACCGCATTGCACAAACAGTGTTAAAGCAACACGTAGAACCAGAGTTAGACCGCATGTTTCACAACAGTTCGTATGGTTATCGTCCAGGCAAAAATGCCCATCAAGCAGTAAAGCAGTGTGAGCTGCACTGTCGGGAATATGCATGGGTGATTGATTTAGACATCAAAGGATTCTTTGATAATATAGATCACACGATCATGATGGAACTGGTGGGGAAACACACGCAGGAGAAATGGGTGTTAATGTACTTGGACAGATGGCTTAAAGCAACAGTAACGCAGCCCGATGGCAGCATACTGAAAAGGGAGCAAGGTACACCTCAAGGAGGAGTGATTAGCCCTTTATTGGCCAATCTGTATCTGCATCATGCGTTTGATCAATGGATGCAAGAAGGACATAAAAGTAATCCATTTGAACGCTATGCAGATGACATCATTATCCACTGTCAAACGCGTGAAGAAGCAGCGCATCTTTTAGAAGAGATCAGAGAGCGGATGCAGCAATATAAACTGCAACTACATTCTGAGAAGACCAAGATCGTTTACTGTCAGGACTACAGGAGAAAAGAGCAACATGAAAACAGGAGCTTCACTTTTCTGGGTTTCAGTCTCCAGCCTCGCACCATGCGCAGTCAGCGAGGTGGTAGGTTTCTTGTATTCAGAGCAGCCATTGGTCAACAAGCCAAAAGCAGCATGCGTCAGGTCATAGCAGAAGTAATACGGCCCACACGGTATAAGCACTCCATTGTATGGATGGCAGAGAAGTTAAATGCCAAAATCAGAGGTTGGATTAACCACTATGGGGCATTTATGAAATGGGAGACACTGGAGGTATTTAGTTATTTGAATGGATTATTGGTGAGATGGATAAAGAACGTGTATAAGATATACGGAAAGCGGAAAGCATTTAGAAAACTAAGAGAAATCCAGCGACAAGTACCGAATCTGTTTTATCACTGGCAGCTAGGAGTAAGAGGTTGATGAAATAACAAGAGCCGTATGAAGGGAGACTTTCAAGTACGGTTCTGTGAGAAGCTTGGGCTGAAATGCCTTTGCTTACTCGACTATCACGCTTGGCTCTTCCAGTGTTTCAAATTACAAAGACATTTCCTGCCTGTCCTCTATTGACTTACTACTGGCGCAGAAGTTACTTCCGTACCTACCTGCAATCAAAAATAAAAAGGCTGATGCAATGCCGCTGATCAATTGTGTTTGGCGCCAATCCCGGCCTAAAGTATTAGAAAAAACAAAAAAGGGTGAAAACCCGAATGGTTACTTGTTTTTCTGAAAAAACCCCACGATCGTGTGTAAGTATTTGTTACCCCGATAAAAATAGCGGTCTCCTTGAAAGGAGGCAATGCCTATTGGCGTACTTGTATTTGTTATGTTCACCTTATTAAATGGGTTTTTACTAAATATGTTTTTAACTATTACCATGTAATATTTTTTATTTTCTCACATAGGAATAACTTCAATTTCTAGCTAAAATCTAAATTAATTTTAATTTTGGGAGCCTTCATTTATGTAAGATAAATGAATGAATATTTATTAGACCAAAATTGGAAATTTGTACTTTTTTCCTATTTTAGAGTTCAGGTAGCTCTTAATTATTAATCACTTAATTTATTAATCTATGGTTGTTAACTCCAGCGTTCTTTTTGGTTTTAGAAATTGCTGGGATAATCCTTAAAAAGTTTGATTCATTGTATATAAGAAGAGTATTGGCATACGCTAAGAGCTAGATTGAAATTTAAAAAAATGATATGTTGCAATTATTTCAATTAAAAAATTAACTAAAATTATGATGAAGCAAATCCTGAGTCTACTCTTATTAATATTTGTTGTTCAGGTAGTAATAGCACAGACACCATCTCAAGATGTTGATATTAAAAAAATTATTCCTCTAACGCCAAATGCAGCCAGCTTAGGAAAGTACGGTAATATTCCTATTGGTCTTTACACAGGGCAACCCAACGTAAATTTTCCATTGTATGAAATTGCCTACAACGACTTAACGATCCCTATTAACTTATCCTACAATTATTCGGGTCTTAAGGTAGAGGAATACCCATCTTGGGTGGGTACTGGCTGGGCCCTAACAGGGACGGGAGTTATCTCCAGGCAGGTGAGGGGCCTGGCTGATGAAAAGGCTGCCGGATATAATGGATCACAAAAAAATGGCGAGAAGGTAATAGATTTTATTGCCAATGGAAATTATAATCCCACAATGAACAGTTTTTTAGACGGTTTAAAAGATGGTAACAAGGATGGGGAGCCGGACATGTTTGTGTTAAGCATGCCGGGGCACTCCGCTAAATTCTTTTTTGATGAGACACAATGCAATACTACCATAAAACAAGCTACTGTGATCCCGCATCAAAAATTAAAGATTATAGGCTACTTCAATTACACGGGCATCTATAACATTCGGCCTGGGATCATAGAGAAATTTGAGGTAACTGATGAAAGGGGAATTAAATACACTTTTGACATAACCGAAAAAGCAGCAGGTGTTGAGCTGGGAGATCCGGATGAAGAGGACTTCGCTAACTCTTGGTATTTGAGAGAGATTGAATCACCCAATGGAAATTATGTCAACTATCAGTATCATTTCAGAACATTGGATATGCCTCCAACTTTATTTGAGAGAAGAATAATTCCTTTTAGCACAGATGGCGATTTTACGCATAACATAAGTTATAACAGCTCATCAATGAGAGAAGCAATATTGGATCGTGTAACATTCCGTAATGGTTTTGTGGATTTTATTGAAGGAGAGGAAAGACTGGATTGGAATTCAGATAATTGGAGTTATTCCAAACATAAAGCAACGGAGCAGCCAAAAACGTTGTCAAAAATTAAAGTCAATGTAAATGGCAAACTTATTAAAGAGATACAACTGACCTATAGTTACTTTGGTTCTATCTCACGCCTTCGACTTGATAGCTTCCAGGAAAAAAATGGAAACATCACAAAACCGCCATATACCTTTACATATTTTGATGGACTTTTTCCAACAATTGGTGAGGAGAACTCATTATTCCATCAAGATCACTGGGGCTACTATTTAGGAAGTTCAATTAATGGTGAACCCATTACAACTTTATTGCCACCATACTTCAACGCAATTCCCAACATTAATGGGTCATATACAATGTATAGTTTGCCAGGCAACAACCGAACACCAAATCCTTTATCAGCTAGGTCTGGCATCCTTAAAAGGATTTCTTATCCTACTGGAGGTTCTACTGAATTTGAATACGAACCCAATGAATATTGGGGCAAACCAGATTTCAATTTATGTGGAGGGGACTTCAAATTGACTAATGGAGGCGAAGTCTCTTTTTTATTGGGAAGCGAAAGTGACGTCCAACAATTTACCGTTGGTATTACTAGTTGTATAAAATTCACATATACCATTGAAGCACCCTGCATTGATGGAGAAGCAGGTGTTAATATTCAAGGTCCTTCTGGAACAATGATCATGCGTCACATTGTATCAAACAAAATGTGGGGGATGGATTATAGTGATATGGGGCCAGGGCAAAACGAGTTGTATTCATTGGAACCAGGAACTTATACTATGACAGCATGGGGTATCAATGAAAATACGTGTGGATCTTTAACTAAAGCTAGCATCAAGTTATTTCGAATAATTCAGGATCCACTAGGCTTTGCCAACTTAAAGGCGGGTGGTCTAAGAATAAAAAATGTCAAAGATTGTGATTATGAAGAATCGTGCATAACGAAAAATTATTCCTACTTAGACTTGATATCTCCTGAAAGGTCAAGTGGAGTAATCATTAATTCTCCTGTTTACGAACATTATCAAATAGTCAGGTTCGATAGTGAGTCTGCAGGTGGGCAAACAAACCACGTTGATGTGAATTGCATCACATTAACCTCTCAAAGCCAGGTTCCAATTGCGACAACATCAGGTAGTGTAATAGGCTATAAATATGTAACGGTGACCGAAGAGCAAGATGGCTCAAAGGGCAAAAGTGAATTTGAATTTACAACAGCAATTGATTACCCAGATAATGGGTCCAGTCAATATCCTTTTCCTCCCAGAGTTTCTAATGATTGGAAGCGGGGCACTCAATTGCTTAAGAGAGATTATAATGGTACTCAGGGGCCACAATCAATATTAAACATAGATTCATCTGTACCCTGCATCACAAATACTTATTATAGGGCAATAGCGATAAAACCAAAAAAACTTTTTGACACTCAGGGATCTTACCTTTTGAAATTAGTTGATTTTGATTTTGAGCCTTACACATTTGAATCAGGCTGGTTAGGAATTTGTAACCAAGATCAAACCTCATACAGTTACTTCAACGGCATTCAACAAGCCCTGGTCACTCAAAAAAGTATGTTTTATGAAAGCCCCGCACACTTACAAGTAACACGAATTGAGACGACAAATAGCAAAGGAGAAATTCTTAAGTCTACTTTGAAATATATTGGGGATGTGGCATCAGTCGTTGGGTTAACACCTGCAGAGCAGGCGGGTATACAGGCTCACCCAAACAAGCTGGCTCTTGTTGAACAACAACAATTCAACGGAGCCTCCTTGTTATCAACAACCAGGAATATTTATAATGGGCCGATTCTGTCAAAGGTACAATTTGCTACCGGGTCAAATCAGTTAGAAGATTATGTGAATTACAATGCATATGACGATTACAATAATGTAAAAAATTACACTACGTGGAGCGGAGAAAATAAATCTTACATATGGGACAACAATGGCATGTATCCGTTAGCTGAAGCTGTGAATGCTAGTCCAAATGATATTTACTTTACAAGCTTTGAAACAAACGGTATTCCTTTCGTGGATTCTAACGGAAACAATAAGGCGATTAGCGGAACAAAGGTTTTAAATTCGGGTAGTTTTACTTTTCCCGGAAACTTTCAACCTACTGATCCCCCCAATACATTAATGAGTTATTGGTATTGGCAGGATAACCAGTGGAATTTTAGCAATGAAATTCCCTATTCAATCAATATTACCACTTCAGCTACAATGCTGGATGAAATTAGAGCTTTTCCTAAAGGAGCCTTTTTAACTACACTGACTAATGAGCCTGGGATGGGAACTACAAGTATTACTGATGCTAATGGGCAAAGCACACATTATGAATACGATTTACTTGGCAGACTTCTATTCATACGTGATCATGACGGCAATATTTTGAAAGAGTTTAAGTACCACTATTACAATGAGCAGAATTAGGTCACTATGAAATCACTACTTAGAAAAATTCTGTGCCTTGGGCTCCTGCTCCAAGGTGTCATCAGTCTGGCATCAGTGGATTCAAACACTCCTGTCCCTTCAGCTTCTGTTAGCGGACCCACCTCTGTGGCACTTGGATCTACGGTTACGTACACAATAGCAGTTTCGGGCGGCTTTGTACCGGGCGTGGTCAGTACTATACCTAATAGGGGATCGGCTGGAGCACCCTATCCAGACCCTGTTAAAGCCAATTATTATAAAGTGGATGTGTATTGGTTTGCTACGGGCTCATCGGTTGTTAAAGTACATGACGAAAGTGAGGTGTATTCAGCTACTTCAAGTACCATTACGATTAGCAGCCCACCAGTTGGACCGGTTACAATCTCAGGTGGAGTTTCTTCACGATGTCAAGGTGCTGGTTCTGACGTATTTTCAGCTTCTGCCCAATATGCAACCAGCTACAGCTGGAGTATTTCTCCGGAAAGCGCAGGAACCATTTCAAATGGAACGGTCAACTGGTCCGGGTTTACCGGACTTGCTACCATTTATGTGACTGCCTATGGAAGTGGTGGATCGTCTTCATCGAACTCTACCAATGTGAATGTGCTAACTCCTAATGTCGTAACTATTTCATCAAATCAACCTTCAACAATTTGTCAAGGAGATTATGCTATTCTTAGTGTTGCAGGCGTTTTATCCTACAACGAATGGGTAGCTGAAAGTACTGAAGGCACCTTAGAGTGGTATAGTACTACTTCAATTTCTGTAAGCCCCAATGTTACAACAACATATACATTCTACGGAACCACTTCAACATGCCCCACAGCGGTTCAGACAAGTATTGTTATATATGTAACACCTCGGCCCACTATCCCGGGAGAGATCAATCCAAGTGAGATAACAACTCGATGTCAGGGGAATGGCTCAAATACTTTCTCGGCAATTGCTTACAATAACTCATCTTCCAATTGGTGGATTACTCCCGGAGCTGGCTCAATAAATTCCAGCGGTAATGTCACATGGAATTCTGGCTTCTCAGGAGATGCAACTATTATTTTTTCGGCCCTCGGTTGTAATGGATCAGGTGCTTCAAAAAGCAAGGTGATTACTGTTTACCCTTTACCAACTGCTGCCGCTTCAAATCAAACATTGTGTTCAGGTCAGGCAACCTCAATAATTATTTCTAATCCCAATTCCGTTCCGGGCACCACCTATAGCTGGACGGTTTCTTCTGGAGCTGTAACGGGAGCCTCTAGTGGTAGCGGCTCTATGATTGCTCAAACATTAGTCAATTCAACATTGAGCCCAATAAATGTCGTTTACACCATCACCCCACAAGCAAATGGCTGTAATGGACCAGCCATTAGTGCAACAGTCACGGTGAATCCTAATCCTCTGGCCCCAGTCATGAATGGAGCTAGCAGGTGTGGAACAGGAAGCGTGACCTTATCGGGTACTCCCGGTACAAACGGTAATACTTTAAAATGGTATGTCAACACTTCTACCACCACCCCTTTATTTACCGGCACAACTTATAGTCCTTCAGTATCGGCTACTACCACCTATTATGTGAGCAGCTTTAATACCACCACGCTTTGTGAAAGTGTAAATCCGCGAGTAGCTGTTACAGCTACCGTGAATCCAATTCCATCACTGCCAACTCCTGTTAACGGAAGCAGATGCGAGCCGGGTACGGTCTCACTTTCAGCCAACTTGGGTTCCAACGCGAATAATGTGAGGTGGTATGCAGCACCTACAGGAGGTTCACCCATAGCAACCAGCCTAACCTATGTAACACCTCACCTCACTACTACCACTACTTATTACATAAGTAGCTACAATTCAACGACACTTTGTGAGGGCTCCCGCACGCCCATCACAGCAACTGTCAAACCTCTACCGCCTGCACCGTTAGTTACAGGAAATGAAAGATTTGGTCCCGGTACTTTTTCTCTGGTTGCCACTGGTGGAGATACTCATACCTGGTATGACCCTTCCAACAATGTAGTTTCTTCTCAAGCCTTATACTCAACTCCATCAATATCAGCCACTACAACTAACTACGCTTATGTTATCACTACAGTAAATGGTTGCACAAGCCCGCCTACCTGGGTAACGCTAAATGTGTATCCCGATATTATAATAACCGCTACGAGAAACGCGGTGGTCATGAACGAAAACGTGACGATGGATGCTGGGTTTGACTTTACAACATTCGATTGGAGGAAAGGAGGCACAACGTTGGGGTCTAACAGGTACCTGAATACCAACATTCCTGGTGACTACACCGTCACTGTTTCTTATGGTAACATTTCAAAGACTTCCTCGGTGTTTGTTTTAAATGACCAATTTGGTGGGCAAAATAAAAATTTTATCGTCAGTAATACATTACAAGTTCCGATTAAAAATGCCATTGCAATCAAAGATTTACAAATAGGCTTGAACAATCAAATGGTGCAATACATGGACGGGCTAGGACGCTCACTGCAAAGTATTGTAACGCAGGGGTCTCCTTCCAAGAAGGATATCGTTCAGCCAGTTTCCTATGATGAGTACGGAAGAGAATCTAAAAAGTACAGCCCCTATGTGTCATCCACTCAGAGTGGTCGTTTCAATATTGATCCATTGGGTGCGTCTACTTCATACACAAATTCCGCACAATTCTCGTTTTACAACAATGGTAATGGAGATAAAGTAGCAGATGATTCACGACCTTTTTCAGAAACCTTTTTTGAAGCGTCACCACTCAACCGACCTATTGAGGAATTTGGAGTAGGGTCAGATTGGTATAATAACGGGAAATCTGTAAAACTCAATTACCTAATTAACGTCCATGGCACAGGTTCAGGGCAGGAACAAATTATTGCATGGAAAGTAGATGCGGCAAGTGAGTTGCCCGTTCGTATTACACAGGTCAATAGCTACACCAGTGGAGGATATTTTACATCCGGTCAATTGAGCATCAAATCAACTTTGGATGAGCACGGAAAAGAAGTGCGTGAGTATACCAACAAACAAGGGCAGGTAATATTAAAAAAGGTTCAATATGAGGATGTTGCCACCTTGTCAAATAAAGATCACTGGGCGCAGACGTATTATATCTACGACAATTTGGGTCAACTTCGTTATGTATTGCAACCTGAGTTAAGTAAGACATTGCATGCCAGTGGAACTACCAACCCAACCACAACCCAACTCAATAACCTTGCCTTTCAATATAAGTATGATGGAAGAAAAAGAATGAGCGAAAAGAAGGTGCCTGGCGGAGCATGGATTTACATGGTGTACGACAACCGAGATCGATTGGTGTTAACCCAGGACGGAAATCAAAGAGTGGGCGCCACGAATGCAATTAAGTACTGGTCGTTCACGAAATATGACGAGTTAAATAGACCCATCCTTACAGGAATTAAAGATACCACCACTTCGGTGCAGCTTACGCAAGCTCAGATGCAAGGGGTGGTGGATAACTATTATGCTGATATTACTTCAAAACCATGGAGGAAATGGGGTGAGTCTTACATTGGCCCTGTTGTAGGCAATGTTCATGGCTATACCAATATGTCTTATCCTGTGCGAACCAAGGCAGCAACCCTTGATATACAGCATTACCTGACAGTTACCTACTACGACAACTATTCATTCTTAAACACTTATTATAATAGTGCAGATTATGATTTTAAATCAGATGAGCTACCGGGTGAGCAAGCGACACAGCCTTTCCAATATGTGAGAGGCCAGGTTACAGGTAGTAAAGCAAAAGTGTTGGATGGCGGCACAGTGGGTAGGTTTTTCTGGATGAAATCGGTTAACTACTATGATGATCGCTATCGACCTATTCAACTCATTAGCGATAACTATAAAGGAGGTTTTGATAGAATAACCAATGTATATGATTTTGTGGGAAAAACACTAAAATCAAAAACGACTACAATTAGTAGAGATGTTCAATGGACAGATAAAGTCAATGTAAATGAAATTGGAAATCTTATAATTAGTACTAGTTCTGGTTGGGGGAATTCTGGTGCGGCCTCTAAGAACATATTGGCTTCAGGTCAAAATGGATGGGTAGAAGTAACAGCCTCTGAAACTACATCAAGAAGAATGATCGGATTTTCTGATGTGAACACAAATGCTAATTATACTTCGATCGATTATGCAATATTTATGGCAGGAGGAGGGGGCTTATATTTTTATGAAAATGGGGCGAACAAAAGAAATATTAGCTATGCATCTGGGGATGTACTGCGAGTAGAAAGAGTGGGCAACACAATTTACTATAAGAAAAATGGAAATATTGAATATACATCTTTGGTGCAATCCACAACACCCCTTATTGTAGATGCTGCATTAAATGAAACGAATACGACCCTTGTAGATGTAAAGACATCTTTTAGTACTTCATCTCATTCGATTACAAGACGCTTCGAGTACGACCATGCTGGCCGTATGCTAAAAACTTTCCATAGCATTGATGGTGTTCAAGAATTGCTGCTGACTCAAAATGAGTACAACGAACTGGGTCAGCTGGTAGATAAAAAACTGCACAGCGCTGGTGGCAGCTCGTTTAAGCAATCAGTAGATTATCGCTACAACATCCGTGGCTGGCTCACCTCTATGAACAATGCGGAACTCACCGTAGATGACACCAACGATGATACCAACGATTTCTTTGGTATGGAACTTGGTTACAACAACGACATGGAAACAGGCAACACCTTTGCCTACAATGGGAACATCTCTGCCATGAAGTGGAGCAACAATCAAGCCCTTGGCACTGTAAAGAGCCATGCTTACAATTATGCCTACGACCCACTCAACCGTATTAAGGGTGCTACTTTCAAAGAAAAGTCGGGATCATGGGATACGGCAGCTGGTAATGCCTTTTCTGTAAGTGGATACAATTACGACCAGAATGGCAACATCAAAAACTTGACCAGAAAAACAAAATCGGGTGCTGATATGGATGTGCTAACGTATGCTTACAACAGCAATGCCAGCAACCAGTTGGTGAAAGTAGCGGATACTGGTGATAAGTTTGCGGGATTTATTGATGGCACAAACACAGGAAATGATTACACTTACGATGCTAATGGCAATATGATTACCGATCAAAACAAAGGCATTACGGTAAACATGACCTACAATTATTTGAACCTACCCGAATTGATCACACGAGGTACGGGCAATACCCTTCGCTACATCTATGATGCAGGTGGCCGCAAGCTTGCTCAGGTGGCCAGTTTCACATCTTCACAGAAGCAAACAGACTATGTGGGTGAATTGGTTTATGAAAATGACAACCTTCAGTTTATCAGCCACGAGGAGGGTAGAGTGGTGTACAGCACGCAAGAAACGATCTATCAAAATCCTGCAGAGAGCCTCGATGAATTTACAAACTCCAATGCAAGTATGGCTCTCGTTACCCAAAACGGAACAGAAAAATATGTACGTGTAACCTCCAATGGAACGGTAGCTCGCACAGGATTATTTCCCATTGGCGATGCCATTGCCGTACAGCCTGGCGAGCGATTCAGGATAAGAGTTAAAGGCTATCGCACAGGAGCCAATTCCGTTCACCTATTAATCAAAGCCAACGGTTCAGACCTCAACTGGCCGGG
>DDUM01000067.1 GCA_002344795.1 Flammeovirgaceae bacterium UBA2338 | reverse complement strand
CTGTTCCGGACGCTTCTGGCAGCAATTGGCCTTGGTGTTTTAATTTACTTCTCTAAAATATCACTCAAGGTTTCACGAGGGGATCTTCTAAAAATCGTAGGAACTGGATTCATTGTTGGTATCCACTGGATTACCTTCTTTGCTTCGGCCAAGGTATCCAATGCTTCGGTTAGTCTGGTGGGATTTGCCACAGCCTCACTGTGGGCCGCATTTCTAGAGCCTCTATTTGGCAGAAAAAGAATAAAAGGTTTTGAAGTTGTCCTGGGGCTTGTTGTGGTATCGGGGCTTTACGTTATTTTTTCATTTGACTTTCGTTACCCATTGGGGTTAGCACTGGGTATAGCCTCGGGATTTACCATAGCCTTGTTCTCCATATTCAATTCCAGATTTGTAAAAAAAACAAATCCCTATACCATCACTTTTTTAGAAATGATCGGGGCCTTTCTGTGCACAGTACTTTTTCTTCCATTGTACAAAAATACCTGGGCGATTGATCATCAATTGCAATTAACACCCAGCACATCCGATTGGTTTTACATTGCTATCTTATCATTGCTCTGCACAGTATATGCTTATTCTGCATCAATCGAGCTACTCAAAAGGCTTTCTGTGTTTTTTGTCCAGCTCTCAATGAATCTGGAACCTCTGTATGGGATCATCATGGCGGTACTAATATTTGGAGACAGTGAAAAAATGCAGGGGAGCTTTTATATTGGAACAGCCATTATACTCTTTGCGGTACTTGTCTATCCATTAATTCAAAACAAAATATCGGGTCACAAATTACCTGACCAGTAGATTGCCCCCTCAAATTGATCTTTTAATACAACAGGTTTATCAAACAATCCATAGACTGAAGAGCCTGAACCACTCATGCTTGCATACCGTGCTCCTGCATTGTAAAGCTCTTTTTTCACTTTTTCAATTTGAGGATACTTATTAAAAATGCTGGCCTCAAAATCATTATGAAGCATATCTTTCCATGCCTCTATATCACCCAGCAAAATATTATTAAGAGGGGCTCTTGATTGATCAGGTATTACACCTTTATAAGCTTCCTGAGTTGACACATGTACATCCGGCTTCACAATAACAATGAACATTCCACTCAATGAAACATCAATCGGTTTTAACACTTCACCCCGACCCGACCCCATCATGGGATGATCCTGCAAAAAAAAGGAACAGTCACTTCCCAACTCAGCGGCAATCTCATGGAGTTTATGCACTGGTAACTCAAGGGAAAACAATGTATTAAGGGATTTCAAAGTAAATGCCGCATCCGCTGATCCTCCTCCAAGACCAGCACCCATAGGAATAATTTTATGGAGATGCATCTTGATGGGCGGAATGTCGTACGCGTCTTTCAACTTGTTATAAGCTCGAACACATAGGTTTCCCATATCATCATCTGGAATCGAAATGCCCGAACGAGTAAATGAAAATTTTTCAGAATAAATTACTTCCAATACATCATGCCAGGGAACAGGATAAAAACATGTTTCTATATTATGAAATCCATCCGACCGCATGGATAGCACCTGTAAGCCAAGATTTATTTTGCAAAATGGAAAAGAAACCATTTTCGGAGTGGTGTGAGATCAGGATTTTTCTAATCCAATGTCAATCTATTATTTTGAAAGTTTTTCAATTAATTCCTCTGTCATTCCTGTGGATGAAAATCCTCCATCATGCATCAGATTCTGCATGGTTACCATTCTGGTAAAATCCGAAAACATGGCGACAATATAATTGGCACAATCCTCTGCAGAAGCATTGCCAAGGGGTGACAACATCTGAGCATACTCATAGAATACATCAAAACCTGAGATGCCCGCTCCAGCTGTAGTTTTCGTAGGAGATTGAGATATGGTGTTTACTCTCACATTCTTCAATTTGGCAAAACGATATCCATAACTTCTTGCTATTGACTCAAGTACCGCCTTGGCTTGAGCCATATCAGAATAATCAGGATATGTGCGCTGTGCCGCTATATAACTCAGTGCAAGGATAGACCCCCACTCATTCATAGCATCTGTCTTCTCCGCAGTTTGCAATACCTTATGAAACGAGAGGCCTGAAATATCCAGGGTTTTTAGAAATAATTCATAGCTAAGATCTCCATAAGGCCTATTCTTTCTCACGTTCGGACTCATCCCAATAGAATGAAGAACAAAATCCAGCTTCCCCCCTAAAACCTCCATGGACTTAGTAAATAATATATTTAAATCTTCCTCAGAGGTAGCATCTGCCGGAATCACCTCAGCATTACAGGCCTGCGCCAGCTCATTAATTTTACCCATACGCAGAGCAATAGGTGCATTGGTAAGGGTAAATGAACCCCCTTCTTCCTTTATTTTTAGTGCAGTCTTCCATGCGATGGAGTTTTCATCCAGTGCACCAAATATGATTCCCCTTTTTCCTTTTAGAAGATTGAATGCCATAGTATTTTATTTTAATGATTCAGCTCACAATTATATACAAATTCCAGTTTACAGCGACTATTTTTGGCCCTATGAATAATGCACATAGCCCAATTGGCATTTATGACAGTGGAATTGGAGGACTCACGGTTGCTCACGCCATAACCCAACTCCTACCCAACGAAGATATCATATACTTTGGTGATACCGCCCACCTTCCTTATGGTGATAAATCTGAAGCTGCTATTCAAGCCTATTCAATAAAAATTGCTGATGTATTACTAAAAAAGGGATGCAAGGTAATAGTAATTGCCTGTAATTCCGCAAGTTCCGCTGCCTACGAATTATTGAAAGAATATGTGAGAAAAGATGCACATATCATTAACGTAATTGATCCTATGGTAATGCATATAGCAGAAAATTTCGCCAACACAAAAATCGGACTGATCGGAACAAAACGCACTGTCATGTCTGGAGTGTATAGTCAGCGATTAAACGAAATGAATCATTCAATAAAACTCGAGTCTATGGCTACTCCGCTGCTGGCACCCATGATTGAAGAAGGTTTTTTTAACAATCAAATCAGTCATGAGATAATTAGCCAATACCTATCGGGAGGAGAACTCAAAGGCATTGAAACCCTGATATTAGCCTGCACACATTATCCACTTATTAAAAAGGATATAAGTCAATTTTATAATAATCAGGTAAATATTCTAGATTCTTCTGAGGTAGTCGCGCTCGCACTAAAAAATCATCTCGAGAAAAGTGAACTCATTAATCCTAAATCCAGTTCAACCAAACGTTTCTTTGTTTCCGATTTTACTCCATCATTCGAAGCCTCTACACGTTTGTTTTTTGGTGAGATCGTACATTTGGAGCAGCACAGGCTGTGGAACTAACATGTTCTAATTGAACATATTCATGTATTGTTTATCTCAATATTCAAGATTTTACATACAACTTATTGGCTTACTTTATAGTTTAAAATTAGTGTCCTGGGCATTATTTTATAATCTCTGGTTACCTTTCGGGGGGTATGCAGGTTAATGGCTTAATGGCAAACCGCTGTCAATGTATTTAATAAATAGTAAAACCACATTTTGGTATATCTTGTATCAAAAATGAAGCTAAGGAAAAGAAATACCTATAGTATTATAACAAAGTATAGCTTTGTTGCTACGGCATTATTCTTATCGCTCACGATAAATGCTCAAACCTCCACACCCAACATTGACTCTCTAAAAATCCAATTAGGTAAGGCTTCAACAGATTCATCGAGGCTAACACTCCTTTTTGAGCTATCAAAAAAATATCAATATCTTGATTTTACTCAGGCCAAGTCATTGTTAGATGAGGCAACTGAATTATCTGAAAAGCTCAACCTGAATTGGGCTAAACTAGAAGCCTATCAGCAACAAAGCAATCTCGCATCAATTCGAGGCAATTACATTTCTGCACTCAAATTTGATAAGGCTGGATTTCCATTGGCCATTGCAACAAAAGACAGTACAATTATTGCAAGGGCGAACAACTTCCTGGGGTACGATTATGTCAACCTTGGAGAGTATGACGAGGCCTATTATTACTTCACCGAATCTTTCAGAATTTCCAGAGCCATAAAAGACTCCCTTCTCACTGCCATCGCCCTACACAACGTTGGTACGGTATTCAAAGAACTGGGACAGTATGATATTGCTTTAGATCACATTGAGCTTGCAAGCAAATTGAGTAATCAAATCAATGACATTGATGGCCTGGCCTATACCTATTACGAAATAGGAGATATCTATTTAAGAAGTAATAAGTATGATGAATCAGAAAAGGCGCTTTTCAAGGCACTTTCAATTGCTCGTGAACAAGGTATTAATATTCTTGAACCTGATATTATCTCGCGGATAGCGAGGTTGTATCTACGCAAAGGAGAATTCCATACAGCTTATACCTATTATGACTCTGTCGAGATGCTCCATGCCAAAACACAAAATGAATACGGTCTTGCCGAGTCTATTCTTGGGAAGGGAAGAGTTTCATTAAAGCAGAAAAATTTTGATGATGCAGCCAACCAGATTCTTGAATCTTTAAATATCTCAAAGAGAATCAATGCAAGAACATTGGAAATTGAATGTTACCGCACATTGTCGCAATTGTACGAAGAGCGCGAAGACTACAAAAGCGCATTGGCTTACACCAAGCAATCCAAAATACTGCAAGACAGTCTTTTTGGACAGGATATGGTTCAAAAGATTTTTCAGGATCAGCTCAGGCTACAAACCGAAAACAAAGACCTGCAAATTGCAGCGCTTAGTGAAACACAAGAAAAGCAAGCAAGTGAACTTAACCGACAATCTTTCATAAAAAACATTTTAGCGGTTGTTGCCGCACTTACGGTAATACTGCTTTTCACAGTATACAGAAGTGGGCAGCGAAGAATCAGAATAAATAAGCTTTTAATCGAACATCAAAATGAAATTAAGAAAAGAAGTTTAGAGCTTGAGCAACTCAATCAAGTGAAGGACAAATTTTTTTCCGTGATATCTCATGACTTAAGGTCTCCCATTAATGCACTGGCAGGAATTCTTAACCTCATGTCAAAAAATCAGATTACAAATGAAGAGCTGCCTCGCGTAATCAAGGAACTTCAACTTCAATTTAATCACACTAAAAACCTTATTAATAACTTACTGGATTGGGCACTGCTTCAAATGGACAAGTTAAGGATCCAGCCTGTTAAAATTAATCTGAGGTCCATGGTGGATGATAATTTCGAATTGCTTGACTCTTTGCACATCAAAGCAGTGAAGCTCGTTAATGAAATTCCGGAGGGTACATTGGCTTTTGCAGACCTCAATATGATCAACCTCGTTTTCCGAAACCTCATCCTTAATGGGATGAAGTTCACAGAACAAGGAGGTGAAATCACTATTGGAGCTGAGACCGATAATGACGAGCTCACTGTATGGGTTAAAGACAATGGCGTTGGTATTAGCCCGGAGATTCAAAAACTACTATTCGAAAAGACATCGGGATACAGTACCCGCGGAACAGCCAATGAAAAGGGTACGGGCCTTGGCTTGATTCTTTGCAAGGAATTTGTGGAACGAAATGGAGGCCGTATATGGCTGGAAAGTGAGGAAGGAAAGGGTAGTACCTTCTTTTTCACGGTTTCCAAATTCAATGAGCCGGTATTTGCCTAGAAAAAAGTTCAGTTTCTTGTAAATTTTATTGACCTCAATTTGGTTAAAGGGTACAGCTATCAGTCCATTTTTGTTGATGGGTTGAATTAATAGAATTAACTTTGTGCCTTAACTATCATCTATGAGTGATACCGTCCTTCACGAATGTGGTATAGCACTTATTCGCTTGCGCAAGCCACTATCCTATTACATTGAAAAATATGGGACAAGTTATGCGATGAATAAGATGTACATTTTGATGGAAAAACAGCATAATCGAGGCCAGGATGGTGCCGGTGTTGCCAACATCAAAATCGATCAAAAACCGGGCTTTAGGTATATTAGCAGGTACCGGAGCATGAAACCGCAGCCTGTCGCTGACCTTTTTAGAAAAATAAGTAAGAAATACAAAAAAGGACAAAAAAAGGGGGCAGAGCTTTTTAGGGACGAACAGTGGCTAAAGAAACATGTGGCATTTACCGGTGAGCTTTGGCTAGGGCACCTTCGCTATGGTACACACGGACAAAATAGCATAGAAAACGTTCACCCCTTTCTGCGTCAGAATAACTGGAGGAGCCGAAATCTGGTGATGGCGGGCAATTTCAACATGACCAATGTGGACGAGTTGTTTGACATTCTCGTAGGGCTGGGTCAGCACCCTAAGGAAAAAGTGGATACCGTTACCGTAATGGAAAAAATTGGCCACTTTTTGGATGAAGAGGTGCAATCGTTATACAAAAAATACAAAGACAAATTCACGAATCCTGAGATTTCAGACATCATCGAAAACGAAATTGACCTGCAGCGCATTCTAAAGCGGGCCTGCAAAGATTTCGATGGCGGTTATACAATGGCTGGCCTTACAGGGTCAGGTTCTGCATTCGTAGTAAGAGATCCCTCTGGGATTAGACCTGCCTATTATTACGCTGATGACGAAGTAGTGGTGGTCGCCTCTGAAAAACCTGCGATAAAAACAGCTTTCAACATCGAATATGATCAAATCGAGGAGATAGATCCCGGGAATGGTTTGATTATTACCAAAAGTGGAGACTTTGCCCAGTACCCTATCATTAAGCAACTGGAGAAGAAATCGTGCAGTTTTGAGCGTATATACTTTTCAAGAGGTACTGATCCGGAAATTTATCAGGAGCGCAAGACCCTTGGGAAATTGCTTGTTCCGCAAATTTTGAAGTCCATCAATTTTGATCTCAAAAACACCATCTTTTCCTATATACCCAATACCGCTGAAACGGCTTTTCTTGGTATGATGGGCGGAGTGGAAGATTTTCTCGTTAGCAAACAGAAGGACATCCTAATTGATAAAAAACCTTCTGTCGATTCCCCTGAAGAAATTCTAAGTTTCAGACCTCGTGTAGAAAAAATTGTGCTGAAAGATGCCAAGCTCCGCACATTCATTGCTGATGATGAACACAGAGGTGACCTTGTAGCACACGTATACGACACTACCTATGAGGTAGTAAGTAAAGGAAAAGATACCCTGGTGGTGATTGACGATTCAATTGTTCGGGGTACCACGCTGGAGAGAAGTATTCTTAAAATGCTGGATAGGCTGAATCCTAAAAAAATTGTTGTTGTGTCTTCTGCCCCTCAAATTAGATTTCCGGATTGTTATGGAATTGACATGAGCCGCATGGGAGACTTTGTTGCCTTTCGGGCCATGATTCAGTTAACCAAAGATCAAGGAAAAGATTATTTGTTAGGTGAGGTTTACGAACAATGTCTACAATCAGAAAATGAAAACAATCCTCAGAACTATGTAAAAAGGCTTTATGAACAATTTACCTATGAGGAAATTTCCGATAAAATCACCGACATTGTTCGACCCGAAGGAATGAAGGCAGAATTGCAGGTAGCATTCCAAACTATTGAAAATCTACATAAGGCCATTCCTCATCATGCGGGTGACTGGTATTTCACCGGGAACTACCCAACAAAAGGAGGTATGCGTGTGGTCAACAGGGCATATGTGAATTACATGGAAGGAAAGCTTGTTCGCGCCTACTAAGCCCTATTCAGGAAGATAAAAATCAAAGACTATTTTTTGCATACAATTAAAATGTCCTTTAGGGCATTTATTGTATCCAATCTTAGAGCACGGCCTACAGTCTAATTTATTGTTTTCTAGCACTGTAAATTTGGTGCGGTATGGATACATCCCAAACAGCGGAATTGTATTACCCCAGATACTGAACACCTCTTTTTTAAATGCTGCTGCAATGTGCATCATGCCCGTATCATGCGTGAATACATAAGCAGCACGTTTCACTATACTCGCTGACTGGTTCAGGTTATATTTTCCGCAAGCATTAAAAACAATTGTTCTTTTGTTGAATTCAGACTGTAGCCCCTCCTCCATCTCACCTTCAGTCTCATTCTTTTCAAAAAACAACCTGACTTGTTCACCTTCTGCAAAGTCTTCTTTTCCACCCAGAAGTATTATAGGTCGATTGATCTTATCACAAAGCTCAATCATCCTTCTTACTGGCAGTTTTTTTGTAAAATGTTGACCCCCGATCGCATAAGCCACAAAGCCCGCTTGATGGGTTGCCGGAATCCATTCCAAAGGCACTTCATCAGTCTCAGGCATAAAGTAGTCAAGACCTAGAGAATCATTTTTAATACCCAGATGAGATGCTGCCTGTAGGTAGCGGTCCACTATGTGTACAGAAGGAAGTTTATTGATTTTTAAGTTGACAATAAGCCACTTTTCCCAGTTCAGCTTGTTGAAGCTGGAAGACTTTACCCCAAGAGAAAACTTAATAATACGGGTGCGCAGATTGTTATGTAAATCAATAACATGATCAAATTTTTCCTTTTTCAGGTCTGCTATTAATGTGCTCAACTTACTGTCAAGTAAGTGAAGTTTATCTACATATGGATTCTCTTTCAATAGTCCAGCAAAACGGACTTTGGTAGCATAATGAATTTCAGCATTATCAACCTGAGTTTTAAGTACCCTTATTACTGGGGTGGTGAGCACAATATCTCCGATGGAGGAGAAACGAATTATTAAAATTTTCATTTGAACATCAAATACCCGCCCAATCTAACTTAATCCGGGTGAGGAAACGGGCGAGACAGGGCTAAAACTCAATTCAGTTTTTGTGAAATCATTAAAACATTTAACAACGGCACTATATATACGGAAAAATACGAATTGTATTCACTATTTTAGAATTCTGCATGACGTATTAAATATAAACAAAGCTGTACGATGAACTATTGGTTGATGAAAACAGAACCAGGAACCTATTCCTGGGAAGACCTTGTCAAAGACAAAAAGACAGTATGGGATGGTGTTAGGAACTTTCAGGCGCGCAACAACATAATGGCAATGAAAAAAGGAGATATGGTATTTATATACCATAGCAACGTGGGCAAAGATATTGTGGGTATTGCCAAGATCACCAAAGAGCATTTCCCGGATCCAACTGCGGAAGATTGGGCTGTAGTTGAAATTGCTCCAGTTAAAAAATTAAAAAAATCAATTACGCTGGCAGATATAAAGGCAACTAAAAAACTTGCCAATATGGTGCTGGTAAAAAATTCTCGTCTTTCCGTTCAACCCGTGAAGGAAGCTGAATTTGATTTTATTGTGAAGATGAGTCAGGAGTAGAAATGATTGCTATTAGGATTTTATCAGGTGTGTTTTCAATTAAGGTTAATCTCCTGATTATTCTTATGGCTTTTAGTGTTCCCTCTGTTTGGGGTCAGTTTAATGCATTGGAACGATATGAAAAAGATGTAAAACTATCTGATAATAACTTCACTATTATCCCATTAGAAAAAAATGGCATTGCTCTCGTAAGGGAGAAAAACAAATACAGTGCCGGCAATCGGTTAAGAGAAGTTATTCTACTTGGTACTTCGTTGGAGGAAATATGGCAAGCAGATCTTGAAGTTAAATCCAGTTATGATTTAATTGGCTATGAGTATGGCAACAATCTCATTTTTTTGCTTTTCCGTGAAGGCAATGTAGAAAGCAGGGAATTTATTTTGATCTCTCTCAATATTATCAATCATGAAGTAAATCAATTTGAGATCAAGCATGAGTTTACACTACGACCTACGCATTTTACAATGGTGGGAGAGAATGTGATTTTTGGCGGTTATGTCGCCAACGAACCTGCCATAATGCTCTATGAAACATCAAAAAAACTGTTAAAGGTAATTCCTGGATTCTTTTTAAAAGACACTGAGTTACTTGACGTACAAGCGAACAAGAACAATACTTTCAATACACTCCTCATTGAAAGGAATTCATTGGACAAACGCCATCTGGTTTTAAAAACTTTTGATGAGCATGGAGGGCTTCTCCTGGAAGACAACATTGAAATTGAAAGAGACATAAATATTCTCACGGGAATTACGAGTAGTCTGGAGCGAGAGGAACTTATTTTGTTAGGCACCTACACTGAAGGGCCTGGCCGAGAAGCACTTGGATTTTATTCTGTAATGATAGATCCTTTTTCCGAACAGAGTATTAACTATATTCCCTTTGTTTCCCTTAACACCCTTCTTAACTATCTTCCATCGAAACGCGTTTCTAAAATAAAGGCTAAGTCTAAGGAGCGAAGTGAGTCGGGGAAGGCTCCCGATTACAAAGCTTTTGTGCTCCCTATTCGTATAGAAGAAAACGAAGAAGGTTTCTACTTGCTTTCTGAAATGTATGACCCCGCGTCCTCCACAATCAGATCAACCAGAGGCAATTACAACGATCCTTACTATGGATATGGTTATCCCCCCTATAACTACAATCCTTTTACCAATAGGTATTCCAATTCCCCCTACTCATATAACAATACCAGTCAAAATACTTCTGCTAAGATGATTGAATCCATTCTAATTTTATTTGACAATCAAGGAAAAATGGTTTGGGACAACAGCTTAAAGTATGACAACGTAAAAAGATATGTTACCGAACAGGTTTCCGACTTTACCATAAAGGACGAATTGGTATTCCTGGCCTATAAAAATGAGAGTGAACTTCATATCAATACAAGTGCTTTGACAACGGAGCCTGAGATGGACACGATTAAAATACCTTTAAAAAACCCCTCAGATATAATTAGAAATGAAGTAGAAGAAGATTCAGGAATACGTTACTGGTATGGAGATTTTTCTTTTGTGTGGGGATATCAGTCTATTAAAAGTACAGACCGAAAAACTGAAGATTCTGTGAGGTATGTATTCTACATCAACAAATTTGAAGCCGAATAAATTTTTCTATTTCCTGGTAATTTTACTACTGAGCTTTAGTGAAATATCAATGGCTCAGGTTCAACAAATCGGCCGTTTCGAAATTCCAATTTCAAATTTCGAAAACTCGAATTTTTCTGTGGTTTCAGCAGGGGCAAATGGGCTTATGATCTACAGAAGATTGTATAGCTCACCTCTTGATCAATTAGAAATCACCAGAGTGGACACAATCTTCAGAGTGGTTTGGAACAAAAAACTTGAAATAGCAAAAGGATTAAGGGCCGTTCGTGCGCTGGTGAAACACAATTCACTCTTTGTTCTTTTCAAGGCAAATAACAATAGGTACGGGGATTTTCTAATTGCTGCCATTGATATCAATGATGGTGCTTATAGGGTCTACAGAGTGCAAAACCTCATTTCATTCAACCCAATCGAGTTTATCATCACCGATGAGGCTGCCCTTATTGGGGGGTACTTCAACTACAGACCCTTGATTGTGCATTTTAATTTTGCGAGTCAGAAGTCAAAAATACTCCCTGGTTTTTTTAACGAAGTGGGCGAACTCACACAGGTAAAACCATACGATGATGGTAGTGTAGAGGTTATAGTGAGTAGCGACAATTATGAAAAAAAGAAATGCTTGTGGATAAGAAACTATGACGCAAAAGGGGATTTAATAAAAACCACTATTCTAGAGCCTGGAGACAAAAAAAATCTAATTTTTGGAAGGTCTATCCCTATCGGGAATGATGAACAGGCTGTTGTTGGAGTCTATGGAAGGTTTAAAGAATATTCTCGAGGTATTTTTATAGCCAGAATAGATCCGGTAGGTGAATATCAAATTAAGTATTACGATTATGGCGACCTCAACCACTTTTTCAGTTACATGAAAGCGACTCGTCAGGAAAGAATCAAACAACGGATTGAAAGGAAAAAGATAAAAGGAAAAAAAGCCAAGTTCAATTACCGCTTCATAGTACATGAGGTAATTGAAACTAAAGACAATTACGTGATGCTAGGTGAGGCTTTCTTTCCAAAATATGCTTATGTAAATGGATTATCTCAGACCAGGATTTTAATTGGATATCAATACACCCACGCTGTAGTAATCGGATTTGACAAAAACGGAAAACTCACCTGGGACAATAGCTTCGAAATAAATGACATTATCACTTCGAATCTTAATCAATATGTCAAAATTCAAGCTCAAGAGGATAAAATTTACCTTCAGTACGTTTATGAAAACGAAATTCGAAGTAAAATTATCATGGAATCCCAAATAGTTGAAGGAAAATCATCTGATGAGGTAAAGCTAAAATTTGAGGATGATGTCCTGAGAAACACGGAATTTGAGAGTAGTAGCCTTGACTATTGGTATGATAGTAAGCTGTTTGTGTATGGTGTTCAGCAGATTCGAAATTATTCCAAATCGCAACGGAATAACAGCAGGAAGGTTTTTTTTATAAACAAAGTGGACTATCAATAAGGGTTAAAGGCATTTTTAGTATCTTCGCGCCACGGCCTATGCAGAAGAAACTTATTCTCGACTCTGATCTGCTTGATATCACGCTTAACAGGCTTTGCCAGCAACTTATTGAAAACCACGACCGTTTTGAAGAAACTGTGCTTTTAGGGTTACAACCCAGAGGCATCTACCTAGCAGAACTTATCCATCAAAAGCTTGAAAACTTAATAAAAGCCGAAATTCCTTTCGGGCTTCTGGATACTACTTTCCACCGCGATGATTTCAGGAGACGTGATACCCCTGCCAAGGCAAGTGAAACACGAGTGCCCTTTGTGATTGAGGGGAAAAAAGTAGTATTAATCGATGATGTACTCTTTACTGGCAGAACGGTAAGGGCCGCCATGGACGCCATGATTGCCTTTGGCCGACCAGCCAAAGTGGAATTACTGGTATTGGTTGATCGAAAATACAACCGAGACTTACCCATTGCTGCAGACTATGTAGGAAAGTATGTAAACACAATCGCATCACAACGGGTGTTGGTAGAAATGCTGGCACAAGGTCATAAACAAAACAGAATTTGGTTAATCAACAATGATTAGCAACATGCCGAAACTCAGTCAACCACATCTACTCGGAATAAAGAACATCACCCCAAAGGACATTGAGCTCATTTTTGAAACAACATCCAATTTTAAAGAAATAATTAATCGTCCGATTAAGAAGGTACCTTCTTTGCGAGATGTTACCATCGCCAATATATTCTTTGAGAACTCTACCAGAACCCGGCTTTCTTTTGAGCTCGCTGAAAAGAGGTTGTCCGCAGACATGATCAATTTTACAGCGTCTAACAGTTCCGTAAAAAAAGGAGAAACACTGTTGGATACCGTTAATAATGTTTTGGCCATGAAAGTAGACATGGTAGTGATGAGACACGCCAGTGTAGGAGCCCCTCATTTTCTGGCCAAACACATCAAAGCCAAAATCATAAATGCGGGTGATGGCACGCACGAGCATCCCACTCAGGCGTTACTGGATACATTTTCCATATATGAAAAGTTGGGAACGCTGGCAGGGAAAAAAGTTGCGATCATTGGCGACATCCTCCATTCCCGTGTTGCCTTATCCAATATTTTTGCCTTACTCAAAATGGGAGCCAAGGTAATGGTTTGCGGTCCTCCTACCCTATTGCCAAAATACATAGCTACCCTTGGTGTTTCGGTGGAGTACGATGTAAAGAAAGCCCTTGAATGGTGTGATGTAGCCAATGTTTTGCGCATTCAATTAGAAAGACAGCAAATAAAATACTTCCCGTCTCTTAGAGAGTATTCAATATACTATGGCATCAACAAAAAACTATTGGATGGACTCAATAAGGAAATTGTACTCATGCACCCAGGGCCGATCAACAGAGGCGTGGAATTAAATAGTGATGCTGCAGATTCCCATCACTCAATTATTCTTGATCAGGTAGAAAATGGTGTGGCTGTGAGAATGGCCGTATTGTACCTGCTTGCCGGGGCAGCAGGCTGATTTTGAGTTGATTTTCACCCTTATTTAGCCCCTGGCACTGACAGAATTTGATAACTTTGTAGCCCTCTAAAATTTGACGAAATGATCTATAATTCAATTATCGAAACGATAGGAAATACACCTCTTGTTCGCCTGAACAAACTCAATAAAGGCATAAAAGGAACTATTCTGGTAAAAGTGGAATACTTCAACCCCGGTAATTCTACCAAAGACAGAATGGCTTTAAAAATGGTCGAGGATGCTGAAAAGGCGGGACTGCTGAAACCAGGGGGAACGATCATTGAAGGAACCAGTGGCAACACAGGAATGGGATTAGCACTAGCTGCCATTTCTCGTGGTTATAAGTGCATCTTCACCATGGCAGATAAGCAATCTCAGGAAAAGATTGACATTTTGAAAGCAGTAGGCGCAGAGGTAATTGTTTGTCCTACGAATGTGGAACCAGAGGATCCCCGTTCATATTATTCTATTGCCCAAAAATTAAACAAAGAAATTCCCAATTCTTTTTATCCAAACCAATACGATAACGCTTCTAATGCACAGGCACATTATGAAACCACAGGCCCAGAACTTTGGACTCAAACTGGTGGCAAGATCACACACTATGTTGCTACTGTAGGAACCGGAGGGTCAATGAGTGGTACTTCAAAGTATCTAAAAGAACAAAAGAAAGATTTAATAAGTATTGGAATCGATACTTATGGATCTGTATTCAAAAAATACAAGGAAACAGGGGAGTTCGACAGGAACGAAATTTATCCTTACCTGACAGAAGGTTTTGGAGAAGACATACTGCCAAAAAATGTAAACTTTGATGTCATTGATCAGTTTATAAAGGTAACGGATAAAGACGGAGCCATCATGGCCAGACGGCTCTCCCGCGAAGAGGGCTTGTTTGTGGGGTGGAGCAGTGGATCAGCAGTACATGGCGCTCTTGAATATGCTAAAGACAATCTTAAAGAAGACGACATAATGGTCATCCTTCTTCCCGATCATGGTACTCGCTATCTCGGTAAAGTTTATAACGACAACTGGATGAAAGACCATGGGTTCCTTGAAGACAGAACCTACGCAACAGCCAAAAAAATCATTCAACAACGCAATGGCAAAGACAGTCTGTTCACTGTAACAAAGACTTCAGCAATAGGCGATGCCATTTCTATCATGAACAAAGAAGGTATCGATCAGGTACCTGTAGTTGAGAAAAATGAATTCGTGGGAAGCATCTCCTCTTCAAGCCTTTTAGAAAAAGTAATTCAAGACCCTGGTATTACTTCTAAACCAGTAGGTGAAGTGATGGATATGCCGATGACTTTTGTAGCCATGGATAGCACACTTGATGTGTTATCTTCATTGCTGAACAAATCAAATAAGGCTTTGCTTGTAAGGGACGAGGCAGACAAGGTGCACATTATCACTCAGCACGATATATTGATGGCAATGAGTTAAAAAGGGGGCTTATTTTCCCTTTTTAATCTCAACCTCAATACGGTCATTATAACCTGATAAAGTGCCACCTTGAGGATAGATCATAACCTTACCGCCTTCCGCTTTGGTTTTAATCCTCTTTGCATCTATTCCCTGACTCACCAGGTATTCTTTTACCAGGTCAGCCCTGAACTGGGTCAGTTCCTTCGCAGAAACTGTTGCTCTGTTATTCAATGTACTTGTTTCAAAAAATTCATTGGAGTTTCCCTTCGTTACCACATTCCTAGACTGTTTCCCGTTACAATGTCCATGAACCCTAATTTTGTATTTGGGTTGTTCTTTCATCAAATCCACAAGTCCATCTAATTCAATTTTAGATTCAGGTTGGAAAATGGCTGAGTTTCCAAAAAAGCGCACTTTATTAAATTCAATATAATCTCCCCGCTTAGACCTTACCAGTTCAATAGGAATAATGATTTCATTTTGCGGACCAAACCCTGACGAGTAGATTGAAGGATCGTTATAATCCACAGTAATCTCCACTGGCCTAAAACCCGGAGCCTGCACGGCTGCTATAAACGCCCCTTCCGTGTTTCTTGGTGCCGTGAGATAAACAACTTCATTGCCATTATAAGCCTGATACTGCGTAGCACGTGGAGATTCAAGCACGTGAATCTCACCCAGCACCTCTTCTTCCCCACTCACTAGCCTAAACATAAATGGCTTTCCCTTTGGCTTCTCTACAATCGGTTCTTCCGGAGTTTCCTCAACTACAGTTTCTTCAGTGGGCTCCACTTCTTCAATAATTGGTTCCTTCACCGGAATCTTCTCTTCAACCACTGGTAGTTCTTCTGAAACTACTGCTTCCTCCGTTTCAACACCCAGTTTACCTGAAAAGACCCATGCGTCTTTATAGCTGGTTTCCACTCTGATTTTCATCATAAAAGAAAATGCCTTCCGCTTGTCCTCAGTCTTTAGAATATAAACATAATAAAGCTGGCGTGCCTGATTCATAGCATACTGTGCACTAAAGTTTTTCCGGTTTGCATCATCCGTCCAGCGGATGGCATTGTTATGCTTGGCAAATGCTCCAATCACAACATAATGCTCTTCCGTAGGCATTTGAGCTTTCGCCACATGGGTAAGTGCAAACACACAAAAAAGGCTGGAAAGGATTATAAGTTTCTTCACGGCTAAAGGGTTCTGTTCGTCCGAAATTAAACAATAGAGGGCTAAATCACTAAATAGCTATTTAGATTATTGGGATTTTATCATTTAAATCACACCTGAGAAGGTATAATTCCTATTCCTTAATTTTCTATGATCTCAATTTCTACCCGCACATTGGATTGAGCCAGGCTGTGATTTTTATCATAAAGTGGTCGCTTACCACCCCACGCCTTGATCTCCATTCTACCTTCTTCTATACCTTGATCCATCAAATATTCTCTAATCACTTCTGCCCTTTTTTCAGATAATTTTTTGGCAGAGCCTCGTCCTTCTTGAGTATTGGTCAATGTGAAAAAATTCCTGGTCTCCCCCATTGTGATAATCTTTCCAGCTGCATTTCCATTGGTATGACCATGAATCATAATTTTATAAGCACTGTTTTCATTCATCATTGAAAGCAGGTTATTAATTTCATAACGGGACTCCGGCCTCATAATGGCGGCATCTTTAAAAAAATACACATTATACATTACGGCAATGTCTCCCTTCTGCAGCCTTACCAACCCAAATGGAACAATGGCCTCATCATTTTCACCTTTTATCACTCCCTCCGTTAAAAAAGGATTATCATAATTCAGTTTGAACAAAAGTTTTCGGTATCCAAGTACCTCACAAGCCAGGATGATATTACCAGAAGCATCTGCTTTCATTACCTGAACTACTTCATTACTCGGGTAAGAGGAAATCTTCCTGCCACTCTCATTGACCAGATCAACTTCACCTTTCACTTTGTTAAGGTTCATGGTATTGAACAAATCGAATTTGAATTTCCTATTTCCCTCTGCATCAAACCCCGTTGCCTCTCGCACCGCAACAGCAAGATTAGTTGCTGTGGTTTTCAAATGATCACCATTCAAAGCAATGCCTACAGATTCAACTCCCAGGGTTTCAAGAATTTCTCCCATGAGGGTAATCGCCTCACCTTTCAAATCATCCGAACTTTCAAAATATCCCTGAGCTACATCGGCCATCATGTTTCCTAATGCTTCTTCACCTGTTGCATTCAACTCACCATAACTAACACCACGCAGGGGATGATTAATACCTTTCGCCTTTTCAGTAAAAGTTTCAAACTTTTCAGGATTCTTTTTTCTTAAAAACTTAATCACAGGCTTCAAGCCTTCATGAAAGGGTTCATCACTTTGGGATTCCGTAGCATTGATTGCTAAAATATTATTCTTAGAGTCAAAAAAACCTGAGATTGGTTTATCCTCTTCGATTTCATAACCCAATGCTTTCAGTGCTTGCCTTCCCTCCTTATCATCCTTAAAGACAATCACTTTAGTTTCCTTATTCAGTTTGACTACAGATTCCTTTACACTCTTGATTTCTTTATAATATTCCTTTTTCGCTTGCGTTTGAGACGCATTAATTATTTTATCAAGATCCAGGCCTGTAGGCTCATCAGCCATTGAATAAGCTTTAACCTCCGCCTCAATTGCCAAATCATTTTTTTGAACTTCAGCAGGTTTGTCTGGGGAAACCTGAGGGTTGGCCTTCAACTCTGGTGTATTGTTTTGTTGAGTTCTATTTCTTGTAACACTAGCGATGACATCACTTTCCCCAAGCGCTCCATAATAAACCCACGTATCCCAGTATTTTGATTCTTTCCGGAGTCTTCTTGCTTCAGCAAATGCCTGGACTCTGTCAGCAGTCTTTACCACATAGACATAAAACAATTTTCTGTCAGGATTGATATTGAATACTACATCAGGGTTGCTTTGTTTTGCTTCATCTGTGAAACGAACCGCATTTTCGCGACTTGAAAAAGCGCCAATAACTACATGATTTGTAAAGGAAGCTTCTAAAGTTCCTTTACTTGGCTGCCCTTGCGTTATTAAAGCACATAAAAAAAGGGGCAGCACCAGGTTTACTTTGAACACCATAGACGTACCTGTTTAGCTTAAAAGCACTAAATTAAACACTATTAATTAAATAATTTAATCAAATACTCATAAAACATTACATCTCAATCAGTTAAGGATCCGAAAGGATGGTAAATGATTGGGTCAGTATTTCACCATCATCATCTACTAGCGTAAGTGAATGAACGCCTGAGGCCGCAGAAAGGCTTAAATGATGTGTTTTTTTCGTAAAACCGATATACTCGCCATCCAAATGCCAATAAATTGTAGACGAGGATGACCGATGAGCAGCTTGAAACAATACCAATCCTGGAGAACCGTCTAATTCTCGTGGAATGAATATGGAGGCACCAGGTTTAGGATAAACCAGGTCCATCGCCACCAACCTGGCGCCTCCTCCACAATCACTTCGAATGGGTGGCAAAGGTTTATAACTCAGGTTTTTTGTTCTGAAATAGTATTCCTGAACTGGTGGTAAAACAAACCAATTCACACTATGAATCCGCTCTGCTTTTTCACAATTCAGGTTGACCTGAAATTTTTCATCTTTAGTGAGATGAATCTTCTTATGATACTCGCAAGGCTGTGTTTGGAGGCCTTTGCTGGTCACCCATATAGAATTTGTCGATTCACAATTAGATGAGACCCGTTGCCCGCTAATTGCACAAACTTTTATTTGCCTCATTTCAGAGGCAGGCTGCTGAAACCAGGGTTGACCAGGGAGCAAAGAAAATAAATCAAAAAGTATAGGCGCAGCCATTTCAGTACCAGTTAACCCAGGCCTTCCTTCACCATCTGCATTACCCACCCACACACCCACTGTATATTCAGGATTAGTGCCTACAGCCCACCCATCTCTAAATCCAAAACTGGTTCCCGTTTTCCATGCTAT
>DDUM01000007.1 GCA_002344795.1 Flammeovirgaceae bacterium UBA2338 | reverse complement strand
GTGATGCTAAAGATTGTCCAAATCATGGGACACATCGGTGGACCAAAGGGAACTGCACTGCTTTGGGAAAAAGCAGACTACCCGGATAAAAGAATTGTAAAACAAATTCTTTACTCTCTGCGCTATATGACTTATCAGGCAGAAGGAAGAGAAGCTACGATTGTAAAGGATTTGTTGGATATTGAGATGAGCAAAACGTTGTGGAACCTTGCCGCCCTTGAAGAATTGCCCGATGTAGATCACTTTAAATTTTTGAGAGAAGCACTTAAAGAAGAAGTGCGAGATAATTATGATCAAATCACATTGTTGCTGTCTCTTATTTATGATCCCAACTCTGTACAACTCGTAAAAGAGAATATCGAGTCCGATTCAACAGATGGTACCGCTTACGCACTGGAGCTACTGGATCTCTTTCTTGATCCTGACTTAAAACCCAAACTCATCCCTCTTTTGGATGACGACACCACTCGTGAGAAATTAGAAAAACTTCAAATCCATTTTCCCAGGGAAAGTTACAACCCTGTTCAGGTAATTAACTACATACTCAACCGAGATTTTAATTTCAACAATCGCTGGACAAAACTATGTGCGGTTCATGCAATAGCCTACATGCAGGACTTCAGAGTGAGTCGAGGACTTATTGCACAAATGTTTAATCAGGACAAACTACTACAAGAAACGGCAGCCTGGGTGATTTATAACAAAGACAAGGCGATGTACGAAACCATTGCCGAACGCCTGCCCTTCAAAGACAAAAAATTCCTTGACTCCTCTATAGAAAACAATCAATTATTAGATGGGTTGGAAGATGGATTCTTCCTGGGAATAGAAATGGTGATGTTTATTAAGCAACTTAAAATCTTCAAAGACATTGAGGGCAACATGCTGAGCGATTTGGCAGATAAGATTGTACCTGTCACACTCCACGCAGAGGATCATATGGTTTTTAATAACAATGAACCTAATCCAATATTGATAGTAGCACATGGCGAAATCACCTTACAGGCTGAAAACGGTGAAAAACTAGATTTGCCCAGAGGAGCTGCTTTTGGTGACCTCTTTCAGAATGGTCTGCTTCCGGTAATAAAGGAAGCAACTACCAAAGAATATGCAGTGGTTTTCAAGATCAGTCTGGCTGATTTCTATTTTGTACTTGCCAATCACCACGAACTGGTTCAAAAGTTAATAAAAAATAGTACTGAGAAAGAATTACAATACACACAGATATAAAATATAAAAAATATAATACGTCTACCAATGGCTTTAGATATTGATGTAATTATCGCATTTGCAGAAAAGGACAATGAATCTCCATCCGGCAAAGAGTTAGGCTGGGTCACCCAGTTCAAAAAATTTCTGGAATTAATGCTCCTACAGGTATTGGGTCAAAAGCCCAACATAGTATTAAAGGAAGAGTTCGACTCCATGACTGCCTCCACTATGGATAATGCCGCTGTACTGGTATCTATATTATCTAAAGAATTTATTGAATCAGGAAGATGCCTTGATACGGTAGAATCGTTTTACAAAGCCACCTCGAACACCCAAATCAATAGGGTTTTCAAAGTAATGAAAACGCCACTTTCCAATGCAGAGCAACCACCAAGGCTAAGAGATCTGATTGGATACGACATGTATCAACTAGATACCGAAACAGGATTGATGAAAGAGTATGCGGATTTCTTTAGCGAAGAAGCGGAAAGACAATATTGGATGAAGATGGTAGACCTTGCCTATGACATTCACGAAGCACTTATCTATCTGAAAGAGGGCGAAACGAATGCAGAGGTTAAAAACATTCTCAAAAGGAAGACCATTTATCTTGCCGAGACGGGTCATGATTTATCCGTACAAAGAAATATCATCAAGAGGGAACTTCAACGTCATGGATACATTGTACTCCCTAAACAAACTTTACCTATTCAATTCTCGGAATTAGAAAACATGGTAAAAAAAGATCTTGAGAAATGCAGCCTGTCTATCCATCTTATTGGAAGTGCGTATGGTGAAATTCCCGAAGGAGCCAATCAATCCATTGTAGATATTCAAAATCAATTGTCCGCAGAACTCAGTGTTGCCAAAAGAAGCAGAAACGAAGATTTTTCCCGTCTGATCTGGATCTCCCCTAACTTAAAAAATGCCAGTGATCGTCAAAAATCATTCATCGATTCCATTAAACGAGATGTTGATGCGCAGGAAGGTGCTGAGATCCTTCAAAACCCATTAGAGGATTTTAAAAATATAATGCGTGAAGAGTTGTTGGAATCCAGTGAGCGCGTGACACAGGATGAAGGCAACGGCAAGTCAATCTATCTAGTACACGATCGTGTGGATGAACAAGCCGTAAAACCCTACCGTGAAGCCATTAAAAAGAATGGATTCAATGTAGTAGAGCCTATATTTGAAGGCGACCTGTTAACTGTTAGGAAAAATCATATTGATAATTTACGTTCCCTTGACGGAGCAATTATTTTTAAAGACAAAGTAAACGACCAGTGGGTACGCATGAAAGTACTCGACTTGCTAAAAGCACCTGGGTTTGGTCGCAAGAAACCTATTCTAGGCAAAGCCATTATTTCATCTGATACTTCCGCATCCCATTTGGAAAATTTCAAAAGTCAAAACATGACTTTGATTTCCGGTGATCAGAACAAAACGCTGGAGTCCTTAAAAACATTTTTGTCAGACATTAAATCATAATCATCATGAGCCAAAGAGTTGACGAAAAGCAAGGAGTAAAAACGGGAACAACAAACCCATTTCCTGGTCTGCGTCCTTTCAATATAGACGAGAGTCATCTTTTCTTTGGAAGAGAAGGCCAGAGTGATGAAGTGTTGCTCAAGCTTTCCAAGAATCGCTTTGTAGGTGTGATAGGGCCATCAGGAAGTGGTAAATCATCCTTTGTGTATTGTGGCGTATTACCAATTCTTTATGGTGGATTTCTTACTGACGTGAGTCCCAATTGGGAAGTGGTGGTAACAAGACCTGGTGCAGGCCCCATCGATAATCTGGCAGAAGCACTTCTAAAATCTTCGGACGATTATTCTAACGCTAACATTGAAGACCAAAAAATAAAACGAACCATAGTCTCTACCTTGTTAAGGAGTAGTTCACTGGGTTTAGTAGAGGCCGTACAGCAATCCAGAAGATCCAAGGACACCAACTACCTTATTCTGGTTGACCAATTTGAAGAACTCTTCCGATTCAAGGACAGCACCGACCCCGGTTCTGTAGATGAAACACTGGCCTTTGTGAATTTGTTGATGGAGGCCGTCAACTACGAGGACTCTCCTATCTACATTGGAATTACCATGCGTTCAGACTTTATCGGAGACTGTGCACAATTTCCCGAACTGACAAGAAAGCTAAATGATAGTCACTACCTGATCCCGCAAATGACCCGCGATCAGAAACGCAGAGCTGTGGAAGGGCCGGTTGCAGTAGGTGGCGCCAACATATCACCACGATTGGTGCAGCAGTTATTGAACGACCTGGGTGATAATCCAGATCAACTCCCTATTCTTCAACACGCACTCATGCGTACCTGGTCTTATTGGGCCAATTATAAAGATTACGACAATGAGCCAGTAGATTTAAAGCACTATGAGGCCATTGGTACAATGTCAGAGGCGTTGTCGCAACATGCCAATGAAGCTTATGAAGAATTGGATGAAGAGCAGAAGCGCATTTGCGAGATCCTGTTTAAAGCCATCACAGAAAAGCGGGGAGAAAATTTTGGTATCAGGAGACCTACACGACTCAATGAGATTGCTGCCATCGCAGACGTATCTGAAAATGATGTAGCCGAGGTAGTTGAAAAATTCCGTGAGCCAGGCCGGTCATTACTGACTCCAGCGCATGGCATGGAGCTAGGACCAAAATCTATGATCGATATTTCGCATGAAAGTTTGATGCGGATATGGACACGATTAAAGAATTGGGTAGATGACGAGGCCGAGGCCGTGCAAATGTATTTGCGTTTGGCTGAAGCAGCAGCCATGTACCAGGTGGGTAAGGCGGGCTTATGGAGGCCACCTGATTTGCAGTTGGCACTTAACTGGCAAGCAAAGCACAAACCAACACTGGTTTGGGGGCAGCGATACCATCCTGCCTTCGAGCGTACCATGGTGTTTCTGGAATACTCCAGAAAAGAGTTTGAGACAGAACAACGCATAAAAGAACTCGAGCAAAAGCGAAAGCTACAACGCGCTCGTGTTACCGCCATTGTTTTTGGATCGCTCATGGTAGTGGCACTGATGTTTTTGGTGTTTGCTATTTATCAACAGACAGAAGCGAAGAGGCAAGAAGCGCTAGCGGTTGCAAATGCTACAGCGGCAACTGCTGCTCAGAAAGATGCGGAAGCACAACGAGAAGTAGCATTACGAGAAAAAGAAGCTGCCGAAATAGCACGTAAAGAGGCAGATATTCAAAGACAGAGGGCTGTCGAAAATGCTATTGAAGCTGAAAATCAAAGAAGCCAAGCTGATGCACAAAGACAACGCGCTGTACAAAATGAAAAGCTTGCTAAAGACAATGAGAAATTAGCTAAGGACAATGAACAGCAGGCAAGAGTTGCCGAGGCCGATGCAAGAGCTGCAGAAGCAGAATCAAAAAGACAACAGTACCTGGCCATTGCCAAGGCCATGGCTATTAAATCAATTGAATTAAATAATAACCCAGAACAAGAATCAATCATTGCCCAACAGGCTTATAACTTTAATACCGCCAACAAGGGATATGAATACGATAATGATATTTACCGTGGATTATATTATGCATTGAAAAACCAACCCGAACCACATCCCTTAACTAAAAGTTTGGAGGCACATACAAAGGGAGCCGCGCGAGCATTGGTAACCAAACCCAATATTAAATACATCTATTCAGGTGGTAGTGATGGAAAAATAGTTCAATGGGGCTATTCCGGTACCAATTGGGTGATTGACAAAGAAATTGCTCCAGACCGCACCAGTTCTAGCCGTTATCAGGTGTATTCTATGGACTTAAGTCCCGATGGCAAATTACTTTTGGCAGGTGGACTTTACTTTGCTGATGCCAATAATAATTACGTAGAGTTATATGACTTAAGTAACCCTGGGATCGCTCCAAAAATCATAAAAGGCTTCAGACAAGCAGCAGAAAATATAACATTCACACCTGATGGAAAAGGCTTTTATGCTAGAGATAATGCCGGTTACAGCATTAAATACTCTGATATGCAAACCGCGAAAGAAGTAATCTCTTCAAAGGAAAAGTTAATGGCTATTAGCATGAACAAACAAGGCACCAAAATAGCGGGAGCAGGAGTTGATGGAAACGTGTATGTATGGGATCTCAAGAACAACTATGAAATGGTTACTTATAAAATGCCAGGCACCCGGCTTACGGCAGTTACCTTCAGTCCTGATGGTTCGCAATTAGTTATCGGAAATGAAAGAGGTCGGGTTTGGATTTACAACAATGGGATACTGGTGAGGGAGCTTACCGGCCATACGTCAGCGATTGAAGACATCAAGTATAACCACTCCGGTAATTTTATGGCAACAGCAAGCAAGGATTATTCTATACGACTATGGAACACAAAAAGATTAACAGAAGCTCCAATTCTGCTAAGTGAAAATGATTGGGTTTGGAGTGTTGCCTTCTCCCCTGATGATGAACAGCTGATGGCGGGAATTCATAGTGTGCAGGAAATTGTAGTGGGTAAAGTGGATCAAACGATTCATGCTTATCCAACTAAAATAAGCACTATGGCCGACCTACTTTGTGGATATACCGCAAGAAATATGAATAACGAGGAATGGAGTTATTATGTGGGAGAAGATTTACCCTATGAAAAAACTTGCCCCAATCTTCCAGCCAACAATAACTGATATCATGAAGAAAATTCTATTTGGCTTTAGTCTATTTTTATGTTGTTGTATTGGTGCCTATGCTCAAACTTCTGCATCATCCTGCGCCCAAACCCTGCGACTGGCGAGATCTACCTATGAACAAGGAAGACTGCATGAAATACCCTCACTTTTAGGGTCATGCATAAATAACGGGTTTACCACAGCAGAGAAGGCAGATGCCCTTAAGCTTCTTACCCAGACTTATATCTATTTGAACGAACCAGAAAAAGCTGATGCGTCTATGTTAGACTTACTTCAAACTGATAACTATTTTAAAATTAATGAAGCAATAGATCCTGCCGAATTTGTTGCACTTTACAAGACTTTTAGAACCGCACCCATTTACAGAGTTGGAATTAAAGCAGGTGCTGTAACGGCACAGCCTAATGTTACTACATCGGATATTGCAAATGAAGGTCTGGGGAAATATGATAACCGATTTTCATTTCTAGCTGGTATTTCTATTGAAATTCCGTTTACTAAAAAATTAACGTTAAATCCGGAATTATATTTTCAACAAAAAGCCTTTAAAAACACCAACACGTTATTTACTTCAGAGGGAAATTTTGAGTTAATAACTAATCAAACATTAACATACGTATCATTACCACTTGTTGCACAGTATCACTTAATAGACCACAAATTGAATCCATACGCTTTGGGTGGTATTTCGGTAGATTATCTAGTAAATGGAAGCTTAAATGCTGAACGAAAAAGAACTGGATATTCACCGATTGAATCAAAGACTTTCACCATCACGAGCGACAGAGAAAAATTCAATTTAAGTGTAATACTTGGTGCCGGCATGAAGTACCAACTTGGAGGAGGTTATGCGGTGGTTGAAGTTCGATATAACTATGGCTTATTAAATACAAATGACAAAAATAATACATATTCAAATGACGAACTGGTCTTTAATTACCAGGCCGTAGATGGAATTTTTAAGATCAATTCGATTTCAATCACACTCGGTTACGTCTACAATATCTTCAAACCCAAAAAAATAACTTTGAAATAGATGAGACTACAGAAATTCAATATTTTGATCATTGTCTTTTTAGGGTTTACGGGATGTAAAAATTTAGTGGACGTTGAACCTACCAAAAGGGATTCATTTATTCACTTTTATGAGAAATCAGCTAACTACAGTGGAGCTGTTGCGGAGCCATTGCAAGATGGGTTTATTCTTATAGGCAATGTTAATAAACTCCAGGAGTTTAGTTCAATAATCACCAAAACAGACTTAACCGGAAAGGTAGTTTGGGAAACAGAAATTCCGAATTCAACCATAAGGGCACTTAAAGTAACTGCTGATGGTTACATGGTCTTGGGGGATAGTATAGAAGTAGATCCACTTGCAGCACAAGTTACTGATATCGTAAAAGCTAAAGCTCGGCTAATGAAAATCGATGAAACTGGTAATGTACAAAGCGACTTTAGCTGGAGTTCATCAGTAAAAAATGTGTATTTCCATGGTCAAGCGATTACTATAGATGACGATGGCAATGTGATTACACTTGGGGAGATAAATGTTCCAAACAGTCCAACAAGATCATTTGTTGCAGCCCATGACCCAGCTACTTTGAACATCATTTGGTCTCAGTTTTATGGATATGTAAATAGAGATTTTATCAATTCGAAAAGTATCCATTTCACCACAACTCAAAAGATAATTTGGGCAAGCTCTGTGTTAGATGATCAATCTAGTGTAAAGCGTGCTTATCTTTCAGTTCCATTTGTTTCACCAAACTCTACATTTGAAAATAGTGGATTGTTTGGACAAAATGATGAACTCTACTACAGCGCTGCGGATATTCAACCTTCCGGAACAGGATTTGGAATAATAGGAACATTCTCAAATATTCAAAGTCAAAACCAAAACATTTATTTTGTTAGAACAGATCCGTCAGGTAATGTAATGCCAGACAGTCAAAAGTTCTTTGATGGCGTTCTGTCTGCTGATAATACCGTGTTAACAAGTCCAGGAGAATCAGAGAGTCAGGATACCGGAAATGCAATTATCGCTACTACAGATGGAGGGTACCTGTTAGCTGGAAGTATGGAGTCAACAACAAAAAGAGGTAATGGGGGCAAGGACATTTTCTTAATTCGACTTGATCCATTTGGCAATATGCTTTGGAACAAAATTATCGGTGGAAGTGGTGACGAGATACCAAGTACTGTAAGACTTACCAACGATGGTGGATTTTTAATTTGTGGCAGTTCTGTTATTGGGGGACTTAGTTCGGTATTCTTGATAAAAACAGATAAAAACGGAGAGACTAAATAATAGGCTTATTATTCATAAGAATATGAAAATCACGATCAAAGGTATATCCTTAATTTTCTATTTCGTTTCCGCAAACTTTGCATTTGGTCAGGCTCCAACGGTAACTACGCCTACTGTTACCTCAGTTACCAATAACTCAGCAACTTTAGGTGGCAATGTTACAACTGGTGCAGGAATTACGGCACGGGGAACCCGATGGAAAACCACCACACCCGTTGGAACCTCCAACTCTTCAAATGAAGGGGGCACATCAACTGGGGTATTTTCGCATTCCAGATCATCACTGACGCCAGGAAGCAAGATTTATTATACAGCTTTTGCAACAAATGGGTCTGGAACTGGAACAACTCCTGATGATGGTACTGTATTCTTTTTTACACTATCAAATGAGCCATCCACAAACCCAACATTAACGGCAACTGCTTCCAGTGCTAGCCAAATTGATTTAACCTATTCTTCAATCTCTGCAAGTGGATATGTTGTATTGAGAAAACAAGGCTCAGCCCCCAGCACAGCTGGTTTGGTAGATGGTGCGGCACCTGGCGGAGCCGACTTTATAACTACAGTACTACCCGGATCCAGCCCGTACAATGACATGACCGGGCTCAGCGCTGGTTTAGATTATCATTATAAACTGGTGCCTTTTAATTGGAATGGTGTAGATCCAGAAACTTACAATTATTACCTCACCAGCAATCCAAATAGCAGTGATTATACCTTTTCAGGCCTTCCATCAGCTAATTATACAGGTTCGCTTACGGCTACGGGGTCTGCGAATAATAAAATTGATCTTGCATTTACTGATGCGGCAACTGTACCCCTTACCTCAACAAGCGGTTACATTGTCCTTCGCAAACAAGGAGGTAATCCCACCACAGCCAGTTTAAATAGCGGAAATGTACCCACTTCAGCAACTGACTATCTGGCCACTATCAATGGCACCGGCATATCTTCCTACAACGACATGTCAGGGTTATTAGCTAAAACTGAATATAGATATGCATTAATTCCGTTTAATTGGGATGGTGTTAATAGCGATACCTATAACTACAATATAACGGCAGGATTTACAGTGGCTACTGGATTTACTTATGCAAATGAACCCTCATCAAACCCCACACTTTCAGCTTCCGCAACAAGTAGCACGCAGATTAATTTGACTTATTCAAATGTCTCTGCGGATGGCTATGTGATACTTCGCAAACAAGGTTCTGCCCCAAGTGCCGCAGGTCTACTGGATGGCGCAGCTCCAGGTGGAGTTGATTTTGTGACGACTGTAGCCAGCAACTCAAGTCCGTTTAACAACAGCACAGGATTAAGCGCTGGATTAGAATATTTTTACACACTTGTTCCTTTCAATTGGGATGGAGCTAATGATGGAACTTACAATTATTATTTAATAAGTAATCCTACAGCTAGTGATTTTACATTCTCGAGTGCGCCTTCGTCCAATTACACAGGAGCAATCACAGGTATTGGAATTTCTTCATCACAGATTGATCTTTCTTTTTCAAGTATTTCATCCGAAACAATTACCAATGCAGTAGGATACGTTGTACTTCGCAGGCAAGGATCAAACCCAACAACGGCAAGTTTAAATGATGGGGAAGATCCAAGTGGGGCTACTTATTATCATGGAACTATTACAGGAACAGCAATTAGCTCCTATAGTGATCTCGTATCCGTTAGTGCACAAACTCAATACCGCTATGCGCTTGTCCCTTTCAATTGGGATGGAGCGAGTACTGAAACCTATAACTATACAACCCCGGTAGGAACGATAGCAACCGCTTATTCACTTTCTAATGAACCTTCAGCTCATCCAGCGGCTTTTACTGCCACAGCAACAAGCGGAACCCAAATTAATTTAGTATTCTCAGCCGCCAACACTATTACAAATGCAGATGGATACATTATTCTTCGAAGGACAGATGGCACCTTTCCAACGGCAACGGGTGTGGACGATGGTGTAGCTCCAGGATCATTAACACTAGAGCCAGGTACCACTCGGATTACTACCATTACTGGTGGCGCAACTACCACCTTTAATAATTCAGGATTATCCCTTGGAACTCAATACAATTATGCCATCATTCCATACAATTCCGATGGCAGCAATAATGAAACTTATAACTACAGAACATCGGCTACCATTCTTACCGACTTTGATGCCCCTTCCAATGGAGTAAATATTTCAGGACCCAGTGCTTCCTTGTGCCCAGGAAACTATTTTCCACTAGGCAGTTCCATTACTATCAGCGAAGTATCAAAATCTGATTTTTCCGATGGGGCAGCTGCCGTAACTCTTATTTTGGAAATGAATGACCTGGCCTACAGCTTTGAAGCAGGTACAGGAACTGTTTCCATTAACCCAGGACCTGCTGGTGGTCCAAGTACAGACATTGCCAGTATCAGCATGGTGGTAAATGCATCACGTATCACAGTGACTTATACACTGGACGGAAATAATAACAAGAAAGATGAAATTATAATTTCCGGAATCAAAGTTAACAATGATGGTACAGGCGCAGCATCTACAATCATAAAACGTACAGGTGGCACCGCTACGCAGAATGGGAATGGAGTTGGAGTACACGATTTTGCCACCATTACATCCTTAGGGGCATCCCCAGTTCCAAACATGACGCCCACCACCTTAAACTATTGTCAGTTTGATGATATTATTGCTCTGGCAGGAACAGGAACTGGTTTTGTTTCAGCACCCCCAGCTTCAACGGTAGTAAAGTGGTACACTGATGCAGGATTAAGCAATCCTATTACCTCTTTAAATCCTCCCAACGGACCTGGTGGAAATGGAGTGAGGGATATTACAACTAACCCATTGCTTACTCAGCTTGGTTTTGTTACAACCTTACCTGGAACTATTGTAAGGTATGTGACACAGTCACCGGCAGGAGGATGCGAAAGTGCTCCAACCACGCTAAGCTTGAATGTTCAGGCGAAACCTGTAGCAGACTTAATAATCACGGGAGGCAGCAATTCACTTTGCACAAACTATGTTAATGGGGTAGCTAATCATGAAACTGTACAATTTACAGCTTCTCCTTCAGGTGCGGCAACTTATAATTTTCGTATTAATGGGGTTACCACACAAAATAGTGCCAGCAGGGTTTTGAATAGAAATGCAAGCAATTTTACTACAGGAAATACAGTGGATGTAATCATTACAGTAGCTGGAAGTTGTCCATCAACCTCTAATGCTATTGTAATGACAAAAAACTCTGCGACCTCAAGTGCGAATTTTGTTGTAACAACACCACCACCTAATACACCAAATACCATCTCAACGTTTTCTAATCAGGAACCACCTGTAAATTTAACAGGAATCCCGGCAGGTGGTGTTTTTAGCGGACCAGGTATTGTTGGCAATGATTTTTACCCTTCAGGTGTACCTTTAGGACAGCACACCATAACCTATACCGTAACCTCAGGTGGATGTACTGACACTAAAACAAGAATTTTTGAGGTTTATAATGGAACAACATCCATATTGGGGTTAGCAACTTCATATTGTAGCACCGAGGCTAATTTTACCATGGACGTTGCTAATAATAGTATTCCAGGAACAACCTTCCTATACATTTTACCTCTAAGCCATTATTTTGACCCAAATACTCTTCCTATTGGGTCTGTTGTTGCCGAAAACCCAGCTCTTAATTTCCAACAGGTTACTGCCTCCAATGAGATTAATTGGTTTAAGGGCTTTGCTCTCACCAGTTCTCCAATACATATAAGTCCTAGTGCTATAGCATCAACAGGCAACAAAATTGTAACATTTTATGCCGTCTATAAAGATAACTCAACCAGTGCTACAATTACTCGAACTCAAAATGTAAATTTTTATCAAACTCCCCCCCCTCCGACTGCAAATTATTCAAGTGGCTATTGTCTTGGTGGCCCAAGTATATTAACAGAACAGGTTGTCGTATCCGGGCAAACTGGTGCTTTATTCAGGTGGTATAATGACCTAGGACTTTCTAGTGAGCGGGCATCAATATCAGGAAATAGTGCTCCTACTCTTCTTGAATTAGGCGTGAGTGATGCATCTGCAGGAACCACCCTTAGGTATGTTACTCAAACAACTAATGGATGTCAAAGTTCGCCAAGGTTGGTTACAATAAATGTATATGCTAAACCAGCAGTTCCCACCACAGCATCGCCACCAGCCATTTGTTCTGGAGGTGATTTTGCAATTGTTAATGTAACCGGAACTGCTGTGCAATGGTATACGGTTTATCCTACTAATCCGATAAACCCTGCTAATCCACTGGCCGTTGCAGCTACTACTGATCTAAGTGTACCTAGTACCAATTTTACTTCAAGTCCCATTTCCATTGATCGTTTTGTAACACAGACAATTAATGGGTGTTCCAGTGATCCCTTTACTGTAACATTTACCATTAATCCAATACCTTTAGAGCCCCCAGTTATTAATAACGCTCCCTCTTTTTGTAAAGATCAGGATATTGATTCAAGTCCTCCGATTACAGTGACTTCAGGAACCAATATTAAATGGTATCGTGATAACACTCCAACTGGCCCAATAAATCAAATTACTCCAATAGCAAATCAGTTTGCTGCCACTTCCATTGAATTAGGTCTTGATTCTTCAATACCTAGTACAACTAACTTCTACATTACCCAAACTGCCAATGGTTGTGAAAGTCCACCGAAAACAGTTACAGTTACAATCATTGATTTAGCAAGTGTAAGCATCTCCATCGAAGGTGGGCAAAGCCTAACTGGTGTCTGTAAAACTGGCATTGTAACAAAACTAAAGGCTATCCCAGGTGGTGGAGTCTGGAGTGGGCCAGCAGCGGCTGGTCTTATAAACATTGTTGCTGGAACAAATCCACCCGCTCCTGCGATTGGAACTCCCAGTACTGCAGAACTTGATCCGAGTAATAGTAATCTTTTGCCAGGTCAAAGTTATAATCTAACCTATACTTCTAGTGGTGGTTGCTCAAACTCAGATACCAAATTGGTTACCGTATTACCAAGTATAAATCCTTCCCTTATCATTGGTGACGCATGTGCAGGTACATTTGTGGATATAAACAATACTTCAGTTATTGTTCCCGGTGGTGCTACCATTGACCAAATAGGGTATCAATTTGGAGATAATGGAAGTATCCCTCCGGGCTCAGGGGTAATTCCCATTGGCTCTGATGGCGGCAAAACCAAAGGTACTTATGACAATCCTCAACATCGCTACTCCAATATTGGCCTCTTTCCAATTACCTATACAATGACCACATCAGATGGCTGTGTTGTTGTGGGAAATCAAAATGTTCAAGTAAGTGATGTCCCTCAAATTAACTTTAGCTGGAAAGACGCATGCTTAGGTGGCTCCATGGAGTTTGTTGCCAATGTTAGTAATGGGGTAGTAATTCCTGCAGGAAATTTTGCATGGAATTTTGCCAAAAATAACCAATTGACATTTGGTTCAGCAGGTAACGGCAGCAGCCCTAATGTCAATTATGATATTACAGGTACTGATATTGTAGAGTTGATTGTGAAATCAGCTGCTAATTGTAAGGACACAATTCAAAAGCAGATATTTGTAGTTCCCGTGGCTCCTGCAATTACTACCACAACACCTTATTCTGAAGATTTTAATTCAGGCAATGGAGGATGGAGTGCAGGTGGCACAAACTCCTCATGGCAATATGGTACACCATCAAGTATAACCATTAATAGAGATTCTTCAGCAACAGGAGCAGGTGGAGCTTGGAAAACAAATCTCTCTGGTAACAATAATGCCAATGAACGGTCATACGTAATTAGCCCCTGCTTTGACTTTACAGGGGCATCCCGTCCTGTAATATCCATGGATATATGGTCCAATACGCCAAGAGGAGTTGATGGCGCTGTTCTTCAATATAATGTATCGGGTAATCTGGAAAATGAATCAAATTGGATTGTGGTGGGACAAGTTGGTTCTGGAATTAATTGGTATGATCAAAATAATATATCCAGCAAACCAGGAAATCAATCCTCCATCGATGCAGGTTGGACAGGAGATGAAAACTCAACTACAAAATATAAAAGTTGGAAACGGGCTACCTTCTCTTTGGATGCCATTGTTGGACACCCACAAGTAAATTTTAGAATTGCGTTTGCGGCAACTGTATCCGGTGGTGAAGGGTTTGCCTTTGATAATTTTCTTATCGGAGAACGAACACGTACTGTATTGATCGAAAACTTCACAAACAGTTCCACTAAAGCTGGCCAAACAGCAAGATTACAAAATGAGGAGTTTAATACCTTTAAAAACAACTCCACTGAGTTGGTTAAAATTCAATATCATACCAGCTTCCCCGGGGATGACCCTATTAACAAGCAAAACAAGGCCATCTACGATGCTCGTTCTGCATTTTATGGTCTTACTTCTTCCCCTGCCGCGCGATTGGATGGGTTGTTTAAAGAAGGTCCATTTACAACATGGGGAGAATCTTTTTATGACGATCGTGTACTTGATCCCACCTTCCTCCGAATAGAATCTGTTGACGCTCAGAAAGTAGACGGAGTGGTTAAAATAAATACAAAATTATTAGCCACAGGCCCTGTTCCTAGAAATCTGTTTGTCCACACAGTAATCGTTGAGAAGGAAATTACGGATGCATCGTTGCTAGGGCAAAATGGTGATTCGAAGTTTTTATACGTGGTAAGAAAAATGTTGCCCTCTCCTGTGGGTCACAAGATATCGATACCGCTAGCGGCAGGTGAAACTTATGATGTACCTGAAATATTATGGGATAGTGAAAATTTTACAACTCCTGGAAATGGAGCCATTGTAGTATTTGTACAACAAGACACCATTACATCAAAAGCAGTTTATCAGTCAATAATAGTAATGAATCCTCCAGAACCTGATTTGGTCACTGGCATTGGAGAATCATCAAACACGCAGGAGATGATAGCTGTTTACCCAAACCCAGCAGATGCTGAACTCACTGTCCAACTCCCTCAACCTTCGCGACAGGATGTATTTGTGAAATTAGCCGACCCCATGGGCAAAATTGTTTATGACAATACGATCCCTGCTGGTGAAAGCACCAAAACAATCAATACCCGAAATTTAACAGGAGGTATATATCTTCTTCAGATTGAAAACGGAAAAGGAAATGTGGCTTACCAAAAGGTGATGGTCGTCCACAACAAATAACCAGAGATTAACACCATAAAAAAAGCCCCTCCCAAGGGGCTTTTTTTATAACCACTATCCAAGTGGCTGTGCATGACCACTGGTCAACAAATCAGCAGAATTGAACTTTTCAACTAATCAACTTTTTAAGCCCCAAAAGCTCTTTTCTTTTAACTCATTCCTTTTCTAAATTTCAGTGCTTTGCTTAATTTGGAAGTGAATTTCCTATCAAAAAAAGACACCTGACACATGGAATTGTTCCTTAGAGCTGATACCTGGATTGCCCTCATCACCCTTTGCTTTTTGGAAATAATTCTGGGAATAGACAATATTATATTTATCTCCATTGTCTCTAACAAACTCCCGGAGGAAAGTCAAAGACGCAAGGCACGAAACATAGGCTTAGCGTTGGCCATGGGAGTACGTATCCTTTTCTTGTTGGGTATCACCTGGATCATCAGTTTTACAGAACCGCTTTTTACCATTCCAGCTAACTTTGCCATCGATCATGATATGGCGTTCAGTGGACGTGATCTGATCCTGGGTTTTGGTGGGCTTTTTCTAATTGCCAAAAGTACCATGGAGATCAGCCATGAAATGGAAGGAGAAGAGGACGAGGATGTGGGTTTTAAAAAAGTAGCGGTTACATTGCCCGGTACTATCGTCCAGATTATTTTATTGGACATTATATTTTCCTTCGATTCCATTCTTACCGCCATTGGTGTGGTGGATCATGTCAGTATCATGATTATCGCTGTGATTGTGTCCATCATTGTAATGATGATCTTCTCAGGCCGCATTAGCCGGTTTATCAAAGAGCATCCCTCTATGGAAGTGCTTGCCCTTGGGTTTCTGATCCTTATCGGCTTTATGCTTTTTCTGGAGTCACTGCACTACGTAATCCCGAAAGGTTATATCTATTTCGCAGTAGCATTTTCTATGCTTATAGAACTGACCAACATCAGGGTAAGAAAGAAAAGAAAGAAGAAAGCTACACCGGTAAAACTACACAAGCATTATTCTGAAGAGGATTTGAAGGAGGCAATCAAAGATGAATAACGCGCAAGATGACCGTTACCCCATCGGCCCATTCAAAGGCAAGGACACCTACAAAAAAGAAGAGCTTGTAGCACTGACTCAGGAAATAGCCAACCTGCCAGCACGCCTGGTCAATGAAGTACAGGGCATGATGCCCAATCAATTAGACACCCCCTACCGCAATGGAGGCTGGACGATCAGGCAGGTAATTCACCATCTTGCCGACAGCCATATGAATGCTTACATCAGAATGAAATGGACACTGACTGAGAAGACGCCAATCATTAAAGCATATGACGAGAAGGCCTGGGCTGAAACACCAGAAGTTGCACTGGACCCACAACCTTCACTTGCCCTGTTGAAAAGCTTACATGCCAAGTGGGTCACACTTATCGATAGCTTTACAGAAGAAGATTTAAAAAAGGAGTTTACCCACCCGGAAACCGGAAAGAATCAATCACTGGAAAAAATGATTGCCCTCTATGCCTGGCATGGCAACCATCACCTGGCCCACATCACTTCCCTCAAACAAAAATCAGGATGGAATTAATCTGCTGATCATGTCGGCAATACCAAAATATATTCCCCCTCGTCTGCTTTTCTCTAATCACCTGGAAACCATCTACCCTGCCCTGCTTAGAAAAGTACGCCATGTAAATTATGTACGTGAAAGAATTTCAACACCTGATGACGATTTTTTGGATCTTGACTGGCTCCTACAAGATGCCTCAAAAGTAGTAATCATTTCTCATGGCCTGGAGGGCAATACACAACGGGCTTACATCAAAGGAATGGCCAAAGCATTTTACGAACAGGGGTATGATGTGCTCACCTGGAATTACCGGGGTTGCAGTGAAGAAATGAACAAGCAGTTGCGGTTTTATCACAGTGGAGCCACCGATGACCTGGATGTGGTGGTACAACACACAATCAACAACAAAAAATATCAGTCCATCTCACTGATTGGATTTAGCCTGGGTGGCAACCTTACCTTAAAATACCTGGGAGAGAAGGGAGAATCATTGGATGAGCATATTGCTGAATGTGTCACCTTTTCCGTCCCACTCGATCTTCATGCCAGCTGTAAAACGATATCAAAATATTGCATTTACAGTCAGCGGTTTATTAAGAGCCTCAAGAAGAAAGTAATTGACAAGGCCAGGTTACAAACAGAGCTAGACGTTAGTGGAATAAATAAAATAAAAACATTGATAGAATTTGACGATGAGTATACCGCGCCTCTGCATCACTTCTCCAACGCCATTGAATATTATGAAAAATGCAGCTCCATTCATTTTTTAGATACAATAAAAACGCCAACACTTATTGTCAATGCACAAAACGACCCCTTCCTCTCATCTGCTACCCATAGTCATCCTGCGCTTTTTAATAATCCTTTTGTCCAATTTGAAAACCCCAAATATGGTGGCCATGTAGGATTTGCCCTTTTTAATCAAAATGGACTATATTGGTCGGAATTAAGAGCATTGGATTTTATTAACCAAAAAAATGTTTGATCGTTATTCTATTTCGGCCACATCACAACAATTGTCCGATCACTTTTCAGTGGACGTACCTTCGCATTATAAAAAGTACTACAATGCAGGCCCTACTCATTTGCTTCCTGTCATCACCCATCACACACCCGAAGGGGTCTCCTTTTTTTATTGGGGAGCGATTCCGCAATGGATAAAAGACAAAAACATCAGTGAGAAACTGATCAACATCAGATCAGAGACCATAAAGGACAAACCGGCCTTAAGAAAAAAGATGATGCGGTTTCGCTGCATCATTCCAATCGATGGGTTTTATTGCTGGAAAAAGATCAGTAAAAAATCAGCCATCCCCTACCGGTATTTTCAAAAGAAGAAAGAACTATTGGCAATGGCCGGATTATGGGAAGAGTTTGAAGATGAACAAGGAGAAACACATCATACTTTCAGCGTAATCACTACCCCATCCAACAAACAAGTGCTCCCTGTAAATGAACGGATGCCTCTGCTACTGAACAAAAAAACATTAGGGGCCTGGCTCAATAAAGATGCCACTGAAAACGAATTGCTTAGTTTATTAAATATTGAAAATGCAATTGAGTTGGATTCGTATACCGTATCACCAAGAATAGGTATACTTTCGGCCAATGAGGCAACCCTCTTTCTTCCTACTGCACCTGCCGATCAATTCGGAAACCTTACCTTGTTCGACTAAAGGCTAAAATCCATCATCTTCCTCCTCTTTCTTTGCCGGGATTTCTTCTCCCTCCTTTTTCTTACCTTTCACCTTCTTTTCTTTCTTCTTTTTAGGAGCCTTCTTCCTCTTCTCCTTAACGGTAGAATCTGAAGGCAAAGGTGGTGCGTCTACCGCACTAGAATCAGTCCTGTCTTTCTTTTTAAACAAATTTTTAAAGAAGCCTTTCTTTTCTTTTGTTCCGCCCCCTGCGTTGGTACCCAGGTTCTTTCCACTTTTCTCTTCAAGTGCTGCGCGTACATCTGGCAACACCAGTTGATTTCTAAAATACCACATGTAGTTGTCCTGATCTACATTGTATTTCTCTTTGGTCTTTGTGATAGCGTAAGCCGAATCTGTGCGATCCAAACCTTGTTGTACAGCCACACTATCAATAACATCCCTCTCTGCCATGATTAAGTCAGCTCCTTCTTCGAGCTTCAAAGAATCGGGAATGACAGGATAAACCGGTTTCATCTCCACCGTTTTCAAGCTCCTCATCTTCTTTCTGTAAGATTCAGGAACAGCAATTAAATATTTGGTCTTGCTGGCAGTGAGAATTTTAGGAGTAGAGTCCTCCTGAAAGTAGCTGAACTTTTTTCTTAGCTCCTCCTTGTCATAGATATAGGCACTCTGAAAGGCAGGACAAATCATTCTCTGAGTACATGAACTCAGCAGGATAATTGTGCCAACCAATAGAACCGCTATTCTTATCATTAAACCTAGACCTTCGCAATCAACAAAAATAAAGAATTAACCTCAAGAAATTCAGGGTAGACGGTATTTGCTTAATATCTATAACTACCTGATTATTAGGCTATAAAGCGTCAAGAATTGCCTTTTGACTTCTGGTTAAAGTTTTTGCTACCAAATCATAGGATTCTACAATCCATGATTTTAGGAGCTTATCGGGGACAGAACCGTCCATTTGGACGGTAATCCAGTGCTTCTTGTTCATGTGATACCCCGGTTGCACGGCTGGATACCGCTCCCTCAGTTCTACACCTGCTTCGGGCGTACACTTTAGGTTAATACTGGTAAACAAATCCAGGTCGGTGAGGGCAAACATTTTGCCCATTACCTTAAAAACCAGTGTATTCTTATCAAAGGGAAACTCTTCGGTAACCCCCCTCATGTCCATACAGATATTTCTATAGGACTCAATGTTCATTACAGCACTCTTTTTAGAATAATGTAAAGAAGGCCCAATAAAAACATCACGATACTGATTTTATTGACACCATGCATCATTTTAAGGTTGATGTTGGTGGGTCTGCTATCGTCCTTTCCCCTAAAGAAATAGCCACCTACTTCTCCCAAATTAAAAAACTCTTTAAACGACAATTTCTTTTTGGGTTCAGGTACTTCTGTTTCCTTTTCCATTTTATTTCTAATTATTCATTTCCAGTTCAAGTTCAACCCAATTCCCATCCTCCCGAATGAGGTCAATCAATTCATCCACGGCTCTGTCTGAGGGCACATTCTTCTTCACTACTTCCTTCCCTCTGTAAAGCGTTATCTTGCCCGGACCAGACCCTACATATCCATAATCAGCATCAGCCATTTCACCTGGTCCATTAACAATGCAACCCATAATGCCAATCTTCACTCCTTTGAGGTGATAAGTTCTTGCACGAATCTTCGCTGTAGTTTCCTGCAAATCGAATAGTGTTCTTCCACAAGATGGACAGGAAATATATTCTGTCTTGGAAATACGGGTACGGGTCGCCTGAAGTATAGTAAAAGCCGTTTCATTAATTCGTTTATCCGGATTATTCGCCTTTATATAAACACCATCACCTAACCCATCAATTAACAAACCGCCCATATCTGTAGCGGCATAAAGCTGTAATTTATCCAGAGGCAAATCTGTATAGCTCCTTTGAATAATTACCGGTACAGTACAATCCTTGTTTATCAAGTCAGCAATCAATCTCCTCTGCTCTGCCATACCATGTGCATTATCAGTACTAATGATCAATACTGAAGTAGGATCATCTTTTATCCTTGAAACGAACTCATCCGTTAAATCTTTCAAGCTCACCTCAATAAAATTCAGATGTTCCGATTTAGGCCCTGATGAAAGGTAAGTCCCAACATTCAAAACAGGGTAGGTCCTGTCGTCATTTCTTACATTCAGCCATTTGTTGTAATCACAGATAATGCTGAGCGTGCCAGGTATTTCAAAATCAACTGTCTTATCCCCTACATAAATAAAATCACATGCCATGTCAGTGATCGTCCACTTATCCAAAGGCACTGAATACTGATAACCAAATGCAAACAATGAAGCAGGTGTAATGCTTTCTTTTCTTGAAAGATCTGCTACTACCCGGGGAACATTGGAACCACCAACATTTACCACTTCATGGGTTTTCCTTTTGTTGTATTCGAATGGATGGATAGGGTAATAATCAAATTCTGGAATTGTATTTCCTTCTCTATTCACATAGCGGTCTGCCAGCATCTGGGCCACGGGCACCTCTGCCTCGGGTTCCTCCGTAAGGGATACCCTGATCGTATCTCCCAGTCCATCTTCCAACAACGTTCCAATTCCAACGGATGATTTAATTCTACCATCTTCACCATCACCGGCTTCTGTCACTCCAAGATGCAATGGATAAGGTTGTAACCCTTCCTCATCCAATTTTTGTACGAGCAGGCGGTACGCCTGAATCATCACCTGTGGATTGCTTGCTTTCATTGAAAGCACGATGTCATAGTAGCCAAGGTCTTCACAAATTCTCACAAACTCCAGTGCTGATTCCACCATTCCTAATGGAGTATCTCCATACCTGCTCATAATGCGATCAGATAAGGAACCATGATTGGTGCCAATGCGCATAGCGGTGCCATATTCTTTGCAAATGGCGACTAGCGGTGAAAACTTTTTACGGATACGATCCAGCTCTGCCTGATAATCATTATCAGTATAATCAATCGTCTGAAATTTTTTCTTGTCTGCGTAATTGCCCGGATTAATCCTTACCTTTTCAATTATCTTAGCTGCCAGTTCAGCTGCATTAGGAGTAAAATGAATATCAGCAATGAGTGGAACAGAATAACCCCGTGCTTTTAACTCCTTCTTGATCTCCTGAAGATTCTGTGCCTCCTTTAAACTCGGTGCCGTAATCCTCACGTACTCACAGCCAGCATCAACCATTCTGATCACTTGCTCCACAGAACCATTCGTATCCATGGTATCTATGGTAGTCATGGATTGAATTCTAATAGGGTTCTCTCCTCCAATTGGCACTCCGCCAATATTTACCTCACGGGTCTTTCTCCTGCTATAGGAAACAAGGCTATTGCAATACTTTTGAATGAGGGTGATTTCAGACTTCACTGTAGTTCTTTTTGCAAAGTTAACGCCAAAATAGGACTTATTGTTCAGCTTTTGGAGAGCTAAATATCGCCCAACTGAGGCCTTATAATTAGCTCCTCCACCACACTTTGTGGGGATAAGGAATATGCCCCCAAAATGGCATCCGCTACGTCCTGTGGCTGCATAAAGCGCTCTGGTGACAAGCCAGACCGCTCCCAACTGGCAGTATAGGTTGCCCCTGCTATTACTGCGGTTACCCTAATCCCAAATTGCTTTAACTCTTCCCTCAAAACCTTCGAAAAACCAAGCAAAGCAAATTTTGAAATGGAATAAGAACCACCATTGGGGTAAGCAAAAAGGCTGGCAACCGAGCAGATTGAAAATATATGCCCGTTCTTTGCTGACTTCATGTTTTTTATCAAAGCCCGAGTCAGGTGGTAGGCGCTATACAGGTTGGTATCCATCATTTTTTCAAGTGCCCCATCTCTCTCCTCCGTGATCAAACCAGGCTCAAAATAACCAGCGTTATTTATCAATACCTCTACAGGTCGATTTAGTGCTAAAATATCTTTCGCAAAATTGGCCTGAGATGAACGTTCGCTTAAATCAGCCACGGAGTAATATAAGCTTACACCATGATCACCCTCAATCGTCTTCTTTAAAAGAGTCAAATCCTTTTTGTTCCTGGCACAGGTAAAAACATCAAATCCCTCGCTTGCAAATTTCTCAATAACTGCTCTCCCAATTCCCTTAGTACCACCAGAAACTACAATTAATTTTTTCATGCCTTTCTACCCAATAATTAGTATGAAATTCTGCTTTTTTAAGCGTACCATGACGCATAAGATCATAGATAAATTATTTTATCTTTGAGCAAGATAGCTATTTAATAAGGTTTAATTCAATGAAGGGATTTGGGCGGTACATGATTTTTTTGGGATCCCTGGTGGTACGAAGAGAGTCATTGGGTACTTATTACAAACTGGTATTGGAAGAGTGTATTCTGGTGGGTGTTAAATCACTTTTTTTGTTCGCATTGGTGTCTACTTTCATTGGTGCTGTTACTACGGTACAAACTGCCTATAATTTGGTGAGCCCTCTCGTACCCAATTACATTATCTCCAATGTAGTAAGAGAAATGACCATACTTGAACTGGCACCGACCATCATGGCTCTCATTTTTGCAGGGAAGGTGGGCAGTAGTATGTCGGGCAACTTAGGCACAATGAGAATTACTGAACAAATTGATGCCCTTGAAGTAATGGGTATTAACGCTACTTCCTATTTAGTCCTACCTAAAATAATTGCATCCATTTTAATGTATCCGATGCTTGTTATCTTTTCAGGCGCGTGTGCATTAGGCGGTGGCTATCTGGTTGGAACATTGACAGGGATTATTAGTCCTACCGACTATATTTATGGTCTTCGTTATGCTTTTAATGAATACACGGTGACCTTCGCCCTTACCAAAGCACTCGTATTTGGTTTTTTAATTTCAAGCATTTCCTGCTTCAAAGGGTATTACACTAAAGGAGGGGCCTTTGAGGTAGGTGTTGCAAGTACTGAAGCAGTAACTACAAGTGTAATGGCAGTGCTTATCGCAGATTATTTATTGGCACAATTACTTTTATGATAGAGATTCAAAACATATCGAAGTCATTCGAGGATAAACAAATTATTCACAACATTAGTGGCATCTTTGAAAAAGGAAAAACCAATCTGATTATTGGGGCAAGTGGAACGGGAAAAAGTGTACTGTTAAAATCCATTGTTGGTTTAATTCAACCTGACACCGGAACTGTTTTTTATGATGGTCGAAATTTTACGGATGCGGATAAAGAAATGAAGGCAGAAATCCGCAGGGAGATTGGAATGCTATTTCAAGGGGGAGCACTCTTCGATTCCAAATCAGTAGAACAAAACGTGATGTTTCCTCTCAACATCCTCACCAAAATGTCTCCAACAGAAAAGATTGATCGTGTAAACTTTTGTCTGAAGCGTGTGGGGTTAGAAAATGTAAATAATAAAATGCCTTCTGAAATCTCCGGAGGAATGAAAAAGAGAGTGGGGATTGCGAGGGCGATTGTGAATAACCCCAATTACCTTTTCTGTGACGAGCCTAATTCCGGACTTGATCCTCAAACTTCAATTCTCATTGATGAACTAATCAAGGAAATAACAGATGATTTCGAAATTACCACCATAGTGGTTACTCACGACATGAATTCTGTAATGGGTATTGGAGAAAAAATTCTATTCCTATTTCAGGGTCAAAAACTCTGGGAGGGATCAAAAGAAGAAATCATGTATTCTGGAGTAGAAGAACTGGATAATTTTGTGTTTACCAATAAGGTAATGCAAAGTCTAAAAAAGAAATAATGTCCTAGTTTACTTTAGGAAGTGTTATGTAAAAAGTAGTTCCCTCTCCTTCGTTTGTTTCAAATGTAATTGTTCCACCGCTTTGCTCAATTCCTTGTTTTGCAATGGCCAATCCTAAACCCGATCCGGATTTTTTAGTACTAAAATGTGGCAAGAATACCTTGTCGCCCAACTCCTTATCAATCCCATTTCCATCATCACTAAAACTTATTACACAAGTATCTTGTGTGGTCTTAACAGCCACAAGAATATTTATTGCTTTCTCATCCAGTCCCGACTGCAAAGCATTCAAAATGATATTCGTAAAAACTCTGCTCAGCAGCTGATCATCTCCCATTACATAAACGGGCTGGTCGGGAAGAGACAATGTAATTTTCCCTTCTTTATAGTCGGAATGTAAGTGAGCCACGTGTTTTACCAATAAAGTAATATCTATGCGCTGAAGGATTGGGGCAGGCATTCTCGCAAATGCACTAAAAGAGGCTGCAATATCATTGAGTATTTCTACCTGCTGCAAAAGTGTGTGAATGGATTTTTTTGTTTTCTCCTCTGAAAGTCCGGTTGTTAACAACGATCTTTCCATTTGCTGAAGTGTAAGTTTCATTGGCGTAAGTGGATTTTTCACTTCATGTGCTACTTGCTTGGCAATCTCTCTCCATGCCGATTCCTTCTGTATTCTAGAAATTTCAATTTTACTTTGTTCAAGATTATCCACCATCTTATTATACTCATTTACCATCAAGCCTATTTCATCGTTTGACTTCCATTCTAAAGGTTTATTGGATGCCGTTAAACTCGTGCTGCGCAGGGTTCTTGTGATAAACTCCAATGGAAATGTAAGCCACCGCATTGCGAAAAATGACAAAATCGAAAAAAGTATAAATACTATACAAAAGATGGTAATTATATTCGCCATCACCCTGATTTGTGTTTTCTCCAAAGAGTAGGCCGATTCAAAGAATGGAAGGCTCAATATTCCCAATAAATTACCAGAGTCGGGTGACCGCATAGAATAATAGGAACTGTTGTAGCTAAGGGTTCCTATTTGTTCATTATTTACAAATGACTGCTCCGAATCATATACAATTGCCTCCAAGGCCTCCCTATTCACTAAAGATGGAAGTATTCTGTCTTCATAGATTAGAGGCTGGCTTGAGGCCAACAATTTACCACTGGGCAAAAAAACTGTTGCATCTACGTTGGCTAATTTGGCAAGGTCGATAAGTTGGTTTTCAAGTTCATTAAGGGATGTCTGACTATCCTTATCATAAGCGTCAAGTAAAGGAGTAAAGCGCTCCCCTATCGTTTTTGATTTCTCTTTATACTCTTCTTTTAGCTGAGTTTCTGCCGAGTTATTAATTAATCCCAAAGTAGTCGCGCTTACCATAACCAAAGGGAGAACAAATGCGAGATACACATATAATTGAATTCTAGCAGAATAGTTAAGTTCTCTCCGTTGCAAAAAGGTTTTAGCCCCGTAAATCAAAAGTCCAATTAATATGAGAAAGAGCCCTATTATAAAAAGGAAGGAAAAATTAGTAACAATATAAAAATTAGAGTAAGCTGGCGATGACACAACGGTTACCTCTCCCTCGTCATCCACTACTCCAACATGAACAAAATTATTCTCAATTATACCCTTCTCCAATAGAGCAGAGTTACGGAGCTGGGCAATTGGAAAATTCTTTTCAAAATTAAAGTCTCCAAAACTGCTTGTGATTTGATTATTAGAATAAAATGCATAGCTAAAGTCCCTATTTTTAAAATATTGTATAAAACGATCATCCAATAATAACTCAGGAAATACATTTCGAGGAATAACTCTCTTTAAGGAAAGATCCAATACCACATAACCTGTTACCATGCTAAACCGACTTATAGGAATAACAACAAGGTATCGTTTGGTCGACTCAGGGGTTGCATTCTTAAGAAAGAAGACACCTTCGTAATTGGTTTTACTTGCCTCTAGCTGAAATTTTGTGATTAATTCAGTAAAATTTAAAGTCGTTGAATTATCGTAAGAATTACCCGTTGAGTTAAATAAATGAATCTGGATATCATACCTGTCAAAATATGCATTCAGATAAACTTGCTTTACCTTTTGGCGCACAACAGCCTTACTCAGAAAAGGGCTTCCAAGCCGTGTTTGCACAAAGGGATCGGATGAAATCCGCTGAACACTCTCCCCTAATAAGTACTCACCGAGGTAGTCCCTATCGGTAAGAAAGGCATTGGCAAATCTAAATTGAGCATTTACCCTTTCTTCCAAAACAAATTTCTTAATAGAAAGAGAGCCTAGTAAGGAAAAAGCAATAACCGCCACAAAAATGTATATAAAGGAAGCATACGATGTCCGAATCAGGTTTCTAGGAAGCCCCATTTCATAACTAAGAATTAAATATGCAGTAGATACTATGAGCGGAGTCCAATAACCCCTCTGTGTAATCAATGAAAAAGTAAAGAAGAATAGAAAAGTAAGTCCAAGAAGCAAATAAAAGCTTCCCCGTCTTTTCTTCATAAGACTCATTGTCATTCGTACAAATATGTGTACCAACATAAAGGCACCCACAAAAGCTATTATCACCGAAATGAATGAGAATATCCGAACCGAATTAAATGAAAGTGTTTGCGTGATGTCTAAGGCAATCGATGAATTATGAAAAATTGTTTCTATGAACAAATAGGGAAGTAAAATTGAGAAGTAACACAAAAGTAAAAGTAATACCACCGCAATGTTGCGCTTGACGTGCTGGAGGGACAAAACACGTCTTGTAATTTTCAATTTATAATAGTTGAAAAAAAGATACACAATAGGTATTGCAACACAGATGGTATTCAAAAACAAATCACCCACCGATCGGTTGTAACTGGAGGAAGCAAAATAAGCCGGATCAAAAAGTGGAATATCAGGTGATGAGAAAAGTGCCAACATCAATGAACGACCTCCAACAAAAAATACGAGTACAACGAAAAAAGAAACTCCAAACCTGCCTCTGGTGTGTAAAGAAACAACAACCTCATAAATAGCTGCTATTAGAAAAAGGAGTCCAATAAAAACAACCCAAAATACCCGATCGTTGACTCCTGTCACTGTTTGAGATGAGTCAGAAAGGCTCAACTTGAATATCTCTTCATTGTCAACAACGAATGGTTGACCCGATCCTGAAGGGTCATTAATTACAATATCATGAGAGAGAAATATTTTCTTATCCCATCCAGAGACCAGGTATCTGTTATTTATTTTATATCTGTTTTGCAATGGCAATACACCCAGCAAGAATTTACCGTCTCCCACGGTCCATTTTCTAAGAAGAAATATACCTCTTGGCCACTGAAGCAATCGAGTAGAAAAATCTCCCTGAACAGCATGTATGTCGGGCAAAAATTCATTCTTATTCCAATTCAGAACATTGACACTATCCATCAGAAAAAAAGAATGGCTCGCCTGAGTCAGATCAGAAGTGTTCTGAGATAGTAAGGTGGCTGCCTCCTTACTCATTTCATCCACTTGCTCTGTAAGTCTTTTTGCAATCTGAATAAGAATTTCAGATTCATCGGCCTCTGAAGTTTTATTTATCAGAAAGCCTATAACAATCAGAACAAGTCCTGGAATAAAGAATAATATCGACCTGTTGAACTTCATTGATTATCAGTAATCAATAAAATTAACGAAAACAGAGGGAGTTTGCTTATTAAGCTGTAGGGTCGTAACGAATGCCTCCGAAGAAATACAAGAATAAAATGCGTGAGTACCTGAATGAAAAGGGGGTAAATAGAATAGCTCCAACTACGATTGCTGTCAAATAAACCCAATCTGCAGGGTTGCCCAACACATACAGTGCGGTTCCTATAGTTGCAAATAATGCCACACTTATCGCATAACTAACGAACATAGCTCCAAAATAGAATCCTGGCTCAGGTTCAAATGAAACTTCACAGTTAGAGCAATGGGAGTTCATTTTCCAAAAACCTGATAAATCGAATATAGAAGTCTTGAAAATATTGCCTTTTCGGCACTTCGGGCATTTACCTGAGTACAGGGTGTCTTTCCAGGTCTTTACGTGCATTGGACTTAGTGGTTTTATACCAAAAAAAGGCTACAACTCCCACCGCCAAATAGGGAGCAAAAAATAAATACAAAATACCAAAATTAATGCCTGCAGCGATGCCCGGCTCTCCGTTGCTTACATTATTCTCGAGTGTAGCCCTGCACATGGCGCATTGTGCGTATGCACCTGCTACGGTTGAAAGAAGGAGTGCTATTAAAATGCTTAACCTTTTCATTTTTACTGATAATAAGGGCTTATCATTAGGTATACGACCACTCCGGTTATCGCCACGTAAAGCCAGATTGGAAATGTAAATTTAGCCAATGCTTTATGCTTTTCAAAATTACCCGCAAGCGCCCTGCTTAAGGTAAAAAGCACCATAGGTACAACAGCTATTGACAGTAAAATGTGCGTAATCAGGATAAAAAAGTAAAGATATTTCACCGTGCCTTCGCCTCCGAATGATGTGGACTCAGACGTCATATGGTATGCAACATACATTGCCAAAAATGCGGCCGACAAGCCTAAACAAGTTTTCATCAACCACTCGTGGAGTCTTAATTTCTTGTTTTTTACCGCCCAAAGCGCCACTAGCAATAGTAGGGCTGTAATACCATTAATTGAAGCGTAAATTGGAGGAAGAAAGGAGAAGTCATATCCATCAATTTTTACCCCAAACAACAACGCCACAACCAGTGGAATTGCCACTGAGAGTGTAATGATTAATTTTCTATAAGGTTCTTTAACCTCACTCATCTTAATACTTATTCAATATTATTTTCAATTCGAGAATTAAGCGGTCTATTTCCTTCAAAGAGGCATTTGAATACAATCCTCTAATATGGCCTTCAGCATCAATCAATACAATTTGGTTGGTTCCAGCCAGAAACACACATTGTTGTTCTTGCTCATATTCAGCAGCATTCATGACCATTTCATTTTCCACTTTCGGTGATTGATCGTTACTCTTTTTCACAACAATTATTTCAGGGGCATCAACATCAAATTCATCCTTAACTCTTCTTAACTGAAATAATGCATCATCAAACATTGCGTTGGATAAGCCCGAAGAAAATAAAACAATTGCCCCTTCGGTTACATCAACTTTATCTGATTGTACTTGATAGGGCAAGGAAGCCTCCAGTCCGCAGTTGGCAGGCAATTCTTCTGCCGTTTGAAATAGGATAGGTACCTCAAACTCATTCTTACCAAAAGAGTGCAAAAACAAGAAAATTATTACAGGAAGAAGCAATGCCAGAAATAACAACAACCCTTTACGCATCATAAGCAAAATTAGCACAAAAAAAAGAAGGCTAAAGTTACTCACCTTAGCCTTCTATATCATTTGGTCAGAAACTTAAAAATTTATTGCTGAAAGTTTCATTCCTTCATAAATCAAAGCTACCAATAACCAAACAATAAAGATTACCGGAAGGAGTATTGACCATAGCAAGACCTTAGCTTCATACCTTAGATGCATAAATTCCCCAACGATATAAGCTGCTTTTACAATTGTCATTCCCACAAATATGGCAGTCTTTAGATTGCCGTGTGCCATTGTAAACGCCACCAAAAATTCCACAGCGGTGAGTGCACCAAGGATTCCAGCTACGGTCCAAAGTTTTTTTATCTTCTCTTTATCTGGAGGAAGTACTGTTACCTGAGGTTCTTGAGAATGAGACATATTATCGCAATTAAATTAATTAAACAAGATAAAAGAAGGTGAACACAAACACCCAAACTAAATCTACAAAGTGCCAGTAGAGTCCCACCTTTTCTACCATTTCATAGCTCCCTCTTCTTTCATATACACCTGTAAAGGTGTTGTAATAAATCAAAAAGTTGAACATTACTCCACTGAATACGTGGAAACCGTGAAAGCCAGTAATGAAGAAAAAGAATCCTGCAAAATCTGAAGGGCCATACTGATTAACACTCAGGTTAGCTCCAGTCACCTCTTTGGTCACCCATGCACCATTTACAAAATCTTTTACCAACGTAGGCGTATCCGTACCCACGATGAAGTGTGTCCACTCCCAAGCCTGGCAGGCCAAAAATGTGATACCTCCCAACAAAGTCCACAGCATCCATTTTTCAACAGCCTTCTTATCCATTCTATGTCCCGCTTCTACAGCGAGTACCATAGTCACACTACTCATGATGAGGATAAAGGTCATGATACCCACAAAAACAAGTGGTAATTCTATGCCATGTAAAAAAGGCACCGCCTCAAATACTTTCTCAGGAATTGGCCAATATTCAGTAGAGAATGTAAATGCTTCTACTGTACCTGTATAGGCGTCATGTGCTGAGCGAACCAGTCCGTAGGTAATAAGCAAAGCTGAAAAAGTAAATGCATCTGAAAGCAGGAAAAACCACATCATGAGTTTTCCGTAGCTTACACCCATAGGTGAAACCCCTCCGTCCCAAACGCTTCTTCCTGGTGATACCGTGGTGGCTGAAGTATGTGCCATAGTCAATTTTAGATTATCGATTCAATAATAGAAAGATGAACAAATATAGCCAAAGTCCACCCAAAAAATGCCAATATGTGGTGCACATTTCTATCCGTGCGAGGCTCCGAGAGTGGATTTTAAAGCGATATGCAGACTTCAACACAACGGCCAGATAAATTAGCGCACTGATAATATGGAGCCCGTGAATACCCATTATAATGTATAAGAAGGACCCTGAGGGATTACCAATAAGGTGGATACTGTGTTCAACCAGATACAACCACGCCATCCACTGACCAACTAAAAATACCAGCCCAAGTCCCATAGTAATGGAAACCAACATCTTCACTCTATCTAGTTGGTCTTTTTTAGCGGCCCAATAGGCCATCTGCATTGTAATACTGCTTACTAAAATTACTCCAGTGGACCAATACAATATAGCTGGCAGATCAAAGTACAACCAATTGCCTTCCGCTTGACGCACGATATATGCCGAGGTGATCGAAGCGAATAGCATTCCCACACTGGCTACAAAAAGCCACATCGCAAATTTCTTTGGATGCATCGTCAACTGTTTTTTGGGCTCTTCTACAATCTTAAATTCTGATGTCATGTCTAACTCACTTTATCCAACAAATACGCAATCTGAACAATAGGCAAATACAAAAAGGAACCGAACATAATCCGCAATGCCGATTTACGGCTTCCTGTTTTCATCAAAGAAAATGTCTGTGCAAAAAAAGCTGCGCCACAAACAGTAGCCACCATGGCAGAATATATTCCTGTGATTCCAAACACAGAAGGAAGCAAACCAAGTGGTATCAAAAACATAGTGTAAACCATGATCTGAATTGCAGTATTAATGTTTTTTCCATCCTTTGAAGGTAATAACTTAAAGCCTGCCTTTCGATAATCTTCATCTGCTACCCAGGCAATGGCCCAAAAGTGAGGAAATTGCCAGATGAATTGAATTCCAAAGATGATAAGCGCCTCATGGGTTATTTGTCCGGTGGCGGCAATCCATCCCAACAATGGCGGCAAGGCACCCGGAATCGCCCCAACAAAAACAGCAATGGGCCCTACTCTCTTTAGAGGGGTATATACAAAACTGTACAGCACCATCGAAACCAAAGAAAGAAGAACTGTAAATGGATTGGTATACACCCAAAGTATCCAAACGCTGAGCGTCATACACAATATAGCAAATAAGGTGGCCTCTTGCGGTGTCACTCTTCCTGTTGGAATAGGACGATGCATGGTACGATTCATCAGCTTATCCAGATCCCTTTCCAAAATCTGATTGATACACACGGATGCTCCTGAAAGCAGAAAACCTCCCAAAGTTATCATGAGTAAAATCCCCCAGTTGATGTCTCCACGGGAAGCCAATCCATATCCAAAGGCACATGAAAATGCCACCAGCAAGGAGAGCCTTACTTTCAATAATTCAATTAATGATCTCACCTTGGCGATAACCAAAGAAAAACTTGTCAACCCATGTGCTTGCCCTGTAATCATTTCAATTTATCAAATACCAATTTATCCTTGATGTTTAGGTTAAAATACATATGTAGCTGAATACCAAATGTAATGGTTGCCAGCACCAAATGAAGCGGTTGCAGAAAGGCCGGTACGTTAAAATATGCCATTCCCGAACCCGTCAATAAGGTTCCCAAAATTAAAATTATTAAGGATAGTGGTAAAGCTTTATTGCCCCTAGTTTTCCGCAAAAGGTATAATAAAAAAAGGTGCAAAATTACCACCAGCCACGAAAATGAACGATGTATAATAAAGGTGTCTCCAGCCTCAACAATCCATTGGTCTCTTGGGATCAATGAGGAAGCAATCTGATCAATTACCTCCCTCAAATTGGTTCCTAAAAAGATTTGAATGAAAAGAGTAAACATGCAAGCTATAAGTACCCAATTTAACAAGCGAGTACCTTCAATCAGGCTATTATTATCTTCGGGCTTACTCAGATCAAGTAGATAGAAAAGTATGGCTACGATTGCCAGTGCCAGAAACATGTGAATGGTTATTGTCCAGGCAGTAAGATTGGTAGAGACAACGATAGAGCCGAACCATCCCTGGAAAATAACAGCCAGTAAGGTAATAAGTGAAAAAGCAAATATTTTAGGGTGGCTCAATCGGAACTGAATAGACCTCCAAAATAAGGCAATAATGAACAACCCAATGGTTACACCTACCAGCCTGTTCATATACTCCACCCAGGTTTTTGCTGCATTAAAATCTGCCTCTTCCCTGATGTCTTCATCATTAAGTAGTTGATGGGCTGTCTTATCCATCCCAATCAACGTGAGGTATCTGGCAAACTTGACATTTTTGTTGTGCCTGTACTCGGAGTAAACTTCTTTATAGTCAGGTGGTAATTGATTTACAGAGGTAGGTGGAACCCACTGGCCAAAACAGGTAGGCCAATCAGGGCAACCCATTCCAGACCCAGTACTCCGGACAATTCCTCCTACAAGGATTAAAAAATAAACAGCAATCAAGGTAGATAAGCATAACTTATAAAATCCCCTGATTGCTGTTTTACTCAATTACTTGGCGTAATGCGGTTAGTGACTTTTGTCGTCAACTACGATGGCACTTTTATCGCCCATCTCCAGCTTGATAAGATCATTCTCATGCGGCAAATTAGACTCTGGTGTTTCTGAGTAAGGCACCGTTTGAGGTATGTAATCGTCTTTTGCACCTGGCTTACTATAGTCATATGGCCAGCGATACACTGTAGGTATCTCTCCTACCCAGTTGCCATGCCCAGGGTTTCTTGGTGTCGTCCACTCCAAAGCATTTGACTTCCAAGGATTGGCTGGTGCCGCTTTCCCTCTAAACATACTGTAGAAGAAGTTGAACAAGAAAATAAACTGTGCAGCAAGAGTAAGGATTGCTGCCACACTTACCAGCATATTTAAATCTGTAAATGAATTAAATGTCTCAAAGTTTGTCCATGAGTAGTACCTGCGAGGAAATCCTGCAATGCCGATATAATGCATTGGGAAAAATACCAGGTAAACTCCAACAAAAGTGAGCCAGAAATGAATCTTACCTAATCCTTCGTCCATCATCCTTCCAAACATTTTAGGGAACCAATGATAAACACCTGCCAACATACCAAAGAAGGAGGCCGCACCCATTACAAGGTGAAAGTGAGCTACTACAAAATAGGTGTCGTGTAATTGTATATCCACGGCAGAGTTACCCACGAAAATACCCGTAATACCTCCAGAGAGGAAGAACGAAACCAACCCAATCGAAAACAACATAGCAGGGGTAAAGATGATATTACCTCTCCACAACGTTGTAACGTAATTAAATATTTTAACAGCCGAAGGTACAGCTATAATTAATGTAAGCAGCGTAAATATAGAACCTAAGAATGGGTTCATTCCTGTTACAAACATATGATGAGCCCATACTACAAATGAAAGTATAGTAATGAACAGCAATGAGCCTACCATTGCTTTGTACCCAAAGATTGGTTTACGTGAATTGGTAGAAATAATTTCCGAAGTGATACCCAATGAAGGTAAAATCACAATGTATACTTCTGGGTGACCTAAGAACCAGAATAAGTGCTGAAATAAAATCGGGCTACCCCCTTGATTCGGGAGTGCTTCACCATTGATATAAATATCGGACAGGTAGAAGCTTGTGCCAAAGCTTCGATCAAAAATCAATAACAGCGCAGCAGCAAAGAGTACTGGAAAAGAAAGCAACCCAATAATAGCGGTAAAAAAGAAAGCCCAAATAGTCAGCGGCAGTTTCGAAAAAGACATGCCTTTGGTACGCATGTTAATTATGGTGGTGATATAGTTAATACCCCCAAGTAATTGGCTTACGATAAAGAGCGCCATAGCTACCAGCCATAAGGTCATACCTAATCCCGAACCAGACATGGCCTGAGGAAGGGCACTCAACGGTGGGTAGATCGTCCAACCACCACTGGCAGGGCCAGTAGATAAGAAGATTGAAATGAACATGATGACACTGGAAATGAAAAAGAACCAGTAAGACAACATATTCATAAACCCAGATGCCATATCACGGGCTCCAATTTGTAATGGGATTAAGAAGTTACTAAATGTTCCACTTAGGCCGGCAGTCAACACAAAGAATACCATGATGGTACCGTGCATTGTTACTAATGCAAGAAAAAACTCTGTATCAATTTTACCTTGAGGTGTTATCCATTCGCCTAACATAGGTTTTAACCAAGTCAGGTCAGCGTCAGGAAAGCCTAATTGAAGGCGGAAGAGTACCGACATAGTACCTCCTATCAAGGCCCAAACCATACCTGTGATCAAAAATTGCTTTGCAATGATTTTGTGATCCTGGCTGAAAATATAGTTTGTCCAGAAATTACCATGACCGTGCTCATGATCATGATCGTCATGGTGATGAACATCTGCCTGCGTGTGTAAGTCTACTGTTGCCATTCTATGCGATGTCTTTAATTACTAATTGATACAGTTTGGGTGGTGGCACTTATGGCCGCCTCACTTTCAATGGGTATTCCCGATTTAATCATTGCAACTTCCCGTAATGCAGAAGGTACTTTTGTCAGGTATTCAGGGTTTTGTTTCAACCATGGTTCCTGTGCAGCTTTCCATTTCTCGTAATCTTCAGGTTCGTCTACCACTACTAAAAAACGCATAGAGAAGTGGCCTTTTCCACAGATCTCTGTACATGCCATTTCATAATTAAAATCAGGATTTCCCGTTTCGTTTCTCATATCCTGAGTGGATTTGGTAGCCACAAATTTAAAATTGGTATACATACCTGGTACAGCATCCATTTTTACTCTAAAGTGAGGGAGAAAAACACTGTGCAAAACGTCTTTCGCTCTTATCTTTAAAAGAACCTCTTTCCCTTTTGGGATATGAAGTTCGAGTGATTTAAAATCATCAAATGAATTTTTGTCCGTCAGGTCAAGGCCAAACTCATTAACAGCATCAATCAATTTGTAATTCACTTCGCCCAACTGCTTATCCTTTACACCCGGATACCTGGCAGTCCATGCAAATTGTTGTCCTATAACTTCAACTATTTCGGCATCTTCAGATGCAGGACTTGTAATATCACCCCATACTCTCAAACCTTTGAATATCAGTAATGCCAGAATAACGGCCGGAATCACAGTCCAAACAATCTCCAACTTAGCACTGTCAGGAAAATAGGTTGCCCTTCGATTTGGATTGTATCTGTATTTGTATGCAAACCAAAACATTACTATAGAAAGTGCTACGAAAGCCACTACACTAATCCACATCGTTATCCAGAACAAACTATCAGTTTCTACGCCATGTTCAGAAGCAATAGGAAGCACATACGAATCGTAATGAGTATAGGAGTACCAACCAAACAGGCCCAGTCCTAAAATCATAAAAACCACAAAAAGAAATCCCTGCGTACTGTTCCCAGCATGTTCACCTTCTTTTGAACCTTTAACAAGCCCTACCAGATTGCCAATCCGGAAAATCATGTAAAGTATGAACAGGACAAGTATTACGCCCAAACCAATAATCAGACTCATCATACTATTTTATTAAGCAATTTCAATAAATATCTATCCTTCATTTTTTAAATGTGGTGATTTAAAGCTTCTCCCATCATTGGGTGATTCTTTGCCACCAGAGGTGCTTTGGATAGTGCAAGTAATGTTACATACAAGAAAGCTGCTACAAACACCATAGTCAAACCAATTTCAAGAAAACCCAAGCCACCATCATGTTGCATTACGCCAGGTGTAACCATATTATAAAAGTCGAACCAGTGACCTATTACCACGATAACACAAACCACTTTCAGCATGGACATATGTCGTTTTGAATCCCTGGTCATGAACAATAAAAAAGGCAGGACAAAATTCATTATAATACTTACATAAAACACCCAGCTATAAGGACTATTATTCATCTGGTTGACGAAATACACGGTCTCTTCAGGAATGTTGGCATAATAAATCAATAAGAATTGACTAAACCAGATGTAGGTCCAAAAAATGCTGAATGCAAACACAAACAACCCAAGGTTATGCAAATGATTGGCATTTACCATTTTGAGATATCCCCCCTCTTTCAAGTAAATTACAAGTAAGGTAATGACTGCCAAGCCAGTTACAAACCAACTGGCAAATACATACCAGCCCATCATTGTGCTGTACCAATGGGTGTCAATACTCATCACCCAATCCCAAGCAGCAATTGATGAGGAGACAGCAAATATTACAAGAAATACAGCTGACAATGAACGCGCTTTCGTCCAATGTGCAGTACCGCCATTGATGTCTTCCGCAAGCATTTCTCGTTTAATCCATACGAAGAAAAGATACCAAAGTCCAAAGAAAACAACCATCCTTAGAATGAAGAATAATGGAAAACCACCTGCATCCAATGGCCAGAAGAAATAACCACTCTTTCCATTAATAATGGCATCAAAACCGTCCCCTTCTACATATAAATCGTGATGCGTCCAGTGAAATACGTCAGCCTTTACGATAAACCATAGCACTAACATAAGTATGCCTGAGATCGGAATCCATTGCCCCATAGCAAGTGGAATTCTTTTGATGGGTGCAGACCAACCTGCCTGTGCAGCATACTGAATGGTCACAAAAAATAACCCAATAATTCCAATACCTGCAAAGAAAATATTGTTCTGCCAAAGGGAAGTATATATTCTCTTCAGCCACACAGGGCTACCGTGGTGTTCTTCTGCTGTAACCTCAGGCGCTGCAGCCACCTGATCGGCACTGGCTACAAGATTAGTCAACGTTTGAGCTGATGCATGTTCTTCCTCATGACCGGATCCTGAACCCATGGCCAAGAACACACCAAGTATAAAAAGCACAATACCAACAGCACCAAGTATTGCAATCTTCTTTTTTGCTTCAGGTTTGAATTCGTAATATTCTTCGGCTACCATTTATTTTTTTTCAAAAATTTGAAACTCCTTATTACTTTCTACTTTTTTTGTAAAGTCTTTACGTATTTGGCAATCTTCCAGCGATCCTCAGGTTCAATCTGAGAACCATGTGGCAACATGAGGTTTCTTCCCCATGTAATCACATGGAAAATATGGCCTTCAGTCATGTTCAGGTAAGCATCTCCGTGTAAGTTGGCAACACCACCAACAAACTTTTTGTCCACTCCGCCAATTGACACTCCTGTTCCAACCTTACCATCACCTTCACCCTTTGGCCCATGGCATTGGTTACAGAATATGGTATATAGTGCTTTTCCATCTGCAATAATTGCTGCTGTACTATCCAGTGGGTTCTTAATGGTGGAAGCGTACTCCAGACTATCCTTGCCAATTCTGTAGGGCAACCAGCCATTTCTATTTCTCTTTACAGTATAAGGGGCTGGCGCTCTCATATTCATCCTATTTGGATTGTACTTATTTGAGTTAAAGTACTCCCCTCTTCCATTGTTCAAAGAGTTCACCCAAGTTCCTGCGCTTTCATCCGTTATTTGGGTAAGTGGCTCGTAAGCGACTGAGTGGTACATGTTGGCTGCATATTCAAGCCCTGGATAGTCTCCACCCGCCTTACATCCAGCCAAAAAGGCTGCTCCTGCTATCGCGATTAAAACTGTTTTTAATAGTTGCATATTCCGCATCCGCTTTTAAAAATTCTTATCGTTAACTTCCTGTGCTCCGCTATCCTTTAACAGAGCTCCTATATCATCTTTTGTCAGTTTATTGATAGCCAGATCAATAGCCAGTATGTGCTTATCGTCTGTACTTCTCAAATCAAACTGCTGTGGCCACTTGTAGGGCTTCATATCACTTACAATCAAAAATGTCGCTACCATGCCCAGAGCAGATAACAACACCGTCAATTCGAATATTACTGGTATAAATGGAGGCAGTGCAGCAAAGTTTTTACCACCGATGATCATTGGCCAATCATATCCCATCATCCAAATCTGCATAATTAATGCAAGCGCAGTTCCTGTCATTCCAAATACAAAAGCTGCAATGGGTAAGCGCGTTCTCTTATACCCCAAAGCCTCATCCAACCCATGTACAGGAAAGGGTGAATATACCTCATGTATCTTTATTCCCCTATCCCTCACTTTCGTTACGGCCTGAAGAAGAATATCTTCATCATCAAACACACCTAACACAAAATTCTTATTGCTTTCCATGATTGATAACTACTTTTTTTCAGATGATGACTTTAAAATACTTTTTATCTCTGCCATGTTTACCACCGGGAAAAATTTAGCAAACAAAAGGAATGCTGCAAAGAAGAACCCGAATGTCAATACATACTCACCAACGTCATACAAAGTTGGATAGAACATCGTCCAGCTAGATGGTAGGTAATCCCTGTGCAACGAAGTAACAATGATCACAAATCGCTCAAACCACATTCCAATATTGACAATAATTGACAATACAAAAGTGGCCACAAGACTGGTTCTGATTTTCTTAATCCAGAAAAGCTGTGGTGAAATCACATTACAAGTCATCATAGACCAGTAAGCCCACCAATATGGTCCAGTTGCCCTATTAATAAAAGCATATTGTTCGGCAGGCACCTGACCATACCATGCAATAAAAAACTCAGTGATGTAAGCAATACCTACAATTGAACCTGTCACAATGATGATGATGTTCATCAACTCCACGTGATAGATTGTAATATAGTCTTCGAGTTTGAAAAGCTTTCTGGTAATCAGCAACAGCGTAAGTACCATGGCAAATCCAGAAAAGATCGCACCCGCCACAAAGTAGGGTGGAAATATCGTTGTATGCCATCCAGGAACTACCGAAGTTGCAAAGTCCATCGATACAATCGTGTGTACCGAAAGCACAAGTGGAGTAGATAGGCCTGCGAGAATCAATGCTACCGATTCGTAGCGCATCCACGTTCTTGCACCACCTTGCCACCCAAAGCTAAGGGCATTATAAATAGTTGCTCTTGTCTTATTCCCCATTCTTACTGCACGATCACGAATCACGGCAAAATCAGGAATGAGACCGATATACCAAAACACTAACGATACGGTGAAGTAAGTAGAGATTGCAAATACGTCCCAAAGAAGTGGTGAGTTAAAGTTTACCCACAATGAACCAAATGCATTGGGAAGTGGCAATGCCCAGTAGAATCCTAACCACAAACGACCCATGTGAATTAATGGGAAGGTAGCAGCACAAATTACTGCGAAGATGGTCATCGCTTCTGCAGCGCGGTTGATTGACATTCTCCACTTTTGACGAAATAATAATAAGATAGCCGAAATCAGGGTGCCCGCGTGACCAATACCCACCCACCATACGAAGTTGGTGATATCCCAAGCCCAACCAACGGTCTTATTAAGACCCCACATTCCAATTCCGTCCCACAAGGTTATGGACATGGTGTAAACACCAAACCCAAGAAGGACCAGGGAAACTCCAAATGCCATCCACCAAAGTTTAGTGGGTTTCCCCTCTACCTGGCGGCAGATATCTTCAGAAACGTCACTGACCGTTTTGCCACCGGTGATGAGAGATTCGCGTAGTGTTGAGCTTACTTGCATAAAATCGTTATCCGTTTATTTACTATGCGTTAGTTACTTCTTTGTTCTTAATCTTAGTTAGATAGAAAATATTGGGTTTTACACCAATTTCCTCCAGCACTCTGTAGGCACGTGGATTACCAATTTGCTTATCAGAGCTGTTAGGTCTTTCCTTGCTGCGCGTAATTTGCAACAATTTACTGATCTTGCTCTCAGAATCATTCATGTCTCCAAACACAATTGCGCCAGAAGTACATGAAGCCTGACATGCTGTTACCACATCCCCATCCTTCAATTTTCTTTTTTCTTTCTTCGCTGCCAACTTGCCCGACTGAATGCGTTGCACACAGAAAGAACACTTCTCCATCACCCCTCTTGATCTCACCGTCACTTCTGGGTTCAGTACCATACGGCCTAAATCGGTATTCATTGAAGGGTTTACTTCGTAGAATTGCTGATTGTCGTGGTACTTAAACCAGTTGAACCGTCTTACTTTATAAGGACAGTTGTTGGCACAATACCTAGTACCAATACAACGGTTATAAGCCATTTGATTTAATCCCTCTGTGCTATGCGTAGTAGCTGCCACTGGACATACCGTCTCACATGGTGCGTTGTTACAATGCTGGCACAACATGGGTTGGAATACTACCTCAGGGTTCTCAGCGGCATGCTCAAGCGCTTCATAGTCACTGATGTCTGTTGCACTGCTACTGTAATAACGATCAATACGCAACCAATGCATTTCCCTGCGGTTGATCACCTCTTGCTTTCCTACAAGGGCTACGTTGTTCTCAACATTACAAGCCACAATACATGCCCCGCAACCTGTACAAGAGTTCAGGTCAATGGACATTCCCCAATGGTGATTATTGTAGTCGTGTCCTTTCCATAATGTTACAGTACCTGGATCAACTTTTTCATCCCATTTTGAAATCTTTGGAAATTCACGTCCCGCCTCTGGATCTTTTTTGAATTCACTCAAGACAGACTCCTGAATCACGCTGCTGCGCCCCATATAAGTCTGATGGGTTTGTGTTTGAGCAATCTGGTACGACTCGTCCAAAAGGGTTGGCGTTACATTAGAGGTGATACTGTAATTAAGTGTTCCATTGGACATTACAATAAATGGATACACGTTTTGACCTAAGTTTTCCGCTACCTTCCCTACTTTTGTACGTCCATAACCAATGGCAATACCAATTGTACCTGGGGTTTGGCCTGGTTGAACCAGAGCCGGAAGTTTAACGGACTTACCTCCTATCGCAATATTCAAATACTGTGTATGGCCCTCTGCATCATTGTCTACTCCAAGGGTTGCTGCATCTTTTTGGGAGATAGTGGCATAATTATCCCATACTGCTTTGGTAATAGGATCTGGAAATTCCTGTAAAAGCGGATTATTTGCCTGAGAACCGTTTCCTACTCCATAGCTTTCATACAATGCAATTTCAAACCCTGTATTGTTGGCTTTGTAGTTGGCACTTATCGCTGAAGAAGCTGCGTTAACATCCCCTGCAAATGAAAGACTTCCACCTGATTCGCCACCCACTTCAAGAACACCATCATACAAACACTTGTCCCAGAAAGCCTGGAATCCAAGACCAAGCGCAGATTGATTAAAGTACCAGTCCTTCCAGTTGTTTTTGACAAACGAAAAATATTCTACCTTCTCCCCAGCCCACATCAAAAGACTTTCTTGCGCCTGACGTGTATTAAATATTGGTGTGATGGCAGGCTGCGAAAGACTGAATGAATTAGTTTTAGGCTCAAAATCATTCCAAGACTCCAAATAATGATGATCCGGAGTTTTGTAAGTTGACATTGACGCTGTCTCATCCTCTGTGTAAGAAGTGGAAACAGTCAGTGAAATATTTTTAAGTGCAGCTCCCAGTTGAGCGCCCATTGGATGGTCATATACCGGATTACAGTTATAGAAAATAACTGCTCCAATTCTGCTTGCTTCTGCATCAGCGATAAATGCTGCCATTTCCTCGTCATTTCCCTGACGATAATTTACAGCCTTGTTTGAAAGTATAGTTGATCCATAACTATCCAGCATGGAATTGATTCCATTGACCAAAACCTGAACGTCTTTGTCATTTGAGCCACAAACCAATAGCGCCTTACCGCGATTTGCCCACAATTCCTCAGCGGCCTTATCCAGGTTTGCCACCTTATCCATTCCTGCTGAAATGGTAGCATTACCTGCCTTTCCGGCAATAAGGTTATAAAGCTGTGCTACTACCAACCCTTGCTGCGAAGGCCTAATCATGGTGCGGTAGTCTGCATTAGCCCCGGTAAGTGTAAGGTTGGTTTCGAATTGATAGTGGCGGGACATATTTCTATTTTCCTCACTGATCTTGCGATTCACACTGTATTGTTTTGCAAACTCAATGGGTGACAACCATGTTCCAAGGAAATCAGCACCTACACTCACTATAAGATTTGCTTTAGCAAAATCATAAGAAGGAAGAAATGCCTTCCCGAAAGAAGCCTCATTTCCTTTTAGCATACCATAGTAGGATACCTGATCATACTGAATATGGTTTGCTGTTGGGTATTTGGATTTAAAGTGTTGAATGGCTGCCTTGGTGCTGGGGCTCAGTATGGTATTGCTTACAATTCTAATCTGCCCATTAGAGGCGGCCACTCCCTGAAGTTTTGCCGTAATTTCCTTATCCGCATCCTCCCAGCTTACGTTGCCATTGTCTTTCTTAGGCCCACGCAAACGGTAGTTGTCGTACAGTGACATCACTGATGCCTCCACCTGAGCATTGGTTCCGCCATTGCTTACCTTTGAGAGTGTATTCCCTTCTATTTTAATAGGGCGTCCCTCAAGTGTTTTTACAACAATACTGCAATAGTCTCCACCATTTATATAGGTAGAGGCGTAATAATTGGGGATACTTGGATCAGCATCAATAGGCTTATTCACGAAAGGGATGGCCTTCCGAATAGGTGCCTCACAGGCTGCCAGAGAAGCAGCCGCCACGCTGAAACCCATCATTTTAAGAAAATCTCTGCGCGTATGACGTGGGTCATTCTCAACACCAAGATCAACGAATTCCTTATGCGCATGTTCTACAAACGCTGGATCATTCTTAAGCTGCTGAATTCCTTTCCAATATGTCTTTTTTGTAATGCTCATACTTATTCTAATCCAAAATATAGAGTCTATATTAATAATGACACTTTGCACATTCTAATCCACCAATGTCTTCCACTTTCATTGCATTGTTATTATGCAACTCAAGAAGATTATCATAATACTCATTGCCTTTGGTGTTTAAATCTGTAGTACGATGGCAATCAATACACCATCCCATGGTGAGCAATGAATACTGCTTTACAACATCCATTTCTTCAATCGGGCCATGGCAGGTCTGGCACTCAATGCCTCCAACATTTACGTGTTGTGAGTGGTTGAAATAAGCCAGGTCGGGTAGGTTATGAACACGAACCCATTCAATAGGTCGGTTAGTCTCTATTGCCGATACAATTTTGGCGATTTCAGTCTCACCTGTATTGGTTCCGCTGCGAATCTGTGTATGGCAGTTCATACATATATTAGGTGAGGGAATATTGGCACTGCGACCCTTTATTGCCCCGGTATGACAGTACTGACAGTCAATTTCGTATTCTCCAGCATGCACCTTGTGTGAGAACGCTATGGGTTGCTTGGGTGCATAGCCCTGCTGCACACCTATCGTGTACAAACCATCAATAACCGTTTTGAATGATATGGAAGCTACCAGGAAAACGACAATGAAAATAAAGCCAGTACTCTGAACAATTGAACTAAAAGTAAAGGGTGAGTGAACTACCTCTCTGTCCTCTTCGGTTAAATCTTTTTGATCCAGGTAACGCTTGAGCGAACTTATAATGAGACCAAGGATAACTAGTAACAATACCAAGATGACAATCATGCCTACTAATATGGCATTAAGGTATGTGGGCGGTACACCATCTCCACTTCCAGTGCCTCCTCCATCAGCAACAGTTGCAACTTCCTCCGGCTTCTCAGCTTCTGCTTTTACATAAGCCAGGATCGACATGATCTGATCATCTGATAACGAGGTAAACGATGTCATCAGTATTTTGCCACTTTCTTCGTATACTTTGTTGGCATACTCATCTCCGCTGGCAATTAACTTTGAAGAGTTGCGGACGAACTCCTTGATCCAATCTATGGAGGGAGCTCGATCTTCTATGCCTGCGAGTGCCGGGCCAATTAACTTTTGATCTACCCGATGGCAAGCCTTACAGTTGGAATTAAAAAGGGTCTCCCCTTGTGTAATTACGCCAGCATCAGAAGAAATATCTTGAGAAAAAGAAGTAAGACTTAATACGATAAAAAGAGCCGTAATAAGATTCTTAAATAAACCAGAGATTTGGTGCGTCATCGTGATTCGTTTAGGTGTCCGGTTTTATTCGGAGGTGCACAAATCTACACTCGTAATGCATTATTTCAAATTTAATTTTGAGCTTGAGGGTATTATTTTGAACACTAGCGATACTTCTGCAGTGCCCCGAAATCCCATTCAACTATCAAACAAAATTTTTATAGAAATGCGTAATTTAGAATCAATTTAAATAGTGAGATTATGCCTCCTCGTACATCGTTCGATTAAGCTCGTACTGCTCTCATTCCCATCATTTTACGGCTAGGGATTAACCAGATTAACCACGGTCTGGCATAGGTCATCGATCAATAAAATCCTATAAAACTGCTTTACCTCATTCGTTTTGAATGTTAATCGTATTTTTCTTCATGTACAGGAGTGGTAAAATATTTATGATCTGCGGTCACACAATAGATCAGCACTTCCTACTTTATTATCCCTTTAAGTCTTACTTCAACTTATTTTTTTACAAACGCGATTACCTTTCACCTCTCCAAAACATCAAAAAAAGTATTTTTTATTGTATGGGTTCTATTTTATTAATTGGCTACAATTTTTCGTTGGGGTAATTTTCACCGCTTTGAAAAAAGAATTATTTTATCTCCTTATTGACTTGAATGGAATCGATTTTTGATTTGCTGCCAAAAGAAAAATAGAAAAGAACAAACGGAATGGTGTGTGTATTCAACATCCGAAGTTGGCCATCATAGCTTCATGGTTGTATGCCGGAGCGTTTCGACATGACCCGATTTAGAACCTAAAAGCGGGATATTCGGTGTAAAACTGGGATTTCAGCCAAAAATGTACTATATTAAGAGCTAATGGTGATACGGTTAATAATGTTTTAACTCCAATGCCTCTCCTATCCTGAGGTGTTGCTTAACTCGAATCTCAAATTTTAAGTATAACATTGATAGGAAAACTTACGCCTAATAATATTTATTAAGCGATTCAGAATTATAAATACCTTTGACCCGCATTTGTTATTTTATGAATGCCTTTCAAATCGTTTTATTATAAATAGTGTAAACAAAATATGCAAAGTGCAACAAGCAACTCAAAGACTAAGGAACTTGATTTTGATAAAACAAAATCATTCATTGAAAGAAGAAAAGCCGTTGTTGCCAACGGTGTAAGTGTTTTTGTCCCTTCTTCAGCTGTAAGTGCCCATGGCGCAACTATTATTGATGCGAATGGAAATGAATTGATCGATTTTGGAGGAGGTATAGGGGTGCTCAATGCTGGTCATTGCCCTCCCCCTGTTGTTAAGGCCATTCAGGAGCAGGCTGAGAAGCTTATTCATGCCTGTTTCAATATTTCTACCTATGAGCTTTACATGGAATTAAGTGAAAAGCTGGTAAGTCTGTTCCCCCATGGAGACAAAACAAAGGTGATGCTTACCAATACAGGAGCAGAATCAATTGAAAATGCCATCAAAATAGCGCGTCAGGCTACAAAACGCTCTGCTGTGCTTTGTTACAGTGAAGCCTTCCATGGTCGTTCCATGATGGCCATGACTCTTACATCTAAGATCAATTACAAAATCAACTGCGGGCCATTTGCCCCAGAAGTGTACAGGCTCCCTTTCCCAAATTTTTACCATGAGGGAAAAGGTCTGAGCGAGAACGACTTTGCAGAACAAGAACTGCTGAAGCTATATGACGCTACTCACAGTTTAGTGGATCCGGATAATATTGCTGCTATAGTTATAGAACTGGTGCAGGGTGAAGGTGGATTTAATATAGCTCCCAAACGATATGTAGAAGGACTGCGCGAGTTTTGTGATCAGTTTGGCATTATGCTGATTTTTGATGAGGTACAGAGTGGCTTTTGCCGTACAGGGAAATGGGGTGCCCACGAACACTTTGGTGTCACCCCTGATATTTCAACCTGGGCCAAATCTATGGGATCAGGAATGCCGATAGGAGCTGTGATTGGTAAGCAGGAAGTAATGGATGCAGCCGCAGTAGGTACCATTGGAGGAACTTACCTCGGCAACCCTGTATGTTGTGCAGCAGCCCTGGCTACCATTAAATACATGGAAGAAATTGATCTCAACGGAAGAGCTCAAAAAATAGGTAAGATAGTAAGTGATCGCTTTCACAAATTAAAGGAAAAGTGTTCCGCTATAGGTGATATCCGTTCATTAGGTGCCATGCAGGCCATTGAATTTGTTGAAAACAACGACCCGGGCATGCCCGATTCTGAAACTGTGACCCAACTTACCAAAGCCTGTCTAAAGCGTGGACTCATATTATTAAGCGCAGGCACTAACAAAAACGTAATCCGAATTTTAAGTCCACTGGTCATCTCTGATGAATTGTTGAACAAGGGACTTGATATAATTGAGGAGGAACTTTTAAAAATTACTAACTAATGACCCCATTCTCAATAGCAGGAATTCAAATGCATGTTTCGGCCGGCCTCAACAATGTGCCTATCATGAAACATAAAATAGATGTGATGATGTCGGTATACCCATGGGTGCAGATGATCATGTTTAGTGAATTATGTCCACTTGGTCCACTCACTTACAATGCCATGGAGTTTCCAAATGAAACGGAAAAAGAATTTTGCGACATCGCGAAACGGTACGGTATCTGGTTAATCCCTGGCACCATGTTTCAAAAAAAGAACGCCCAGGTATATAACACTGCGAGTGTCATCAACCCACAAGGTGAGGTTGTAGGAAGGTACAATAAAATGTTTCCTTTTTACCCCTACGAGGTGGGTGTTACCGGAGGAGATGAATTTTTAATGTGGGATGTACCTAAAGTGGGAAAGTTTGGATTGACCATTTGCTACGATATGTGGTTTCCCGAAACTTCACGCACGCTTGCTGTAAACGGAGTTGATGTTATTCTTCATCCTACCCTTACCGCTACAATTGACCGGGACATTGAGTTATCATTGGTTCAGGCCACTGCAGCCATCAATCAATGTTTCATTTTTGATATCAATGGGTTAGGAGACGGAGGAACCGGACGTTCTATTGTCTGTGGGCCAGATGGACGTGTGTTGCATCAGGCAAGTACAGGAGAAGAACTCATTCCAATTGAGATTGACATTGAAAGGGTAAAGCGGAGCAGAGAGATGGGGGTGCTGCGCCTTGGACAGCCGCTCAAAAGTTTTAGAGATAGAAACATTCAATTTGATATCTACCAGCAAGGGGCTCAACTGCCCTACCTCAATTCGCTGGGCAAGCTACACAAACCCACTCGATTTGAACAAATAACAGAGGTGCTGCAAACGAACGTTGAAGAACCAACTGTATTGCAAAGCTGGATGAACAAACTTAAGATATGATATTAGTATAAACCTAAAGAAAGAGGCCATGAAAGCATCAGTAAAACATGTGAAGAAAGAGAAACCAATGAACCTAAAGCATTATGTCAATTGGTTTGAAATCCCCGCTTACAATTTTGAACGTGCTGTATCATTTTACAATCAGGTATACAACATCACCATGGATGTAACCGAAATAAACGGTTACTCTATGGCTTTTTTTCCAGCCAAAAGAGGAATTGGTGGTGCCGTTGTAGCCGGAGAAGGTTGTACACCTAACACCACAGGCCCCCTGGTATACCTCAATGGAGGCAAAGACCTGAATATCGTACTCAACAAAATCGAAGAAGCAGGGGGTCGTATCATTATGAGTAAAACATTAATCAACGATGCGGTAGGTCACTTCGCATTGTTTATGGATACAGAAGGGAACAGACTGGCCCTTCATTCAAAAAATTAATTGCTAATCTTCTCGCAAGAATTTAGCTTTATAAGAGACCCTCTAGCTGGGTAAAAGCAAACAGTATTAACAATATTAGTAAGGATATATTCTGCCTTTGGGTGTTTATATCCTGTGGTATCAATCTATGTATTATGAAATCTCCATCCACCCTGTTTATCCAAAAGGATGACAATCTGCTCGGAGGTTCCATGCCTTCGCGCCTATATGCGCGAAGGAATTCAGGCTTGTACCAACTAAAAAATAATTATTAACACATGAAAGAGTCGCGTCAAATAAAGGAGAAAAACTTACTCACAGGGCATTTCTATAATATCGGTCAACTGCGGACGGAGCTATGGACCGAATTAAAGCTAAAGGCTTATGTGCTTGCCCGTAAACAAGACAAAGAAGATAAAGAGGAATACAAGGCGCAAATGACCAAACTCATCAAAACACTTCTTGAAGTAGAACAGTACTTTGCATTCCCTGGTGTAGCTACAATAAATGTGATTAATGATTTTTTGAAACATGATGAATTTCAGATACTCAAGAACACCATAAAGGAAATATTAAGATTACTGGTAAGCGAGGATTACAGGAATGACGCAGAAGTATTTTCGTTTGCCACATTGTTAAAAGGAAAGGGGAATAAACAGCTACAGGATTCTAAAATAAAACGGAGGTATTTCGAAGTGCTTTTTGTGGATAATCTTACCTCACGAGAAGAACAGGTCATCACCAAAAAACTTACTGATGTACGAGGCCCAAAGGATACTTTTGTATATCAGTTGGTTTATGCAAAATCTTTTCAAGACACTTTAGTTGCATTGATGGCTAACCCTAATATTCAAGCCTGTGTTATCCGTTATGAGATTCCTTTTAAATCAAAAAATATAAATGGAATTTTAAAACCATTTGTCAGCCATCTGTTCAAAGAAAATCACGAGGACGTGCAGGAGTATGAAATGGGCATTCTGCTCGGTCAGGCCATCCGAATGCTCCGGCCTGAACTAGATATCTATTATGTCACAGACAATGCAGTGAATAGTCTACCCGATACTGCATTAAAAATATTCAAACGCATATTTTACAGAAAAGAAGATGCACAGGAATTGCACCTCACTATTATAAGTGGAATCAAAGATCGATTTGAAACACCTTTTTATACCGCATTGAAAGAATACAGTCAAAAACCTACCGGGGTTTTTCACGCCATGCCAATCTCCAGAGGTAACTCCATATTCAAATCAAACTGGATTGACGATTTCGGAGAATTCTATGGAAGAAACTTGTTTTTGGCTGAGACCTCCTCCACCACAGGTGGGTTAGATTCCTTACTTCAGCCAACCGGGCCATTAAAGAAAGCGCAAGAATTGGCCGCAAAAGCATTCGGTTCCAAGCGCACGTACTTTGCCACCAATGGTACTTCCACTTCCAATAAAATTGTTTTGCAGGCATTGGTAGAGCCGGGCGATGTTGTGCTTATAGATCGGGACTGCCACAAGTCGCATCATTACGCTATGGTGCTGGCAGGTGCTTATGTTACTTATTTGGATTCTTATCCACTGCAAAAATATTCGATGTATGGCGCAGTGCCGTTGACAGAAATCACAGGAAGACTTCACACTCTCAAAAAAGGCGGAAGGCTCGAACATGTGAAGATGCTAATCCTCACCAATTGTACCTTTGACGGGTTAGTCTATAATGTTGAAAAGGTGATGGAGGAAGTGCTCGCCATCAAACCAGACATGATTTTTTTATGGGATGAAGCGTGGTTTGGTTTTGCTGCTTTCACCCATACCTTCAGGCAAAGAACGGCCATGTACGTAGCCAATAAACTTTGTAAGAAATACAAAACCGATGAATACAAAGAACAGTATAAAAGCCATCTGGCAGACTTAAAGGAAAAAGGTGGTGATGTTACTCCTAAAATGCCCAACCCTGAGCTGGTGAAGATCAGGGTTTACTCCACACAGTCTACACACAAAACACTTTCTTCTTTTAGGCAAGGATCGATGATCCACATTTATGATGAGGAGTTTGAGCGTAAGGCAGAGACCTCATTTCATGAAGCGTACATGACACACACTTCTACCTCAGCCAATTATCAGATTCTGGCTTCGCTGGATGTGGGCAGGAGACAAGTTTCCTTTGAAGGATATGAATTAGTGGAAAAAAGTATCGAGATGGCAATGCTCTTGCGCGCAAAGATCAATGATCATCCAAAGCTTCGAAAGTATTTCAAAATCCTTACTATTAAGGACATAATACCCGATCAGTATCGCCAATCTGGCCTTACAGAGTATTATCATCCCGACAACGGATGGCAACGTTTGGAGGATTCCTGGGCCTCAGATGATTTCGTACTAGATCCTACTAAGATCAATTTGCATATTGGTAATACCGGAGTGGATGGTGACACCTTCAAGAACAAATACCTGATGGATCAATTCCATATCCAAATCAACAAGACTTCAAGAAATTCAGTGTTGTTTATGACCAACATTGGTACCACAAGAAGTTCGGTGAGTTATTTAATAAGTGCGCTATTAAAAATTGCAGATCAAATAGACCTTCAGTTCGATGCGTTAAATCCCGAGGAGAACAGAATTCTTCAAGATAAAATTTACTCCCTTACAGAGCAGGCTCCGCCCCTTCCCGATTTCAGTTATTTTCACGACTCCTTCCGTGCTGTGGCTGGCATTCCTGGAGGAAGAATGAGGGAAGCTTATTTTCTCGCCTATCAGGAAAAAAAATGCGAGTATGTAAAACTTTCTGACTGCAAAAAGTTAATGGAAGAAGGAAGGCATTTGGTTTCCTCTGCATTTATAATTCCATACCCTCCGGGTTTCCCTGTGTTGGTACCCGGTCAGGTGATGACCAAAGAAATCCTTGATTTTCTCCAGGCATTAGATGTGAAGGAAATTCACGGCTATCGACCTGAATTAGGATTGCGTATTTTTACCAATGCTGCATTAAATCGCCATCAATCCGGAACTGCCTTGATGGGAGCTGCCTCTGGCATGAGTGCGATGGGTGGTGCCGGAAATGGTAAAAGAAAAAGTAAAACGACAACACCTAAAAACAACTGATCCATCATACATTTATCAATCTAACTGCATCTATTAGATTGAATTAATATTCATTGGAAACAAGTTAGACTTAATGACCGAACATCCAGCAGAACGAGCAACTTTAAAGCGCGGAATCAGCAAAGTTGGATTTTTCTGTCTTGCTTTTGGGGCCATGATAGGTGTGGGCTGGGTAACCGCTATGGGGCCATGGCTAAAAACAGCAGGGCCAATTGGGGCGAGCATCGGATTTGTAATTGGTGGTACGCTCATGCTCTTCATTGGACTTTGTTATGCAGAAGTCACGGCTATGCTCCCGGTGTCAGGTGGAGAAGTAGCTTATGCCTATAAGGCCTACGATACATCAAAATCATTTATAGTCGGCTGGTTTCTTGCCTTTGGTTATATCTCCGTCTCTGCATTCGAAGCCATATCCATTGGCAAAATCACCAGCTACCTCTTCCCAGCTATAGACCGGTGGCCTCTCTACAGCATCAATGGAGATACAATTTATGGAAGTCATCTTTTGTTGGCATTATTTTTTGTCTCCTTAATCACCTGGATCAATTATGTTGGCGTACAAGGGTCAATGCGATTCCAGGTTTATCTCACAATAGCATTTTTGATTATAGTGCTAGCGGTAGTGGTTGCTTCTTTTTACAAAAGCGATATCAACAACCTGAAACCGTATTTTGTGTCCAATCAAAATACAGGCATCCTTGGAGGCATTCTCGCGGTATTTGCTACAGTTCCTTTTTGGCTGGTGGGCTTTGATACGATACCCCAGGGAGCTGAAGAAGCAAAAGCGTCTGTCTCTCATCGCGCCATAGGGTTGCTTATTATCATTTCCATTGTGGCCGCTGTTTTGTTTTATATCCTGCTCATCATTAGTACATCCATGATCGGCAATTGGCAATTGTTACTAGAAGCAGAATTGCTCACCGCCAAAGCCTTTGAGTTGGCCTTCGGTTCTCAGCTTATTGTGGATGGAATTCTTGTTGCTATCCTCATCGGCTTACTCACCAGCTGGAATGGTTTCTTTTTAGCGGGATCGCGTGTGCTTTTTGCCATGGGTCGAGGGAGAATTATTTCTCCGGTATTGGGTAAATCACATCTGAAATATAAAACACCATACAAGGCTGTGCTCTTCAGCGGAATGGTTACCCTGATCGCTTCCCTTCTCGGGCGTGGCGCAATGGTTGCTTTTGTAGACGTAGGTTCATTCTGTATAGCCGTTGCATTTTTGGGTGTGTCCTTTTCTTTTATTAAATTAAGAAAGTCATTCCCCAATCAACACCGCCCTTATCTGACTCCAGGCGGAAAAATAACTGGGTACATCTCCATATCTGGCGCTATCATCATCCTGCTGGCCATCACACTTCCAGGAAGTCCTGCCGCATTAGTTTGGCCGTTGGAATGGATGATTCTTCTGTCTATGAGTGTTTTGGGAATTGTATTTTGGGTGATCTCAAAAAAAAGCAGAGATACCACTACAAAGGAGGAGCGAGATTATCTTATATTAGAAAAGTTTAAATAATTTTTGGTTTTAAAGGCTGTTGTTATGAAAAAGAAAAGTATATCAAAAAAGAAATCAACTACAAGGGCTACAAAAAAAATAGCCGTTAAATCAAAGAAGCCTGTAAAAGCCACAAAGAAAGCAGCTAAGAAAAAAGCGGTAAAGAAAACCAAAAAGAACGCTTTACCAGTACTTAATGGCATCTCTGATATCAGAAGATTTTTCTATCGCAACGAAACTCCCATCTACTTTATTAGCGCCACCAACTTCAACCTGCTGGGTGCAGATGAGTGGATCAAAGGTTTTAAATTCATTTGCTACATTGAATGTTTTGATGGGCTGCATCCCAATGTATTTTCACCCAAGGAAGAACTTCCACACGAGGAGTTTCAAAGCATCGAGGACATCAATAATTATCTCTTAGAGCACAAAGAGGTAGTAGACTATATTAAAAGCAGAGGCGAAAAAGGAAAAGCGCTCTTTCTTATGTTTGATGGACGCACAGAAAAGCTAGCCAAAAAATTAGGCCTTGAAGTCTGCTTCCCTTCTGCAAAAATGAGGACCTCCATGGACAACAAAGTGAACACCAATCGCATTGCCGAAAGAGCGGGAGTTCCTTGCGTACCTTATTTGTTGAGTAAAGTAAAAAGCTACAAACATCTTACTTCCATCACCAAAAAGAAATTAGGCACTGACCTGGTAATCCAAACCCCCTTTGGCGACTCAGGCCATACTACATTTTTTATTTCCAATGAAAAGGAATGGGAAAAGTATGCGGATGAAATTGTAAAGGAAAAGGAAGTAAAAGTGATGAAGCGGATCAACTGCCGTGGGTCTGCAATCGAGGCATGCGTAACACAACATGGTACCGTTGTAGCGCCCCTAATGACCGAGTTGGTAGGTTTTAAAGAATTGACTCCCTACAAAGGAGGTTGGTGTGGCAACGAAATCTATGCGGATGCTTTTACACCAACCATTCGATCAAAAGCCAGAAAATACACCCAGCTTTTTGGAAATCAGCTGAGAAAAGAAGGCTACAAAGGATACTTTGAGTTGGACTTTCTTATTGATCAGGACAATCAGCAACTGTATTTGGGTGAATTGAATCCGAGAATTACCGGAGCGAGCTCTATCACCAATCATGCAGTGTTTGCTCTGTCTGATATGCCATTAATATTGTTCCACATGCTGGAATGGATGAATCAACCCTATAAAATAAGTATTAACGCTATTAACAGGCGCTGGTTCAAAGCAGAGAACATTGACTCCTGGGGACAGCTTGTCATCAAATACACAGAAAAAGAGGTAAAAATAATAACACAAGCACCACGCTCTGGAATTTATATTATGAATCCTGATGGCACCATCAAGTTTTCCAGAATGGACACACACAGGCGTGCGGTGGAAAAAGAAAACGAAGCTTTCTTTTTAAGAATAAGCCGAGCCAATGATTATTTCTATGAAGGTGCAGATATGGGTATCCTCGTTATGCGGGGCAGGCTTATGACCGATGACTTTCAATTAAAACCCCGGGCAAAAAGCTGGATTGATGCTATTAAACGTTCTTATGCAGCCGTGCCATTTACTGTTGTCAAAACACCAAAACATGAAGCAGCAGAAATCGGTGGCTTTAAAATGATATAAGTTTCGAATGCACATTTCTTTCAATTGTATTCAGGAAGATAAACCTGGTGAAAAGTGGAAAGCCCTTTTCGACCGGACATGGCCTCATTATAAAACATGGTTTTTATCAGAAGGTAGTATGGCCAGAAAAGGCTACCTCACTTCCTATTCAGAATTTAAACGCCATATGCCAGAGCTTTTGCCAATGTACGATCATCTGGTGATGCTGGCGGGTGGTGGCGATCTTGAAGGAAGATTTTTAAGTATGTATTGTCCACCCGCCTACATGTCCGGATGTTCGCAGGTGGCGTGGACAAACGGTAGCGCCTCCCTTATCCGCAACTATGACTACAGTTTCAAAATGTTTGAAGGGACCATGATGTACACCAACTGGTTGCAGCCTGTCATAGGGGTAAGCGACTGCACCTGGGGATTGTTGGATGGAATGAATGCCAGTGGCCTTGCCGCCTCCCTCACCTTTGGTGGTCGCAAAATCGTGGGTTCTGGCTTTGGTATACCTGTCATCATCCGGTATATCCTTGAAATTGCAAAGACTGTGGAAGAAGGTATTGCAATATTAAACAGGGTGCCTGTACACATGGCTTATAATGTTACTCTGATCGATAACACTGGCAATTACTCTACCGTGTATTTATCTCCCGATCGCAAACCTGTGATTGTAAATACCCCAGTGGCCACCAACCACCAGATGGAGGTAGAGTGGGGCGACTACGCCTCATTGACTGGCACCATAGAGCGGAAAAGATACCTGGATGAAGTGATAACTTCTCCTTTTGAAACTGAAGCCAGCATGGTCAATCGTTTTTTACACCCTCCGCTATACAATACCAACTTCGACAAGTCTTTCGGCACACTTTACACTATCATATACAGGATCAATGCCAGGAATATAGAAGTACTGTGGCCCCATAAACATATTTTTCAATCGTTTGACATCTTTACTGAAAACCTCGTTGCTCCGCTAGAAACAGATATTTTTAGCTAGTGAATCTGGGTACAGCCATTCTGGAACAGACACTGGCTTATTGCTCATTTCTTTCTATCTTTTCATGTAAATCTTTATTATGAAGATCACCATACTGCCTTTAACAGCCGCATATATATTATTTTTTCAATTCCTTTTTATTTCAGCCGTATATGGCCAGCGCGAACCGGTGCTTAATCAAATTCAAGTGCCTCACGATTATTACTTCAGGGAAATGTATCTTCCTCAGCTTACTACCGGACCCAGTTCCGTCACCTGGTCACCTGAAGGAGAAGAAATAGTCTACAGTATGGCAGGTTCGCTTTGGCGCCAAAAGGTTGCGGAAACTACCGCTACACAATTAACCAATGGACCTGGTTACGACTACCAACCTGACTGGGCAAGTGATGGTAGCTCAATTGTTTTCACCCGATATTCTGGCAAAGCACTCGAATTGCAATTACTTGACTTATCGAACAACAAAATAACCCCGCTTACTGCTAATGGAGATGTAAACCTCGAACCCAGGTTCTCACCTGATGGCTCACAAGTTGCATTTGTTTCTACCAAAAATACCGGGCACTTTAGAATTTGGGTGGGCACTTTAAAAAATGGCAAGCTGGAAAGCAGGCCACTTTCTAATGAACGTGAAACAAAAACACCAAGGTATTATTATAGTCAATGGGATCATCAACTCAGTCCTTCCTGGTCACCCGATGGCAAGCAACTGGTGTTTATTTCCAATCCAGATAATATTTATGGCACAGGGTCGATATATACTTCAGAAATCAGTAACCCAGATCAACTTATCCTGATCCAAAAAGAAGAAACCTCCTGGCGCACCAAACCCGATTGGTCTTCAGATGGGAAAAGAATAATTTATGCCTCTTATTTAGGAAGACAATGGCATCAATTGTGGATCACTACCGCAAAAGGAAATGGCGACCCCTACCCTATGACTTATGGAAAATTTGATGCAACAAATCCCCGGTGGTCTCCTGATGCCAATCGAATTGCCTACATCTCCAATCAGGACGGTAACACCGCACTATGGATTCAGGAAGTTTTAGGCGGAAAAACATATCCTTTACCCCTACTCAAAAGAAATTATTTAACACCACACTCGAACCTTGCACTTAGCATAGTCGATCAAGAGGGAAAAAAGGTGGCTGCCAGAGTATCTATTACCGGTTCAGATGGCAGAAGTTATGCACCGGATGATGCCTGGATGCATGCGGATGATGCCTTTGATCGCACAAAACAGTCTTTTGAAAACCACTACTTCCACACGCAGGGCACGTCCAATATTACCCTTCCTATTGGAAAGGCTGTCATTACTGTTTATCGTGGCCTGGAAAACACTATTCAAAAACAAGCCATTCAAATCAGTGACGGGCCTGCAACTGTTGCCGTAACTATTTCTCCGCTATCATTACCCGAAAACTGGAATAAGCATTGGGTAAGCGGAGATGTGCATGTTCACATGAATTATGGAGGACATTATCGCAATACCCCCACCAGACTTGTAACACAGGCCAAAGCCGAAGACCTGGATATAGTTTTCAACACAATAGTAAATAAGGAACAGCGTATTCCTGATATGGATTACTTCTCTACGCAACCAGATCCAGCCTCTACCCATGAGGTTTTATTGGCACATTCTCAAGAGCACCATACCAGTTTTTGGGGACACCTGGGTTTACTGGGTTTAAAGGATTATTATCTCCTCCCCGGGTATTCGGCTTATCCTAACACCGCTATTCAAAGTGCTCATCCCTCTAATTCTGTGATTGCCGATTTGGCACACGAACAAAATGCTTTAGTGGGATACGTACACCCCTTCTATGATGCTCCAGACCCGGGCAAAGAAAGCATTAGCCATGCCCTGCCTATTGATGCGGCTTTGGGTAAAATAGATTATTACGAAGTGGTCGGCTTTAGCTGGCACCGGCCAAGCGCAGAAGTATGGCACAGATTACTCAACTGTGGTTTTAAAATAAGTGCTACAGGAGGAACTGACGCGATGGCCAACTATGCCTCATTACGAGGCCCCGTAGGCGTAAATCGAACCTATGTACAAATGGATGACTTGCCCGTAGCACCTTCGCAGAAAGAAGCGGCCTGGCTGAAAGGACTGAAAGAAGGCAAAACGATGGCTACAAATAGTGCCCTTCTGCACTTTGAAGTAAATGAAAAGAACCCTGGATCTGAAATTCGATTGCAAGGCAAAAAAATTAAGGTTTCGTATAAAGGATTTATGAGGTCAATTATCCCCATGGATCATCTTGAGATCATAAGCAACGGAAAAGTATTAAAAACGATTGAACTGAAAGGAGACAGAACTTCGGCAGATCTATCCGGTACTATTACAATTGACAAGAGCTCCTGGTTATTGCTAAGGGCCTGGAATGATGATGCAGTTCCAGCCATTCAGGACTATTACCCCTATGCTACCACGGGACCTGTCTATTTGATAGTCAACAACAACCCCATTCATTCTCCGGAAGATGCCAGATATTTCATCCAATGGATAGATAAGGTATACGAATCTGCAAGTAAGCATGTTTATTTAACAGAATATGAGCGCGACCTTACTTTAACCAACATCCTGGAAGCCCGTAAGATTTATGAAGCTCAAAACTGAAGTCAGCTGCTCAAAAAAATAACACCGCTTAGCTGGTTACTCTCTTTGAGAAAATATTATTGAGAGTAAGTGAATCTTATATGACACTAAAACGTATTAGTAGTGAGTCATTTAAGTAATTTTACAAATTGGAAATTAGTTTTTTCTTATTAATGAAAGTCAAATCTACAGTAGCAGATATAAAATTAGGCGTTAATCTGATTGCTCAGAATTTAAAGGATGAGCTACGCATTAGGGCAGAAGAAAAGTTGGGATCCAAACAAATAGATTGGAGCACCATATATATTACGGGTAAAGAAGGATTTAAGGAGGAGGTAGCAAAGCGACTCTATCACTCGCATATTGCCTATATGCCAGGGTATATTGGCAATTCTTTAGGAGCAACAGATCATGATATGTACTGGATAGATAAGGATTTGGATGATCGATCCTTTAAGCTGGCTATTGGGGCAAAAGCCATCTGGAAGTATAGAATAAGGGTATATAAAAGCCTCGAAGAATTCGTTTCGGCTCAAAACAAGGAAACCAGCTCCTTTACACCCCACGATATGAAATTGATCGAAGAGATGAGAAAGGGGCATACCCCCAAAATCCAGCCCCTCCATAGCAATTAGCTTGTTCTGCGTATAGCACATGGTTCCTTGTGATTCTCCCAAAGTCACTTTTCCTTGCGAAACAACGTATTGAACTACAACAGTATCTTGCTTGCCAAGGGTATTTTAGAAGCAAGTTGGCCAAAAATCAAAAATCAGTTAGGTAATTCGAAACTATTAGTTTGGCCTTTTGCGTTTAGTATACAGTAGCAAATTGATAACATTATGAAAACGACCAAAATAGGATTGATTGCAATCCTACTGATTGGATCAATAGGATTGGTAAACGCACAAAGTACGCAAGGGAAAAAAGACAACCGGAAATCACAACGGATTGGAAAAGCTCAAAGAGAAGCCGAAGCCAAGATGATGTTTGACAAAGCCAGGAAACTGGTGGAAGAAAAAAATCTTGTGTTAGAGGCAATTACAGTGAGAGGAAAGTATGGTAGTACAGTGAATGTTGGTCCTAACAATTTCATTATGGTAGACAATGATGACTTTGTACTTCAAACTGCTTTTGTTGGTGGAGTAGGTTTTAATGGATTAGGTGGTATAACGGCAAAAGGAAAAGTAACCAGCTACCAGATAAGTCAGAATGAAAATAACAACATGATCACTGTTCTGGCGCAGGTCAGTACCTCAAGCATTGGTCAAGGAACCCTTACCATTCAAGTAGGTATTTCCGGTAATGCGTCTGCCACTTTTGTAAACAACTGGGGTGGACGAATAGAATTCAATGGGTCTATAGAAAGTGTGCAGGAATCAAAGGTGTATGAGGGGATGAGAAGGTTATAAATACAATAGGAGAAAGGTGCTAATATAAAATAGCACCTTTCTCACCATAAAATTTATGGGGTAATTCCTAAAATGACTTTCTTTTAATTCTCAGGAACCAAAACTTTATCAATCACATAAACAATACCATTAGCACAAGGTACAGTAGCAATGATATTGGCGCCATTTACAGAAATTTTATCACCAACTTTAGACACCATGACATTCTTCATGTTTGCCTGATTTAGCCTTTGGCCATCACGCATCATGTTTTCTCTCATTACTCCGATGTAGACATGGTTTTCCAAAATGTCCCTCAACTGATCCTGATTTTCAGGCTTCACTAAGTTTTCTACGGTACCAGCAGGTAATTTATCAAATGCTTCATTGGTTGGCGCAAAAACAGTAAAAGGTCCGGCATTGGCCAATGCGTCTACATAGGCGGCTGCTTTTAGTGCCGCCACAAGGGTAGTATGGTCTGCTGACCCAGCAGCCACCTGAACAACGTTTTGTTGTGATACATCATCTTGAACAGAGGCTTGACCTCCATCTACTGTACTTGCAACAGAGGTAGTGCCTTCCGTTTGGTTACCAGGATTTGAACTGCATGAGAATAAGATGGCAGCAAACGCCATCGCTGAATATTTAAATAATTTCATAGGGGATGAGTTTAGTTTCAACACCACGAAGGTGCTATGGAATAGCTAAACAGACAATGACTTTAATCATACACCTATATAACATTGGTCAAGGTGCCAGAAAACAAGTTTTCAATATGATCGCGATCATATTGAAAGGATTACTTAAATATCCTTTTTTAAGAATTTTCGCATTGCGATAAACATTGGAAGCGCAGCCCACAAGAGTAATAACAGGAATGAGTAAATAATCCCAACACTGCTTCCGAAAAACTGTTTATAGAAGGCTCCTGTATACCCCATCAATGCGGAAATATCTAATTTTAATAAGATGATTATGCGCGCCAGATCTACAGGGTTTAAGGAAACAAGAGCCAGTGTTACTTTTTCTAAAGGGTAGTCACTGAATGCATATATTACATAAAGCACAAACCCGTCATAAATAAGGGTAAAGTAAAACCAGAACAAAAGTGAAAGCCCAATTCCTTTGGCCTTGTCACGGGTAAGTACCGATGCACTAAATGCAAGCGCCACAAAAACCAGGGTAAGCAATACTCCTGACAAAATCAGGTACACCGTATCCATACCCTGACTAAATAGGGTTACAGGTACTCCCACCCCAACAATATAGGCAAGGCAAAGTGCCAGGGATACTGCTGCAAACTCACTCAGAAATATTGATTTTCTATTAATAGGTTGTGAGAGCAAAAGCTCAATAAACTCATAGGAATTAAAAAAGTGAATGGTGGTAAAAATGATACTTACCAGCGGAACCACCATTAAAATAATATTCAATAGACTCAGAATGGCTTTATCTGAATTACCTTCTAAACTGAACATCGACAGGGTAACGAGAAACAGAAAAAAGGTGTATAGAATAACAAACTTGTTTCTTAGAATGTCCAGCAGAACATATTTGGCTATCTTAATCATACTGTCACATTATTTTGAGTTCTTCTCATTATTGTAGCAATAGCTTTTCCAAGCTTTACCTCTCCGGTCTCTTCCTTAAGCAATGCAATGGAGTCATTATAAATTAAAGAACCATTATCCAGGTACAATGCATGAGAGGACAACTCATCGAGATCGCTAAGAACATGCGAGGTGATAATGAATATTTTGTTATCCCCCATTTCCTTCAAAATTTTTTCCTTAATCACTTCAACGGCCAATGGATCCAATCCAGCAGTAGGCTCATCGAGAATAAACACCTTGGGCTTAAATAAAAAAGCCAACGCTGCACTTACCTTCTGACGTGTTCCTCCGGAAAGTGTGTGCATCCTTTTATTCATCATTTTATCCAATCCAAATCCCTCAATCAATTCTTCATCAATTGCTTTGCTGTCGGATCGAAGGTCTTTAATCATTTCAAACAACTGCCCTATCGTCATGTTGTCTGGGTATCTGCCAATTTGTGGCATATATCCAATCATTTTTCTATAGGCCCATTGCCCTAAAATTGATTCTCCATCTACTTCAATCTTACCTCTGTCAGGTACAACCATTCCCAGTATACACTTTATTAAAGTTGTTTTACCTGATCCATTTGGTCCAATGAGTGCATAGGATCGTCCCGTTTCAAATTGGGCACTTATTGATTTCAATACATCCAATGCACCAAAACGTTTTTCTATTTCAGATACTGATATCATAAGGTTTCATTACAGGAACATCATCTTTTAAATTTTCCGGTGTTACCACAGGAATTATTTTTTCTGCCCGGTCCAATAAAAACACCAAAAAGCTTCTCCACAACATTACCGCTGTTGGCATCTTTTCAATAATCATGGAATACATGCTTACGGGATGAAAGGGCACATCGCCAACCCCATCTTTGTCAAGGTCATAGCCCCCGTATTTATCCCAGTAATTACTCCTAATTGTATTTAGGGTCATAGAACCATTGGTTCCCATGTCGAACGAGTTAGCAATGAAATTGTTCTCTTCAAATATATTGTCATCACAGCTTGCCTGCAGTTTTATACCCCATCCATTTCCACGAAATTCGTTCCCCTTAAAATTACTTCTGCTACAGGCTTCCATGTATATGGCCACTGTATTCCTTATGAAGAGGTTGTGTTCAATGGTACTTTCACTTATTTCCTTTAGCAACAAACCAAAAACTGATGAGCCCCAGTTTTCTTCAAAACGATTGTATCTCATTGTAACTCCTTTGGAATACATTACTGCAATCCCAGAGCCATTATTTTTAAATAAATTTCTATTGTATTCATCATTGTGAGAAAACATGAAATGTAATCCATACCTGAGATTGTTTATACTGATGTTATTCTCAATTAAAGAGTTGGTCACAAATTCAAAATATATCCCATCGCGATGCCCATCCACAGTATTGTTCTTCACCGTTATTTTGTCGCTCTTCCATAAATGGATTCCATTTCCGGTGGCGCTTTCGTTAACAGCAGCAGCAGTGAGGGTATTGTTCTCAATCAAGCTTGATTTGCAATTGGCCAGATGGATGCCAAAAAATGCCATTTCAATTTTATTGTCCGCCAGGTATAAATTTCTTGCATTTTCTCCACCAATGGCAGCCTTATCATGCAAACTTGATACGCCAACATTGATAATATTAAAATTGCGAATAGTTACATTATTGGCCGTTATAGTAAATACCTCATGTTTAAATTCACCATCAACAACAGGATAATCTATTCCCAATAGAACAATCTCCTTGTTTACCTGGATATTACCTTCTCTGTAATGTCCGGGATTGACCAAGATTGTATCTCCGTTGTTTGCCTTCTGAATTGCGGTCGTAATTGAATTTGTTTCACCCGATTGTGAAACTGTCCAAGTGACGGCTTTAGAAGATAAGGTATACAGGAAAAGAAGTAGGGTAAAAAATATTCTCATTTAAACTCCGTCACCACCTCCCCCCATGAAAGGTAAATTCCATCCCACTTTTTTTTACTTTCTTCCATCAGATCATAATTCTCAAAAGCAGCAATTTGACTTGCCATGGGGCTTTTGATTTCATCAGCTCTGAGATAATAAGAATTACTTGCCTCTATAAAAGTACCAGGTCTTGCAAAATCGATGACCAATTTATGTGCATAATTTCCATGCTCAGCTTCATTGGCATTGTAGTAATCCAACATGCAATTAAGATCATCAAACTTGTAAATTTTTCCTTTGTTCGTAACCAATTCTGCTCCGAACTTATTGTCCATCAACTTCATCTTACAAGTATAGCATATATCCTTCCCATATTCCAACGGAACCGGCTCAGTAGAGCAGGACATTAACAAACCCGCCAAGGGAAAAACGAGAATAGCTGCCACCTTTTTGTCTATTTTTATTTCGTACACTAGAACTCCTATGAATACTATTGCTACCAGCATAAATATCCACCCTCCAATATCTGGTCCTGAGAACGCAGTGAAGTTCAACAATACCTTTGTACCTATTAAAGGAGGCTGATAGGACAAGCCAGGAATAATGATGGGAGCATCTGGGTTCAGGTTGTGTCCATAATCATAACCCCAAAGATAGAAATCTACTAACGCAGCGATACCAGTAACTACAAACAAGCCGATGTAACTAACAAGCATAAAGCGTTTGTTGATCAGTGCTGTAAGTAATCCGAATGCAATTATAAAACCAACGATGTATTTCATGTAACCAAACTCTGGAAACATCTCAACTTCGATGTGTTTCATTCCAATGTAATGATTCAATGCACTAATTATTTTCACATCACCCGAAATTGTATCAATCCAGATTTTCATCTCCAGTCCTTCTGGATATTGTGGCGCCCACATTAAAATCTGCCATAGCGGTACAAAGTAGGCAGACATAAGTGCTAAGGTGCACAGCGCAATAGTTATTCTTGAAATGGGTTTTAAAGACTTCATTTTTATGATTAGAATTTGTAAAGAAAGGTGCCCCCCAACCTGTTTGGGAGGCTACCCGATCTCAAACCTGTAAACTATGAGAAAACAGGTCTACTCATTGGTGCATGAAGATTAATCTTCTTCACCCGTTGAGAATTTTAATGGTGTATTGCTACCGGCAGGAGATACCCTTATGTAGCCAGACATTTCCTGGTGTAAGGCAGAACAGAAGTCTGTGCAGTAAAAAGGAACAACACCTGGCACCAAAGGTTTCCACTTTAATGTTTGTGTCTCTCCAGGCATAACCAATATCTCTGCATTAAGTGCACCACGTATGGCAAAACCATGTGGCACATCCCAGTCTTGTTCCAGGTTTGTTAAGTGGAAGTACACATCGTCACCTACACGTACACCTTCAATATTGTCTGGTGTTAAGTGTGAGCGTATGGCGGTCATATACACATGTACCTGGTTTCCATTGCGTTCTACTCTTGCTTTTCCTTCTCCCAAAGCAGCATAAGGATGCTTATTCTCTTCTAATTTGTAAATCTTGATCGACTTATCCATTATCAAACTTGCAGGCAATGCTTCCGCATAGTGGGGTTCACCTACAGTAGGGAAATCCAGTAACAACTGCATCTTATCCCCGGAGATATCATACAACTGGGCAGAATGTGCCAGTTCAGGGCCAGTTGGCAAGTAACGATCCTTTGTTATCTTGTTATAAGCCACCATATATTTTCCATAAGGCTTAGCAGTTGGACCACCCATTACACTCAAGTGACCTACAGAATAATAAGTAGGTACGCGATCTAAAATTTCAAGTGTTTTTACATTCCACTTTACGATTTCAGAAGACACAAAAAATGAAGTGTAGGCGTTGCCGTTGTTATCAAATTCCGTGTGAAGAGGGCCTAAGCCTGGCTTTTCTACTTCACCATGAAGTGCCGCTTCGTAACGGATAACAGGAATGCCTTCAAAGTCACCTTCATAATCTTTATCTGCGATGGCTTTTTGAAGTTTAGTGAAAGAAAAGACTGGCATAGTCGCGGCTAATTTTCCGCTTCCAACAATATATTCACCAGTTGGATCCACATCAGTGCCATGTGGTGATTTAGGGCATGGAATGAAATACACTATATCCTTCAATTCTGTAACATCCAAAACCATCACTTCATTCAGCATTGTGCTGGTAGCAGAATGTGTCGCTTCGTCATAGATATTGTGTGCATAATTAGCTCTCTCCACCTTGGCCTTTCCTGCCGCCAAATATTCTTCAGCCTTCTTCCAGTTTACAGCCATAATAAAGTCTTTGTCATTTTGAGAGGCATTTACCTCTAACAAAGTGTGTGCTTGCTCAGTATTATAAGTAGAGAAAAAGAACCATCCATGAGAAGGACCTTTACCTGCTCTACTTAAGTCATAGTTGAATCCTGGAGTACGCAACTGGAACTCAATGTTCATACGTCCTGTCTCCTGATTCACTTTGATAAAGCTGATTGATCCTTTAAAATTCTCTTTATAAGAATTAATAGGAACATCTTTGTTTGCCCCCATTGGTACACTGAAACGAGTACCTGCTACCAGATATTCTGTGTTTTCAGTGAGAAATGGGGAAGAGTGATTTCCTCCACTATTAGGTATTTCAAGTATCTCTTCAGTACGGAAAGATGAAAGTCCTACCCGTGCAACGCGAGGGGTATTATTACCATTGGCAAAAGCCCAACGCCCATCATGCTCACCTTTCGTAGTTGAAAGTGCAATATGGTGAAGATCGTCCCAAGGAACAGCACCATGTGAGGTGTTCAACATAGGCTTTGTTTCCTCACTATATCCGTAACCATTTTCAGGAAACACAGAAAAAACAGGAAGAATCTTCAATAATCTACCAGAAGGAATTCCGTAGACCAACATTTGTCCATTAAAACCTCCAGACACAAAACTGTAGAATTCGTCATATTGTCCAGGTGGCACATAGACCTTCTCAGCAGCACCCCCTGTCAGTGCTTGTTTTGGGCCCTGGGGTTGGCAATTATAGAGCGACAAAACTGCCGCAACAATTGCAAGGGTATAAAGGGATTTGATTAATTTATTCATATTAGTATAGGTTTGTTTTATATTAGTTTATATTATTTTTCTCCGTCATTCTGGCGCATAAACTCAAGAAGATCACGTGCGTCTCCAATAGACACGTTTTGGTTAGGCATACGCATCAAACACAACTCCAACAGTTTCTGTGCTTCCGGATCCTGATCCAGCATTACATCCACGTTGGTAATCATGTTCATAATCCACTCTGGTTTACGATTTTTGGTAATATCCTTCCAGCCTGGCCCCACCACACGCTTGTCATCCAGTCTATGGCAAGCAGAACACTTCATTTCATAAATTGCCAAACCTCTTGATATTCTGTCTTGCTCAAGAGGTGAATTAAGGGTAACCGATTTGACCGCACCAATTCCCTTTGTAGGATCGGTGAGTATATCCTCTACTGCTGAATTTTTGCTAGACTGGCCAGGAAGGCCTTCCTGATTTTGAGGTTTGTCGGGTGCACAAGAAAAAATCACAAGCCCCATTATTGTAATTAATATTAATCTCATGGTGTTCATAGTTTAAATTGAGTTTTAAATTGTTATTTTCCTTCCTATAATTTCAAGCTTTCCCTTTTCCTGCATTTTCTTAACCGCTCGTATTACTGTCTCCACACGCAAACCACTCATATCGGCCAATTGCTGCCTGGTAAAGGGAACAACATAGGGTCTTGCAGTCCGAATCACTCTCCTGGTGGCATCCCCAGATACAGTACCCCCCTTTAAATGCTTTAGTAAACTCATGATCCTATGTTCCGGATCGTGAAAAGAAATATCTGACAAGATCATAGACTTGTACCTCAGCCTATTACACAACACCTCATTAAGCTTCAAATGGATGTCAAAATTTTCTTGCAGCAAGTTAAAAAAATTATCCTTAGGGAGCCTAATTACCCGTGAATCCTCTAGTGCTATGGCAGTACTCGGGTAAGAAAAATTGCTAAAAAGAGGTGGTTCGCCAAAACTGTCACCTGAAGAAAATATTCCCTGAATAAATTCTCTCCCATCTGTACTATTTGTCACCATTTTCAAAGCACCTTTCTCAAGCTGAAAGTAGAATATTGCCTTAGTCCCCTCCCTGAATAAGGTCTCGTTCTTCCTCAAAGAAATTAATTCTCTTTTATACGCCAATAGTCTGCCTTTATCGATCATAGGGGCTATTTTTTCAACACCCAAACCTACCTTAGGTTTGCCCCTCAAACCATGAGCAATATCATCTGGGTCAATGATTTTATGCATAAAAGCACCAAATAGGGGATTCCAGACGGATGTATAATCCAACAAAAAAGAAGGTACACTGAATTTCTTCTTCATATTTTAGCGGATGCAATATTCAGCCAAATTTCACTATTATTATATGACTCTGGTCATAATTTCATAAGAAGTAATGAGCCACCTCAAAACGAACACCTTTTCACCCTCTCCTACCAAAATTAAGAACCAAAAAATAGGTTTACCTAAAGGTTCAAGCATTGCAATAGTTGGGGCTGGAGCATTTGGAGGGTGGTCAGCACTATATCTATTAAGGGCAGGATATAAAGTAACTTTAGTGGATGCCTGGGGTGCAGGTAATTCAAGATCTAGCTCTGGCGATGAAACCAGAGTAATCAGATCCACTTATGGCAACAATGAATTTTACTTTGACCTCAATGTACGTGCTCTTACTCTTTGGAAGGAAAATCAGACCCAATGGAAGAAGCAGTTGTTCTTTAATACAGGGGTCATTTGGTTTTGCTACGATGAAAAGTGCCCTCTTGTGGACGACTCTATTCCTTTTGCCAAAAAACATCAAATGGAATATGAGTACTTGTCGCTGGATGCTCTTCAGAAAAAGTACCCAATGGTACATACCAATAACCTCACTCATGCGTGGTTCGATCCCTATGGAGGTTATTTAAAAGCGCGAGAAAGTGCCCAGGCAGTGCTGGAAGCCTTTGTAAAAGAGGGCGGCAATTTTGTGCAGGCGTATGCAACTCCCGGTGAGATAAAAGCAAGTCAATTGGACAGCATAAAATTATCGGATGGATCTACAATAAAGTCTGATGCCTATTTGTTTGCCTGCGGCCCCTGGCTCGGTCAGTTATTCCCGGAAGTGCTGGGCAACATCATCACCTGTACCAAACAGGAAGTGTTTTATTTTGGTGTTCCGAAAGAACAAGCCCGGCAGTTCGACCAAATGCCTGCGTGGATAGATGTAGACGGAAAAGACTTTTATTATGGAATACCAAGCAATGCCAACCGGGGGTTTAAGATTGGGGTGGATTTGAGAGGAGAAAAATTTGACCCTACCACAGGAGAAAGAATATCCAATCCCCAGGTGCTGGCGGATGCCCGAAAGTTTATAGAAATGCGCTTTCCCTGGCTAAAAGGAGCACCTGTTGTGGAGAACAGAGTATGCCCCTATGAAAACTCACCTGATGGTAATTTCATTTTTGAAGGACACCCTGATGCCTCTAATCTTTGGTTTCTGGGTGGAGGCTCGGGCCATGGCTTCAAACACGGTCCGGCTTTAGGGGAGTTAGTGGCAAAAGGTTTTGTCGGGGTGTAATTGGCACTTGTGTTTCGTCAGGTCGAAAGACCTGACTTCACTATAATGACTTCACTATAATTTCACTATAATAATAAATAACCTCATGTCTGGACTCCTTGGCCGAAAAAAACAGAACCAGTCGTCTCCTACTGAATGTCAAAAAGATTCAAAGTAATGAGCTTGTATAAGAGGCGTTGATTCTGCCTTGGCAAAATAAAGAGCCTATAGCACGCCACAAACTATTACCAAAAGTTGTCAGGTAAACCGTACAGCAACAACACTCAAAAGTATCGTCCATTGCCGGCAATGGCACTCGCTTCAGGTTTACTCCCCCACTTTCCTATGGGCAATGCTTTGAGCACTTCGCAAGGGAAGACACAAAAAAAAGGGAGCTTTCGCTCCCCTTTTTACAAAACACAACTTCTTTACTTATCCTATGGAAACACGCTTGAATCCGGCTACAGCCAAACCTTTTGTTATTCCATCCAGGTATTGAGCAACGGTCTTGCTGTTGTCTTTCACAAAGGGCTGGTGTACCAATGTGTTGTCCTTATAAAATCTTTTCAATTTACCTTCGGCAATTTTATCTACCATATTTTCAGGCTTGCCTTCGGCAATGATCTGTGCTTTGGCAATTTCAAGTTCCTTCTCGATAATGCTCTTGTCTACCGAGTTCTCGTCCAATGCCACAGGATTCATCGCTGCGATTTGCATTCCCACATCCTTACCCGCTTCAGTAACATCTTTTCCGTTAACACCCTTTAGCGAAACCAATACTCCTAATTTTGCCCCTGCATGAATATAAGGAACCACAGCTTCACCAGTCATTCTTACAAACTCACTTATTTCCAACTTTTCACCAATCTTACCTACCAGTTCAGTGATTTTTTCCTGAACAGTAAGGTCACCTAATTTCTCGGCCAATAACGCATTCACGTCAGCAGATTTTTTATCATATGCCACGGTGGCTATCGCTTCTCCAAGGTTTTGGAATTCTTCATTTTTTGCTACAAAATCAGTTTCGCAATTAAGGGCAATCAATATTGCTTCTTTATTGTCGTCAGAAGTTTTAATAAAGACAGATCCCTCTTTCGCATCTCTGTCTGAGCGGGACGCTGAAACTTTCTGACCCTTCTTTCTCAATATTTCAATTGCCTTTTCGAAGTCACCCTCGGCTTCTGTAAGTGCTTTTTTACAATCCATCATTCCGGCACCCGTCATGGTGCGTAGCTTATTCACATCTTGTGCTGTAATCGCCATTTCTGATAATATTTAATAGTTACTGTTGTCTTTACATCTACAGACGATTGAAAATGAAAACATCTTCTATTTAATCGCCCTGTTATTTTCAATGTCTGGATTAACCCGGGCATTCCTGATCTATGGAAAGAACCCATCAGGGTTAAAAAACTAAACACCGGCTTGTGACCGATGTTTAGTGTTAAAATTGATTAGGCTCGGCTTACCGGAATCCTTATATTTTATTTCGTTTCTTCTACGGTCTCGTCTACCTTCTTCTTCTCCTCCACTTCCTTCTTCATGGTAGCATCATCTTTATCCTTCTTGCGCTCCATCAAACCCTCTTCAATGGCCTGGCCTACGTGCTCAAGAATGATAGAAATTGATTTGAAAGCATCATCATTGGCCGGCACAGGGAAGTCAATATTTGTAGGATCAGAGTTGGTATCCACCATGGCAAACACAGGGATATTCAGCTTTTGGGCCTCAGCCACTGCAATGTGCTCGCGCTTTACGTCCACAACAAACAAAGCTGATGGAAGACGGTTCAAATCAGCAATCCCTCCTAACAGCTTCTCCAATTTTGCCTTCTCACGTCCAATCATCAATCGCTCGCGCTTAGCTAGGTTTTCGAAAGTTTCGTCTTTCAACATCTTATCGATCTGTGCCAATTTTTTCAAAGACTTTCTGATCGTAGCAAAGTTGGTAAGCATCCCACCCAACCAACGCTCTGTTACGAAGGGCATATTCAATCTTACTGCCTGTGCTTTTACGATGTCTTTGGCTTGCTTCTTGGTTGCCACGAACATGATTTTGCGTCCGGAGCGCACTATATTTTTTAAAGCGAAAGTGGCTTCATCCAAACACTTCATCGTTTTGTTCAAATCGATGAGGTGGATGCCGTTATTTTCCATGAAAATATACTCAGCCATTTTGGGGTTCCACTTCCTGGTAAGGTGCCCGAAGTGAACACCTGCTTCCATTAATTCTTGATTAGTTAACTGCTTAGCCATGTGCTTCTTTTAACGTTTACTGAACTGGAACTTCTTTCTTGCCTTTCTCTTTCCATACTTCTTTCTCTCCACTGAACGCGAATCCCGAGTAGTAAGTCCTTCTTTTTTCAACTCTGGTTTGTTCTCAGCATTTACCTCAACCAAAGCACGGGTAATGCCTAAGCGAACAGCCTCGGCTTGTCCCTTAATTCCTCCACCCTCTACATTTACGTTTACATCGTATTGGTTATCCAATTTCAATATTGTAAATGGCTGATTTACAGTAATTTGATGAATCTCTGACGTGAAATAGTCTTTTAGGTCGCGGTTGTTTATCGTAACCGTTCCGTTTCCAGGTTGCAAGTAAACACGGGCAATAGCGGTTTTCCTTCTTCCAGTTTTATTGGTAATATCCATTTATTAAAACTTTATTTCTTTTGGTTGTTGTGCTTCGTGGGGATGCTGATCGCCAACATAAACATGCAGGCTTCTGTATACTTCACTTCCCATACGGTTTTTAGGAAGCATCCCTTTCACAGCATGCTCAACTAATCTCTCAGGGTGTTTTGCACGGATCATTGCAGCAGTTTTTTCACTTTGACCTCCAGGATACCCTGAATGTGTCAGCAAAATTCTGTTATCCCACTTCTTTCCTGTCATCCTTACTTTTTCTGCATTGATCACGATAACATGGTCACCGGTATCCACATGCGGAGAAAATGATGGCTTATTTTTACCTCTAAGCACTCTCGCCACCTCACTGGCAACGCGTCCAAGTACTTGATTCTTAGCATCTACCAGCACCCAGCCTTTTTCAGCTGTGGCTTTGGTAGGATTTGTTGTTTTATAACTGTTATGATCCACTTTTGATCCTTTAATTACCTGTTTTTGAACCTATATACCCCCCCCAAAAAGGGACACAAAAGTAGAGCGAATTCGCTAAATTTCCAAGTGGGGGTTTCTTTTTAGCGGAGATTCTGAGACAATTGCTTCAAAAGAGCTCCGAAATCTTTGGGGTAAGGAGCAGTAACCTCTAATTTCTCACCATTTAGCCCCAAAAATGATAAAGAATAAGCATGCAGCGTCATTCTTTTCATAAAGGGCTCCTCTTCCACATCCTTCTTCAGGTTAAATCCTCTTTTCACAGACGACAAGTAAAAGGCTTTACCTCCATACGTTTCGTCTCCTGCAATCGGTGCTTTCAACCAGGCCAGGTGTACCCGGATCTGGTGCATTCGGCCAGTAACTGGTATGCATTGAATCAAAGAATGGTTTTTAAAGTGTTGCAACGTAGTAAAAGAGGTCTGGGCACTTTTACCTGCCTTATCAATTTTTACTGTACCATCACCCAACTTTAAAATGGACTTATCAACCATTTTATCCTCAAACTGATTAATGCCATCTACTACGGCATGGTATATTTTCCTAACCTGACGCTGTTCAAATTGGATGCTTAGATGGCGGTAAGCGTCTGGGTGACGAGCAATTGCCAACACACCGGAGGTATCCTTATCCAGGCGATGGCATACCTGAGCATTAGGTTCAACCTCCTGCGCAAGCCTTAACAGGTTAACAGGGTCATTTCTGTCCTCCAGCGTGGAGAGGAAAGGAGGCTTATTCACCAGGATATAATCCTTGCTTTCCAATAGTATGGATTGCTTAAACTTGGTAAAAGATGCTTTCAAGGCTTCAAAGTTACACTATGACTTTGATTCTGCTTGCGTTGATTCCAATTTTGCCAATGGAAGTTTAAAACTGAAGGTTGAGCCTTTACCCAAAACGCTTTCCACCTCCGCTTTGCTCTTGTGCCCTTCTAGAATATGTTTCACAATGGCCAGGCCGAGTCCTGTTCCTCCCCTTTCTCTACTACGGCTTTTGTCCACGCGATAAAAACGTTCAAAGATACGATTGATATGACCTGGAGGAATGCCTTCTCCCTTGTCGCTTACCAAAGTGGTGACAAATTTCTTGTCTGCCTCAAAGCTTACTGTAACCTCTCCGTCTTCATGGCTGTACTTCACCGCATTTGAAATAAGATTTGTCATCACCTGAGTTATCCGCAACCAATCGGCACGAACGATAATGAGTTTTGCGGGCTTCTCTATTGTGACTTTAATCTTTTTTCCCTTGTCTCGTTGCTCAAACTGATCCACCACCTCCAGGCACAATGTGTAAAGGTCGATGTTCTCGAATTTCATTTTTATGTCGCCCGATTCAATTTGAGACAGCGTAAGCAAGTCCTGCACCAGGGCATCCAATCCATCGAGACTTTTTGCAGCTTTTTTTAAAAACTTCTTGCGTACATTTTTGTCGTTTATAGCACCATCCAGTAGGGTGTGCACAAACCCCTGGGCAGCGAAAATGGGTGTTTTCAATTCATGGGAAACATCCGCGACAAATTCTTTCCTGAATGTCTCCAGTTTTTTTAGCTCATCTATCTCGTCTTGTTTCAGGGCGGCAAACGTATGAATCTCTTCGGTGATCTTTTTGAGTGGGTTGAGCCTGATTGATTTATCCTTACTGAAGCCTCGCCAATCAAACTTCTGAAGTTTCTCCATCATATTATAGATCTTGTTGATCTCTCCAAAAACGAGAAACTCCAATACGATAAAAATCAAAATATAGGAAACGGAAAAACTGATAACAGCAGCCACCACTACCCCCTGTGTCTCCACTCCGCTTACCAAAGAAAGAAAAAGAGAGGTGACCAGACTTATAGAGCCCGCCAACAACAATGCCAATACCCTGGCGCTATACACTTATATATTAATTTAGATGAAACTTGTACCCCACCCCTTTTACAGTAGTAATATAATCATCTCCGATCTTTTCGCGCACTTTCCTGATGTGCACATCTACCGTTCTGGCAAGAACGTATACATCAGTACCCCAAATATTTTGCAAAAGATCATCACGGCTAAAAACTTTATTGGGATTTTGAGCCAGGAAGAAGAGTAACTCAAATTCCTTTTTAGGAAGACTTATTTCTTTCCCTTTCACCCTTATCGTGTAGCTGGTGCGATCGATGACCAGATCGCCCATTTTGATTTGAGATGAAGCACCTTTCTTTTTCGATTCTCTTCTGAATAAAGCAGCAATTCTACTCATCAGAGCACGAGGTTTTATGGGTTTGGAAATGTAGTCATCCGCACCAACATCAAAACCCGCCACTTCAGAATACTCCTCTGAGCGGGCAGTGAGGAATACAATGAAAGTATTTTGAAGCTCAGGAAAACTTCTAAGAATGCGACAAGCTTCCACCCCATCCATTTTTGGCATCATGATATCCAATAACACCAAATCGGGAATAAATTTCCTTGCCATCTCCACTGCTTCTGCTCCATCGCCTGCGGTACGCACTTCATAACCTCCTTTTTCGAGATTATATTTTAGCAGTTCCAGTATAGACTCTTCGTCATCTACGACAAGCACCTTGTGTAATGGCTTATCAGCCATAGGAATGGGTTTAATTTACAGACATAAAATTACCCAGAAGCCAGGCGAATTAAAAGTATAGAGGAGGATCATAACAATTCCTTAATCTACCCGATGTCACTAAAGAAACGGAAAACGGGTCTTATAAGCCTGAATCATTTCTTTCAAATCCCCGTTGTATTTTTCCTCCAATTCATTTTTAAAATTAGCCTTCTTGGATTGGTACCTGCGGTAGGCCAGAAAGTAATCATTATTGGGTGGTTTTTCTTTGAACCGCTGGGTTGGAATTTTATATTGATGAAGAGTAAGTGTGTCCATACTGCTAACAATCTGTTGTATCAATGCATCCTTTCTGGATTTTTTAAAATCAATAGGATCGCCCTCACCGAAGGTGTTGTAAAGGCTATCCAATGCTACACTTCCCCTCAACACATGCTGGCTGTACCGTTGATGATCTAATACTTCGTAGACATAGGTCAAATACTCTTGAGATTGCCTGCCATACTTTGCAGCTATAAATGAATAGGCTGCCGAGTCTGCTATAAAAGAAGCAAGGTTCTCATTGAAGTCCACACTGTCTTTTACAAATAGGGTAGCATGCACCATCTCGTGGATGATAAGGCTGGCCAGATCACCTTCATTTCGCTCCAGCATGCCACTGAGTATGGGATCAGTAAACCAACCCAATGTAGACCAGCCACCCGGATTTCTGACACCCACGTCCCAGCCCTCATTTTGTAGCTGTTTCAGCTCTGCTGCTGCCTTGTCTTTATCGAAGTACCCCTTGTAAGGCACTGTACCCACTACAGGAAAATTCCAGGTCTTTGCTTTTAATTGAAAGGGCTTGCTTGCCGTAACCACCCACATGAGTTCTTCCCCCTTCTGATCGAACACTGTTTTGTAGTTGCCGGAATCCTTTAACCCAAGAGAGTCAATGGAATAAGCCCTGATCTCATCGATGATACGCAGTTTGGTTTTTAGTGAATCCGGAAAAGCAGGATCTTTAAGTACCTCCGCAATTGGCCTGGCGTTCCAAACAATATTCAATTGGCCTAATCCCTGATTTACTCCGTAAACGATCAAAGACCAATACCACCCAACCAACAAAAGCAGCATAAATAACAACACCCACCCAACCTTTCTCATCTACTTCCTTTTTGTTATGAAAAATCGATCCCTGAACTGAAGATAAAACCCATATGCATATTGGAAGGATTCAAAACTAAGATCATAATAGGGTTCCACTCGCAATGTGGCATACAGTCCCTTTGCCACCTCTTTATTATA
>DDUM01000009.1:35054-63052 GCA_002344795.1 Flammeovirgaceae bacterium UBA2338 | reverse complement strand
AGAGAAAAAAGGAGTGGCCTCCTGATTTCTGGCCATGTTGAACATCATGTTCTCAAAAAATATTTTGTTATCATCATCGCCCGTTACTTTCATATTCTTGATGTAGTCGGCTGTGGATGTTTCCATTTGAAATTGTTGGTCGCTGCCTACTACGATTTCAAATATTCTTGTTTTGTTGAGTACCAGAAAATAAACCCCTTGAGGTAGACTGGTGGTAGACGCAAACTGAAACTCTCCATTGGCGTTCACACGAGCCGTATCCTTGACATAGGTACTCTCACCATAATAATAACCCAGATAAGTCGTTGTGTCCTTCAATCCATTGATTTTGAAATCGATCTTGTATCCTCCCTGAGCCCATGAAGAAATGGACAGTATGACACCTACTATTATTACTACAATTCGCATGATTCAATTATTTGAGAGACAAATTTCACAAAATTCTATGGCCAATACAACGGCAATTAATAGGCCAAGTTATAAATTGGTGACCGAATTAAGTATTTTTTAACACAATACCTATTGTTTAGGATAAACGACACTTTCAATTACTTTTGTGCGCACGTAATTCATGTCGCTTCAGATACAAAATCTCACTAAAATTTATGATCAGCAGAAGGCTGTTGATTCAATTTCTTTTTCTGTAAAGGAGGGGGAAATAGTGGGATTCCTGGGTCCCAACGGAGCAGGAAAATCTACCACCATGAAAATCGTGACTGGTTATTTGCCACCCTCTTCAGGAATAGTGAAGGTGGGAGGATATGATGTACAGGAGCAACCACTTCATGTAAAAAAGATCATTGGCTATTTGCCAGAACACAATCCACTCTATCTGGACATGTATGTGCACGAGTACCTCGGCTTTGTAGGAGGGTTATATGGATTGAAAGAAAGGGCGCTCAAATCTCGTGTAGAAGAAATTATTGCACTTTGCGGCCTTACTCTGGAACAGAATAAAAAACTGGAATCACTTTCCAAAGGATATCGTCAACGGGCAGGGTTGGCGCAGGCTTTATTGCATGATCCTGGGGTGTTGATTTTGGATGAACCCACTTCTGGATTGGATCCCAATCAGATTATTGAAATAAGAAAAGTGATTAAAGAGGTGAGTCGTAATAAAACGGTACTCTTCTCTTCGCACATTATGCAGGAAGTACAAGCTTTGTGTGATCGTGTAATAGTGATCAACAAAGGGAAAATAGTCGCTGATGATCAACTGAGTAACCTGCTTCAGCATAGAGGTGGAAGTACCCTGGTGGTAGAGTTTAAAGAAGAAGTGAACATTGATGAACTCAGTTCAATTGAGGGGGTGGCCAGCGTAACGACTCTTTCGGCATTCAAATGCAAAGTACACGTACAACCAGGAGTGGATGTAAGAAGTGAATTGTTCAAATATGCATCAGATAAAAACAGATCACTGATTGAGTTGAAGGTAGAAGAGCACTCAATGGAATCGATTTTTAAAGAACTTACTTCTGAAGAGAAAGAGAAATGATTCAGATTTTTGCCAAAGAGTTTAATGGGTTTCTCAATTCGCTAATAGCGTACATTGTGATCGGTGTATTCCTTACAGGCATCGGTATGCTGATGTGGGTTTTCCCAGAAACAGCCGTGCTCGATTATGGGTATGCTGATATGGACACCCTCTTCTCACTGGGGCCCTATGTGTTTATCTTTTTAATACCCGCCATCACCATGCGCAGCTTTGCGGAGGAAAAGAAAATGGGTACCATGGAGTTGCTGTTGACAAAACCATTGTCAGAATGGGATATCATCATGGGTAAATTTTTAGCGGGGTTTGCCCTTGTATTGGTGGCCGTGATACCCACCTTGATCTATTATTATTCTGTTTATTTATTAGGTGAACCCACGGGTAATATTGATACTCCAGGTGTAATCGGATCCTATATAGGATTGATCCTTTTGGGTGGAGTGTTTTGTTCAATAGGAATCTTTGCTTCATCCATTACTCCCAATCAAATAGTTTCTTTTGTAGCGGCTGCTTTTCTGTGTCTTATTTTCTATTCTGGATTTGATTCCTTCTCTTCTCTAATAACAGAAGGAGGATGGGCTTTGCGAATTAAACAGTTGGGAATATTGGATCATTATGATTCGATGAGCAGAGGCTTGATTGACAGCCGGGATTTACTTTATTTCTTTTCTGTAACAGGGTTGATGTTGTTGTTAACCAAAACCGTTTTGAGCAGCAGACAGTGGTGAATTGGAAAAGTAAAAAATTAGGTGATCTGTTATTACTTGCCAATGGCATTGTACTGGCCATCGTATTGAATATGGCCGCTGTTCACTTTTTCTTCAGGTTGGATCTTACAGAAGAAAAAAGATACAGCATTAAGGAACCTACACAAACTTTGTTGGAAAACCTGGATGATGATGTGTACATCGAGGTGTTTCTGGCAGGGGATTTAAATGCAGGATTTAAACGACTGCAGCGATCCATCGATGAGTTGCTTGCTGAATTCAGAATTACTTCAGGTAACAGAGTGCATTACACTTTCACTAACCCTGAGGCTGCATTAAGTCAAAAGGCACAGAGCGAATTCATGAACGAGTTGGTGTCAAAGGGAATTTCGCCTATGAATGTGATAGATAACAAAGGCGGCCAGCGCACTGAAAAGATTGTGTTCCCCGGTGCAGTGGTCAGTTATGGTGGTTTTGAAAAAGGAGTGATGTTACTGAAGGGCAATCGTGCCAGCAGCTCAGACGAGGTGTTGAATCAATCCATAGAAGGATTGGAGTATGAGTTGGCCAACACCATTCAACAACTCACCAATACAAATCCAAAACGAATAGGATTACTCACCGGCCATGGTGAATTGGATAGTCTAAAAATTGCCAGTTTTAACAATGCGTTATTGGATAATTACGGTGTGTATAAAGTAGATCTTACACGAAAGAAGGCAATTGAAAATTACGACTTGCTCATTGTACCCAAGCCCACGCATTCATTTAGTGAAGTGGATAAGCTGAAGTTAGATCAATTTGTAATGCACGGTGGAAAGTTACTGGTGTTGATCGACAAGTTGGATGCAGTGATGGACAGCGCCTCGAGGCAAGACTATTTCGCATTTCCTTATACACTCAACATTGAAGATTTGTTATTTAAATATGGCGTTAGGATCAACCCTGATCTTATTCAGGATAGGATTGCAGCCCGATATCCGATTGTAACGGGTATGGTAGATAATCGCCCACAGCTGATGCAGATGGATTGGCCTTTTTTTCCCTTGGTCAATCAATATGCTACTCACCCCATTACTCGCAACCTTGATGCAACGCTGCTCCGTTTTGCAAGCAGTATAGATACGGTGAAAGCGACAGGCATTAAGAAAACTCCCTTATTATTTACTTCACCCGCATCGCGTAAATTGGGCACGCCCGTAAAAGTAAGTGTCAATGATTTGCGCAACAACACAAACCCAGAGTTGTTTCAGCCCGGTTCAATACCGGTAGCTTACTTGCTGGAAGGAGAATTTACTTCGCTTTATAAGGATAGATTTTTACCAGATGGGAGTGATGGGATTGTGCTTAAAGAGAAAAGCTTGCCAACAAAAATAATAGTGATCTCAGATGGAGATGTGGCAAGAAATGATGTGAATTCAAGAACGGGGCAACCCCAGCAATTGGGCTTCGATCCTATTTCGTCTTACACCTTTGCCAATGAAAACCTGTTGATGAACATGGTGGCTTATCTGGTGGATGACGATGGGTTAATCAGCACACGAAGCAAAGAAATAAAAATCAGGCCGTTGAATAAAACGAAGATTGAGGAGGACAGGGCTTTTTGGCAAATGATCAATCTGATACTTCCTCTGGTAATTCTGTTTGTTTTTGGATTGTTAAGAGCTTATTTACGGAAACGAAAATATTCTAACCATTGAGTCAGGAGAAAAAGAATAAGACGTTGTTAGCTACACTAGGCGGTTTGTTAATACTCGCTGTCGTGCTATTCTTTTATCCATCAGACCGACAAGAGATCGACAAAACCCTTTTTAAAGTAAGTGACCTCTCTTTAGTGGATAGGGTTATACTGTCATCTGCTGGGAGCGAAGTAGCGCTAAGCTTTAGTGGTTCGAAATGGCTGGTGAATAAAAATCAGGAAGCGGATGAACAATTGATAACTGTTCTGTTTGCTACGCTACAGCAGGCCGAACCCAAAAGGCAAGTGGCAAGCAGCCTTAGAGACGCTGTGTCTTCTATGGTAATGAAGAATGGTGTGAAGCTCGATTTATTTCAGGGAGATGTCCTGGTGAGGAGTTTCTATGCAGGAGGAAATGCTGCAAAAACGGAAGCTTATTTTCTTGATGAAGAGCTTGGCCCCTACATTATGACTATCCCGGGGTATAGGGTGTACATTTCAGGAATTTTTGAGGTTGAGGCCAATGGATGGAGAGACAGACGCGTGTTTAATTTCAATTGGAGGAATTTCAAGAAATTAGAAACAGAATTCAACAGGCAGCCCAGCCAAAACTTCACTATTGCCGATCAGGGGTCAGGTTTTGATTTGGTGAACAGCCCCCCTTCGGATACTACAAGATTGAATGACTATTTAGATGCGGTGTCCTTGCTCATGGCGAAAGAGTATTTGACTCCCGGGCGAGTGCCAGTGTATGATAGTCTCATCCAAACGCCACCTATTGCCACAATCAGTGTTTATGACCTGGGTGATAATGCCCTTGTTCTTGACCTTTATCCACCCATTGATGGCGATCCTGATGCTTTGGGCAGGTTGAATGGTACAGATCCAGTTCTTTTCAGCCGGGAACAAGTAATACCCATCTTGAAGACGCGAGAATATTTCAAAAAATGATGTGGCTGTAAGGCCCAATTTTGAGGTATCAAAGTTCATTTCCAGAATTGGTTTTTCTTCATAACTTTACCGCCATTACAACCAATAACCACTGACTTAGATGAAGTTTATCGTCAATTCAAGCTACTTGCTAAAGCAGCTTTCTAATATTAATGGAGTTATCACCACCAACCCAGTTGTTCCGATCCTCGAGAACTTCCTTTTTGAGATAGAGAAAAGTATACTTACCGTTACTGCATCTGATCTTCAAACTTCCATGATCACCGAGATTACAGTGGAATCAAAGGAAAAGGGAAGTATTGCAGTTCCTGCGAGGATATTACTGGATACTTTAAAAAACTTACCTGACCAACCTGTAACGTTCTCCATCGATGAGTCAACCTACAGCATAGAGATCAGCTCAGACAACGGTCGCTATAAATTAAGTGGTGAGAATGCCACTGATTTCCCCAAGGTGCCTGCAGTGTCCAATGACTTCTCTGCGGTATTATCCTCAGATGTATTGGCCAAAGCCGTAAACAACACCATTTTCGCTACAAGCAGCGATGAACTGCGCCCTGCGATGACAGGTGTGTATGTTAATTTGGGTGAAAAGAATACCACTTTTGTAGCTACAGATGGCCACCGTTTGGTGCGCTACCGCAGAACTGATATTAAGTCGGATAGTGGTAATGCGATCATCATTCCGCGCAAAGCCCTGAATTTATTGAAAGCCACCTTGCCTACAGAGAATACAGAGGTGAGCATCGACTTCAACATGTCCAATGCATTTTTCAAGTTTGGCACCATTCGCATGATTTGTCGCCTGATTGATGAGCGTTTCCCGGATTATGAGAATGTAATTCCTTCTCAGAACCCGATAAAGATGACCATCAGTCGCACGGAGTTGTTGAGCTCATTGAAGCGTATTGCGATTTATGCCAACAAAACAACGCATCAGGTAAGGCTAAAAATTACAGGAAGTGAACTTCAGGTTTCTGCTGAGGATCTTGATTTCTCTAATGAGGCAAACGAACGCCTTTCTTGTGAACACGAAGGGGAGGACATCGAAATTGGATTCAATGCAAAGTTCATCATCGAGATGCTGTCCAACTTGGATACAGATCAAATCAAATTGAACATGTCAGCCTCTAACAAGGCAGGTGTTATTCTTCCTATTGATAAAGACAAAGACGAAGATATCCTCATGCTGGTGATGCCAGTGATGCTTAATCAGTACGTTTAGGCAACGGATAACCAAAATAAAAAGAGGCTACCTCAAAAGTTAAGAGAAGTTCGTTTTTCTGAGCGAAAGCGAAGAATCTCTTTAGTTTGAATTTGAAACAAAGGATGTTTCACTTTCGCTCAACAAAACTTGTCACTTTTGAGGTAGCCTTTTTTATTTTCAGGAATTTGATATTCTATTTTAAATCATCAAAGTTGAAAGATGTTTCCAGAAAGCTGGTAGTAAACTTGCCTGACCTGAAAATTTGATTGTCCATTAGTTTCAGATGGAAGGGGATGGTTGTTTTAATACCCTCGATCACAAATTCACTCAAGGCTCGCTTCATTCTGGTAATTACTTCTTCTCTTGACTGGCCGCTCACAATAAGCTTTGCAATCATAGAGTCGTAATTGGGGGGGATTGTATACCCCGCATAGATATGGCTATCTATACGCACACCGTGCCCTCCCGGCATATGCAGGTTAACAATTTTACCAGGTGATGGCCTGAAACCATTTGCAGGATCTTCTGCATTGATACGGCATTCCATGGCAAACAAGTTAGGGAAGTAGTTGGTGCCAGAAATAGGCACGCCTGCAGCCACTTTTATTTGCTCTTTGATAAGGTCGTAATCAGTAACCTCTTCTGTAATGGGGTGTTCCACCTGAATTCGGGTGTTCATCTCCATGAAGTAAAAGTCACCATGTTTGTCTACAAGAAACTCGATTGTTCCTGCACCTTCGTATTTTATTGCTTCAGCACCTCTGATGGCAGCTGCTCCCATTTTTTCACGCAACTCCTGAGTTACTACAGGGGAGGGGGTTTCTTCTACCAATTTCTGATGCCTGCGCTGGATAGAGCAATCACGCTCTGACAAATGACATACTTTACCATATTGGTCTCCAACGATCTGAATTTCTATATGCCTTGGTTCTTCAACGAATTTTTCGAGATAGAGACCATCGTTTCCAAATGCAGCAGCTGATTCTCTTTTCGCCTCATCCCAGGCTTTTTTGAATTCGGACTCATTCTTGATAATCCGCATCCCCTTTCCACCACCTCCGGCTGTAGCTTTCACTATCACGGGGTACTTGATCTTTTTGGCGATCTTGAGTCCCTCTTCAATTGTACCTACCAATCCATCAGATCCGGGGATAGTAGGTACTCCGGCTTTTTTCATGGTGTCTTTGGCTGTAGACTTATCACCCATAAGGTTAATCATCTGAGGTGATGGGCCTATGAATTTGATGCCGTACTCATGGCATACGGCCGAGAACTCCTCATTCTCAGACAGGAAGCCATAACCGGGATGGATGGCATCGGCATTGGTAATTTCAGCGGCAGAAATAATTCTTGGAATGTTCAAATAGGAATCCTTACTGGGAGGAGCTCCAATGCAAACGGCCTCATCTGCAAAACGCACGTGAAGGCTTTCACGATCGGCTGTGGAATACACGGCAACTGTTCTGATGTCCATCTCCTTGCAGGTTCTGATTACGCGCAAAGCAATTTCACCACGATTTGCTATTAATATTTTTTTAAACACAATGCGAAATTTAGGTTATCAATAAAAGATCAGAGATTAAGCATTGCTCAATCTGGCTCCACCACAAAGAGCGTTTGCTCGTATTCTACTGGAGTAGCATTTTCTGCCATTACTTTTACAATTGTTCCTGACACCTCTGATTCAATCTCATTGAATAGCTTCATCGCTTCAATGATGCATACTGTTTGTCCTTTGGTAATTTTATCTCCTACCGACACCAGCGGAGGTGTGTCAGGGTTTGTCGAACGATAAAACGTTCCAATCATTGGGGATTTTATTTCTAATAAATTGCTACCCGGTGCTGGTGATGCTATTGCAGCAGGCTGAGCCACTGGAGCTGGAGCTGCCGCTGCGGGAGGAGCCGCAGCTACTGCAGGTGCCGCCATCATTTGTGGAGCAGATGATTTAAGTACCTTTTGATCCGGTTCTCTCTTTACGTGAAGTTTTAATTCTTTGGTTTCAATATCCACTTCATTTAACCCGGATTGGGCGATAAAGTCTATAAGGTCTCTGATTTCTGCAGTTTTCATGTCTGAAGAGTTTTGAACTAATTTCTTTTTTGGAGCTTGCTTTCGCGCCCCTTTCAATGAGGTTTTTCTCGTCTTTGCCATAAGTTACTTTACTCGTTCTAAATACTCACCATTTGCTGTATTAATCTTTACGTTATCGCCCGTGTTAATAAACAAAGGCACTCTTATTTCGGCACCAGTTTCTACTGTTGCGGGTTTTAATGTACGGGTTGCTGTGTCTCCGGACAACCCAGGTTCTGTGTAAGTTACATTAAGTACTACGTGTGGAGGTGGTTCTGCTATAATTGGGTCGGTTCCGTTTTCAAACGCAATAATAAGCGTTACGGCTTCTTTAAGGTATTTGAATGAATCGCCTAACAATGCTTTGTCCAGATAAATCTGCTCAAAAGTCTGATTGTCCATACATACGAGGCTATCACCTTCTTCATAGAGATACTGGTACTCTTTGGTTTCAATGCGCAGAAGGTCCACCGATTCTCCCGGGCGAAACCTATTTTCAACAATTTTACCAGATCGAATGTTTCTCATTTTTACCTGATAAAATGCACGCAGGTTTCCCGGAGTACGGTGCTGAAGTTCCTCTACCTTCACCACTTCTCCATTGTATCGAATGAAATTTCCTTTACTTAAATCAGAAACAGTTGCCATAAAAAATCAGCCTATAATTTACAAATGAAATAATTAATAACAAGTTGGATTAGTTTGTATCGTAGGACCATCTTACATAGATGGAGCCCCAGGTAAACCCACCACCAAAGGCAGCAATGATAATAGTATCTCCTTTCTTCAGTTGTTTTTCATAATCCCAAAGTAGCAGCGGTATGGTTCCGCCAGTTGTGTTGCCGTACCGTTCGATGTTCATCATCACGGTTTCTTCAGAGATACCCATGCGGGTAGCAGTAGCATCAATTATTCTTTTGTTGGCTTGATGTGGAGCAAGCCAGTTTACGTTTTCTGCTTTTAGGTTATTTCGCTCCATCATTTTGGCGGCAATTTCTGCCATGTTGGTAACGGCAAACTTAAATACGGCAGAACCTTCCTGATAAACATAATGCTCCCTGGCATCTACCGATTCATGAGAAGCTGGCTTTAAACTTCCTCCTGCCTTAATATGAAGGTACTGTGCCCCTGATCCATCACTTTTGTGAATAGAATCGATGACACCGGTGTCATCCTTTGAAGGTTCAAGTAAAACGCAGCCGGCACCATCGCCAAAAATGATACAGGTGGTGCGATCAGTATAGTCGAGAATAGACGACATCTTGTCTCCACCAATTACAATTACTTTTTTATGCATGCCCGCCTCAATGTATTTTGCGCCCGTTGTCAATGCATAAAGAAATCCGGAACATGCGGCACTTATGTCAAAACTAAATGCATTGGTAGCACCTACCTGAGAGGCTACCAGGTTGGCAGCAGCAGGGAAGGGCATATCGGGAGTAATCGTAGCAAAAATGATAAGATCAATTTCCTTTGGGTCTGTATTGGTTTTGGCAAGTACTTCTTTTACTGCCATGGCACCCATGTACGATACCCCAAGGTTTTTGTCTTTTAAAATCCTTCTTTCTTTTATTCCAGTTCTGGACGTGATCCATTCATCACTGGTTTCAACCATTGTTTCCAGCTCCTTATTGGTAAGGATATAGTCGGGAACATATCCACCTACTCCTGTAATCGCTGCTTTGATTCTACTCATTGGTTTATTGATTGTGGTGTTGGCCTATCTCGATAAAAAACAAATGCCCGGTTGTATCAACCGAGCATTTCGTTCAATTCATTTTATCTAGTCCTTTTCAGTTGTAAACAACGGAAAGGCCAGATTAAATTTTTTTATATTAAAGAGAATCATGACTTAGGCCAAAACCTCTTTCTCCATTACAACATTGCCTTTGTAGTACAGTTTACCTTCTAGCCAGAAAGCACGATGAGGCAAATGGTGCTCACCTGTAGTGGGGCAAATAGTAAATTGCTTTGGTTCTGCTTTGTAGTGTGTTCTTCTTTTATCTCTTCTCGTTTTCGAGATTTTTCGTTTTGGATGTGCCATGCCTAAATTGTTTTTACTTTAATTTTTTTAACTTTTCCCATATTGGGTCTACTTCATCTTCATCATCGGTATGATCATCTGATGCCGAACTGTAAACCATTTTTCCTTCATTGCTTTCGTCCTCATCTTTGAATCTGGGGTGCAATTTTTTCATGGGTATGGATAACCCAATGAATTCATAAATAAACTGCCCTAAATCAAGACTTACGCGATCCCTGCTGATCATAATGATCTCATCCGTCAGTTCTTTATCTTCCTCTCCATATTTGAAAAGAATCCTTCCCTCTTGTTGAATGGGAAAGTCGAATGGATCAAGACTTCGATCGCACGTTAATTTCGCGGTGCCTTCAATTTTAAAATCAGCTTCAATGAACGTTTCGTGCTTATCCAACACGACCTCTACGCTGAATTGACCACCAGGAAGATAACCTTGCCCATAATGCTGCAAAAAATCATCACCCAACTCGAAATTAAAGTGATGGACCTTTTTCTCAAGCCCTATGATGTTAATGCTAAGCGGTTTCACCCTTTTAGGTGTCTTAAAATTAGCGGGCAAATTTATGACGTTTTACGGGATTTTCCCCTTATGAAATTGATTTTCTTGAGCTTGTTAGTGCTCATATCGACCTGAAATTCACCTTTGTTATACATATTCTGCAAAAATGCGTGTTTTTAGCTGTTCTTTGGTCATATTCTCTCTTTCAGAAACCATAAAATCCACCACACTTTTCTTGAATCCCAGTTTTATAGCCACGCCCCTGCAGAAGATAAGCTCACTTTCAAAGAGTTTCTGATCAGCAAAGATCAATTCTATACAACCATGCAGGTACAGGAATTTTTGATCAGCGGAGAGTGCTCCCAAAGAACCGATGGGCTCAGGGTTTCTGATAAGGTCATTGACGGTATCTTCAGGAAAATTGCGGTCTCTTGCGATTTTATAAATCATTTCGCGCTCCACTTTAGCAAAATGCTTGTCAGCCTCAGCCAGTTGAATAAGTATATTGAGCTGCTTTTTGGTTACAATGTCCATTGTTTTGCTTTACATCAAAGCTAAGAATTAATGATGGCTAACGGAATTAACTGTTAGGCACATCTTACATAGGTCGTCTTTTATTGTTTTTCTTCTAATTGTGCTGCCCGGTGTTTGACAATATCAGCGGCAAGGTAGATGGCCTGCCTCATGGAACTTTCATCGGCCCGATTTTTACCTGCGATGTTGTAAGCTGTACCATGGTCTGGGGATGTCCTGATCACGGGAAGGCCAGCTGTAAAGTTTACACCTGTTTCAAAGGCTAAGGATTTAAATGGAATAAGTCCCTGATCATGATACATGGCGATAATGCCATCATATTTTTTGTGCTGCCCGGCTGCAAAAAAGCCATCAGCAGGAAATGGCCCGAAGATCAACTTACCTTTGTTCTTTAAATCGATTATGACCGGTCTGATGGTATCATTTTCTTCCGAACCAATCAACCCTTCATCTCCGGCATGTGGGTTGAGACCGAGCACAGCTATCTTGGGTTTACTGATGTTGAAATCATTTTTTAAAGAAAGCTCTAACAGCCTGATTTTTAATTCTACCCTTTCTTTGCTGATTAAACCGGGTACATCCTTCAAAGGTACGTGTTCGGTTACCAAACCTACACGAAGCTCCTGCCCGGTCATCAACATCAGGCTTTCGGTGGCTTTAAATTCATGGGTGAGATATTCTGTATGACCGGTAAAAGGAAAAGCGTCTCCATGTATGGTGCTTTTATCAATGGGGCCAGTAACAAAAGCATCAATGATGTCTCCCTTCACTTCTTCAACTGCCTTTTGTAAAGCAAGGAGCGCACCTTTGGCAGATTCAGGAGATGGTTTACCCGGATTAATGTCAATGACTTCTTCCCAGCAGTTGACGACATTGATAGATTTAGGAAAAAACTGTCCGGTGCTTTTTACCTGACTGTAGTTGAACTCCTCCATGTTCATCAGCTTTCTATAAAAAGATAAAACCTTGGTGGAACCATAAATTACGGGTGTTATCATTTGAAGCAGTCGATTATCAGCCAACGCTTTAATAACGACTTCCGGACCAATACCGTTGAGGTCTCCCAATGTTATCCCAATTTTAGGTTTCTCCTGATGCTTGTTCATCTCTTATTAGAATTGAAGTATATCCGCAATTTAACCGTAATTATGCAATAGAAGTTTTTCTGTTGTAAAATTTACCCGATGAAGGCAATGGATGGTAGTATTCTTGCGGGTATAAGTTAATTTTCGTCCGACTTTTTAAACGAATGGTAAGACCAAAAAAATCCCTTGGACAACACTTTCTGAAAGATCAGAATATCGCCATGCAAATTGTAGATGCATTGCAGCTAGATGGCAGGCAACCTGTTGTAGAGATAGGACCAGGTACAGGTGTGCTCACCCAGTACCTATTGAAAAGGGATATCGATTTAAAGGTGGCAGAGATAGACAGGGACTCAGTGGCCTATCTTAAAAAACATTATCCTCAATTGGAGGGCAACATTATAGATGGTGACGTGTTGGAAATGAATTGGAATGAGTTTGCAGAAAATTCATTCCATGTGATTGGTAATTTTCCATATAATATTTCCTCACAGATCTTTTTTAAAGTATTGGAGCATCGGGATAAAGTGGATCAGGTGGTGGGGATGTTACAAAAAGAGGTGGCAGAGAGAATTGTGTCTGATAAAGGGAATAAAGTGTATGGTATACTCAGTGTGCTATTGCAGGCTTACTATGACATAGAACTTTTGTTTAAAGTGCCACCGGAAGTTTTTTTTCCTCCTCCAAAGGTGATGTCTGCTGTTATTCGATTAAAACGAAACAAGACCGAGCGATTGGACTGTGATGAAAAAAGATTTAAGGCAATAGTGAAGCAAGGGTTTCAAACTAGGCGCAAAACATTGCGCAACGCACTGAAAATCCTAAATTTACCACCCTCTATCACGTCAATGAAGCTGCTTGATTTGAGGGCAGAACAATTATCGGTGGCCGATTTTGTTTTTTTAACACAGCAAATTGAAAAGTCGGATGGTTGAATCCGTTGCATTTGGTCTTACAAAAGAATACCGTGATCGTTTTCAGCAAGCACTGGACAAACGAGACGATGCCTTTATTCTGAAAAATCTGGAAGGAGTAAATGCTGCTGACATTACTGCGCTGTTGTATGAATTTAACAGTCAGGAGTCGAAGTACGTACTTGATCTGCTTGATGTTGAAATAAGAGCAGAGATAATCACAGAACTGGATCGGGATACGCGCATTGCATTTTTTAAGATATACCAGCCTGACGAGTTAATTAAAATTATTGATCACCTGGATTCGGATGATGCAGCGGATATCCTGAATGAACTACCTATAAAAATACGGGAGGAGGTACTTGCCGGATTGGATAAGGTGCTACGCATGCAGGTCATCGACTTGTTGCGCTATGATGAAAATGTTGCGGGTGGATTAATGGCAAAAGAATTAGTCACTGCGCACGTCAATTGGACGGTAGTGCAGTGTATTGAAGAAATCCGTAAACAGGTTGAAAATGTTTCTAAATTTTATGCAGTCTATGTAGTTGACGATTATAACAAATTGTTGGGGAGAGTTCACCTTCAGCAATTGATATTGACAGACTCCAAAACGTTGGTCAAAGATATTTACGATCCGGAATTAATATCTGTGCAAACACATCTTGAAGATACAGAGGTGGCCAGTATGATGCGCAAGTACGATCTTGAATCAGTACCTGTTGTGAACGTATATGGCCAATTGGTAGGCCGGATTACCATTGATGACGTGGTGGATGTAATCACTGAGCAGGCAGAAGAGGAGAGGCAATTGATGTCGGGTATCAGCGAAGATGTTGAAGAGGACGACAGTATTTGGAGACTTACCAGGGCACGTTTGCCATGGTTACTTATTGGAATTATTGGAGGGTTGATTAGTGTTCAGTTTATCGGCCTTTTTGCAATTGACCTGATGCGAATTACAGCCATTGCTTTTTTTATTCCATTGATTCAGGCGACCGGAGGTAACGTGGGAATTCAGTCTTCATCCATTGTGGTTCAAAGCTTAGCCAATCCGGGGTTTGTGGAAGAAGGATTGTGGAAAAGGTTAATTAAAGTTTTTTTGGTTGCTCTCTTAAACGGATTTTTACTTTCTCTTATCGTTTTAGCAGCGAATATGCTATTGGGTGGTGATAACAACAGACTTTTTATAGTTGTTTCTCTCGCACTCTTCACGGTAGTGTTAGTAGCATCTCTTATTGGTACAATTACTCCATTGATTTTGAATAAGTTTGGATTCAATCCCGCTCTTGCTTCAGGGCCATTTATTACTACCACTAACGATTTATTGGGGTTGGGTATTTACTTTCTCACCATCCATTTCTTTTTATAAACCGAGTTTTTGCTCCTAAAATTGCCCGTTGCAACGCTGAGCTCCATGTAATATTGTTGGTGAAATTAAACAATGCCCTCCATCGAATTAATCTATTTTTGCCTCTTGAAGACTGATTAAATAGTTTTGAAAGGATGTCGTTAGGTGAAAAAATAATTAAGAAGTCGCGAGAGCATTACAACAACATTGTTGAAAAACCACTACTTACATCCGCTATTGTCCTGATTCTGGTAACGATAATCGTTTTATCGTTTAGTCTGAAATATTATATCTATGACTTTGATGCATTTTGGCCAAATATTTTGGCTGAGGCCCATGGTATGATTTTCGACATTGCAATTATTGGTATCCTGTTGTTCTGGTTGAATCAAAATGGCGAAACCCGACAACGCATTAGAACCTATAAAGATGAGATTGACGACTTTCGTCTTTGGGAATCTGATGAAGCCGCTTTCCGAACTGTTGGTAACCTAAAAAGGTTGAACCGTCATGGTATCTATGAAATTAATTTGGTGAATTGTTACCTCGCACGCACCAACCTAAACTATGTGAACCTAAAAGGCTCCAATCTTAATTCTGCCAATATTTCAAATTCGTCCTTGATCGAATCTAATCTGGAGAATACCAGATTGAATCAAACAAACCTCGAGAACACCAACTTGAATCAGGTGAATTTGAGAGGGGCATACGCCAGTGGTTCGAATTTTAATGATGCATTTTTAATCAAAGCGCAGTTAGAAGGGGCGTTTCTCATCAAAACAAGTTTTAGAAATGCTTTTCTCATGGAGGCGAACCTTCAAAATAGCTACCTTATGGGGGCAGACTTTGAAAATGCAAGTTTGTATAAAGCAGATCTGCGCGGAGTAAAAGGACTTACCATCGATCAGCTTTCAAAAGCTAAAACTTTGTATCTGGCGAAGTTTGATGATGCTTTTTTTGACGAAATTAAAATGAATATCCCTGAATTAGTGGGCGGCTGATCAGGTAAGTCTCAACATTTGATTTTAGTGGAATAATCAATTACTTTTGTACAGAAGTTATGACAACGGTTTCCGCCATGAAGCCGTTGTTTCTTTTTTTCAAAGACGCCCAAGAAAATAGATAGATAAGTAATAAACGAGTGATTATGAGTGCAAAGATTTCTTACTATACTAAGGAGGGACTGGAGAAGTTAAAAAATGATTTGAACCAGTTGAAAACTAAAGGCAGAGCTGATATTGCAAAACAAATTGCTGAAGCTAGAGATAAAGGCGATTTAAGTGAAAATGCAGAGTATGATGCAGCAAAGGATGCGCAAGGCCATTTGGAAGCCCGTATTGCAAAACTGGAATCGTCTTTAAGCACTGCACGCGAAATAGACGAAAGCCAGTTGGATACTTCTATGGTTTCAATTCTCTCTAAGGTAACGATCAAAAACAAAAAGAACGGAGCCAATTTTACTTATACACTCGTGTCTGAAGAAGAGGCTGATTTGAAGCAGGGTAAAATCTCCACTCAGTCACCCATTGGACAAGGTTTGTTAGGGAAGAAAAAAGGTGACACTGTAAAGATCAAAACCCCGGCTGGTGAAATAGAATTTGATATTATTAATATAGAAATATAGTTTAATACTACATGGCCAGTCTTTTTACAAAAATTATTAATAGGGAAATACCGGGACATATTGTTGCTGAAGATGATCAGTTTATTGCTTTTCTGGACATTATGCCATTGGTAAATGGGCACACACTGGTAGTACCTAAAAAAGAACTGGACTATATTTTTGATCATGATAATGCCACGCTGGAAGCCATGATGGTGTTTGCCAAGAAAGTAGCTGTTGCAATTAAGAAAACCATTCCATGTAAGAGGGTGGGTATTGCCGTGATTGGTCTTGAGGTGCCGCACACCCATATGCATCTGGTGCCGATGAATACGATGGATGATATTAACTTTACACGGCCTAAGCTAAAACCCACTTCAGAAGAGCTGGCTGCTACTGCCAGGGAAATCCAAAAGGGCTTTGCCAGCTAATCCATTTCAGTTTGATATCAATCATCCTACTCTGTTGCTGGATAAGCAAAAGTGCATCAGGAATATTGATCGTTTCGTTGAAAAAGCAAAAAAAAATAATGTTAACCTAAGACCTCATTTTAAAACCCATCAATCGCATGAGGTAGCAAGTTGGTTTAAGGAGCGAGGTGTTACTTGTTGCACTGTGTCGTCATTAAAAATGGCTCAATATTTTTCTGAGGATGGGTGGAATGATATTACCGTTGCCTTTCCGCTCAACTACCTGGAAGCAGATTTGATCAATTCGCTTGCGTCAAAAATTCAACTCAACTTACTCATTTCTGTTTGTGAGGTATTGCCCCAGCTTTTGAAAAAATTAAAGAACAGGGTAGGTATTTTCATTGAAATAGATTCGGGTTATCACCGCACAGGCTTCGATCCACAGGATATAAGTGGAGTGGAAAGGGTGCTCTCGGAAATTGAGTCATCCCCATTGACTGAATTTAGGGGATTCCTAAGTCATGCAGGTCATACTTACAGGTGTAACTCCAAATCTGCTGTGGAGGAAATTCATTTGGAGGAAGTAAGAGTGTTAAATGATTTAAAAAATAGATATAAAGCAAGATGCCCCGATTTAAAACTTTCAGTAGGTGATACGCCATCTGCAAGCTTGGTGGATGACTTTTCGGGAGTAGATGAGTTGAGGGCAGGAAACCTTGTGTTTTATGATCTCACTCAGGCTAAAATTGGTGCTTGCAGCCTGGATCAGATAGCCATTGCCATTGCCTGTCCTGTGGTGGCAACTTACCCGGAACGGAATGAGATTATTATCTACGGTGGTGGCGTTCATTTTTCTAAAGATTTTATTACAACTGAAGGTGGTGCCATTAGTTACGGAGCCGTAGTGCTTTTAACTAATAAGGGATGGGAGTTGCCGCCAACAGCAATGTTTGTGAAAGCCTTATCACAGGAGCACGGTACGGTTCATTCAGATAAAGAAAGTATTCGCAATTTAAAACCAGGAGATTTGTTAGGTGTGCTCCCAGTGCATTCATGCCTGATGGCTGATGCCATGGGGAGCTATCTTACATTAAAAGGGGGAAGGGTATCCAGATTATCTGAATCCTGAATGAAGTTAATGTCTACATCCAGGGGATAGCGCATAAGGTGTCCTAATGCTTCTTGTACAGTCATTCCTTCAAATAGCACTTTATATAATCTTTCAGTAATAGGGGCTCTTACTTTATAGTAGTCAACACATTTTTTTACAATGCGAATTGTGTTTACCCCCTCGGCAACTTCATGTAAGTCGCTTAGAATTTGTTGTAGTGTTTCTCCTTTTGCTAACCTGTATCCAACGGTGAAATTTCTACTCATCGGACTGTTGCAGGTGGTTACAAGGTCTCCAATTCCAGCAAGCCCGAGAAAAGCTTTTGTATTTCCACCCAGGGCTCTTCCTATATAAATCATTTCTACTGCTCCCCGGCTAATGAGCAGACCTTTTGCGTTTTCTCCATATCCCAAACCACTGAGAGCCCCGGAGGCTATGGCAATGATGTTTTTTAGAACACCAGCCATCTCAACACCTATGAGGTCATTGTTTCCATATACCTGAAAACGATCGTTTCTGAGAAGTTTTTTACCAATCTGTATCACCTCTTGAAAGGGGCTGGCTACTACTGTGGCACTTGGTTGGCGTTGGGCCAATTCTTTAGCGAGATTGGGGCCTGCTAAACATCCTACACGTACCACCACACTTTCTTCCTTGATCACCTCGCTCATGGTTTTTACCTGCTCACGGGTGAGTACTTTTACAGTTTCAAGGGTTTGCCCTTCAGGTAACTTTATATCGAAGCCCTTAGTACCGTGAATCATAATGTGGTAGGGATGAAGGTGAGGAGAGAGATTCTTCATCATTGCACGAAAGTGTGCAGCGGGTACAATAGGAAATAAAACATCGCACTCATTGGCAAGATAGGCCATGTCGTTGGTGGCCGTTACCTGCTCATTGAAAGTGTGGCCTCTGTTTTCTCTCTTCTCCTGAATGTGATTAACTACATTGGAATCACGAGCGTATAGCAACACCTTAGTTTGATAAGACAAAATGTTGGCAATGGCCGAGCCGAAATTTCCTGCGCCTATTACACCAACAGGCTTTTCAGATAAATTTCTCAAGGTCATAACCTGTCAGGCGATTGTGATAATAGTATAATACAGTAAGGTCTTGCGTAATGATATTTCCTTTTTTGTTTTTGAGCAATGGACGTTTAAGGTGAAAGGTTCCTACATTATCAAGCCCATGCTTAATCACCTCGTCTGCTTTGCCCTTAAAGTGCGTAGCATAGTTGATTTTGTCTTCCTCCTTGAGCTCGTAAATTTTCTTCCGCACACGCTTAAAGGTTTCCTTAAATTCGGAATATTCTATTTCTAAATCTTCTTCGGGTAACCTTAGCAAACTAAAAAGATCCAGCTTTGGAAATTTCTTCATCCACATTTCAAAGGCAACAAAGGCAACCAAATGGCTGGCAAAAACCCGGTTGATACGATGATATTCTTTGACGATTTTATTTCCCAACATGCGGGTGTACTCCTCTTCACGCTGCAAATCCACACCTACCTTACCATTAGAAACAAAATAATCTCTTGTGTCTATAATACGACCCTGGGCATCAAGGCTGTTGCCATCGTTGTCTACATAATTGCCAAGTACATCCAACCCCGGGCCTATGGAAACTGAAATATTGGAGCCTTTTGTAAAAAACTTGAACAGGAACTTGAGCAACTGCACACTACCATAGTTGTCCTGTTCGGGAAAATATCTGTCTCGTCCTTTTACATGGAGATAATCTTCTATTAGGTCGGGAGCCTCTAAAACAAAATGATAATTGAGGGTAACAGGAACTACAAAAATCTTTCGTACTTCTTCTCCCGGATTAGGCTTGTCCAAATAGAGGTTTCGTTGCGCTTCAACAGAAGTACTTAATAAGCCCAGTCGCAATCGTGGTTCTATGGCGCCAGACCGAGATCGTGTACCCCCTGGAAAGAAAAGGCTGTGTGCTCCTTTTTGGAGAGCAATGTTGGAGTACATTTTGAGCGTCTCAAGGTAAGGAAGGTTCTTTTTTCTTCTATCTACCTTAAAGGCACCGAGGCTATTCATAAAATAGGCAATGATCTTTATATTGAACAGATTGAGACCGGCACCATAGAGAAAAGCAGGTAGTCCTAATGAATGAATTACCCAACCAATTAAAACGGAATCGAGATTACTAAAATGAGTAGGAACCATCACCACAGTTCCTTTCTTCGCCAGATTACGAATCATTTTTGCCTTACCTACAATATGAATTTTATCTTGCAGGGCGTACTTACTTCTGAATATAGCACCGAATTTTTTTACTCGGGCACCATTGAGCAATCTTCTGAATCCAAACTTGATTACCGCACGGGCAACCTTATAGGAACTTGGTTTGAAGTTGCCTGCAATTTCATGGGCATACCGCTGGGTAATTTTTTTTAGAATTTCATCTTCCTTATTGGAAGTTTCGCTTTCAGCTTTGCTACTTAATTCAACAAGATCTTTTTTGATTTCAGCCCAAAAAGCATTTTCATCCGGTGGGTCAACTCTCCACCGGTTTCTTTTCATCCTATTTTGCTCACGGTATACAGTAGTTTCAAGCTCATCAATGAGCTGTTTACGGGAGGGGCGTAACTCTTTGATCCGGATGATGGATTTCTCTGTCACCTCTTCCAAAAATTCTTTTCGGTTTTTACTGAGCTGGTAAACAGGCCAGTCGGGTATCCCATCAAGGATTGGCTCGTATCCTATATTTTTATTCTTCTTTTCAACAATCTCCATCAACTATCAGGACAGGTGAACCCCAAAGATAAACCAGATTGGGGATTAGACTAAAATGGGGTGAAATATATAATGGATAAAATCCTGAAATACGGTATTTACCACAATTCACTTATAACTATTATAACTATATTTTTTCAATGGCCTGACCCAGCGAATTGGCCATATCTTCAAAACGGGCAAGGCTTTGATTAATAAACTCTTCGGTTATTATTTCCTTCAACTCCTCCTCAGAGGCCAGATCATACTCCTGAATTTTGAATGTTTGCTCAAAGGGGCCTGCTTCTAATTTGATCAGGTATCGATTGTTCCAATGAAAAAAGGTAATGTTACATTTTTCATGAACTATGTTTCCAATTACTCTCATATAGCGATTTTTCAATCAATTTTAAAAGTATAGACTTAACGCCTTGCATCACGGTTGAAGTTATACCTTGACTTTCAACTGGACAAAGCGCAAAAGAATTGTTGAACAAATTATAAAGAATTGTCACCATTGTACGTTCTCCAGGGGACAAGTTGCGGTATTTTGCGATTGGTGTAACCTATTCTCCCGCATTATTGTTGTAAATTTAATGCGATTTTGATTGAATGGACGTAACGAGCAAAAAATCTCTTTTATTCATCTTTTTCTTCATGATGGGGACTTTGTTTTTGTCAACAGAGGCGAAGGCTACTCATTTGCGTGCGGGGGAAATTACTGTCCATCGGTTGAGCTGTACCGGACTTACATTTCGAATTACCATAACTGTTTATACCAATACAGGCTCTGATATAAAATTCGGAGAAGGCCTTTTGGATTTTGGCGATGGTAGTACCCCTCATACAACACCTATCGTTGAGAACACACTTCGCCCAGATCTTGGGCCGGAAGTGGCCACTGTTTCGTATTCAGTCGACCATACTTTTGGTGGTCCTGGTAAATATGTAATCAGTTATCTGGAGCCCAACCGCAATGCAGGTATTTTGAATATGATTAATTCAGTGGAAACAAGATTCTACCTGGAAACAGTAATCAATATCGATCCATTTCTTGGATGTAGTAACTCCCCGCTTTTGCTTGTACCTCCAATTGATAAGGCATGTACAGGTGCAGCATGGTTTCACAACCCTGGTGCCTACGATCCAGATGGAGACAGTATATCGTTTGAGTTTGCCATTCCCAAAAAAGAAAAAGGACAATTCGTAAATGGCTACCGCGATCCTAATGCACAGGAATTTTATAGTCTTACAGGAATTAATTACGGCACTGCTAACGAAAATCAAACAGGGCCTCCCACTTTTACTATTGATGCTCAAACAGGCACTATCGTTTGGGATGCCCCAGGTGCTCCCGGAGAATATAACATTGCCTTTCTCATTAAAGAGTGGCGCAAGATCAAAGGTGCCTGGATTCTCCTGGGATATGTAACACGGGATATGCAGATAATTGTTGAGGATTGTAATAATCAACGTCCTGAGCTACAGGTACCACCAGACATATGTGTTGAGGCAGGAACAATCATCAATGAAGAAATATTGGGCTTCGATCCGGATTTGGATAGTGTGAAGATTGAAGCATATTCACAATTGTTTGGTATTGCTCCATCTCCGGCTACTTACACCCCTAACCCTGCAAAGTTTCAGTCCACATCGGGGCCGGGACAAGCTAAACTTACTTTTAATTGGGAAACGAAATGTGAACACATTAAAGATCAACCGTATCAGGTGGTATTTAAGATTTCTGACAAGAATATACCCAGTTTGGTATCTTTTCAAACCTGGAACATTACGGTAGTAGCGCCTGCACCTGTATGGGTGGATGGACAGGTAGATCTGGGCAACCGGGCTACGGATTTGACATGGAACTCCTATGCGTGTACCAACGCTGAAAAAATCCAGATATGGAGAAGAGTAGATCAGTTTGCATTTACACCTCCGGAGTGTGTTACCGGAATGCCTGATTTTCTGGGATATACAAAGATTGCGGAAGTGGATGCCGCTGAAACAACCTACCGCGATTCCAATGGTGGAAGAGGGTTAGCACCTGGCGCTGCCTATTGCTATCGGTTGGTGGCTACATTCCCTTTTCCCGGAGGAGGAGAGAGTTATGTGTCGGATGAAATTTGTATTCCACCAATTTTGGCGGATGCCCCTGTGATTACCAACGTCACCGTAGACAGAACTTCAACCACAGAAGGACAAATTACCGTAAAATGGAGATCCCCCTTTGATGTAGACAAAGTACAGTTTCCACCTCCTTACTCTTATGAAGTATTGCGCGCACAAGGCTTTTCAAGTGCTTTGCAAATAGTGAAACCACACCCGGGAAGATTGAGTGATTCAACTTTTGTGGACATCGCTTTAAATACGGAGGAGACAGTATACAACTATCGGATCATTGCTTTCGATGCCAATAATACAAGGGTAGATACATCTGCTACAGCGTCTTCGGTGAGGCTGGAGGCTGGTTCGGAATTTGAACAAATATCTTTGGCGTGGGCTGCTGATGTTCCCTGGAGCATCCAAACGCAAGATTACCCAATGCACTTAATTTACCGAGGCCCTGCTGGCGCTACTGAAAGTCAACTGGTCTTGATTGATAGTGTGAATGTGAACGAAAAGCAATTCAGTTATGTGGATGCAGGTCAGTTCAATGGAGTTCCCCTGGATAATACGCAGGTGTATTGCTATCGTGTGCTTACAAGAGGTGCTTATGGCAACCCGGAAATTGATGAACCACTTTTGAATTTCTCTCAAATTATTTGTGCTCAGCCCAATGACGATGAACCACCCTGTACTCCTGAATTGGCGATCATCGCGCGCAACTGTGATGAGTTTTTTGCCAGCAATTCATGCGAACCACAAACTTTCTCTAATACTCTCCAATGGAAAAGACCTGAAGATCCAGCCTGTCGCGCAGACATTCGCAGCTACAACATTTACATTGCCAATAGAGTAGGAGATCCATTTGAGCTTTATGTTACTAATGTTAAGGACACTTTTTTCATTGATACCAACCTTCCTTCCTTTGCAAGGTGCTACAAGATATCTGCTGTGGACAGATCGGGTAACGAAAGTGAACTGAGCGAAGAATTTTGCTTTGATAATTGTCCATATTACGAATTGCCCAATGTTTTCTCTCCCAATGGTGATTGCTTCAACTCCAGCTTCAAAGCGTTTGATAATGTGAAGTTGGATGAGAATTCCTTTGATCCCTGCGGTTCGAAAAGAGATATTATTGACATTAGGAGCAGATGTGCACGATTTGTAGAGCGGGTAAACTTTACTGTCTTTGATCGGTGGGGGAAGGAGCTTTACACTTATACGTCAGGTGGTGAGCGTACCATCTATATCAACTGGGATGGCCGGGATAATTCTGGAGCAGAGGTGCCGGGAGGTGTTTACTTCTACTCAGCCGATGTGATATTTGATGTGGTTGATCCTTCACAAAAAAACAAAACCTACAAGGGATGGGTGCACCTCATACGATAGAAAACGCTGTCGTATTGTTTGATGGAGTTTGTAATCTCTGTAATGGGTCAGTTCAGTTTATTATTAAGCGTGATAAAGCCAGTAAATTTCATTTCGCAGCGCTTCAATCAGAATATGGACAAACGCAATTGCTTCGATTGGGTATTCCACCATCAGCACTTCAAAGTATTGTTCTTATAAAAGGCGATCGGTTTTATCAACGAAGTAATGCAGTACTCGAGATCACCAAAATGTTGGGTGGACTTTGGTCTGTATTGTATGTTTTCAAAATTGTCCCAGCATTTTTACGCGACTGGTTATATAACGGCATTGCCAACAACCGCTACAAATGGTTTGGACGCCAGGATCAATGTATGATTCCAACGCCTGCACTTAAAGCACGCTTCCTGGACTAGGCTGGTTTCTTAATTTTGAAATTATTTTTACCTTGACGCAGAACACCAGAAACCAGAATCCAATTTTAATTATGAACGCATATATATTTCCAGGGCAAGGCGCACAGTTTGTAGGTATGGGCAAAGACCTGTACGAAAATCCATTGGTTAAAAATATTTTTGATGATGCTAATAAAATCCTCGGGTTCAATATTACCGACATTATGTTTGGTGGGACTGCCGATGAATTGAAGCAGACCAAAGTAACACAGCCGGCAGTTTTTATTCATTCCATAGCTGTGGTGAAGGCTGCCCAGGAATTTAGCCCGGATATGGTAGCAGGCCATTCGCTGGGAGAATTTTCTGCACTAGTGGCCAATCAAACACTTTCTTTTGAAGATGGACTTCGACTGGTGTTTCAGCGAGCCATTGCTATGCAGAAGGCCTGTGAAATCAATCCATCTACAATGGCTGCTATTCTTGGACTTGACGACCATGTGGTGGAGGAAGTTTGTGCGGGTATTGATGAGGTAGTTGTAGCTGCTAATTATAACTGTCCCGGCCAGCTTGTGATATCAGGTTCTATGAAGGGGATAGAAATAGCTTGTGAGAAATTAAAAGCTGCAGGTGCAAAACGTGCCCTTCCCCTTCAGGTAGGGGGAGCATTTCACTCTCCATTGATGGAGCCTGCGCGTGAAGAATTGGCAAAAGCCATTGATGCGACTACTTTTAACCAACCCATTTGTCCTGTTTATCAAAATGTAAACGCAAAACCATCTATAGATGTAGCCACTATTAAGAGGAACCTCAATGATCAGCTAACTGCTCCCGTTCGGTTTACCCAGTCAGTTCAAAACATGGTGAATGACGGAGCCAAAACTTTTATTGAATGCGGTCCGGGTAAAGTGTTGCAGGGACTTGTAAAGAAAATAGCACCAGAGGTGGAGGTAAGAAGCCTTTGAACAACTGGCTGACTAAACCGGAACATACGGCCAGACTTCCAGTTTATCAGGGCATTCAGCCAGCAATTCATCAATCGTTTTATTCAATACGGGATGAACAAGCTTTGGTGCAATTTCCTGCAAAGGGAGTAACGTAAACCTGCGCGAAGGGATACCGGGGTGAGGAATGATGATGTGCTCGTCATTGATCACCTGGTCTTCATAAAACAAAATATCAAGGTCTATAATACGCTCCCCCCATTTTACCTTTCGTTGCCTTCCAAGGGTAGCCTCAATCCACAGTAGTTTTTCCAGAAGCGAATGCGGGTCGATGTGTGTTTTAAGCATGATCACCTGATTAAGGAAATCAGGCTGATCCTCTTTGCCCCATGCTGCGGTTTCATAGATTTTAGACGAATAAAGGATTGTACCTATCTTTTCGCCTATGTGCCCTCGTGCCACCGTAAGGTTGAGGTCACGTTTACCAAGGTTGGTGCCCAGAAGGATATAAGTCGTTTTTTGCATTTATGGGTGCAAGAGGTAGCAAAATTAGTATTTCAAGTGAGATCAACCAGCGTAGTGAAGGTTTTGATTACCCTGATATGGATAAGGGGATACTGAGGCGGTTTAATTAAGTTTGTAACCCAAAAAATGTATGCTATGGGATTCTTCAAAAATTTCTTTGCCTCCTGCCTGGGTTCAATTGCGGCATTGGTTATTGTTATTCTGCTAGGTGGAATAATATTTTCAATAGTCATTTCCAGTGGAAATGTAGTAACGGTGAATGATAATACCGTCTTGTACCTGGACTTGTCAGCTCCTGTAGTGGAGCAGGCCGTAGACGACCCCATAGCCGAGATGATCACGGGAGGGCAGCAATCCATAGGATTGCTTCAACTCAAAGAGACGATCGCCTACGCCAAAAATGATACGAAGGTGAAGGGCATATACCTCAACACCAATTTTCTTATTGCCGGGACTTCCAGTATAGGAGAGATAAGGGAATCCCTTCAAGATTTTAAAAAATCAGGGAAATGGGTGGTAGCCAATGCCCCCGCCTATACAGAAAGTTCTTATTATCTGGCCAGTGTTGCTGATAAAATTTATATGAATCCTACTGGCCAGCTGGAGTTAAACGGATTGGCGATAGAGGTAATGTTCTTCAAGGGGTTGTTGGATAAGTTAGAAATAAGGCCAGAGGTTTTTAGGGTAGGAGATTTTAAAAGTGCTGTGGAACCATTTTTAAGAAAAAATCTCAGCGATGAGAATCGATTGCAACTGAATGACATGATCAATGGTATTTATGATGAAATGTTGGAAGGAATATCTGAGGCACGTGGCATACCTGTGGGTGAACTAAAAACGCTCTCGAATAAAATGACCATACGTTCGGCAGAAGAAGCTGTAACTCATGGTCTGATCGATTCTCTTTATTACGATGACCAGGTGAGGGATGAAATGCGGAGCCGTTTGGGTTTGGGAAAGGATGAGGACATAAAGTTTATCCGTTATAATGTTTATCGTAAAAACATCACCCCATCCACGGCACGGGACGAAATAGCCGTAATTATTGCCGATGGTGAGATTATGCCGGGCAAAGCGGGGAGTGGTGTAGTGGGAGCTACAACCATTGTGAAAGAACTAAGGAAGGCCCGAACCAATGACAATGTGAAGGCCATTGTATTGCGTGTAAATAGCCCAGGAGGTGTATATCAGGCAGGAGACGAAATGTGGAGGGAAATAGTATTGGCCACTCAAGAGAAGCCCGTAATCGCTTCTATGTCGGATTATGCTGCATCAGGGGGTTATTACATGGCCATGGCATGCGATACCATTGTAGCGCAGCCTACCACTATCACAGGATCAATTGGTGTGTTCAGCGTACTGTTTGATATGAGCGGTTTTTTGGAAAATAAAATTGGCATTACTACAGAAGAAGTAAAGACCGGTGAGGTAGGAGGGCTAACCATAACCCGGCCACTTACCGATTTGGAAAAGAGCATCTGGCAAAAGCAGACGGATGAAATTTATGAGGTTTTTACTCGTAAAGCGGCTGAAGGCAGAAACATGAGTCAGGAGGAGATCAAGAAAATTGCATCTGGCAGGGTGTGGACAGGTGTACAAGCCAAGGACAATGGTTTGGTGGATGTGTTAGGAACTTTCAACGATGCAGTTGATCTGGCAGCTAAGAGTGCAAAGATGGGTGATGATTACCGCATCCGCTATTATCCACAACCCAAGAGCTTCCTGGAGCAACTCACGGGCGACTGGGAGGAAGAAATAAGAACCCGTGCTTTGAAAAATGAAATGGGGGATTCCTATCATTTCTATCAAAACTGGGAAAAGGTAAAACGCTATCAGGGGGTGCAGGCAAGGTTTCCCTTTGAGATGGAGGTGAGGTGATTACCTGAAGCATAAAAAAAGGCAACCCCTTTGGAGTTGCCTTTTGCTGTAGCATTAAATCAATATTTTTTACCAACTAGTTTGGTTAGACTCAGTAAAACCAGATTTCTCGGCTCCTTTAAGTGCTTTGATTTCATTTTTTGATTCCTGATTTAACGTTTGTGTGTCATTGGAATTGAATGAAACAAAACTTAAGGTTGCAATGGCTACAACAATGATTGGAATTAATATTTTAACTTTTTTCATTGTTTGAGTTTTTTAGGTTTTGGATTAATATTTTTGAGTTTCACCGGCTCCGCCATTTCCACTCTGTGGTTGAATGTTTTCTTCAGTACAAGACACTAAGCCAGTAGTAATTAAAATCAGGGCGATATAGATAAACTTTTTCATTGTTTGAGTTTTTTA
>DDUM01000009.1:0-34785 GCA_002344795.1 Flammeovirgaceae bacterium UBA2338 | reverse complement strand
ATATTTTTGAGTTTCACCGGCTCCACCGTTTCCACTCTGCGGTTGGATGTTTTCTTCAGTACAAGACACTAAGCCAGTAGTAATTAAAATCAGGGCGATATAGATAAGCTTTTTCATTGTTTGAGTTTTTTAGGTTTTGGATTAATATTTTTGAGTTTCACCGGCTCCACCATTTCCACTCTGTGGTTGAATGTTTTCTTCAGTGCAAGACACTAAGCCAGTAGTAATTAAAATCAGGGCGATATAGATAAGCTTTTTCATTGTTTGAGTTTTTTAGGTTTTGGATTAATATTTTTGAGTTTCACCGGCTCCACCGTTTCCACTCTGCGGTTGGATGTTTTCTTCGGTACAAGACACCAAACCAGTTGTAATTAGGATCAAGGCGATGTAGATAAGCTTTTTCATGTTTAATTTTGGTTTAAAGTTATTTCGATAATAATAAGTTTTTTTTAGTAACTTCATTAGTTGTTACCTTTTTTGGTTCCAGGTTGATGTAGTTACTAGCTTTGTGTCAAATGTATATTTAAAGGCCAAAGCTGAATTTTAAATAGATTAGACTAGATTACATGCGTCATACATGTCTATTATTTGTTATCAGTATGTTTTCAGTACTGGCTTTTGGCCAGACAAGAAGCGAAGATGTATTGAGTGAATTAAAAGCCTCAAATGAGGTTGTACACGATAGCCTGCATTATGAATTATTCAGGTCTATCCTGTATAGTAATGGGGATTTGGAGGATGCGAAAGGACATGCTTTGATGGCTTATAAATTGAGCAAAAAGTATAATCATTCTTTTTTGTTTGCTAAGTCATGTAGGGCTCTTGGAATGCTGAATAACCGACTACAGAATTTGGACTCAGCAAGATATTATTACTATGAGGGCATTAAGACCAGCCAAGAATTCAACTACATAGATCTTTTAGTTTATACAACTAATGACCTGGGGCTCCACTTCGAAAATCAGGATGTTTACGACAGTGCTCTAAAGTATTATCACATCTCACTGGATAATGCGAAAAAGCGAAAAATGAATGAGGATGTAGCTTTTGCATTAAATAATATTGGCCTGGTTTTTTATTACTTGAATAACTATAAAGAGGCCTTACAGAATCTTGAGGCTTCGGTTGAAATAAAAAAGAAATTTAAGATTAACTCATTACATCTCAGCCTCATGAATATTGGGCTAGTGTATAATGATCAGGGTAGATACAAGGAGGCCCTGACTTTATTAAATGAAGTTGAGACATCTTATAGTGATGAATGTAGTGATTTTCAATTGGCAGACCTGTATTTTAGTCTGGCCTATGCCAACTATCATACAGGCAGCTATGACAAATCACTTCCTTACTTAAACGATGCCTATAAGTTCGGGCAATTATCGGGGAATCGTAAAGTATTAGCCAATACACTCCACTATTTTGGCTTGTTTAGTTTTAAAAATAAAAACTATTCAGAGAGCGAAGAATACCTGAAATCTGCATTAGAAATAGCTGAAGAATTGAACCTTAGACGGGTTAAAAGAGATTTGTATAAGGCGCTGATAGATGTGTATAGTGCAAAAGGAGATTTTCACAAGGTGATAGATTTTCAGCAAAAGCATATGGCCATTAAGGATAGCATTTTCAATGAGCAAATGGCCAATAACCTGAAGGAAATCCAGCTTGATGCCCAGAGAAAACAGTCTGAAGTGATCATACAACAAAAGGATACTGAAATAGAAAGGGTTCGTTTGATCACAACCCTTGTAGGTGTTATTTCCATATTATTAGTAGCTGTTTCTATTCTTATTTATAGGAATTACAGAGCCAGTCATCGGATGAAAAAAATCCTGGAAAAAGAGATTGAAAAGCGTACTGGAGAACTTGTAAAAAGCAATACAGATCTGACACAGATGACGCAGGAATATGATCAACTGGTGTACCGTGCTTCCCATGATATCAGAGGTCCACTGGCCACGTTGATGGGGTTAACCAACATTGCCAAACAGGATTATGAAGAACCATTGCGTGTGAGGGATTATCTTGGAAAAATAGAGTCTACTGCGCACGGTTTAAATCAAACTTTAAGCCAGTTGATGGAAACCAATCGCATTCGCAATCTTCCTATTTGTATAGAGGAAGTAGATATGGGTAATTTAGTAGAGGAAGTATACAGTTCTTTTAAAAACCTAAATCACTTTCCGCTCATTTCATTGCGCATAGAAAGAGGAGACTGGAAGAAACCTCTGCTGTCTGATAAAAACCTGATTGGTTTTGTGTTGTCTAAATTATTGGATAACGCGTTTCATTATTTTGCTTCGAACAAGCGAGAGAAGTACATCAAGGTATCATGGTCTCAATCGGGGGATACCACATCCATTGCTGTGGAGGATAACGGACTAGGCATAAACGATCAGGCGAGAGAAAAAATATTTCAATTGTTTTATGTAGCCAGCGATGTGCACGGAAGTGGTTTGGGTTTGTTCCTGGCACAAATGGCTGCCAACAGACTGGGAGGTCGCGTTATCCTTGCGCGCTCTTCAGCTCCTACTATTTTCAAGCTCATTATCTCGACTAACCTGGCCAAGCAGGAGTTGGAAGACCGGCCTGTGATGACAGTGGCAGGTTAGGATACCCGCAACTTGGTTTAGATCCTTAACCCTTTACGATTATCATACTTTTTCCTTCGAAAAATATTTCAAAATCTTACTTAAAATGATGTAAGAAAGTGTATCAAAAATGTAAAAAAGCATCATTTTTTGACGTAAAAATATTTTTTATTGCGAGTTTTTACTTTTTAGGCTTTGAGCGTCTCTGAAGTCACTGACAATCGATTGTTTGGTTATGGGCAACAATACATCAGGAGGGACTCTGGTAACTGTACAATAATGATTGTATCTTGTCAATTGTGTTGAAGTGAAATGTCAGGATACTAAACGGCATGCCAGGAGGCACAGATTAATTTGGAGCAAAAAAAAACCCTTCCAACCATAAGCTGAAAGGGTTTTGGGTGATGTAAATCTCAATTAATCAAACTGGTTTCTGTCTGTCATAGCAAAAGGTTGCATTGGTTCTTTCTCATGCAATATACTTTCGTTTGATATTGCCGCTTTTTTCACTTTAACTTCAGAGGTGTTAGTACGTAACACAAAAGAAAATAGAGAAGCAATAGCAAGTAACAAGAACAGAAGTTTAACTTTCATGGTCTTTGTATATTAGGTGTGTTTATTATTTGCAACCAGGTCCGCCCCATTGACATGGATCAGTTGAACTTCCTCCACCATCCTGAGGACGGATACTTTCTTCTGTGCAAGATGAAATGGCAAATGAGGTAACAACTGCAAATACCAAAGTGTAGAATAATTTTTTCATGGTTTAATAATTTAGATTTAAATTGTTTTAGTTAGTCGGTTGTTGTTTTAAATCAACTATAGCAAAAGTGAGCACTTCAAATGAGATCGAAAGTGTAAAGGAATATTTGACAGCACGTATGTACTTAAAAATCAATTAGTTACAAATGAGTTGGGTGCGATTCATATCTGTGTTTGTTCTTCTTACAATGAGCCTGATGGCTTACCCGCAATCCTCTGTTGTTGATTCATTGAAAAAAGAATTAAAGCAAACAAGAGGTAAAGAGCGATACGAAGTTCTTCTTGGTCTGTTTCGTGAGAATTTGCACAGTAATTATGATTCTGCACTCTACTATTCATCGCTGGCGGCAACGCAGGCTCGTCAAACAGGGGACAGTCTCTCTATTGTAAAGTCATACAATGCGAAGGGGTTTGTCAGAATGAAGCTTGGAAGCTCACTTTGCATTCCTGATTTTGAATACGCATTAGAAATTGCCAAGAGAAATGGCTACAGGGAACAGGTTAAGTTTTTATTGAACAATCTGGCGATTTCCCATAATGACTTCGCCAATTACGATAAAGCGTTGGACTATCACTTTCAGTCACTTCAGTTCAGACAGATGGAGGGGGATCCACTGGACATTAGTATTGCCATGAATAATATTGGTCTCGTCTATTCCAATTTACAGGATTATGAAAACGCCCTCAGCTATTTCATACAATGCAAAGATTTAAAAGAACAAAATGGGATTGATCACGATCTGGACAGAGCCTATATCAATATTGCTTTGGCTCATTTCAATTTGGGGAATTTTGAGTTGGCATTGGATAATATTTCAAAAGTATTAGAAATATGTGAAGGGGGATGTAAGGATGAGGTGCAGGTAGAAGCCCATTATGCTTTGGCCAAGATATCCATGGAAAAGAATGCGTTGACTAAAGCACGCGATGAACTGGCCAAAACAATTAAAATTGCTCGAAGAATTGGTTCTAACATGTACGAATCGCAAGCACTCCATTTACGTGCTGTCATAGAGCTTAAAGAAAATAAACCCAATCAGGCCTTAGACTATCTGAACGAAAGTCAATCAACCCTGGTAGGAACTAACTTAAGGGATCAAACATTAAATAATTATTTATTGTATGTCTCCATATACAATAACCTGGGGGACTATCAGTCCGCTTCTGAATATCAGCAAAAATACATTGAACTCAACAGAGAAATATTTAGTGGTGATTTGATCAAAAATATTTCGAGAATTCAAACGGAGCATGAAGAACGGGAAAACATTAAAACCATTGCAGCGAAAGATCAGGTATTGGCTCTTCAAGAAGAAATCATTGCACGCCAAAAGGTACAATACGCTTTTATCATCACCATCACCTTCCTTACACTCGGGTTTGCCTTTGTAATGTACCGTGTTAACCAGTCTCAAAGAAAGATCAATAAGGAATTGGCTAAGGCGAAGGAAACCATACAGCGGCAAAACGAGATGTTAAGCGATTCCAACCTTCAGCTGGAAAGAGAGGTACAAGAACGAACACGAGAGTTGGTTGAGTCCAATGAATCGTTGCTGAAGGTGAATGATGAGATGGATAACTTTATTTACAAGACGTCTCATGATATCCGTGGCCCGCTGGCAAGTTTGAAGGGTATTTGTAACGTGGCCATGATGGATGTAACAGATGAGGCTGCGCTGGACTACCTCAGTAAACTGGATACCTCTGCAGCAAAACTTAATGCCATCCTCAGCCGGCTCCTGATCATCAATCAGATCAACCATTCTATTTTAACACCCGAGAAGATCAATTTCGAAGAACAGCTGAAGGAGATTCTGGAACTGGAAAGGAAAAAAGAATTGCCCGATAGAATTGATATCTCATACCATGTAGCACCCGATTTGAATTTTTGGTCGGATAAAGAGATGGCAAAAATTATCCTCGAGAACCTTATTGATAATGCGATAAAATACCACAATGATTCTAAGCGGGTAAACCCTTTTGTGAGGATTGAAATAACCAAAGAAGGGGAGCGGGTATGTGCTAAGGTTATTGACAATGGAATTGGAATTGATGAGGAAAGCAAGGATAAAATATTTCAATTGTTCGTGAGGGCTTCTGAACGCTCGGAAAGTGGTGGTATTGGCTTGTACCTGTCCAAGCTTGCCACCACAAAGCTTGGTGGAGATATTTACGTGTCTAAAACAGTGGAAGGATATACCGTTTTCAAGGTCTGTTTTCCGCCAGATTTAGTACCCGTTATTGAAAAGCGCAAGGAAGAGGAGCTGAGAAGAGAAAAGCAGAAACAAAAAGTGCTAAAGGTCACCTAATTTTCCCTTCAATCGCCATCTTTGCATTTTGCGAAAATGGAATTGTAAGTATACATGGGAAAAGAGAAAATCTACAAAAGATATACAGTAACTGCAGCCTTACCTTACGCCAATGGTCCTAAGCACATTGGCCATTTGGCTGGCGCGTACATTCCATCAGATGTGTATTCAAGGTATTTGAGGCTCAATCAAAAGGATGTAATTTTTGTATGCGGTAGCGATGAGCATGGAACGGCCATACCCAATCAGGCACTCAAGGAGCATACTACTTCCCAGGCGATCATAGACAAGTACCATGTATTGATTCGTGATTGTCTCTATAAGCTGGGAATCTCATTTGATGTCTACCACCGTACCAGCGACCCCCTTCATCATCAAACTTCGCAGGAATTCTTTCTCAATTTGTTCAATAAGGGATTGCTCACGGAAGAAACTTCGGAGCAATATTATGACGATGAGGCCAAAGCGTTTCTTGCTGATCGCTACATCATTGGCACATGTCCGAAGTGTGGCCATGCAGAAGCATATGGAGATCAGTGTGAAAAATGCGGGTCTTCTTTGAGTCCAAGGGAGTTGATTAATCCAAAATCAACCCTTACCGGGAATATACCCGTATTAAAACCAACCAAACACTGGTACTTACCACTTGACCAATACGAGACATGGTTAAGAAAATGGATTCTGGAGTGCCATAAAAAAGATTGGAAGGTGAATGTGTATGGCCAATGCAAATCATGGATAGACGCTGGGTTGCAGTCCAGGGCCATGACGAGGGATTTGGACTGGGGCATTAAAGTGCCATTGCCGGATGCAGAAGGGAAGGTGCTTTATGTATGGTTTGATGCTCCTATTGGTTACATCTCAGCCACACGAGCTCTTTTTCAGGAGTTGGCTACCGGAAAAAATAACTATTCCACACCGCAACGTGATTTTGGAAAAGTAAAAGAAAAAGACTGGAAGGCGTACTGGCAGGATGAGGAAACCAAATTGGTGCACTTTATTGGTAAGGATAACATTGTATTTCATTGTATTATTTTTCCCATCATGCTGCACAGCTCTGAGGAGTATATCGTACCTCAAAATGTGCCAGCCAACGAATTCATGAACCTGGAAGGAGACAAAATGTCTACAAGCAGGGGATGGTCAATTGAGATGCATGAATACCTGGAAGATTTCCCTGACAAGCCGGATGTGTTGCGTTATGCCTTACTCACCAACCTTCCCGAGACAAAAGACAGTGAGTTTACCTGGAAGGATTTCCAAAGTAAAAACAACAATGAACTGGTAGCCATTTTTGGAAATTTTGTAAACAGGGCGATGGTGCTCACGCACAAATACTTTGAAGGGAAGGTGCCAGCAAAAGGCACACTGGACGAATTGGATAAAAATGTAATTGAGGCATTGCGCGGGTTTCCTTCTAAAATTGGTGATGCTATTGAAAACTATAAGTTCAGAGAAGCTACTGCCCATCTTATGGATCTTGCCCGCTTAGGAAATAAGTACCTCGCGGAAACAGAGCCATGGAAACTGGCCAAAACGGATATGAATAGGGTGGGTACTATTCTTAATCTATCTCTTCAAATTGCTGCTAATCTGGCGGTGCTATCGGCTCCATTTCTACCCTTTAGTGCTGAAAAATTGAAAGGGATATTAAAACTTGATTCCCACAATTGGGATGAAACGGGCTCGGTGAGTTTACTACAAGATGGACACCAGGTGAGTGCCGCGGAGTTATTGTTCGAAAAGATAGAAGATGAGGTGATTGCAGGTCAAATCACCCGCCTTAATGAAAATAAGAAAAAGATGGAATTACAAAATCAGTCAGCAGTACCAGCTAAGGCAGAAATTACGTTTGATGAATTTTCTAAAATGGATATGCGCATTGGCAAAGTGATTGCCGCTGAGAAGGTGGAAAAATCAAAAAAACTCCTCAAAATGCAGGTGGACACAGGCATTGACACGCGTACGGTACTGAGCGGAATTGCCGAGCACTATACACCTGAAGAAATGGTAGGTAAACAAGTGACCATCCTCGTTAATCTGGCGCCAAGGAAAATAATGGGCTTTGAATCTCAGGGAATGATATTAATGGCTGAGGACAAAGATGGTGCCCTTAAGTTGATAAGTTCTTCAGACCCTGTATCTCCTGGTTCTTCTATTAGTTAGGACTTTTGACCTATGCATTGGTCAATTGGGAGTCTGACTTCCGATTTCTAATGATTAGCTATTGAAAAGGCTCATTGTCCTTTCAATTCCAATGGTGCAAAATGATAGAATCATTTCTTCTGCCTTGTCCATTAATGATGGGAGTGTTTCAAGTTCTTCACTATTGAAATTGCTAAGCACATAATTCACCTGCTGGCCCTTCCCAAAATCATTTCCGACCCCGAATCTTAGCCTTGGATAATCCTGGCCTCCTGTTAGTTGTTCTATATTGGTAAGGCCATTGTGACCTGCCGCACTTCCTTTAGCCCTCATTCTTAATGTTCCAAAGGGCAAAGCCAGGTCGTCAACCACTACCAAAAGGTTTTCTTTCGGTATTTTCAATTCCTGCAGCCAATAGGCAATGGCTTTGCCACTGAGGTTCATGTACGTATTGGGTTTGATAAAGTGGATTTGGCGTCCTTTGTGCTTCAACTCTGCTTTGTCTGCATATCTGCTGGTTGAGAACGTAATACCCTTGTTATCTGCAATTCGATCCAGAATCAGAAAGCCAATATTATGACGTGTGAGTTCATATTCAACACCAATATTCCCCAAACCTGCGACTAAGTACTTCATGGAATAAAATTACTACCGGCTTTTCTTCGATTTAAACTATGGCAATAAAATAAAAATCCCGTTCCGAACATGCCGAAACGGGATTTTTGAAATCAAGTATTGATTATTTCTTAGGAGCTTCCTTCTTAGCCTCTTCATCTTCGGCAGGAGCCTCTTCAGTAGCAGGTGCAGCAGCTTCGGCAGCAGCTTCATCCGCAGCCATTTTAGCCGCACGAGGTACTTCCACAACAGCAATTGGAGATCGCTTAGGATCAAGGAAGACCAGGTTCGGTACTTCCATGTCCGATACCTTAATGGCATGGTGAAAGTCCAGTGTCGTTACGTCCACATCGATATGCTCTGGCATATCCTTGGGGAAGCCATGCACTTTTAGAGATGCTTTCTTGCGCACCAAAGTCCCTCCTTTAGACACACCGGCAGGCTGTCCGATCAAACGGATTGGAATTTCCATTTTAATTTTTCTCCCTTCACTGATTTGCAGGAAGTCAGCATGCAGGATAATTTCACTTACAGGATGAAATTGAACTTCCTGAAGAATAGCCTGATGCTCTTCTCCTTCAATGTTAAGGTGCACAAAGTGAGCATCGTTGGTGTAAACGAGTTCACGAAACAAAATCATTGGTGCGACAAAATGCACTTGCTCCCCACCACCATACAATACGCATGGAACGTTGCCCTCTTCACGAGCGCGTTGAGCACCTACTTTGCCGAGATTTGCTCTTTTATACCCTATAATCTCGATGGTTTTCATAATAAATTATTGTTTAAGTTAAATTGTTACAAACGGATGAATAAAGAGCTAACCGATTCATGATCATGAATCTTTCTGATCGCTTTGGCAAACAAATCAGAAACGGTAAGCACTTTAATTTTTTTAGATTTCTTTTTCAGCGGAATAGTATCCGTGACAGCCAATTCATCTAATACAGAGTTTTCTATGGTCTCATAAGCAGAACCAGACAATACTGGATGCGTACATACTGCGCGCACTGATTTTGCCCCTTTTTCCTTTATCAACTTTGCTGCCTTACAAATTGTGCCAGCCGTATCGACAAGATCGTCCACCAAGACTACATCTTTACCTTCCACTTCACCTATCAACCTCATTGATTCTATCTTATTGGCTTCCTTTCTGTATTTGTCGCATACAGCCAGTTCAGCATCAAAAAACTTTGCAAAACTTCGAGCCCTTTTTATCCCGCCTACGTCAGGGGAGGCGAACATAATATTTTCAAGACCCAGGGACTTTAGGTAGGGAACGAAAATATAGTTACCGTCCAGGTGGTCTACCGGGATATCGAAAAAACCCTGAATTTGATCTGCATGCAAGTCAAAAGTCATTACCCGACTGGCCCCAGCGGCCGAAAGTAGATTAGCAATAAGTTTAGCCGCAATGGAAACGCGCGGTTTGTCCTTTCTGTCTTGCCTTGCGTACCCAAAATAAGGGATAATGACGTTGACATTTTTGGCACTGGCTCTTTTGGCAGCATCTATCATCAGCAATAACTCCATGAAGTTATCTGAGGGAGCAAAAGTAGATTGAATTATAAAAACGTCATGTCCTCTCACTGATTCCATGATAAATGGAGACATTTCTCCATCACTAAAATGCTGGTATTTTACTTCGCCCAGTGGTTCACCATAGGCATGCGCAATTTTTTCAGCCAGATAGGTAGATGCTTGTCCTGAAAAAATTTTTACTGCCATTTTTTAAACCTAATAAATGTTAATCCCGGCCCCTATCAAGGGAACCGGGATATTGTTGCCCGACTAGGGCTCGAACCTAGACTTTCTTGAATCAAAATCAAGCGTGTTGCCAGTTACACCATCGGGCATTACCTCCCATTTTGGGTGGGCAAAGGTAGAACTTTTTTTAAAAAGGTAAAACTGACTTTTAAATCATTTTCAGTTCAAAAAACCAGATTTCAGGAGATTTGGGACTAGTTTAAATCGGCATCGGAAATAACAGTACGTCCTTCCACAAAACCATCTGCCCAAAAACGGTATTTGTCCAAAATGGAGATTACTGCGTTTTTGAGGTGCCTTTGATTCTGAAAGTCGATTCCGCCATAAAGGGTAGTGGCATAACCCTGCCAAACGGATCTGTTTTGTCGCCTGTCAAAAAGTTGAATAAGGAGCGTGCCGGAATTCATATTGTATTTTAATGGGTCATATTCAAGATGTTGATCCTGACCCTTAACCCACTCTTCAATATCTGGCTGGATATAACCATTAAAATTAAGGCTGTCGGTAAACATTTTAAAACCTACAATAAGATGTGGTCTTCTATCCGTCTGCCGATATCCCAGAAATTTCATCCTGGACAAAATACTTTTTTCGATCAGGGTATTGGTCATGGTGGAGTCTTCCATACCAACCGGGCGCATGATATCAAAAGTGCGGTATTTTTTGAATGTACCGGAATAGCTATAGTCGTACTCTACGGGAAGTTCTTTATACCCCAAACAGGAGGATAGAAAAGCCGGAATAATGAGGAGTAAGTAGATATACTTCATAGCCCAGTGCCAATTTTCAGTTTATATGAAAAGTTACCACAAATCGGCCGATCTCACAAGATGCCTGCACGACATTTTGAATCATTGACCAATAATATTCTACTGTTGTTTTCCTTTTACCCAGTCCAATGCATTGGTGAAGGCTTCAATCCAAGGTGAAACTTGGTCTTCTTTTCTATGGGTAGGATAGTAAGGCCAGTTCCATGGAAATAATGATCGCTCAATATGTGGCATAATGGCCAGGTGCCTCCCGTCATGCGATGCAAGTGCAGCTGCAGAAAAATCTGAATCATTGGGATTGCCCGGATACACTGGGTGTGAATAAGTAGCAGCAATTTGAAATTTGGATTGATCGGCAGGTAATTGAAACCGACCTTCTCCATGAGCTACCCAAACACCCAGTCGTGCACCTTCAAATGACTTTAACATCACAGAATTTGTTTTTGGGATGGTGATGTTGATAAAGTTGGATTCGTATTTCATCGATCCATTGTGATGCATTTTTGGATGATCTTTCCATTCAGGATACACCAAGCCCAGCTCCATCATCAACTGGCAACCATTACACACACCAAGACTAAGGGTGTCTTTGCGTGCATAAAAATTATCAAGAGAAGCTTTTGCTTTAGGGTTATACAAAAAGGCACCAGCCCATCCTTTGGCAGATCCCAGCACATCTGAGTTAGAGAATCCCCCTACAAATGCGATCATGTTCACATCAGACAAGTCTTCCCTTCCGGAGACCAGATCCGTCATGTGTACATCTTTTACATCAAAACCAGCGAGGTAGAGGGAGTAGGCCATTTCCCTATCGCCATTTACACCTTTTTCTCTGATGATAGCGGCTTTGATTCCAGATGGTTTTCTCCGTTTTGGATCAATATTGTAAGAAGAAAATTTACCATCGAACCTTGGCTGTATTTTGTAAACCAATTCCTGATTTGCATAGTTCTTCTTCCTTTGTTCAGCATGTGCTTTTGGCCGCTGCATCTGATCCATTAAAAAGGAAGTTTTGAACCAGGTATCTCGTAACGCATCAATGTCTAATTGGTGTGAATCAATTTGAGTTTGTAGTGAGAGGAAACGTTGTGTGGTAAGTGTACCAAGTATTGCGTAGGCGATTCCATGTTTTGCAAGTTCCTCTTCTGCCTTTCCATCGTTGCTTACCTGAATTAACACACCGGGATTTTCACTAAAAAGTATATTGATGGGGTCGTTTCCAAGCGCTTTGATATTGATATCAAGTCCCACATCAGGGGTTGGAAAACACATTTCTAATAAAGCTGTAATCATCCCACCTGCAGAAATGTCATGACCAGCCAGAATTAATTTTTGTTTTATTAATTGCTGAATGGCTTCGAAAGATTGAGCAAAGTATTTGGGATCACTAACACCTGGCACCTGATTGCCTAATTGATTGATCACTTGTGCGAAACTGCTTCCCCCAAGTACTAATGCAGTCTTTGAGAAGTCAATGTAAAGTATTTTGGAGCCCTCAATATTTTGTAATGCAGGAGAAACAGTTTTTCTGATATCCTCCACCTCGGCTACAGCCGAAATAATAACTGTACCTGGTGAATACACGACATCACCATTAGGATACTTTTGGGTCATGGAAAGAGAATCTTTTCCTGTCGGCACGTTGATACCCAGGGCCAACGAAAAGCTGCTCACGGAAGCAACGGCCTGGTAAAGCCGTGCATCTTCTCCCTTATTTTTTGCTGGCCACATCCAGTTGGCACTTAATGAAACTCCTTTGAGTCCCCTGGACAACGGAGCCCATACGATATTGGTCAGGGCTTCTGCAATGGCCAGTTGACTTCCGGCTGCTGCATTCACCAAAGAAGCGGATGGAGCATGTCCAATTCCTGTAGCCACACCTTTGTTGCTAAGAAAATCCAGGGCCATCACCGAAACGTTATTCAATGGCAGTTGAATGACGCCACAAGTTTGTTGGGTCGCCACCCTTCCTGTTACACAGCGGTCTACTTTGTTGGTCAGCCAATCTTTGCAGGCCACACTTTCCAGTTGAAGTACAGCGTTGAGGTACTCGCTAAAAAGCGAGGCATCATAACTTAATGCCGGGTAATTGGTTGCAGGTGTTTGGTCAGTCAGGATGGTTTTTGGAGATGAACCAAACAGGTGGATCACCATTAAATCAAAAGGCAAGGTTTTTTTCTCGTTGTTGACGAACTTCAATTTATTGTCGCCACTGGCCGTCCCCACCACGTACATGGGGGCGCGCTCTCTTGCAGACACTTGTTTTAAGATTTCTATATTTTTTTCACTGATGGCAATACCCATCCGCTCTTGCGACTCGTTGCTGATGATCTCTTTATCAGAAAGGGTAGGATCGCCTACGGGCAGTTCGTTGATCTCGATAGTACCACCGGTATCTTCCAGTAATTCTGAAAAGCAATTTAAGTGACCCCCGGCTCCATGATCATGGATGGATATGATGGGATTCTCTTTCATCTCTACCATCGCACGTATGGCATTCATTACCCGTTTTTGCATTTCGGGATTGGATCTTTGAATAGCATTGAGTTCTATGGCGTTGCCATACTCTCCGGTGGCTACAGATGACACAGCACCACCACCCATACCTATCCGGTAGTTGTCCCCACCCATCATCACGATTTTATCTCCCGCCTTGAGCTTCTCTTTCTTGCTGTCCTTTTCTTTTCCGTACCCGACACCACCCGCCATCATGATCACCTTATCGAAACCATATTTTTTATCACCATCGAAGTGTTCAAAGGTGAGAACACTTCCACCAATTAGTGGTTGGCCGAATTTGTTACCAAAATCACTGGCACCATCGGAGGCTTTGATGAGAATTTGTGCAGGTGTTTGATACAACCAATTGCGTTCTTCGAATTTATTTTCCCATGACCTTCCGTTTTCTAATCTTGGATAGGAAGTAATGTATACTGCAGTACCTGCTAATGGCAACGAACCTTTTCCTCCGGCCAGGCGATCTCTGATTTCTCCTCCGGAACCAGTAGCAGCTCCGTTGAAGGGTTCTACAGTAGTAGGAAAGTTGTGGGTTTCCGCTTTAAGGGAAATAACAGCGTCAATGTCATCCACCTGAAAGTAATCGGGGATGTCCTGGCGACCAGGTGCAAATTGCTCGATTTTTGGGCCTTTAATAAAAGCAACATTGTCGCTATAAGCCGAAACAATATAATTAGGATTCTCTTTTGATGTTTTTTTGATGAGTTGGAAAAGCGTTTCAGGCATTTCCTTGTCGTCAATAATAAAGGTACCGTTAAAAATTTTATGTCGACAGTGCTCAGAATTGACCTGAGAGAAACCAAACACCTCACTGTCTGTCAATTTTCTTCCAAGCTGTTTACTGATTTCGTTGAGGTAGTCGATTTCTTCCTCACTCAACGCCAATCCTTCTTTGGTACTGTATGCTGCCAGGTCATCAATTTCTATAATAGGCTCAGGCTGATGGTGAATAGCGAAAATTTCCTGATCTAAACCATTGTAGATACGCTGCAACATGGGATCATGACTGGCATCATTATCTCCAGTCTGAATAAATTCTTCAATTCTGATAATTCCCTGGATGCCCATGGTCTGTGTGATCTCTACCGCATTGGTACTCCAGGGGCTAACCATCTCTTTTCGGGGACCAATAAAATATCCCGAGAGAGCAGGGCTACTATCGAAACTGGCTCCACTAAAGAGCCAGATGAGTTTTTGGATATCTTCCTGGGCAAGGGAATGAGCAGCCTCTACCGCATAAGTGGTTGCGGATGGCTTACGGAAAAATAGAATCATTTTCGGGTGTTATAGGAAGCCGTAAAAATACTATGATTAGAGGATTTTAGGGACTTTTTGATCCTATATTTCTTAAGACCTCAATTGATTTTTCGATCAATCCGTTGTGACCGGTTGGTAGTATCTGAAAGTGATGATGAGGTATTCGTTTAAGTAAACGATCCATGTTTTTGGCGGTGATCATTTTATCAAATTGACCTACAAATAGAAACAGGTTGATCCCATTGGAATTAACTATCGAGCCAATCTTGCCCTGATCAAATTTGAGTTTCCGAAAGACCACCCAGGAATAGTAAACCCTTTTTCTTTGTTCTTCAGTGTTCATTTGCGATTCAGCGAACTTAATTACCCCTCGGTCTATTAGATTGAGTTTTCGTGCTCCTTTAACAATGGATTGAAAACGACCGGGCTTTGCAATCATACTTTTGAATAGCCACCTCAGCGGTGCGGGGTAGGTAGCGAGGTTGTACCAAATATTTTTCTTGATCCCATCTGGAGCCAGAAGGTAGACTGATGATATTCTTGATGGAAATGCTTCCATACTGGCCAAAACAAACTTTCCTCCCAGGCTAAATCCCAGCAGGCTGAAATTGACAATTGCTTTTTCGTCAAGAAATTGGCCTAGTATCTCTTTCCAATAAGCTTTTGATAAAGGGGTTTCATTATGTGGCCATTGACTTTTACCATGAAAGAATAAATCGAAGCAGTACAAAGTAAATTTTGTATCCAATTCACGGGTTAAAGCGTTGAAGGCCGTGTGATTTTGCCCAAAGCCATGAAAAAGGAGTAAATGTTCGGGGCCATTACCTGCTTGTAAATAACCCAATACAGCTCCCTGATATTGAAATTGATGATAAAGACCAGCCATTGATGGCAAATATGATAAAACATGGGTATGCATTGCCAAAGTTTGAAAGAGTTTTACAATAAATTCATCCATCTCAGCGACTATCCCGTTGTAGCGAAAGCAACATGGAGATAAAGGCAATTGAATTGACGATACAGCAACTGAAACAGAATACATTTCTGAAGGAAAAAGATAAATTACTAGGATTTATCAGGGGCAGAGTATCTACATTGGAGGAGGCAGAGGATATCCTTCAGGATGTGTTCTACCAGTTTGTTGCAGGGTTTCAAACCATTAATTCTTTGGATAGGGTCACTTCATGGCTTTACTCTGTTGCCAGAAATAAAATAATAGACAGGTACAGAAGAGACGCCTCCCGACCCAAACGCACTGATTTTACATTTATAGGTAGTTCGGATGAAGACGGACCGCTCACCCTTCAAGAGATTTTGCCCGATCTGGACAATTCACCAGAATCTGTGCTATTGAAAGAGGCCATTTGGGATGAAATCACTGAGGCTTTGAGCGAACTGCCTAAAGTGCAAAGAGAAATTTTCATTAAGAACGAAATAGAGGAAAGAAGTTTCAGGGAACTGGCGGAAGAAGAAGGTGTGTCGATTAACACGCTTTTATCAAGAAAGCGATATGCCATTATGAGTTTGCGCAAGCGGCTGCAACGCTTTTACGATGATGTGATGACAGGTGATTAAATATCCATCAAGGATATAACAAAAAAGATTTTGAAAAATAATGCATAAAGATATGAAACGAGGAAGTTGGATTTTGAAAATGGTGCTCCTGGGTGCAATAGCCATTGGTGTACTGGGGCTGGTGACCCAATTATTATGGAACTGGTTAATGCCGGTGCTTTTTGGAATACCCATGATTACCATCTGGCAGGCACTGGGTTTGTTGCTATTATCTAAAATAGTGTTATGGCCGATTGGAAGACCTTATTGCAAAGGACAAAATGGAGTGCACTGGAAGCAAAAATGGAGTGGTATGACGGATGAAGAAAAAGTCCAGTTCCGCAAAAAGATGAAGGAGAAGTGTGGATGGGGCAGTTCATACCAACAATCCCAACCTACAGACCAGTAGGGCAAAGACAAGCTTTTCAATAAAAAAATAGATTTCCCCCCAACCAAATCAAATGGCCTTCGTATAACACACGAAAAACAATGGAAACTTTGGATATGGCTAAAGTTTCCATAGTTTTGCGCCCCATATGGAAGATATAGATACAAAAAGTAAAATTTTAAGGGGAGCAGCGGAGCTTTTCGTTCGCTATGGTATCCGCAGTGTATCGATGGACAATATTGCCAATCACCTGGGAATCTCCAAAAAAACAATATACCAATACTTTAAAGACAAGGATGAAATGGTGTTTTCCGTCACCGAAATGTATGTGCTTCGTGATAGGGAACAGCTAGAAGAGGTGGCCAACAATGCAAAAAATGCAGTGGAGGAATTAGTAGGCCTTTCGGGTTGCCTCAGGGAAAACTTTAGGGATATGAATCCTTCCCTCTTATTTGATTTACAAAAATATCACCACAAGGCGTGGAATGTATGGCTGGCTTTTAAGAATCAGTTTATAAGGGAGCAGATAGAGCGTTCAATTGATCAGGGTAAAGAGGAGGGATATTTTAGACCCGAACTGGATACAAAAATTTTGGCCATTATGAGATTGGAAACAATCCAATTCCCATTCGATCCAATTCTTTATCCTAAAAACGACTATTCTTTAATCAATGTACAAACCCAGATTTTCGACCACTTCATTCATGGGCTTTTCACCGATAAAGGAAGGAAACTGTATGAGAAACATAAAAAGGAAATAAGCAAAAAGGAAAACACAACAATTTAACTATGAGTCGGAATTATATATTATTTATCCTATCTATACTATTTGCTTCAGCACCATCATTTGCTCAGGAAAATGAACCCAAGTCATTTACCCTTGACCAGTGTATTGAGTATGCACTTGAAAACTCTTATGATATTTCCAATGCCAGACTTGAAGAGCAAATTGCTGTGGCCAAGGTAAAGGAAACAATAGGTATTGGCCTCCCACAAATATCCGGATCTGCGGGTATTACCCACAACCAAAAATTAGCACGTTTCTTTACTACCTATGATCCAAATGGTGGATTTATTGACTTAAGTGGAGTGCCAGGAATACAGCCTGGTAATGTGGTGGCTGCACAAAACTTTTTTCAGTTGAAAAGCGCAGGAACAGCATCCCTATCATTAAACCAAATCATTTTTAATGGAAGTTATCTGGTGGGTCTTCAGGCTGCTAATGCTTACAAGGAACTTTCTGTTAAAACGACCAACCAAACCAATGAGCAAGTGATAGAGCAGGTGACCAAGGCTTATTACTCTGTGCTGGTCAATAGAGAAAGAATGAAACTTTTTGACAGCAATATCAATCGGGTGGACTCATTGCTAATAACCACCAGAGCAATGTATGAGAATGGGTTCGCGGAAAGCATAGACGTGGATAGAATTCAGGTTAATCTAAATAACCTTATCACGGAAAAATCGAAATTCGAAAAGCTTCAACAGTTGAGTGTAGAGCTATTGAAGTTTCAGATGAATTACCCATTGGGACAGCCAATGGATGTCGTGGGAGAGTTGAATGAAGAAATTGTGAATGTAAATCTTGATGAGTACCTCAGGGATTGGGACTATAAAAGCAGAGCGGATTATCAGGTACTGGAAACAAATTGGAAGCTGCAGAACTTGAATATCAAAAATAATTATGCTGCGGCATTGCCCAGCTTATCCGCCAATGCCAATCTGGGCTACTCGACACAGTCACCAGATATTGGGGGCTTGTTTAAAACCAACAGCAGTATCTCAGATAATGGGGCTATTGGCCCAGATAGTTGGTACTCATTCAGTTCGTTTGGGGTAAATCTAAATATTCCATTGTTTTCTGGTCTACAACGTACTTACAAAGTGCAACAAGAAAAACTTGAACTGAAGAAGATTGAAAACGGGTTTAAGTCACTTGAAAAAGGCATTGACCTGGAAATTAAGCAAGCTACTACTAACTATCAGAATAGCATATCAGCATTGAAGGCCCAGGAAGCAAACATGGGGCTGGCGGAGAATGTGGCTAGGGTAACAAAGATTAAGTACGAACAGGGGGTTGGCTCTAATCTGGAAGTTGTAGATGCTGAGGCATCGCTGAAAGAAACCCAAATAAATTATTACAATGCATTGTTTGACGCAGCAATTGCCAAAACTGATCTGGACAAAGCATTTGGAAAATTACTAGACAAAAAATGAAATATCCACTATACATGAAGACACAATATATATTACCAATAATTCTTTTGATCGTTGCCGCATGCGGTGGATCGGAAGGTGATAAGAATCTTGAAGCGAAAAAGACGGAACTCGATAAAGCACGTGCGCAATTGCAAACTGTGAGAGGCAAAATTATTCAGCTTGAAAAAGAGATCAGTGAACTGGATCCTGAATTTGCAAGGCAAAATACCAAAGCAATTTTGGTTTCTACGTTTATAGCTAAGAGAGAACCTTTTGAGCACAAGGTGGAAGTAAGAGGAGCTGTTGAATCCAGAAAAAATGTATTCTTAAGTGCGCAGACTGGTGGGGAGATTAAACGCATCAATGTGAAGGAAGGGCAGCGTGTGTCTCAGGGACAAACTTTGATTGAATTAGATGCCGATGTGATTCGCAGGTCAATTGCTGAATTGAAAACTTCCTTAGAATTGGCTACCACTGTATATGAAAAGCAATCCAAGCTATGGGAGCAGAAAATTGGTACAGAAGTGCAGTACCTACAGGCAAAAAATAATAAAGTATCTCTGGAAAATAAATTGTCAACGGCTTATGCCCAGTTGAACCTGGCCATGATTAAAGCCCCCTTTGATGGAACAGTTGATCAATTGCCCTCCCGTGTAGGAGAGATGGCCAGCCCGGGTGTACCGTTGATCAGGATAGTGAGTACAGATGAAATGTTTTTGAGAACGGATGTATCAGAGCGTTTCATTGGCCGATTCAAAGCAGGAGACAAAGTGGACATACTCTTCCCGTTGATTAATAAAACTGTGTCTACTGTAATCTCATCTGTGGGGCAGGTTATTAATGAGGAGAACAGAACATTTGAGGTAGAGGCTAAATTACCTAAGGTAAACTTTGTGGTAAAACCAAATCAGGTGGTGGTTCTTCAATTGCTTGACTATGTAAATGAAGAAGCACTTGCAGTTCCTACACGGCTAATTCAAAAAGATGAAACCGGCCAGTACATATATGTAGTTGAAAAACGAGAAAGTGGGTCAATCGCGAGAAAGGTATACGTAGTGGCAGGAACTACTTCAAACAAAGAAACTGAAATAACCGAAGGCCTTCAGGGAAATGAACAAATTGTTGATCGGGGTTTCAGAGAGCTTACTGAGGGTGTGGAGGTGATGATCGCCAACGCGGAAGCTGTCTCTGCTGGAGTAGCAAAGAAATAATTTTAACCTCATACTAAAATAATTATGAGTGAAAATAAAAAAGATCTAAAGGTAGATAAGGAGTTTGGGGTCACCACACTTGCCATAACCAATAGGACAACGGTAGGGTTTCTGGCGTTTCTTATTGCGGTGATGGGAATATTAACCTACATCGGCTTGCCCAAAGATAGTTATCCGGAAATAAAGCAACCCATTGTATACGTGGGCACGCTTTATCCAGGAAACTCTCCAATAGACATGGAGAATCTGGTAACCAGGGAAATTGAGAAAGAACTGAATACCATCTCCGAAGTTGATAATATTAAGTCGACTTCAGTTCAGGATTATTCGACCATTATTGTAGAGTTTGATACCGACACTGATGTGGGCGATGCTTTAACAAAGGTGAAGGATGCGGTAGATCGTGCGAAACCAGAATTGCCTGATGATTTGCCAAGTGATCCAAATGTATTCGAATTGAATTTTTCTGAATTTCCTATTTTGAATATCAACCTGTCGGGCAATTATTCTTTGGAGCAACTTAAAAAGTATGGTGAATACCTTGAAGACGAGATAGAGCGTATTACAGAAATATCCAAAGTTGAAATCAGAGGTGTGGATGAGCGTGAGGTGAAGATCAAAGTTGATCCTTATTTATTAGAAGCACGTAAAATCAATTTTGCCGATATAGAAAATGCCATTGCCGCTGAAAATGTGACACTTTCTGGTGGAAATATTTTGGATGATGGGATCAGAAGAACATTGCGCGTGGTAGGAGAGTTTTCTAGCCCCAGGCAACTTGAAGATGTAATTGTGAAACACGAGAAAGGCAATATTGTATACCTAAAGGATATTGCCACCATTGAGTTTGACTATGTGGAAACCACGAGCTACGCGAGGTTGGCAAAACAACCTGTAGTGATGGTAGACGTGATTAAGAGAAGTGGGCAAAATCTATTGATTGCTACTGATAAAGTAAATGCAGTTTTGGCCAAAGCCAAAGCAGAAGTGTTTCCAGCAGACTTAAATGTGAACATCACCAACGACCAATCATCCTTTACCAAGGAAATGGTCAGTAGCCTTGAGAATAACATCATATCTGGAGTGATTGTGGTGGTAGGAGTATTGATGCTTTTCCTTGGTACACGCAATGCATTGTTTGTGGGTATTGCCATTCCATTGTCTATGCTCTTATCATTTTTGATTCTGGGAGCGATGGGATTTACGATCAATATGATGGTATTGTTTGGAATGATCATGGCACTGGGGATGCTGGTAGACAATGGTATAGTAGTGGTAGAAAACGTGTATCGCCTTTATGAGGAGGGGTATGATTTGTTGAGTGCTGCTAAACTGGGTGTAGGTGAGATTGCATGGCCCATTATTGCATCTACCGCAACAACCCTTGCTGCATTTCTGCCTTTGGCCATGTGGCCAGGTATCATGGGCGAATTTATGAAGTACCTTCCTATTACGCTTATTGTTGTACTCAGTTCTTCTCTTTTTGTTGGTTTAATTATCGTTCCCGTGATTGCTTCACTTTCGATGAAGCATGAAAACGCTTATAGTATTAACAGAAAGAAAATGTGGAAGCGTGTAGCTATATATGTTGTGGCTGGCACGGTGATTATATTGTTGCAAGTCTTCTGGTTGGGCAATCTTTTCATTGCCCTTGCCTTGCTCACTTTGTTGAACGTATTCTTTTTTGTTCCGGCATCACGTAAATTCCAAAACAATTATTTACCAAGATTAGAAGCTCAGTACTCCAGGGTTGTGGCCTTTGCTTTAAGGGGCAAGAACCCGAGATGGTTTTTTGGCGGAGCCGTGGCAACATTATTTATCTCTATTGCCTTGATGATAATATTTCCCCCAAAGGTTATTTATTTCCCGGTTAACGTACCAAAGTATATTAATGTCTTTATCGAATTCCCTGTTGGTACAGACATTGAGGAGACCGACAAATTTACCAGAACGATAGAGGATAAGGTAATTGAGTTAGTTAAGCCTTACGACAAGATTGTAGAATCTATAATAGGTAATGTAGGCCAGGGCACAGGAGATCCCAATGACCCATCGAACATTGGACAGGCAGATACACCCAACAAAGCACGAATTACAGTCAATTTTGTGGACTTTAAATACCGGGACGGAATTGATACCAATACTATACTGGATGAAGTGCGCAATGGTATTCAAGGGTATCCTGGAGTTACTGTTACAGTAGATAAGAACGCGGACGGACCTCCAACAGGTAAACCGATTCAGATTGAACTTTCTGGTGATGATTTTCAAACACTTATTAAGGTGACAGAAGACATGAGAAATTTGATCAACGAATCAGGTATACCGGGAATCGAAAAACTAAAAACTGACCTGGAAACAGGAAAACCTGAATTGATTGTGCATATTGACCGTGAAAAGGCAAGAAGATTTGGGTTGTCTACTTACTCTGTAGCCAATGAAGTGCGCACCTCCCTTTTTGGAAAAGAAGTTTCAAAATACAAGCAGGGAGAAGATAATTATAAAATCCAATTGAGGTTGCAGGACAGGTATCGTTATGATATTGATGCATTAATGAACAAGAGTATTACTTTCCGGGATCAGACGAGTGGTCGGATCGCTCAAATTCCCATCTCCGCGGTAGCCCATGCTGAACTTACGTCAACGTATGGGTCGGTTAGGCGTAAGGATTTGAAGCGTATGATTACCATGTCTTCCAATGTATTGAGTGGTTATAACGCTACAGAGATAAATGATCAGATCAAATTATTGCTACAGGATTTCAAAATGCCACCTGGATATACTTTCAATTTTGGAGGTGAACAGGAGAAGCAGGCAGAAGAGATGGGCTTCCTGGGCGGTGCATTGTTGCTGGCGATATTTTTGATCTTCTTAATTATTGTAGCACAGTTCAACAAGATTACCACTCCGTTGATCATTATGACCTCTGTTGTATTCAGCACCATTGGTGTATTCCTTGGACTGTTGATTTTCAGAATGGACTTTGTGGTGATTATGACCATGATTGGTATCATCTCCCTGGCGGGTGTGGTCGTGAACAATGCTATTGTATTGATAGATTTTATTGAATTGAAGAAGAAGCGAAGGAGAGAAGAGCTGGGCTTGGAGCGTTTGCCTTTGGAGGAAGTTGTAAAGGCAATTGAAGAAGCAGGAAAAACTCGCTTACGCCCGGTATTGTTAACAGCAATTACCACGGTATTAGGGTTAATTCCTTTGGCTGTCGGTATCAACCTCGACTTTATTAAGTTCTTCCAAACGTATAATGCTGACTTCTACATTGGAGGAGATAGTGTAATGTTCTGGGGGCCATTGTCCTGGACGATTATTTTCGGCCTTACCTTTGCTACCTTCCTTACTCTGGTGGTGGTGCCAGTAATGTACTTGTTGGTAGAAAAGCTAAACAGAAGATTAGGCATCGGTTGATCCAGTTTGATAAACCATTTGGGTCGCATCCTTGTTACAAGCAAGGATGCGATTAATTTTTTGAATGAGAGCACAAAAATTATTTATGGTCTTTATTTTTATTTTGCTTTTTCTGGCAATCGATTACTACGTTTTTCAGGCAGTTTTACTGGTAAGTAAGAACTGGACAGATGGCTGGAGAAATATTTTTCGTTACTCATTTTGGGTTCCCACCCTTGTAAGCATTGCTGCTTTAGTATGGTGGGCCTTTGATGATCCATATACCTACAGTGCTTCGCTTCGTAATTGGGTAATCACGGGCTTATTCACAGTTTATTTTTCCAAGTTTTTTGCTGTACTATTAATTTTTGCTGGGGATATCCAGCGAGGTGTACGTTATATGATTGCTTTGTTTGACAATAATAAGCCAACAGGCCTTCCCGGACCCTCAATTCCAAGATCTGAATTTTTATCGCAAGCTGCGTTAATGGCAGCTGCAGTTCCCTTTGGAGCTTTTACCTATGGGATTATTTCTGGAGCACATGACTACAGAATTAGGAGGCAGACTGTTACACTCCCTCATTTGCCTAAAGCTTTCGATGGTATCAGTATTGGTCAGTTGTCAGATATCCATTCGGGCAGTTTTTTTAATAAGACCGCAGTAAAAGGTGGTGTTGAAATGCTTTTGAAGGAGAAACCAGATGTAATATTCTTTACCGGTGATTTGGTGAATAATCAAACCTCTGAATTAAAAGATTACTTTGATGTATTTAATAAAGTAAAAGCACCCCTGGGGGTATTTTCTGTTACTGGTAATCATGACTATGGAGACTACCACCGATGGGAGAGTGCCAATGCCAAAGCTCAAAACTTTCAGGATCTCATTCGAGCGCATAAAGAACTGGGTTTTGATTTATTGCAAAATGAGAACAGGTGGCTGGAAGCGGAGGGTGAAAGGATAGCCATTTTAGGAAATGAAAACTGGGGGGCGGGTCGCTTTGCAAAATATGGCAAGTTAGATCAGGCCTATAGTGGAACTGAAGAAGCGCCTGTAAAGCTTTTGCTTAGTCATGACCCCAGCCATTGGGATGCTCAGGTACGTCAAAATTATAAAGACATCGATATAATGTTTGCAGGACATACTCACGGATTTCAATTTGGAGTAGAAGTAGGTGGGTTTAAATGGAGCCCTTCTCAATACATTTATAAACAGTGGGCAGGGCTTTACAGGGAAGAGGATCAATTCCTTTATGTCAACCGTGGGTTTGGTTATCTGGGTTACCCTGGTAGGGTGGGCATTCCTCCTGAGATTACCATTGTTACCTTAAAGAGAGCTTGACCTAGCTAAGATATTTGGACGGTGTCTTTCCTGTTACTTTTTTGAAAGCCCTGTTAAAATTGGATAAATTACTAAAACCTGATTGAAAACAAATGTCCTGAATGGACAGGTCTTTATCAATCAACATTTTACAAGCCTGACTTACCCTTACTTCATTTAGAAAATTGGTATAAGTTTTTCCTGTTCTGGTTTTAAAATACCTGCAGAAGGCTTCTTCCGTGAGGTTGGCAACTTTTGCTACCTCATCAATGTATACTTTTCGATGACTTTCACGAAGTGTAAATTGTAAAATGTCATTCATTCGCTTTCCTTCATTTCTACCGAAATTTTCTTTGGAGGCCATCACGCTTAGAATTTCCATTTCTCTTGATTCTGAAAGCAGTTTAATAATACTAAAGAAAGTGATTAGTTTATCAACACCCTTTTGATTCACTACTTTCTTTATTAAGGAAATTATACTATTTCTTGTGTTTCCGAGAACCTTAAAGCCTCGAGCTGCTTTTTCAACGAGCCTTCTGGTTTCATCCATCTCATCCAGCTGCCAGAATACACGCCCCAAGTATTTTTCATCAAAAAATAGAGAGACGGAGGATGCTCCCAGATTGCTGTCTGTGTTGAAATAAACCGGATCATTTAGAAATACATGAGCCTGAAAACTTCCAATAATGTAAAGATCACCCGCATTGAAACGGCCTACATAATCTCCGGCAATCATGGTGCCTGCACTTTTTTCAATCCACATGATTTGTATTTCCTGGTGTTGGTGGAGCTTTTCATAGAAGTGAGGCATTCTGTCCAATTGGATCTTGAAAGCTTCTCTCATGATATGAGGTACCTGAAACGAAACAACCTTCATGTTATATTTTGATTGAGGATGTTTACAAACCTATTGATTTTTATCAAAATAATATCGGAAACCACCATTTTAAGTTGCGCTGTACTCATTTGCAAGGCTTAACTTTGCCTTACCAAATTTTTAAATTTTGTTCATATGAGTATTCAATGGAAGGGAGTTTTCCCGGCACTTACCACAAAATTCACAAGTGATCATCAACTCGATTTTGATTTGTTTGAAAAAAACCTGAAAGTTCAGGTAGAGGCAGGTATCAATGGTGTTATTCTTGGTGGAACACTTGGAGAATCCAGTGTTCTGGAAAATCGCGAGAAACTTGATCTTGTGAAGTTTACCGTAGAAAAGTTAGGAGGTAAAATACCTGTGGTGATGAATATCGCTGAGGGAAGCACAGCAGACGCGGTAAAAGCTGCAAATGATGCTGAAAAAAATGGCGCAACGGGCTTGATGTTATTGCCACCCATGAGGTATAAATCAGATCACAGAGAAACTGTTACTTTTTTTGGAGCAGTAGCTGAGTCTACCTCTTTGCCGATCATGATTTATAACAATCCTATTGACTATAAGACAGGAATAACTTTGGAAATGTTTGAGGACATTGCGAAGCACAAAAATATTCAGGCAGTGAAGGAATCGACCAGAGACGTTTCCAATGTCACACGAATGATCAATAAATTTGGCGACCGGTACAAGATTCTTTGCGGGGTAGACACATTGACTTTAGAAGAATTGGCATTAGGAGCTGATGGATTGGTAGCGGGTCTGGTTTGTGCATTTCCAAGGGAGACCATGGCGTTGTACAACCTGGTGAAAGAGGGTAAATTGCAGGAAGCACTTAAAATATATCGCTGGTTCTTGCCCATCCTCGAATTGGACATCCATCCAAAATTAGTTCAATATATCAAGCTGGCAGAAGCAGAGGAGGGAATAGGATCTGAGCACGTGAGGCCTCCACGTCTTCCTCTAATCGGAGAAGAACGAGAGCGAGTTTTAAAGACAATTCGCGATGGAATTAAAAACAGACCGAAGTTGTAAATGGAATGATCTGGATTCTGGATACTATATTCTGGATTCTGGATGTTGGATTATTGATTTCAGGGCACGGGATGCTGCCAATCTCAAATTGTTATTTTTGTAGGTAAACAAGGAATTAAAACAAACACAGATTATGTCATTTAAAGATGCTACTCTAGCTGAAGTTGATGCTGCCATGAATGAGGCACATGTTGCTTTTCTCTCTTTCAAAAATTTTAGTGGAAAGAAAAGGGCTTCCTTCTTACGCGCCATTGCGGATGAAATTGAGGGTTTGGGTGATGAGCTGGTGAAAACAGCTATGGCTGAAACTGCACTACCCGAAGCAAGGATCATTGGTGAACGTGGCAGAACAACAGGGCATTGTCGCATGTTTGCGGATTACATTGAAGAAGGGTCCTGGGTAGAAGCGAGAGTAGACACTGCAATTCCCGATAGAGCTCCGGCTCCCAAACCAGATATCAGAAAAAAATCAGTAGCACTTGGACCAGTAGTGGTGTTTGGGGCTGCTAATTTCCCTTTGGCCTATTCCACAGCTGGCGGTGATACCGCGTCAGCATTAGCTGCCGGATGTCCAGTAATTGTAAAAGCCCATCCTGCTCATGCTAAAACTTCTGAGCTGGTAGCTGGGGCGATAATGAAGGCAATGAGTAAAACAGGAATGCCTGCGGGTGTTTTTCAACATTTGCACGGTGCAGGTTTTGAAGTAGGTCAGGCTTTGGTGAAGCATCCTAAAACCAGCGCGGTGGGTTTCACTGGTTCGTTTGTTGGCGGTAAGGCATTGTTTGATTTGGCGAACCAACGCCCTACGCCTATTCCGGTGTTTGCAGAGATGAGTAGCATCAACCCAGTGATATTGTTACCCGAGTCGCTCAAAAAGAATTTTGAAAAGACGGCTACTATGATGGCTTCTTCGTTAGTTCTTGGGGTAGGACAGTTTTGTACCAATCCAGGACTAGTACTTGCAGTTGAAGGAGAAGGCCTCGAACAGTTTATTAAAAACTTTTCAGCTGAGATCAGCAAGGCACTTCCTGCTGAAATGCTGCATAAAGGCATAGCTGCCAATTATGTGAAACGTTTGTCAGAAACTCTTGCACAAAAAGGGGTGAAGCTGGAAGTTCAGTCAGAGACTGAATCTAAAATTGGGGACAAAAATCAAGGCAGGCCAACAGTAGCATCAGTGCAAGCATCTGTTTTTTTAAATAACCCTTCTCTTGCAGAAGAAGTGTTTGGTCCTTTTTCGTTGATCATTCGATGTGCCAATATGGGTGAGCTTAATAAGGTGGTTAATCATCTTCATGGGCAACTTACATCCAGTATTATTGCTGAAGAAGAAGAAATATCCAAACATACTAACCTCCTGAACATATTGATAGAGAAAGCAGGCAGGTTAATCATCAATGGTGTTCCAACGGGTGTTGAAGTTTGTCCTTCACAAAATCATGGTGGTCCTTTTCCGTCTACTACTGATTCCAGATTTACCGCAGTGGGTACTGATGCGATTAAAAGATTTGCAAGACCCGTATCTTTTCAAAACTTCCCCGATTCATTATTACCAGAAGAGCTTAAAAATGCAAATACTTTAGGTATTTGGAGAACTGTAAATGGGGAGTTGACACGAAAGGGAATATAACAATGCGATTTATCGATGCAGAAGAAATTGAAAAGTATTCCCACTATCCTGCTTTAATTGAAGCGTTGAGGTCGGCTTTTCAAAAACAGTATAAAATTCCTAAACGACATCATCATCAATATCCTAACCCCAAAGAGGGTGTGGAGTCTACGCTGTTACTTATGCCGGCCTGGGATGATGGAGAGAACTTAGGAGTTAAAGTAGTTAACGTATCTCCCAACAACAGCAAATACAACCTGCCTACTATTCAAGGAAGCTACCTGCTTTTTGATTTGCAGAAAGGTACTCTCAAGGCGATCTTAGATGCCAAAGTGCTGACCAACAAAAGAACGGCAGCGGCATCTGCTTTGGCGTCAGGCTATCTTTCCAGAAAGGATGCAAAGTGTTTGCTTATGATAGGAAACGGAGCGTTGGCACCAGATTTAATTAAAGCACATGCATCTGTACGCCCGATTACAAAAGTGTATTTATGGGGAAGAAACTTTGAAAAATCTCAATCGATTGCTCAACGATTTCCTGAAATTAAAATCACTCCCGTAAAAGATTATACTGTACATGTGGAGGAGGCTGATATTATCTCCTGCGCTACCTTAAGCCCAACACCACTGATCTTTGGTAAGAACATCAAGGCAGGGCAGCACTATGACTTGGTAGGGGCCTACAAACCAGACATGCGTGAGGTAGATGATGAATTTATATCTACTGTAAGTATTCATGTTGATAATTATGAAGGAGCGACAACGGAAACAGGTGATCTGGCTATTCCATTGCGAGAAGGTGTAATCACCAGAGACCATATTCTTTCTGATTTATTTGAATTGTGTCAGTCAAAGAAAGAGGGAAGAAAAAACGAAATGGAAATTACCTGCTTCAAATCTGTGGGACATGCACTTGAAGATTTGGCAGGAGCCACACTGGTTTTTGATGCTTATGATAAGACTGGGGCTGATTAATTAACAAAATAATTAAGTATCCATTACTGGGCATAACTATTTATGAGAAAAACATTCTTTTGTATCGATGCACACACTTGTGGTAACCCGGTTCGGCTGGTGGCAGGAGGGGGTCCCCTGTTGCAAGGAGCTAACATGAGTGAAAGGCGGCAACATTTTTTAAAAGAGTTTGATTGGATAAGGAAAGGACTGATGTTTGAACCCCGCGGCCACGACATGATGAGTGGAAGTATTTTATATCCACCCTCAGATCCCCAAAACGATATTGGTGTTTTATTTATTGAAACCAGTGGCTGTTTGCCCATGTGCGGTCATGGTACAATAGGTACGGTAACGATAGCCATAGAGGAAGGATTGGTTGTGCCCAAGACACCAGGCAAGCTTAGACTGGAAACACCCGCAGGACTTGTGTTGATTGAATATGTACAGGAAGGAAAGAAAGTAAAGTCTGTAAAACTTAAAAATGTAAAAGCTTATCTCGCTGCTGAAAACCTTACTGCCGAGTGTCCTGATTTGGGTGAACTTACTTTAGATGTTTCCTATGGAGGAAATTTTTATGCCATTGTAGATGTGCAATCAAATTTTAGAGGGATTGAGAACTATACGGCCGATCAATTGGTAGGTTGGAGCAGAGCCTTGAGAAAGAACATCAATGATAAGTATGACTTTGTCCATCCCGAAAACCCTACGATCAATGGATGCAGTCATATTCTTTGGACGGGTGCCACTATTGATCCGAACGCCACAGCCCGTAATGCAGTGTTTTACGGAGACAAGGCGATAGATCGTTCACCCTGTGGTACGGGTACTTCTGCAAGACTTGCGCAATGGTATGCCAAAGGAAAACTAAAGCAAGGAGAGCCATTCATTCATGAAAGTATTATTGGCTCTAAATTCATCGGAAGAATAGAGGAAGTGACCGAGTTGGATGGTAAGCCAGCCATAATCCCGAGTATTGAAGGGTGGGCGATGGTTACCGGATACAACACGATCATCATAGATGATGATGATCCTTATGCGCATGGATTTCAGGTTATCTAGTTTCTTATGAGCAATGTTGGTATAATAGGAGGAGGAATAATAGGACTTACGTCTGCATACTATTTGACCCAGGCGGGCCATAAGGTTACTGTTATTGAAAAGGGTAACCTTCAAGAGGGTTGCTCTTTTGGTAATGCAGGAATGATAGTTCCCAGTCACTTTATTCCTTTGGCAGCTCCCGGAATGATATCAAAAGGTATCCGTTGGATGTTTAATTCGAAAAGTCCTTTTTATGTCAGACCAAGTCTAAACCCGGATCTTCTTAAGTGGGGTTATCTATTTTATAGGAATTCCAGCCAGGCTAACGTAGATAACGCGATTCCCGCATTGAAGGAATTGAGTTATTATAGCAAATCGTTGTATCAACAAATGGCAAAAAAACTGCCATTTGATTTTGGTTATCATGAAAGAGGTTTGTTGATGTTGTACAAAACTGAAGAAATTGAAAGTGAAGAAAGAGAGACAGCGGAGATAGCCAATCATTATGGAGTAGAGGCCAGGGTGCTAACGGCAGAACAAGTGCAGGATATGGAGCCTGACGTAAGAGTAGATGTGAGGGGTGGAGTTTATTTTCCCGGAGATGCACATCTTACCCCTCAACATTTTATCAATGGACTGATCCACTACCTTAAAGAGGCTGGGGTGGAGTTTAAAACGGATTGTGAGGTTTTCGATTTTAGAATTGAAAATAATAAGATACAAGAACTGACAACCAACCTGGGTAATTATTCATTTGACGAGGTAATATTGGCTGCGGGATCATGGTCTGGAACAGTTGCCAAGCGACTTCAGCTTTCATTACCTATGCAAGCAGGAAAGGGATATAGTTTTACTTTGAACAATATTCAGAAAAATGTACGAATTCCCTCAATCTTCCTGGAAGCAAAAGTAGCAGTGACACCGATGGAGAATAATCTGCGATTCGGTGGCACTATGGAGATTACCAGGGTTAATCATAAGATCAGTATGAACCGTGTACGTGGAATAGTAGAATCGATACCGAAGTACTATCCCGAAATGAAGGTGGATGTTCCTGGCAAAGAAAAAGTTTGGCATGGGCTGAGGCCTTGTTCCCCTGATGGACTGCCCTATGTTGGACGAAGCAAACAACTCCAAAATCTGATTGTGGCCACAGGGCATTCTATGTTGGGTATTAGCCTGGGCCCTGGTACGGGAAGGGTTGTGGCTGACCTCATGGATGGAAAAAAGCCAGATGTAGGTTTATCTGCTTTTGATCCGGAACGCTTTAATTAACCTCATTTTTAGGTCTCTTGAGCTGATACTATCCGTATTTGGGTAATTAGGGAAATATTATTAGAACTTAAGGTAACGTTTACCGTAAATTCAGATAATTGATTTATGGTATGTCACACTTATTCTTAGCGTTTCCTGTCAACCCCAACTCCCAACCGAATGCTTAAAAATAATTTCAAACTCGCCATCCGATCCCTGTTGCGACAAAAGGGATATACATTTATTAACATAGTAGGGCTTGCAGTAGGCATTGCCAGTTGTTTACTGATAGCCCTATTTGTGCAGAATGAATTTTCCTATGATAAATTTTATAAAGATGCAGATCAGGTTCATAAGATGGTTCTGGAAAGAATCTATCCTGATCACTCTACTTATTATTCTGGAATACCCCACTCATTTGCCAATGTAGCAGTAAGGGATTACGCTGAAATTGAAAGTGCTACTCTTTTGGTAGGGCCATTTGGAAACACTTTAATTTCCTACAAAAATGAGCGAGATGAAAAGAAAGAGTTTGAGGAGAGCTTTGTGTTTGCTGCTGATAGCAATTTCTTTTCGATTTTTAGTTTTAAAATTATTAAGGGTGATGAGGTTAAGCTATTGCACAATGCCAATGATATGGTGATGACGGAAAGTACGGCTCTCAGGTATTTTGGTGATGAAGACCCCATTGGAAAGACGATAACTACTGGGTTTGGGGAGTTTACAGTAACTGCTGTTTGTGAGGATGTGCCTGATAACTCCCATATGAAGTTTGACATGCTGGTATCGCTGCAAACCTTTCCCTTTATCGAAATAGAAAACTTCACGGGTTTTTCTGCGAATTGTTACTTCAAACTTATCCCTGGGGCAGACTACAAGGCATTGGAATCCAAATTTCCCCAAATGGTGGAGACTTATGCTTCTGCGCAAATCGAACGCGATCTTGGTAAATCCTGGGAGGATTACAAGAAAGAAGGGAATGGGTACAGGTATTTTTTGCAACCCTTAACTTCTATTCATTTAGATCCTACTAACCTCGAGGGAAAGATTCAGCCGGGGGGTAACATCACATCTGTCTACATTATGATTTCGGTGGCGATTTTAATCCTCTTTATTGCCTGCATTAATTTTATGAACCTTGCCACTGCCCGCTCTGCTGAGCGTGCAAAGGAAGTAGGAGTGCGGAAAACAATGGGGTCATTCAAGAAACACCTCGTGTTTCAATTTCTTACAGAATCTTTTGTATTGAGCTTCATTGGGGTAGCGTTGGCCGTTATCATAATTATTCTTGCGCTTCCCTATTTTAATGACCTAACAGGGAAGTCGCTTCAATTGATATTTAGTCCTCTTAATATTACCGTGCTTTTGGGGATAACAATTTTCGTGGGTTTTCTAGCAGGCGTTTACCCTTCGTTTGTCTTGTCTTCCTTCAATCCTGTAGTAGTGCTGAAAGGTAATTTTACGGGCAATCAAAAAGGACAATGGATTAGAAATAGCTTGGTGATATTTCAATTCTGGATTTCAATTGTTCTAATGATAGGCACATTGGTGATTCAACAACAGATGACATATATGCGGGAGAAGTCATTGGGATTTGATAAAGATCAAATGTTAGTGGTTGAACGTATGTTTAATCTTGATTCTCAAACCGCAAAAACATATGTGGAGGAGCTTAGGCGATCTGGTTCATTTGTGGATGTGTCAGGGAGTGGATCTTTACCTGGGAGGCAAAGTGATTTTTTCGGGATTCAATTTCAGCCAGAAGGATCATCAGAAATCTTAACTACTAAATCCATGGTTGTCAGCGATCGAATGCCGGAAATACTGGGCCTGGAATTGCTTGAGGGCAAATGGTTTTATGAGGATACGAATGATTCACTCACCATCGTACTCAATGAGTCAGCCGCTAAAGTGATGGGGTATAAAGATCCTATTGGTAGGAAGTTGAACAACATACGTCAAACACTCCAGGGTAATATTTCATTGGAATTTACCGTGATTGGAGTAGTTAAAGACTTTAATTTTCAATCCCTCCATGATCAGGTTACCCCATTGGTCATTCAAAATACGGAAACCTTTGGGGGTGGAATGACCTATGCCTTGGCAAGAGTAAAGCCTGGACAAATTCAGGAAGCTATTCAAATGGCAGAAAGTAAGTGGCGGGAGATTGCTCCGGAACAACCTTTTAAGTTTACATTTCTTGATGAAGACTTGAAAGCAAACTACGAAGCCGATCAACGTACGGGTAAGTTATTTGCTGTATTTTCTGGATTAGCCATTTTTGTAGCCTGTATTGGTCTTTTTGCACTCTCTGCCTACACGGCCAGCCTTCGCACTAAGGAAATTGGAATTCGTAAAGTTTTGGGAGCAAGTACAGGAAGAATCCTTGCTTTGCTGTCTAAGGATTTTACCAAAATGGTTTTAATATCATTTTTGATGGCCATACCGGTAGCATGGTTTGTAATGGAGAACTGGTGGTTACAAAATTTTGCCTACCGTATTCAAATTAGTGTATGGACAATTCTGATTTCGGGGGCGGCCGCTTTTCTGGTGGCCGGGTTGACGGTAAGTTTCCAATCGATAAAGGCAGCCGTTAGGAACCCTGTGCAATCTTTACGCAGTCAATAACGGATGATATGTAATAAAAAAGCCAGAGGATCATCTGGCTTTTTTTATTAAGATCTATATCCACCACCGCCTCCACCGCGGTCTTCTTTAGGACGTGCTTCATTTACGACAAGGTTCTTGCCCATAAAATCTTGTCCGTTTAACTCTGTGATGGCCCTTCGAGCGGCATCATCATCTTTCATTTCCACAAAGCCAAAACCTCGGCTTCGCTGTGTAAATTTGTCAGTGATAATTTTTGCTGAGTCGATTTCACCGTATTCTGCGAAAAGCGCCCTTAGTTCTTCTTCTGATGCCTTCCAGGGGATGTTGGCTACGTAAATGTTCATGGGTGTTGAAAAATTAAGTTACAATTTTTAATGGCCACTTTATTAATGACGATAGGTTTATCAAACTGTACCGCCATATGATTATTCAAAGCTTGGCCTTAACAAAGATAGGATAATTTTTGTGATTTCCTTTTTAATGTAAGTATCCCGAAATCGCAGGAAATGGGCTCTCTTTAACTATAAATGGGATTCTTGCTAATAAAAGTGCCGAGGTTTTTTGCTGCCATTAATCTGATTTTACCTTTTATAAAAGGTGTCCAGCC
>DDUM01000016.1 GCA_002344795.1 Flammeovirgaceae bacterium UBA2338 | reverse complement strand
AACGCCCGTGTATGTGTTCGTGTGCCACCTTACATAGGTCACCACCAATCTAGCGCTTTTTGTGTTTCCGTTCAAGTCCTGAAAAACTTCGCGAGAAAGTCCATGCACACTAAGCATGCCGAGCTTGAGTGAGGCCAGAGCGATAAAAGAACCTCCGGAAAATAATTCTAAACTAAGCTATCTTGAGAAACACAAAAAGCAGCGGTAAGACCTACACTCTTTCAGATGCGCAATGAAGCACATGACACATACACGATGTTGTGCGCTGGTTTTTTTAACTCTTCTCTAAATATGCCATATATCCGTCAACGAAGTTTTGTACCAAGTCTTCATCAATTTCGTATTTCCTTAAATTGTTTTTGTCAACACCATTCAATTGATTCCAATTGGATTTGAGTCCGTCCCATTTCTGTTTGATGTATTGTAAGTCGTCCACTGAAAACTCAAATTCCTGTTCCTCCAAAACTGTCAAGATACCAGATTGTACTTCCCAATTCTTTGTCGCTGCAAATAAGATGTCAAAAAGCTCGCGAAGTTTTTGACTACAGTCCAAAGCGTTAAGTGCGTAGACCAATGACCCGCGTGAATTAACATACTCTGCCTTATTTATAGAAATAAGTAAAGGTTCTAAGGCATCGTTGAACTTGTTATCCATGAATGTCATAGCAACCACGTTTCTCACTAAACTATTCTCTTGGTCAAGAAGTCCAATCAAGTAGTCAATATTCTCCTGTCCACCGATTTCAAATAGTCGGCTTGATGAAGCCTTTCTCTTGTCCCACTCGTCAGCAGTGAAAAGGTCAGACTTTAGTTGCTTTATCTCTTGCTCTCTTGTCATTAAAAACTTGCGCACAACGCCTGTGTATGCGCTGTGTGCCGTACTTTGTTTATTGATAGCAAGCTAGCGCTTTTTGTGATCCTGTTCAAGTAGCAGAAAACCTAGTAGACACCGGGACCTCATCTCAATGAGCGAGCTTGAGTGAGCGAAAGTGAGAACTTAATTCTATGAGAACTGCTAATTGACTAGAAAGCACAAGGCACAAAGAGCGCGGGTCAATTACCTTTCACTTTTTTGGAATGAGTCAAAGCACATGGCGCATACACCGTGTTAGCTGCTGGCCTTTCAACGTAGGAAATCATGAGTAAACACAAGCATAAGAACTATGCCATGTATTCTTCAAGCATTACTCTCCCTGAGAAAAAGTGAAATAGTGGTATTTTGAGCCTTGGATCTTCCTAAATCCAAATAAAACGTAATGTAATATTTTATGCAAATTATTGATGTTTGTGATGATATTCATTTCTCCTCTTGATGAGTCGAAAGAGTTCTTAAGAACACTATCAAGATAATTGGCTCAAAATTTCACTAAGAACTTCAACACGGTTAATTAAAATTAAAATTGCTTCTCATGTAGTACTTTTTAAAGGGCTGGATAGTTGTCATTTTGAATATTATGCAATTTCGTTTTGTCTAAATGTTGGTTGCGATCTTTACCCTATAATATTGGGGCTAGGAACGAACTTCGCATTCGTAACATTAATTAAATTAAGATGCTTATGAAAAGGATTAAATTTTGGGCTAATTGGGCAACAATTCTAATGATTCTTATAGTCTTAGGTTGCACTGATTTAAATCTTGGCATAGAGGATAACCTCCCTCCAACGTCTAAACTTGAGCTAAGTGAAATAAGATCAAGGTCTGCCCTATCAAAGATTGAGTTTGATAGCACAAGAGCGGCAGAAAAGTTAGAGTTAAATAATTCCTCGCCAACATATTTCGCACCACAGCAAAGCGCACAGTCTGGTTCTTTAAATTATGCAGGTGAAGCTATTGTCTCCGCAGAATCAACTTTTCCCGGTTATTCAGTATATAAAATAAATGATGGTAATATTAATACTACAGTAGGGCCATCTTATAGTTGGGCAAATAATTTTCCTGGAGGAGGAAGTTTGCCTGAAAGTGTATTTCTAAAATTTGGAAGTTTAAAAACTTTGAATAAAGTTAATATATATACAAGTTCAGGCTACGAACTACAAAACTATTCTGTGCTTTACAGATCATCAACAAATGGAGCATGGGTTACATTATTTTCAATAACAGGAAACACTTCGGTTTTCAGGACCCATTCTTTCACAGATATTGCTGTATTGGAAGTTCAAATTAGATGTGAGCTTGGTCCAAATCACCAATACATTTACGGCAGACTCAATGAAGTGGAGCTATTCGGTCCCGTAGAACCCCAACTTCCACCAATTTCTGTTGAATATGGAATGTTGGTATTTAATTCTCAGTCAGACGTAATTCAAACTCTCGATTACTTGGAATTCAAATATGATCAGTATGATGATGCATTTCTAGCCCAATATCCTGGTTTAGATGATGATCAGATAGCGGCTGTTGAAGAGGCCATCGGTTACAATGACTCTCGACCATATATTGATTTTGAACTTCAATTTGGTATTTATTCAAAAAGAAGGGTAATTTCAGCTGCTGAAGAAAGCTGGTTAGCCTCTACATCTTCCGAATATCCAAATCAATTTGAAAATCCTGATTATTCGTTTATTGAAGACGATGAAGTAAGAACGATAATAAATAAATATGGTGAAGTAAAAGTGGGATCAACCTACTATATGTTCAATTCAGATGGAACATACTACGAAGTTCAAGGTCTCTATTACAATGAGCTTGTTGCATTGAGAAAAATAAAAAAAGGAGATCCACTTCCACCCCATGTTACGCTAGTAGACACTACTCCTATCTCTATAATTGTTTTACCAACATGTCGATCTAGTGTTAGATATCGGGATTTTGAACGAAATGGAGATTGGAGACTAGATCACATTACTAGCATATGGAATCACCCTTGGCGTTCACGGTTAATGGCAAAAACCAAGTCATATAAAAAGGTTGGTTCAAAGTGGAAAAAAAAGAGAGCCACCATTGGGGCTCAGGTTTGGGGAAATGTGAAGAACAACAATTGTGAAGGAGGCCAATTCTTAGAAAGCTCATATGTAGAAAAGAGGAGAAGAAAAGTTAAATCGTTCGTAACATCAGGAATAACAATAAGGGCTAATTCTGGTGATGTACAATCATATCACTATAGTGGAAATGTTGGTACATTTAATGTTAGTTTAACGTGGTGAAATAATTAGGTGCTGCACATTGTAAGATATGTAATTGTTATAGTGTTTTTATTGCCAGATTGTGGCGCGCATGCTCAATTGCATATTGGGTTTTCAGGCGATTTCGGAAATCAGGCTCGAATTAGGCCAAATTCAAATTCTCTACTGAGAAGCCCAATAACTGTATCTGGAAGTTTGAATTTAACAAAACAAGAGGAGATCAATGAAAAGTGGCTGCTTCAATATGGAATTGGTCTAGGGGTTCTTGGATATAATATTCTAGCTAGCCAAATTGATACACTGACCAATGACCCATCCTTCTATGATCGGTATCCAAACTACAACATTCTACACACTAATTTCCAACTTAACTTTGGAAGAAGATTTGATGTGAAGAGAAAGAGTTTCATGGTATTTCTTGGAGGAGGTGCTAGTCATATGCTAGATGTCTTTGGTTCAAACTCAAAGGCGAGCACCAGAACTTGGGACGGTAACTCTTTCGTGAAGGTATTTGAGTATGAAGTAGGTATATCTAAGAAAACAATTACTGGCTTTATTGAAGGATCTATTCAGCTGCAACCAAATCACTGGAGCATAATAGGCCTTCGATTTAGGAGTCATGTTACTCCTTCCTTAATGGGTCAATATAGTTTTTACCATACTAAAGATCCTCTCAGTGGTCAAATAGAACTGACTTCAAATACCTTGAGTATTTTTTACTTAATTGTGATTTCAAAAAAGTGAGATAAAAGCCGATTTGTTTAACCGTGCAAAATGGAGCTGGAAAGGCTGTCACGTCCTAAAATACGGCTACAGGTTAAACATTAATTAAGCTGCATTATAAAATACCATATTAGGGGTTTTATATCCTAAAGATAAGTGTAATCTTTTGTTGTTGTAGATGTCAATTGCACTTTTTGTTGCTGCGCATGCATTGTGTGTATTCATGAAACATTGGTCCAAATAAAATTCATCCTTTAAGATTCCGTTTACTCTTTCAGCTATCGCATTCTCATAACAGTGATTCTCTTCGGTCATACTGATTCTGATATTTCGTTTACTGAGTTCGCTTACATATTCCTTACTACAATACTGAATACCCCTATCAGAATGATGTACCAACCCCACCGCAGGACGTGCGCTTGCCAGGGCCTTTTTGAGGGCCCGCAAGCAGCCCGCCAGCTCTAGTGAATCACTGATGTCATAGCCTACTATCTTCCTAGAATACATATCCGTAATCAATGCCAGGTAACAGAATCCCTTCACTGTTCGGATATAAGTGATATCAGATACCCAAACCTGATTGGGTCTGGTTACTTCCATATCCTTAATCAGGTTGTTGTACTTATAAAAATGGTGATAAGAGTTAGTGGTTTTGAATGACGCTTTTTTGCGTTTCACCAACATTCCATGTCCTCTTAAAATATCGAATAATCGATCTCTGCCCACTTTTAAACCAGATTCTTGGAACGTACCATGAAGCTCTTTATGGAGCTTTCGCGTCCCTACTCTGGACTGGAGCTCACGCTCCTTTCTCACCAAACTGATCACTTGAGATTCAACCGCTTCTCGCTGCGAATAACGCCTTTTGTATTTGTAATAAGCATCTCTTTTCAAGTGCATACTGTTGCATACCTGTTCAACAGTTGCCCGTCCAGTCCGTCTGGATTCATGGATTGACTTCATCAGGGTTTGATGCTTAGACTTTTTTTTAATTCATCAGCATTTTTGTAACCCAGGTTTTCCGCTGCAACCTCCAGATAAGAATCTAATATGAGCTGATCTATGTCCTTCTTAATTAATAAGGATTTGAGTTGCTCTACTTCCTTTTGCAGGGCTTTAATGCGCCCTATTTCATCGCTATTTTCCACGTATACACGAGCGTTTTTTATGTCCTTTCGATCATACTTAT
>DDUM01000087.1 GCA_002344795.1 Flammeovirgaceae bacterium UBA2338 | reverse complement strand
TGGGAGGAATGTTTGTGAGAAGAGTTGCGGATTATCTAGAGCAATTTGAAGTAGATAGAGCGATCTAAAGGTTTCTAATTCTTCAGTTCCAAATAACCGGTTAAAGCTGGAGTTCCATCTCCCAGCTTTATACTGTAGAAGTAAGTTCCGGAAGGTAATTTTTGGGAGCCTTTAAGGTTATTTTCTCCCTTAAAGACGCGCGTATCATCGTCATATCCTGATAGTTCAAAGACCTTATCACCCCATCTATTGAAGATGGTTACTGTATTATTGGGGAATTTCTTAATATTCAATAGCTTAAAATAATCGTTCAACCCGTCATCATTGGGAGACACGCCATTATAGACAGTTACACTGACTTCATCATTTAACACACCAATGGTAAAGAATGTTGTAGTGGGCGGCACTTCACTTGTAACCAGTCCATCGCTTTTTGTGCCTGTAAAAGAAGATTGTCCCAGACTTTGATATTCACCCAAAGGCAAAGTTGATTCTGCAACAATTAATTGAAAATCATCTCCAGGCAGAGCCTCTTCATTTCTTAAGGGCAGTGTAAGTGTTGAGCCATTTACCAATCCATCTGTTAAACCGAACTCCCAATAACGATGGGAAGAAAGGGCAATAATATCATCCCCACTTACTAAAGTCTCATTCTCAGAAAGTTCATGGAGCGTAATTGTCGCCTTTACGTTTGTATCTGTTACTCCTGAAATTTGAACTGGCAAATAAACAACCCCATTACCCATTGGGAAGTACAAATCTCCTGATCCTTGTTGCTCCACCGGGCCATTGACGTGCGATTGATCCGATCCGCCTACAATCTTAGCTCCTGATTGAAATATCACTTTAGAATTATTTTGATTGGCAATCACACCGTTAACAAGATTCAGTTCACCAACAACGGTCATATCGGCTAAAATTAATTTTTCACCTCCTCCATTAATAGTAAGCTTATTAAACGATTGGTTGTTGTGATTGATAATTTGTGATTTTCCACCGGGAGGGTTATTAAAAGTAATCTCCCCATTGCCGGGATTATAAGTACCAGTATTAATCCAAACCCCTCCCATCACCATATTGCCATTGTTGGTAAGTGTGCCTTTGTTGACAAGGCTGTCGCCAACTGTAAAGGTGGTACCAGCACTGATAAATACGTTGGAGTTGATATTATAAAAGCTTTGGGCATGGACTGTCAAAGCCGAGAGCAAGACCATTGATGTGAATAATATCCCCTTCATCAATATTTTGATTTAGAGATTGTCCACCACTCCTTTCCATCACAAAATATTGTGATTGCATAAACTGTATTGGCATCTCCACCATACAAAATTCCGGTACTTCCACTTCCATCTATTCCATCTATAGCAATTACCCGAAGCCCATCTGAAGCACCTGTACCCGTGGCACGTATTATCAGCACCCTGCCTTTACTTACTCCCGCACTTGGCAGGTTAATATTATAAGGCTTTGAAATGGTAGACCTGCCATAAATTATATACTCATCGTTTTTTACATCATAAACATCCGTCCCGTTTGGCAATGGAGTAAAACTCAAATACTGAGAGCCATTTACATTAAGGGCACCAGGAGTGGCAGTAGTACCGACAGAAAGGTTTTTCAGGTTAGTAAGTATTTCAAATTTTGCATCTGATCCAGTGGCAAGTACAGAGGCAATGTCTGGCACACTGCTAGAGATAGGTTGAGTAGTAACAGAAGTAATCCTCCCCTGGGCATCAATGGTTAGCCTGGGTACTGCTGCTGAAGTTCCATACGTGCCTGGGCCAACACCTGTATTCGTCAAGCTTATAGTACCGGTGGTTGTTATAGGGCCGCCAGCTAATCCAGTTCCTGTTGCAATACTTGTAACCGTTCCTGATGCAGAGTTTGCCCACCCAGCGGCACCCGCCACTGTAGTCAACACTTGTCCGTTTGTTCCTGCAATAAGTTTAGTCACTGCTACACCTGATGCAATTTTTGCATCCGTTACAGCACTATTGGCGAGGTCTAACGTACCAATGGAACCATCTGCGATCTCAGTAGCAGTAACCGCATTCGCATTAATTTGTAAGCCGGCACTAAAATTTCCTCCAATGTCTCCTGCGGCCGGTGTCTCCGTATCCAATACCACCGCTGTATTCAATCTATTGGTGTTAATCGTACCGGTTGTAGCAGCATTATTAATGGCCGCAACAGAGCTATTTCCCGAGGTAGTCGCTAAAGTCGGATTGGGGTAAGTGCCTGTTAAGTCACCAGCGGCTGCACCTCCTGGTGCAACTCCAGAGATTGCAACATTGGCAGCAGAAGTTACGCGCCCTTGTGCATTGACTATCACTTGAGCCGTTTGAGTAGCTGATCCATAGGTTCCTGCGGTCACACCGCTCGCATCCATTTTAGCAGAGGTAACAGCGGCATTGTTAATCTTACTCGTAGTTACAGCGTTATTGGCAATTGTCGGGCTAGGATACGTTCCAGTCAAATCACCAGCGGCTGCACCCCCTGGTGCCACTCCGGAGATAGCAACATTGGCAGCAGAAATTACACGTCCTTGTGCATTGACGATCACTTGAGCCGTTTGTGTTGCGGATCCATAGGTTCCTGCAGCCACACCACTCGCATCCATTTTAGCAGAGGTAACAGCGGCATTGTTAATCTTACCCGTTGTTATAGCGTTATTGGCTATTGTTGGATTAGGGTAAGTTCCTGTAAGATCTCCACTTGCAGGCCCGACAGGGGTAATAGTTTGTGATTGATCACCGCTCAATCGAGAAATAGTCAATTGTCCGGTGACGGAATTATATGCCAACGTTTGATCGTCAGTATTGGTACCCGTAAAAGCAGAAAGATTCACGGGCGTTGCTAAAGGATTATTGGTAATTGTCAATGTGCTTCCAGACAAATTTAAATCTTGTATTTCATTGGTTGCATCACCATCACCATCCGGAATGGCTTCAATGGAATTTCCTGTTATCTGTATTCCTGAACCCGCAGTCAGCTCCAAACCGCTTTTAATGGGGAGCCATTGCGATCCCTGCCAGAAATAAAATTTACTATCTCCAGTATCATAAACCAATAATCCATTGTCACTAGATGACAATGAGGATGACAATGCAGTACGCTGAGATGTTGTCAACCCCGGAACCAAAAATCCCTGGTTATTGCCCGGGGACACCAATTCCAATACAGCATGTGTGTTTGGGGTGGACGTACCAATACCTACAGAGTTTTGAGCGGAAACGCTGATCTGAAGGAGGAGCATAATTGAAGCAAGAAATCCGAATTGAAAATGTTTTTTCATAGCAATGGAGCAATTTTGCCGAAAATACAGGTGTCGAATGCCTTAAAACAGAACAATGAATTTAGCTGAGATTTTGAATAAATTCAGAAATAACTTTCAGAATTATTTATCTGAAATTCGCGATGAGGTAACACCTAATTCATAGAAATTTTCACCTAAATCCTTCAATACCCCAAAAAGGCATTGAATTGAGTGAAATTAAGCATCTTTTTCTTGCTGTTTATCAAGGGGCAATTCCATACAAAATGAAGTTACTCCATTCTCTGAGCGTACAAGGTACATGCGCCCTTCATTGAGGCGAACAAAAAATGCAGACATGGCCAGCCCCAACCCAGCACCTCTTTCACCTTTGGCATCTGCGGTCGATGGCATCTGATAGGTAAATAATTTTCTTTGCAGTTCAGCAGGTATGGATTCCCCCTGATTTGTAACCAACACATGCACCATGCCTTCAACGCTTTTAGTTACTTCCAGCTGAATAAAAGTGCCCTTTCTGGCAAACTTTATAGCATTGGAAATAAGATTACGCAAAGCAATCCGAATCATGTCTTCATCCACATTCACATAAGCAGGTTGATCTATATTCACTTTCAGTTCAAGATCCTTATCTATTAATTGAAATTGAAATAACTTGATCTTGTTCTCTAATAAATCCAACATACTTACCGTTGTTTTATCTAAAACAAATCCCTGCATTTGAGATCGTGACCATCGCACTAAACTGTGTAGCAAGAAAGAGACATTATTAAATTCCTCACTTAATTCCTTTATTGTTGTTCTAAGATCCTTCTCACTGATTTTACCACGACTTTGCAAATACAAAATAGTTGATAGGGAGTTCATGGGTGCGGCCACATCGTGTGACAAAATAGAGATAACTTTATTCTTTTGTTGGTTCAGTTCTTCTACCAACACCTTTTGATCCACCAAATCATTGTATTGCAAAAAATTATTACGTCTCCTGCTTTCCAACACAACACCAGCTATGTGGATGTAAATAAAAATGGAAAATAAATGAGGGTACTGGCTATAGTAAAATGGGATTCTATTTACATACTCAGCATAAAACAAAAAGGTAAGTAAGAATGTCAAATTAACAAAAAATGCATGCCGAAGATGAAGCCCACTTGCAGTCACTGATAATAAAAAT
>DDUM01000039.1:3195-4049 GCA_002344795.1 Flammeovirgaceae bacterium UBA2338 | reverse complement strand
TATTAATCTTTTGGGATCAGGGGCACTAAGCGTTTCCCTGACCTCTGTTTTGGTTTGTTCATCGATGGAATCCTCTGTAAGCCATTTTTCAGCCGTCAATTTTGCTTTTTCCTGTAAACTCATAGATCCAAAAATAAGGAAAGGAGGAGTACAATTCTTTTAATTGATCCAACAAAAACTTAGATTATCCGTATACCGATAAAATTTAATAATCAAATAATGAAAATGTTCGTGTTAACAATTCTTGCAGCCGGTATTTCAATGACCATGTGGGCGCAGGAGTATAAAATTATCACCACAGTAGAATCAGTAGTTCCGTTAGGGGTGGGTCGTTCCAGAATGATGGATCCACAAGAACAAGCCAACTATAAGGAATTGACTGCTGAACGAGCGGATGGGAAGAAAAGTGAAATGGGAGATGTAAAGAGGGGAGACGTGAAGATTGATAAGTTCGAAGAAACCAAGTTGCTTAACTTTTTCAGTGCGGTGGGGATCAACTTTCAAAATATTGCATCCAATGATGCGGTGGTGTCTTCCAAGCTTACTGAAATGGCCAAAGAAGGCTGGACGTTGGTATTTGTAACCAGTGGTGTAGAGAGTGATGCCGGTAAACAAGATGGTGAAGGAATCTACATCACCCGATATATCTTTAAGCGATAGCATCCGCTAAAAGATACGGTGTGGCCAGACTGAACTTTGTCAACTGGAATATTGTCAACTGTCAACTTATTGAGAACAGACAATTAACTATCAAAACCTGGCAAAAGGTTTACGGCACAATAGCTGACGGTGGGCAGAAAGTAAAAATCCATTGTATCAACAAGCCAGACTGAACTTTGTCAACTGAAATATTG
>DDUM01000039.1:2591-2944 GCA_002344795.1 Flammeovirgaceae bacterium UBA2338 | reverse complement strand
CAACTGTCAACTGAAAACTAAAGGTTACCGCGCAGTTCCTGTTCTCTTTCGATAGACTCGAATAAAGCTTTAAAGTTGCCCTTTCCAAATGACTTGGCTCCGTTGCGTTCAATGATTTCAAAGAAAACGGTTGGGCGATCCTGAATGGGTTTGGTAAAAATTTGTAACAGGTATCCTTCATCGTCCCTGTCAATAAGAATATTCTGTTCTTTTAATTCCTGAAGATCCTCATTGATTTCACCCACGCGATCCAGGACATCATCATAGTAGGAATCAGGCACGAACAGAAAATCAACGCCCCTTTTTCGCAATTCGCGCACGGTGTAGATGATGTCGTCAGTGGCGATGGCAAT
>DDUM01000039.1:0-2226 GCA_002344795.1 Flammeovirgaceae bacterium UBA2338 | reverse complement strand
GCACTGTATTCAGTGGAAATATCTTTGTCGTCAAAGGTAATGAGTAGTTTAAAACCCATGACATCCTCATAAAATTTCACCCACCGGTTCATTTCACCCAATTCTACATTACCTACACAATGGTCGACATATTTAAGGCCAATGGGTTTAGTTTTTAAGGTGCTTTTTACGGCTTTATACCCTGGTAAAAAAGGTCCTTTGTAATTCTTGCGTTCTACAAATGTGTGAAGGGTCTCACCATACGTTTTTATGGAAGCAATTGTGACTTCACCAAATTCATCTTTTATCGTTTGGGGAGGTATGGCAGACTCCGCTCCGCGCGCGGTCGTTTCAGTATAGGATTTTGTGGCATCATCAACCCATAATGCCAATACCTTTACGCCATCTCCATGTTTTTTCACATGTTCAGAAATTTCAGAATGGGGTTCCAGCGAAGTGGTCAGTACAAGTCGGATTTTATCTTGTTGAAGCACGTAGGACGCCTTCCCCTTTACACCGGTTTCCGGGCCCGAATAGGCTATCAATTCATAGCCAAAACAATGCTGATAATACAATGCGGATTGTTTGGCATTACCTACATAAAACTCAATATAGTCGGTGCCATTGATTGGCAAGAAATCTTGTTCCATAGCTCACTTGTTTTAATGAGGGCTAATTTACACATAATCTGTGTTTTGTTTTTTAATTTGCTACCCATTTCTGGTTTTAGAATCAAAAATCGCAACAAATGAAAATCATAGCGCTGGACAAAGCACTTCAGGAAATAATAACAAAACGAAACTTACTACAGGATATTGATTATAACAATCCAAAGTATGATGACTTAGAGGAGGAATTACATGATATGGAAGACAATTTTCAGGATAACTTCGGAGCGTACCTTGAAGATATCCTGCGGAAAATACACGATCAATATTGTCCAGATACCGATGTGCTTCACCCCATTGCTTACATCGCCAAAGCGTATACAATAAATATCAATAATGAGTTTATTGTCGACTCGTCAGATGGTGTATATGTGGAGATGGATAAATATCCGGGTAAGGAAACCAAATTGGCGCTGGTTCCAAATCCTATGAGGGTGATTGTGAATATCGGGGAGGAAAGACAGGAGGTTATTTGGTCTGTTAAATAATTACTTATACCCTAGTTTTTCTCTCACGCGATTGAGTACCTCTATGGCCACTAGTCTGGCCTTAGCTTCACCCTGCTCCAGTTTCTTTTCTAGTTCTTCAGGGTTGTTCATGAAGTAGTTGAAAATCTCTCGTTCCTTTTTAAACTTTTCTACAATAAGTTCAAACAACGCCTGCTTGGCGTGGCCATAACCAAAGTTACCCGCCAGGTATTTTTGACGAAGTGTTTCCACTTGTTCTGGTGTGCCCAACAGTTGATACAGGGCAAAAACATTGTCTGTATCTGGATTTTTTGGTGCTTCGAGGGGAGTACTGTCGGTTACAATAGCGAGTATTTGTTTCTTGAGTTGTTTGTCGGGTAAGAAAATGTCGATGATGTTGCCGTAAGATTTACTCATTTTCTGACCATCTGTTCCGGGGATGGTCATGAGCTGCTGGTCAATCCTGGCTTCGGGTAGCACAAACGTTTCTCCGTATTGCGCATTGAAAGAGGAGGCAATATCGCGGGCGATTTCCAGGTGTTGCTGCTGGTCCTTGCCTACAGGCACAAAATCGGCATCGTACATAATGATATCCGCAGTCATCAATACGGGATAGGTAAACAATCCTGCATTGACATCGGAGAGGCGATCCGCTTTATCCTTAAATGAATGTGAATTGGCAAGCATGGGATAAGGCGTGAAGCAACTCAAGTACCAGGTGAGCTCACATACTTCGGGTATTCTGGATTGTCTGTAAAAACAATTCTTGTCGACATCAAATCCAAATGCAAGCCAGGCTGCAGCCACCGCGCGCACATTTTCAACCCGCTCTTCTGCGTTTTTGATAGTGGTTAGGGAGTGCAGATCTGCAATAAAAATGAAAGAATTGTTTCCTTCTTTTTTTGAAAGTGCAATAGCGGGTTGGATAGCACCTAAAATATTTCCAAGATGAGGTTTGCCGCTGCTTTGTATTCCTGTTAAAATTCTCGCCATAATGCTGCAAATAAAAGCAAGCTAAAAGAATAAATACAGGGATTTGCGTTTTAAATCGAACTTAATCGTTGGGCAATTGTATGAGCAGCAGTGCCATCGCCATACAGTTGGATGGAGGG
>DDUM01000075.1 GCA_002344795.1 Flammeovirgaceae bacterium UBA2338 | reverse complement strand
TCCGGAGATTCCTCCATACATCCTATTGGTGTGAAATACATCCCTGCGCCCGGTAAGAATCTTATGCCCATAGGCTTGATGGCCTACATCCCATACCAGCAGATCATGGGGGGTATTAAACACATAATGTAAGGCTACAGTAAGCTCAATAACGCCTAAACTGGCTCCGAAATGGCCTCCATAAACGGATACGTTGTCAACAATAAATTGCCTCAATTCTCCGCATAACTTAACCAATTGTGCCTGATCAAGCTTCTTGAGGTCCTCAGGGCTCTCAATGCGACTTAAAAGTTTTCCGGGTTTAATTAGCATTCTTTTTAGACGAGTATTTATCCACTAACAGATTGTTAAGGTAAGTGTTTTGCTAACTGGATCAATTTCTTAGTGGCAAATTTAAGCATAAGTTCCTAAAAGGTTTTCTGGGCACTTTTGAATACTTTTGCACCCCATGACAACTACAGAGAGTTTTGAAGTAAGATTACCCCTTTTTGAAGGCCCTTTTGACCTTCTTTTATTCTTTATCGAACGGGATGAGCTGGATATTTACGACATTCCAATAGCTACCATTACCAAGGATTTCCTTGATTATATGCATCATTTGGATACGCTAAATGTAGAGGTGGCGAGTGAATTTATCCTTGTGGCAGCTACGCTGATGAGAATAAAGTCAAAAATGCTCCTGCCACGTCCTCAGATTGATGAGCAAGGCAATGAGGTGGATCCAAGGGAAGAACTTATTAAACACCTGCTGGAATACAAGAAATACAAGTCGGTAATAGATGATTTCCACAAAATGGAGGAGTCTGAGCTGATGAAGGAGAAAAGGGGCAATATCATGAAGGAACTCCGCGCATTGGCGGAAAGCACCAACGTAGAGGCTGAACTTCAGGATGTCGACTTGTTTAAGCTATTGACTGTTTTTGAAAAAGTTTTAAAAAGACAGGAGGAGGAAAAGAACAAACCGGTTCATCAGGTTATTCAATACCCTTTTACCATCGATGGTCAAAAACAATTCATCACTTCTGAGCTGGCCACTAAATCCAGAATTGCCTTCACTGATTTATTTGAAGGTGCTCCTACCCGAATTTCGCTGATTTTTAACTTTCTGGCCATTCTTGAAATGTTGGCCAATGGGCAACTGGGTATTCAGGTAGGTGAGGGGTTCAATAACTTTTGGATCAAGAAGCCAGAGGAAGAGGCCGTTTCTGAATAATGTCAATTAGGCACCTTATCAATCAGGCCACCAGTAATTCTCACCAACCCTATCTTAGCTGAGATGCTATTGAAGATGGCCAGGTAAGCCTCCAGGGCTGCGTTGCGGGCGTTCTCCTGCACTATCCTTAGGTCGATAGCACTTAGGGCTCCATTTCTATAGCGTTCGTTAGCGAGGTCGAGATTCAAATCTGCGGCCTCCAACTTGGTTAAAGCGATCGTCACTAGCTGGTTGCGTAAGTTATACATATCATAATTTGCTAAAAGGTCATTCTCTAATGACAGTTCTAATTGATCCGTATTTAACTCAGCGATTTTTTCCTGCACTTTGGCATTCTCTATTGCCCGTTTAATTTGGCCACCATTAAACACATTAAATCTCAGAGACAGGTTTGCATATCCTCCATATGAATTACCAGTTTGTGTCTGAGGTGCCAATGCAGTTTCGTTTACTGTATTTATTACTGGCATTGAAGGATCATTATTCAAATAGCCCACAGTATTATCAATTGTATTTCCCGTAGGGGTTCTAAAGTTGGCATTCAACTGATCTAAGCTTCCATTTCCCCCAAAGTTTAATGCAATCGTAGGAGACATGTTTGCCTGTTGCAGTTTTGTATTACTCCTTAGTATCTCCTGATTCATGAATTGATTTTTAAGATTGGTATTGGAGCTTACCATCTTCGTTCTCAAGTTTTCATAGTCGTATATTTCGTGCTGGTATTCGAGTGAGTCCACCAACTCATAATTGGCTTGTAAATCTTCATTGAGTAAAAGATTGAGCTTCCTCAGCGAGTTTTTATATACGATGCCCTGCAACAACACATTGGCTGAGTCAGTGAGGTAGTTATTTTGCTCTTGCAGTACATCAAAAGGTATAGCACCACCCAACTCTTTTCTCAGCTTCACATAGTCGTATCGCTCTTTGGAAAATGTCATGTTGTTTTCCAAAATATGAAGCCTTTCTTTTTCCAGAAGCGCCTGATAATACCCCAAAATGATCGATTGCAGGGTGGTTTCCATCACAAATGCGGAATTCCCATAGCTCAGTTGCTCCAATTGGTTCAATCGTTGTTTATTGATTTTTACGGCAAATCCATCAAACAACACAAATTGTACATCCAACTGACCATTCAGGTTGCTCGATTTATTTCTACCTGCTACAGCAAACGGGTTCGCTGGCTTTCTTTGCACCATGCTGTTGTTTTGATTTCCTGAAAATGAAATTGTAGGAAATCTCCCTGCTTGTCCCCAGGTATTATTGTTAGTTGCAATCTCAACATTGAGTTGCTCGATCTGCACATCAAAATTGTTCTTTAGACCAATTGAAATGGCGCGTGCAAGACTCAGTGTGTCTTGCGCCTGAATTGTTGTAGAAAATACTAAGGCAATTAATATCCCAAGAAGTCGGTTC
>DDUM01000013.1:7986-24092 GCA_002344795.1 Flammeovirgaceae bacterium UBA2338 | reverse complement strand
GAATGTGAAGGCACTCCTTCCACCTTTAACTCCTAACCAGAAGAACTTCTTCTGGCTACTACTGCCGTTTTCGGATTGCCATCGCCATCTTCAAAACCCAACGCAATATCAGCAACCCTGGCTGCATCTATTAAATCTTTGCGTGCCAGATTTAATGGTCGCCCGCTTAACTCCTCATCCCCTGTCATTACAATAATGATGTTCATGTCTTTTAAAACACCAGCATCTTTAAGTGCCTGCATGGCCTGAATGATGACTACATCCCCTCCTTTCATATCTCCTACCCCCGGGCCTTTCATTGTGGAGTCATTGACCATTTCAAATTGCTGAAATGGACTTGCCAATTCAAAGACAGTATCCAAATGACCGACAAGTAATAGCGTTTTACCCTTTCCTTTATGTTCTGCTATCAAATGACCAGATCTTCCCCATGATTTTCCATCTACCCATTTTGTTGTAAAACCCAACGCATCAAGCTTTAATTTAAAAATCATTCCCACTTTCTTCACACCTTCAAAATTCATAGAGCCACTGTTGATATTCACAACTTCCTCTAATAGCTTAAGTGCCTCTGAGTGGTGAGCATCAACAGCACTCACAATTCTTTTTTCAGTTTTAGAAACTTGTGCATACAGTGAAAAAGTCATCACAAAGAAAAGCACAGTAATCAATCTACCCATATACATAATTCTTGATTTATAAATTGAGGATTGAAATTAATGGATTGACAGAACAAAGCCTAGTAAATGCAAGGGGATGCCAATAATGACAGAAGTCTTTTATAAACCTACTTTAAAACTAAATTGCATCCCGGAAGGTGAAGGATTTACCTGCAAATCGATTTTATTCAGAAATCTTTTCCTATTAACGGAATGGAGGTGAGGTATGAGCCACCCGGTAAACGCGCCCACTGCATAGCCAGTTATCACATCTGTTGGAAAATGTTTTCCTGCCTTCACGCGCAAGTAACCAGTAATAGCAGGGATATAGGCTGACACCGACCACAGCACTATTTTAGTCCCCTTATTCATATTAGGGTGATAATCCGAAATTACTTTCGCCATAAAAAATGCGCCTGCTGCAGTATGACTGGTGTGACCTGAAAAGAATGATTTTCTTGAACCGCTGCTTGTTCTTTCTGACAGTGGAACTATCGGATTATAAACGCTGGGCCGGGTTCTGGCGACAAGATTCTTAACCCCGTTGGTAATACCAAAAGTAACGGACATAACCTCTGCTGCCATGACCAGTAAGGAGGTAATATCCTCTTTGGTGTGGTGTTCGGACAAAAGTAAGATCGGTAAAATAGTAATCCCAGTTCTAATATAGTCGCTGGTTTTGGCATCTACGGGAGAATAGTTGTTTACATATTTTCTATCGAAAGAATTAATATCGCTCACGTCCAAAGCATTCAATTCTTGGGTAGTGAAGGGAGTGGTATTGTTAAGACCATCTGCCAGCAGGCCAACACCTAGAATTACTCCAGAGGAAACGATAAACGGAACTTCCCTTTTGAAGTCAAGTCGATAGGGATGACCTACAGCATGCGTATTGTCCCGGCATATGGAACAATAACTATCTGTGGACTTCTGAGCCAAGCCAGAGTTAACCAAATATAAAACACCAATAAAGAGAAGAGTAATTCTGCGCATATAGTACAGGACGTAAGAATTTGAACAGTCGTTGGTTAGCTCCACCATAAAGCCAATTTAGATTTTCCTGGAATATACAAGGTAATAGCCATTTTACTCATAGCATCTTTTGTCGAGGCTCATCTACTGGTTTTAGGCCGTATGGTAAGTTTCGGCAATATTTTCCTTCATTTCACTTTAATTTGGGTAAAAAAAGGAATGTTCAATCGAGCTATAAATCTCCTGCGGGCTACATTCTTTGATCTTCAAATTTGATTAACTACTTTTCTATTTGATCTCCCGAAACCTTTATGACAATGCAAAAAACATCTCTACTTATAGTACTCACCCTCCTGGCTTTCACCGCCAGCAGCCAAAACGAATGGACCGCTGAAAAAATAATGCAGTACAAAAATATTACTGAAACGAACATCTCTGCAGATGGCAAGTACATTGCCTATGTGGTAAGAGTGCCGGTAATGGAAGGTGAAAAATCCGAGTACAACAATCAAATTTGGGTGGCTACAACCGATGGCGCTTTTAATTTACAATATACACGAGGTGAAAAATCCTCTGCATCTCCCCAATTTTCACCCGATGGAAAACAAATTGCATTTCTTTCCAACAGACAGGGTGATAAAAACCAAATCTTTCTCATGCGATTGATGGGAGGAGAACCCGAACAAATAACAGACACAAAAACTGGTGTTTCCTCATTCAAATGGGCGCCAGATGGATCGCGAATTGCCTATCTGATGAAAGACCCGGACAGCGAGGAAGAGGAGAAAAGTAAAAAAGAAAAGACAGATGTAATACTTGTAGACAAAAACTTTAAATACAATCATCTTTACACCACCACTATAGCCTCTGACAAAGAAGGCAACCGTAAAATCAAACAACTTACATCAGGCTCGTACCACGTTAATGGATTCGATTGGTCGCCAGATGGCTCAACCATTGCTTTTTCCTATGCACCAAATCCAACAATTAATGATGGAGGACTTGAATCCGATATTTCTATTGTCCCTTCAGATAGTGGCAGAATTACACCCATTGTTAAAAGACCAGGAGTAGATGTAAGTCCTCTATATTCACCCGATGGAAAGTGGATTGCTTTTCAATCCACCGGAGGGCAACCCGAGCGCGTGGGGTTAAGTGATGTTTATAAAGTAGCCGCCACCGGAGGTGATTTAATTGAATTACAAAAAACTCCCGATCGCAATGCAAGCATCGAGGCCTGGGCTCAGGATGGTTCTCATCTTTTTATTTCTGAAAATTATAAGACATCACCCACCTTGTTTGCACTACCCTCTGATAATAAAATAAAAACATTAAAAGGCGATTTTATAGCCTATTCAGAATCCAAATTACCTATTCTCACATCCCTTAAAGGATCAAGCGGCTCATTTTCGATCAGTAAAAATGGCAACAAAATGAGTTATACGTTTGAAGACGTAAATACACCTGAGGAAGTATTCGTAGCAGGAGTTAAAGGGGAGAATAGTAAAAAGATAAGTAGTGTTAATGCTGACTTTAACCCACCTGCACTGGGAAAAACAGAATTAATTTCCTGGAAGTCAACTGATGGATTGATGATAGAGGGACTCATTACCTACCCTGTTGGTTTCGAAAAGGGCAAGAAGTATCCTATTGTGCTACAAATTCACGGTGGCCCTGCAGGTGTATTTTCTCAGAGCTATACCGGAGCGCCTTCTATTTACATGACACAATATTTTGCGCAACAAGGTTTTATTGTATTGCGACCCAATCCACGGGGCAGTTCTGGTTATGGAAAAGAGTTTCGTTATGCCAATATACGGGACTGGGGTTTCGGTGATTATCAGGATTTGATGACGGGTGTTGATCATGTTTTGAATATGGGTATTGCCGATAAGGACAAACAATTTGTGATGGGTTGGAGCTATGGCGGCTACATGACCAGCTGGGTAGTAACTCAAACCGATCGATTCAAAGCAGCCAGTATGGGCGCAGGCTTACCCAATCTGGTCAGTATGGTTACCACTACCGATATTCCAGACTATATCGTAGCACATGCAGGAGGAAAAGAATTTTGGGAAGAGTATGAAGAGTATGAAAAACACTCTGCGATCTACCAAATCAAAAATGCGATAACCCCTACCCAGGTTATCCACGGAGCCAATGATTTACGTGTCCCCTTTACACAGGGACAGGAGTTTTACAATGCCCTCAAGCGCAAAGGTGTAGACACAGAAATGATTGTTTACCCTCGCACACCACACGGGCCACAAGAACCGAAACTTCTGATGGATGTTAGCCCTCGAATAATGAGCTGGTTTAGAAAATATATGAACTGATAAAGAACATCAAATAACTCTTCTTTGTTACTGAAGTTCATATTTTTCTGATCAGAAGTGCCTTGGTGCAAAGACCTATCGGATTTTATATTGTAAACTCGCCCATCCACCACCATTGTGAACTTCTTTAAAGCCACTTGCCAGAAGAATGCGCCTGGCAGATCCACTGCGCATTCCCGAGGCACAACAGGTAATGATGGCTTTGTCTTTCTTAAATCGCCCCAGGTGATTTTGCAGGTCTTGAACCGGAATATTGATAGACCCCTTGATGCAGCCACATTGGTATTCGCCCTTTGTGCGCACATCAACAATGATAGCCCCTCCTTTTACCAGTTCTTTGTAGTCAATTCTAGGACCAAAGCCCAATAAATTTTTTAGCTGTTGTAACATTATGTTATAATTAATATGCTGAATCAGTTGTGTTAATCTCCATCCAACACCCTCCATTCTCACACCGAATTCCAATACCATTTAAATATGCGGCAACCTGGCCACTGCGACTGCCCGAGGCACAACACAAAAGAATAGGTTGATCCATACATTTGAATTCATCCAGCCGCTGCACAACCTCTTGTAAAGGAATATTGATACTTCCGGGTACATGACCACCTGCAAACTCCTGTGGAGTTCTTACATCTATGATTACTTTCTTCCTATTATCCATAAAGCTCCTTTTGTATTTATAGATCGATTTACAAGCACAAAAGTCGGAGAATTTGAATAGAATGTATGTAACAAAAGTTACATACATTCAAAATTCGCATAATAGCATATCATTCCACAAAGAATGTTGTAATCAATTTGAACAAATCTCTCTATTTATTTACACGATCTCCTCTCCAGGTCTCGTTTTCCATCGTTCGTGCATCCATACCCACTGGGATGGATGTGCACGCACCTGCTCTTCAATAAATGTGGTATAATTCTGTGTATTCACCACCATATCGTGTTCTTCATCCCCGGTGAGTACCAATGGAATCTCTGGTAGGATGTGCATGTGTTGCATGTTATCATCTCCTAAGTAGATATAGGTGGGTACAATAGCCGCTCCTGTTTTCATTGCAAGAATGGTAGCTCCCACTGGTGTTGCTGCTTTCATACCAAAAAAATCTACAAATCTGCTTTTCACTCTGGTATCCTGATCAATCAAAATAGCAATTGATCCGGCCGTTTTTAGTGCTTTGATCAATCTTAAAGTTTCTTTGCCACGTTCCACCGCCACTGCGCCATAGGCATTGCGATAATTAAATAATAATTCATTTAGTCGTTCATCTTTTAGGGGGGTTCCGATGATATTGGGCTTCAGGCCACGCAATGCCATATTGGTAATTTGCAAATCAAAGGCTCCTAAGTGACAAGTGAGGAAAATTACTCCCTTGCCTTTGGCTGTAGCCGCCTCAAAGTTTTCAATGCCATGAGTGATCAAAAATTGATCCAGGTCTTTTATGGTTTTTACATTTCGAGCACGCAACACTTCCCCGGCATTCTTGCCTAACATCTTAAAGGTTTCCTTGCTAAGATCCAGAATTTCGCGCAGCGATTTCTCTTTGTTATAGGCCAGCCCCAAATGAAAGATAACCTGTTCACGTGTCTTGCTGGCAAAAGTATAGGCAATCCTTCCCAGCACCCCGCAAAACCACAGCCACAATCGCCTGGGTATTAGATTGGAAATAAATATCAGGAAACGAACGAAATAGTAAATGACAGAATACTTTGCTCGCTTTTTAAAGGGACGTCTTTCCATAATTCAGGTCAAAGATAACGCTCACATTCATTATATTCACGCAAAGAGGCACTTTGCTTTAGCCTCAATAACCAATTCTAATTTGAGGTAATGATGACACTCTATCTTGTTCGGCATGCTAAATCCAGTTGGGAGAACCCTGATCTCAGTGATTTTGAGAGGCCGCTTAACGAACGTGGCAGAAGAGATGCTCCCCGGATGGGTAAAAGATTAAAAGAAAGAGAAATTGTTCCCGATCTCATGTTGAGCAGTCCTGCGAAACGGGCTATCACCACTTGTAAAGAAATTGCCTCCATCCTCAGCTATGATGTATCTCGGATAAAAACTGACCGCAGGATCTATCACGCAAGTGAAGATGAATTGTTAGATATACTGAGTAAACTCAATGACACGCAGAAAAAAGTAATGATATTTGGTCACAACCCGGCATTCACCAACCTCGCCAATACCCTATTTAATGAACACATTATGAATATACCCACCTGTGGAATTGTGGGTGGCTCACTTAAAATCAAATCATGGAGTGAAATAAGTGCCGGCTGTGGAAAACTGGATTTTTTTGATTTTCCCAAGAAAAACAAAAAGAAAAATTAGGGCATTGGAATAAAATCCACTGCTTTCCTTTTTAAGAAACCCTCCTCTCTAAAACGAAACCCTGCCACTATACGCACCGTGGCAATTGCATTCTGGAATGTAGTTCTTTCATAGGTTACATTTCTTGATTGAGTTGTAAAGCTCAACCCACTAAAAAAGCGTTCACCATTGTATCCAATGCCTACTCTTCCTAAAGAATAAAAATCAATACGAATATCATTTTTTGCCTGACTTAATAGTTCCTTGTACCTTACCCAATAATGGGCGGGCCCCAGCGCCAGTGTGAGGTTCAGGAAAAACTTTTTAGCAACAAAAGTATGACTGTAACCAGGAGCAAAACCCAATGAAGTGAATCTGAGCTGGTTTACAGAAGCACCCTCTCCCCAATCCAACCAGCGAGAAGGGGGAATCAATGCAGAGTCAGCTTGCATGGTAAAAGAACTCAATACGTAGCTCACCAAAAAAGAACCTTTTGATACCTTTTGTCTTTCACTAAAAAGATAGGGAGCCTTTAATGAAAACTCCTCATGGTTGAAAATATAGGTAAATGACATTCCAGTGTTTCGTGTTGTCAAATCCGGTCGTTGAGGAAAGGGCTGCCCCTTTGGCACAATGAGCTCAGGGTACTGAACATAAAACCCACTGTACTTCTGATAATACACATCCGCAAACCACTGTTTTCCAATCGCTGTCAATTGTAAATCCCTCACTTCACTTTCTCCGTAGAGTTGCTCGCTCTCCAGGTTAAGGGGTAGACCAAACACAATTCCCAGGTTGACATCAAAAAAGTTAATATTAAAACCAGCACTTACGGAATGATTCGCCTTGAACGTATATGTCTTTTTGGTATCGTCCGCTGAGACAAGATCAAAGTCCAAATCATTTTTTTTAATTAATGGTCCTAAAAAAAAGTAATGTGAATAGGACTGAATGTAATCATTGCGCAAAGAGTCTGTATCGCCCGGCTCACCTACTGCAAATAAAGGCCATCCCAATATAATTGTTAACAGGAAAGCACGCACCATTATAAAATGTACTCGCTCAGGTCACGGTTTTTCACCAACCCTGTCAATTTCTCTTTTACCATATCTTCAGTAATCAAGATTTTGGAGTTAGCTCCTATTTTATCAGGCACATCAAACAAAAATTCATTGAGCAACCTGCTGACAACGGTTTGAAGTCGTCTTGCCCCTATGTTCTCTATTTCGGAATTAATAGTAAAAGCAGTTTCTGCAATAGCATCTATTGCCGATTCGCTAAACTCAATAACAACACCCTCTGCCTCAAACAATGCAGTATACTGTTTGGTCAAAGCATTTTTAGGCTCTTTTAATATTCTTACAAAATCTGCTTTAGTCAAATTGTCCAACTCCACTCTAATCGGAAAACGACCTTGTAGTTCAGGAATCAAATCTGAAGGCTTTGAAATGTGAAATGCTCCTGCAGCAACAAACAGTACATGATCCGTTTTTACTATTCCGTATTTTGTGTTTACCGTACTTCCCTCTACAATAGGCAATAAGTCACGCTGTACGCCTTCTCTGCTTACGTCAGGTCCTCCTTTTTTACTGGCACCAGAGGCTACCTTATCGATTTCATCGATAAATATGATCCCTGAATTTTCAGCAACATGAATAGCCTCTTCTTTCACCTCATCCATATCGATCAACTTGGAAGCTTCCTCTTCTAATAATAGTTTCCGTGCCTCCGCTACTGTGACTTTTCTCTTCTTCGCCTTCTTTGGCAACATTCCACTGATCATGTCCTGCAAGTTCATCATAGAGGCTTCATCCATCATGCCTGCGCCAACCATACCCACCCCAGGGTTGCTTTTCTGATTGATTTGAATCTCAATTTTCCTATCCTCCAATTCACCATTTTTTATTTTCTCTCTGAATAGATTTCTCGTGCGTTCGTTCAATTCCGCATCAGAGGCAGGCACAGTATCCGATTCTACATTGCTTACTGGCTGTCTAATACCAGTATTCTTCAAAGGAGGGATCAGTGCATTAAGAATAATCTCGTCTACAATCACCGCGGCCCGCTCCTTTACTTCTTCTTTCTTACGCGCTTTCACCATGTTAACAGCCTGTTCCACCAAATCGCGCACCATGCTTTCCACATCGCGCCCCACATATCCTACCTCAGTAAACTTAGAAGCCTCCACCTTTACAAAAGGGGCATCCGCCAGCTTCGCCAATCTCCGTGCAATCTCAGTTTTTCCAACACCTGTTGCGCCAATCATGAGTATGTTATTAGGAATAATTTCCGATTGGATTTCAGAATTTACACTCATCCTCCTCCACCTATTGCGCAATGCAATGGCCACATTTCGTTTGGCATCATCCTGCCCAATGATGTACTTATCCAGCTCTTCAACAATCTGGCGTGGCGTTAAATATTTTGAATCCATCATAAACTATCTCCTATTTACTATTTTACTTGTATTAATATTTAAAGAAAGCTGATATGCACCTCCTGTTACATATCCGGTACGGCTAAAAGCCAAACTCATCTGCTTTAACCGGGCGATTGCTCCTATTGAAACGCCAGAGCCTCCTCCGACTGTTTCCATTTTCAACTCTTTGTGTCTTAGGAAATTGTAACCAAAAAGAACATTTACATTTCTGTGAATCAAAAGCTCGGCACCAAAGGTAAGGTGGCTCAATGCCTTATCCAATGCATTCATTTCTTCATCTCCTTGAGCACCCTGATAAGGAACTTTATAATCAGTCAACCGATAAGCCGTTGCTGAAAATCGAACAGGCATATGCTCTGGTTTGTAAGTAACTCCAGCCTGCACATCAAAAGGCAATTGTGAAGTGCTTGTAGGGCTGTACTCGTCCAGGACAACGCCCAGATTTTTAATGGTTAATCCTATACTCAAATCCTTTTCAGGATGCACAAACACACCCCCTAAATCCATCAGTAAAACATTTGCCCTGTATCCTGCCAAATTAGAAAACAATCCTTTTACATTAACTCCAAAACGAAAGTGATTTACCTGATGCGATTTACCAACCGTAAGAATTGTTTCTGCAGAATTAAAAGAACCTGTTGAAACTCCTATGTTATCATAACCGTCAATGCTTCCTAAATTCAAATGATTGACAGCAAAACTCACTGCCCCGATATTTTTAAACCCATATTGATAAACAAAGCTGGACATTCCCGTTCCGGCAAAATAGAACAAATGGTTTGCTGACGCCCAATTATTTAATGTGTCAGATGAAAGAGCAGGGTTGTACTGAAAAAAATCGACACTATAATCCGCTTTTGAAACGTTTACACTTCCCAGGCCGGACAATACCGCATTGGAGGGCAACTCTAAAGAAGTAAAAGATTTTGAGTTGGATTGAGCCACTATTTCTTGCATCCAAAACATACATGTTATCACGACCAATGCATGCTTTGCATTCCTTTTCTTATAAGGAAAAATGGAGGCCCACTTCATTCACAAGCAAGTTAATAAAGTATGGGCATTGATTTTAATTGGCTTTACTTTCCGTAAACTCAAATTCCAACGGCTTCGCCACCTTTTCTTTCAGTAATGCGATCTTCAATACCTCGTCAACTCCATCAACAAAATGAAACTTTAACCCGCGGATATAGTTCTTTTCTATTTCGTCTATATCTCGCTTGTTCTTTTTACTTAAAATTATTTCTTTGATACCGCTTCTTTTTGCCGCCAGAATTTTTTCCTTGATTCCACCAACAGGCAATACCTTCCCACGCAAGGTGATTTCCCCAGTCATCGCCAACTTGGCTTTCACCTTACGCTGAGTAAAACTTGAAGCCAAAGAAGTCAACATAGTAATTCCGGCAGATGGTCCATCCTTCGGTATTGCGCCTGCAGGAACGTGAACATGCAAATCATATTGCTGGAAAGCACGATGATCAATTTTCAGATCAGCCGCCCTGGATTTCAAATAGGACAATGCCGCCACAGCAGACTCTTTCATCACATCACCCAACTGTCCGGAAAGTGTAAGTACACCTTTACCTCGACTCAAACTGGATTCCACAAACAGGATGTCTCCACCCACTTGTGTCCAGGCCAGACCGGTAACTACTCCTGCAGTTTCATTGTTCTGATACAATTCTTCATCAAAAATTTCAGCGCCCAGTACTTTTACCACAAATGAAGAGGTAACTACCTTAGGTATCTGTTCTTCCATAGCCACAGATTTGGCCAGATGGCGAACCACCGAACCGATTTTTCTTTCCAGGTTTCTTACACCTGATTCTCTGGTATAGGCTTCAATTATCTTTTTGATGGCATCACTCTCAAACTTTATTTTTTTAGATTTAAGGCCATGCTCATCCAATTGCTTGGGAACTAAATGTTTTTTAGCAATCTGCTCCTTCTCCTCCACTGTATAGCCTGTCAGGTCTATCACCTCCATGCGATCGCGCAAAGCGGGATGAACGGTATCCAGTGAATTGGCGGTGGCAATAAATAGCACTTTTGACAAATCGTACTCTATTTCCAGATAGTTATCTGCAAACGAATTATTTTGCTCAGGGTCAAGCACCTCAAGTAATGCTGAGGAGGGATCTCCCCTAAAATCTGAACGCACTTTATCAATCTCATCCAGTATAAAAACCGGATTGGATGACTTTGACTTCTTAATGTTCTGGATGATCTTGCCAGGCATAGCGCCCACGTAAGTTTTTCTGTGTCCTCGTATTTCTGCCTCATCGTGTACACCGCCTAGTGACATGCGTACATAATTCCTTTGCAACGCTTTGGCAATGGATTTACCCAATGATGTTTTACCCACTCCCGGAGGGCCGTGCAAACAAAGGATAGGCCCTTTCATATCTTGCTTGAGTTTAAGCACTGCCAGATATTCCAGTATTCTGTTTTTTACTTTGGTAAGGCCGTAATGATCTTTATCCAAAATTCTCTTGGCGCGCTTTAAATCAAAGTCATCTTCGGTGTAATCAGCCCACGGGAGATCCAGCATGAATTCAATGTAATTCATCGCTACAGGAAATTCTGCAGCCTGTGGGTTAATCCGTTGAAGCTTATCAAGTTCTTTATTGAAGTGCTCCTCTACTTCCTTCGACCACTTCTTTTCCTTTCCCCTCGCCCTCAGCTTTTCTACTTCCTTATCAGGACCATCAAATCCCAACTCATCCTGAAGTACTCTTATTTGCTGGCGCAGAAAGTAGTCACGCTGCTGCTGATCGATATCCGTATGGACCTTCTTTTGAATTTCATATTTAATCTCCAGCATCTGAATTTCCTTCAGCATGTACTTCAGCAATAATGTACCCCGATCCAAAATATTATTGGTCTCCAGTATCTTTTGCTTATCAGTAACCTCTACATTCAGATTGGAAGATAAAAAGTGAATAAGGAATGAAGTGCTTTGAATATTATCCAAGGCCACCTGTGCTTCCTGCGGTATTTCAGGATTCAGTTTTAAAATCTTAGAAGCAGCGTCCTGAAGTGACTGAACCAACGCTTTTAGCTCATGTCCTTTCTTTTCAGGTTTTGCATCTGAAAGCAATTCGACACGCGCGGTGAGATAGGGATCTTCATTGAGAAACTGCTTGACAGAAAATCTGTTTTTCCCTTGAATGATAATAGTGGTATTACCATCAGGCAACACCAACATTTTGATGATTCTGGCTATGGTTCCATACTGGTATAAATCCTCAGCGGTTGGCTCTTCTGCATTTTTTGTTTTTTGAGCGATTACACCTACAATCCGATTGCCTTGATAGGCCTTTTTGATCAATCGAATCGATTTTTGCCTTGTTACCGTGATAGGAATTACTACGCCAGGGAAAAGCACTGTGTTTTTTATAGGGAGAATAGAAAGTTCTTCTGGTAAATCTTCAGGCTTTAGATCAGATTCCTGTTCAGGATTGATCATTTGTATTAAGTCTTCGGAATCGTCTTGCACAATAGGTGCTATTTCAAGTGTTTTAAACATATGGTTACAACGTGTCAATTTGACGCATTGTTGACTACTAGTCAACAAAACTTATTTGAAGCTTGTATAGTCAATAGCAATGCCAAAAACGCCCTAAATTGATCTAAATTTGTTTAAACTTAGCATTGAGTACAAAGTAAAAGTACAGGTACAGCGTGAAAAAGCCTCTATTAACAGCCCTATCCGTAATTCTATTGTTCTTTCATTTTGATGGTAATGCTCAAAAAGAGCCTAAAAAACTAAAAAATGCGGGTGTCGTCACCCTTAACGACTCCCTCACCACATACAGCCAGTCTGGCATATTCGACTTCCCAAATGTCAATACAGAACGTTTTTATGTTAACACCAAGGCACTCCAGGAAATACAACGTTATGACAATGCGGGAGTTGATGAGAAGCTCTACCAGTCGCTAAAAAGCTATGTGAGGAATTTTGGTGTGGAGAATTTTAGCAAAAATGTACCCATGCTTTGGAAGCTAGCCCGTCTTTCGGAAAAACATGGGCCTCCCGGAGAAGCCATCCTAATTTATAAACTCATCCTCAAGCACCATCAGCAAGGAATTAATATCGATAAATTATTCCACGTCTACGATTCTATTGAAACGGATAAAAAAGAATTTTATGTGCCCCTTGATTATTACTACGAATTGGTGGACTTGCGCAAAGAAATCGACACACTAAGGCCTCCCAAGTCGGTGCTGATTAATATGGGAGACGATATCAATTCATTAAAAGCAGACTACGGCCCCACCATAGGTAATGTGGATGATATTTTGTTGTTCACCTCCAAACGCAACGTACAATATGTTGCCGGTGAACGGGTAATTAATGAAGACCTCTTCTTTAGTTTAACCATGCCTGGAGGTTATTGGGGAAAAGCACAGGAATTTACTACTATCAACACGAGTTATAACGAGGGCTCTGCTTGCTTAAGTAAGGATGGCAAACAATTGTTTTTTTCCAGATGCAACTCACCGGGTTCGCTTGGTAATTGTGATCTCTATGTGAGTACACTCGGTGCCGATAGTGTATGGTCTGCAAGTAAAAACCTGGGAGCAGCCATCAACAGTACAGGTTGGGATTCTCACCCCAGTCTCACCCACACGGGTGATACACTTTATTTTGCCTCCAATCGCGCTGGAGGGTTTGGCCTATCCGATATTTATTACAGCGTAAAAGATGAAAAAGGAGAATGGCAAAAAGCCAAAAATGCCGGTCCCATCATCAATACACGCAATAGCGAAGTCAGCCCTTTCTTTCATCGCAAATTCAATGTACTCTATTTTAGCTCCAACGGACACCCCCTCAACTTTGGCGAATTTGATATTTATAAATCCTACTCCATCAACTCAACATGGATGGAGCCTAAAAATATAGGGCCGCTTGTAAACGGAGCGGGTAGCGAATATTATTTCACAATTGATTCAGAATCAAAATCTCTGTATTACGCCAGGTCAGTGGAAGAAGATATTGAAAACCTGGATCTTTATTCATTTCCAGTACCTATGGGAGCGCAACCTGAAGCCAGTGTTGCTTTGAAAGGATCGTTAAAAAGTAGCCAAACAGGAGAGCCATTAAAAGGCATCGTGTCTATTATTGATCTCGATGAGGGTGTAGAAGTTGCTCCCAAATATTTGAGAGAAGATGGCACCTTTAATTTTGAACTGATCAATAAGAGAAATTATTTATTGATCATACAAGGGGATGATTTCTTCAGAATTGAAGAACTTTTCTTTTTGGATGGTGAAATGCAAATGGATCGTCAGGCAGATCCCATTGAAAGTAAAATAGCTTTTGAATCGCTCGAATTTGAAAATGGAAAAGCGGATATTCTAGAATCCATGCATCGCGATCTGGACAAGGTAGCCAATTTTTTAATTGATCACCCTGATTTAGGGCTACGCATATCGGGTCACACCGATTCCGCGGGTAAGGAAGAGGCAAACCTCAAACTATCACAGGATCGCGCAAATGCCATCAAGCGCTACTTGATTGATGAGTTTACTATCAAAGACACTCGCATAGAGGCAATTGGGTACGGAAGTTCAAAACCCATCGTTGAGGAGCTGACCAATAAGGACAGACAACTCAACAGAAGGGTTGAATTTGAGATTTTAAAAGGCAACTGATTATCCGCCTGTGATTAACTTGGCAATATCGTTGTAGAACACGAACACCATCAATATTAACAACATCGCCATCCCTATTTTCAAAGCAGTTTCAAAAAACTTCTCTGAAGGCTCACGGCCGCTGATCATTTCATAAAGCAGGAATACCACATAACCACCATCCAAAGCGGGTATAGGCAACAAGTTCATGAAGGCAAGTACCATAGAAAGCAATCCGGTCATTCTCCAAAAACGCTCCCAGTCCCACTCCGTACCAAAAGCCTGCGCCATGCCAATAGGACCAGACAGTGACTTTTGAAATGAAATATCACCTGAGAATATTTTTTTGAACGCTTTCAATTGCAAAAAGATAACACCAAATGCGCGTTCAGTTCCCAACCCTATGGATTCACCTAACCCATAATTAATATAGGCCAATTGGTTTTTATCCAAACCTCGCGGAAGGAAACCAATTACCTCATATCCTTTGAAGCGCTCGGAAAAAGTAAGTACCTCTGCATCGCGCTGTATCTTGAATGAAATAGAGTCGCGCGGACCTGCCTTTACGATATCGATTACTTCATCCTGATAAGTAACGGGTTGACCATCCACTTCAAGGAATTTATCACCAGGCGCTAGTCCCACCTTGGCACTAATACTTTCCTTCTCCACTATAGACCCATCTTCCTCTTTAAAGGGTGCTACTTTTGCAATCCTTCCCACTACAGCCGGAATACGTGGAGCCACAAAATTTGAAGCCGCTTCCTTGCGATTAAAATTCTCTATAAAATCTGATGGAATGGGAATATCCACCTCCTGCCCATCTCTTAGCACCGTATAGTAAGAGTTATGAGATAGCAATACATCCGGTTTAATAATCTCCTGAAAATCATCAAAATCCTTACCGTTGATTTTTACGATTTTGTCACCAGTTTTAAATCCGATTTCTTCACCAAGCACAAGTGCATCAATCCCACCATTGTTGTTGATCAAATCTTTAGGAATATAAGTATCACCAAGAAAGTAGGTAAGTCCGATAAAAATCAGCACACCCATAATCACGTTAACGATGATTCCACCAAGCATGACGATCAATCTTTGCCAGGCTGGTTTAGCACGAAATTCCCATGGTTCAGGTGGTCGCTTCATTTGCTCCTTATCCATGCTCTCATCCACCATTCCTGCAATCTTCACATATCCTCCCAATGGAAACCAACCAATACCAAACTCAGTATCACCAATCTTTTTCTTGAAAAGAGAAAAATTGAGCACATTGGCCATAGGAAAAAGAAAATCGAAGAAAAGGTAAAACTTCTCCACCTTGATGTTGAACATCCTGGCGGTAACGAAGTGACCCCATTCATGTACTGCTATTAAAATTGAAAGGCTCAGCAGAAGCTGGGCCGTCATAATCATTCCTTCCATGCTAATAATTTCTTTACTCTAATCTACTTTTTAATACACTCAGCGGCTTTTATTCTGGTTTCATGATCAGTAGCCACGTAGTCTTCATAGGACGGATGCCGCACAAAACTTATTTTTTCCATGCACTCCTCCACCACCTTCGACATATCCAGAAAACCAATATTACCCCTCAAAAATTCAGCCACTGCAACTTCATTGGCAGCATTGAGTACACAAGGCATGTTTCCACCCCTGTTCAGCGACTCAAAAGCCAGCGCAAGATTACGAAAAGTTTCTGTATCGGGCTGCTCAAAAGTAAGTGCTGGGTACTTTGTGAAGTC
>DDUM01000013.1:0-7672 GCA_002344795.1 Flammeovirgaceae bacterium UBA2338 | reverse complement strand
AAACGCATATCGGGCAGCCCCAGTTGCGCTTTTATGGATCCATCCTGAAATTGAACAAGCGAGTGAATTATTGATTGAGGGTGCACCACTACCTCCACTTCTGTTGGTTTCAGCCCAAAAAGCCACTTTGCTTCAATTACCTCTAAACCTTTGTTCATTAACGTGGCAGAGTCAATAGTTACTTTGGCGCCCATCGTCCAGTTAGGGTGTTTCAACGCCTGGGCTTTAGTGACAGACTCGAGGTCAGCACGTTTCATTCCCTTAAAAGGGCCACCGGAAGCTGTGAGAATAATTTTCTCAATCTTATTGTCAAACTCCCCCACTATACATTGAAAAATAGCAGAGTGTTCGGAATCAACGGGATAGATGTTTACTCCCTTTTCTTTGGCCAATGAGGTGATGAGTTCGCCCGCTACCACCAACGTCTCCTTGTTGGCCAGTGCAATGGGCTTGCCCGCTTCAATTGCTTTTATAGTGGGTCGTAACCCGGAATATCCCACAACAGCGGTGAGCACCAGATCAATGGTATCCATCTGCACCACAGAAGCCAACGCATTCTCTCCTGCATAGACCTTTATATCCACGGGGTTCAAGGCTTCTTGTACTTTCGCATAGTGGTCTTCATTCACTATGACAACCGCATTGGGTTTAAACTTAAGTGATTGCTCTATCAGTAAATCTGCATTGTTTTGTGCTGTCAGTACCTCTACCTCAAAATAATCCGGGTGTGCGCCAATTACTTCCAGCGCCTGCGTACCGATACTTCCTGTAGAGCCCAGAATGGCTATGCGTTTTTTTGATTTCAATTGAGGTCGGGAGTTTTAAAAAATGTTTTGTAATGCGGTTTGCCCATCTTCAAAATACTATTGCGTCCAATCATTACCAAAATAAAGATCAACAAAGCGAAGTTTTTAATATAGAATGGTTTAAGCATAAAGGCTTTGACAATATTCTTCCAGGCCTCGCTGTCCATTTTCCAATAGAGATGATACGTTGCCGCTTGTTGGTAAATCAATGAAAGGTTGACTTCGTATCGCTGAGACATTTCTTTAAGACGTTGGTCTACTTTTTCAGAATTGTTATTCATCAGATCATCCGCTCCTTCAGTCCTACGCTGCTTCGACAAACTGGCAATCAAATTATCCAGATTAGCAAACCTGATAGTATAACCCTTTCTGGACAAAGATGTTTCTAAAATTCTGTAGTAATACAATCTCTCAGAAAGATTAACTGCTTTGAATTGATCCACAATGCGGGAAGCTAGATCAGAATCCGCCATGTTATCTTTAAAATAAGTGCGATAAAATTCTGGAAATACTTCAATTACTCTTTTTCGCATAACCGTAGTAGGGCCATGAAATTGGGGTCGTTTCAAGATTGCCTCTCGGATAAATTGGTAATTGGTTTGAAGGTTCATGTGCCTTATCACATACCCATGCTCATCTATTGCCGAATAGGAAGTGCCACACATAATGAGTTCTTTATCTTCATCCAATAATGCTATCTGCTTTTCAAGCCGTACCGGGTGAGAAGCGTCATCTGCATCTGTTATGGTAAAAAATTCTGTCTGAATTTTCACAACCACTTCGTTGACAACCGCCACCCTTCCCCTATTCTCGTTATGGTAAATTTTTGAAACCCGAGGATCGTTTATTCCTTCAATCACTGTGCGGGTACCATCGATAGATCCATCATCAATAATCCAAAGTTGAAAATTTTGAAACGTCTGTTTCAAAAGACTATCAACCGCCTCACTTATGTACTTTGCAGCATTGTAGGCAGGCATTACAATGGTAAGTCTGGAAGTTGGTAATGTCACTTGCTTACAATTGAATACACTCCGATCGCATCTGCAATTTTCCGATCATTTGACAAACGAGGCACCTTATTTTGGCCACCCAATTTTCCCAGCGATTTCATGTACTCGATAAATGAATTCCTCTTTAAAGAAGTGATCACCAATGTCCTTAAAATATTACCCGTGATCAGGTCATCGTAATAAACATTTAGTGTGCGTAAGTGATCATCCAACTTTTCAGAAAATGCTTTAATATCTGATGGTGGGTTAGCAAATTCCACAAGCCATTCGTGGTGAGGCAGACCATCTTTCGGTGTTACCTGAGGTGCAACTGTGAATTCCACCAATTCCACTTCCGGAAATTGTTCCATCGTAGCTTTCATCGCTTTCTCCACTTCTTCCCCGATCACGTGCTCGCCAAAGGCCGAAATAAAATGTTTGATCCTGCCACTCACAATGATGCGGTACGGGTTTTTCGAAACAAATTTAATGGTATCACCAATTGAGTATCCCCACAACCCTGCATTGCTATTAATTATTAAAGCATAGTTTTTTCCCAATTCTACTTCCTCAATGGAAAGCCGGGTTGGAGTTTTATCAAAAAATTCATCAGCGGGAATAAACTCATAAAAAATACCGGAATTCAGGAGCATCAGCATGCCTTCTTCATGCTGCGAATCCTGATAAGCAATGAATCCTTCAGAGGCGGGATACAATTCAATGGAATCAATTTTTTTACCTATCGACTCAAACAACTTGGCACGGTAAGGTTCAAAATTGACACCACCATAAACGAACAATGAAAAATCAGGAAAAACATCCATTATTTTCTTACCTGTTCTTGCCTGTATTCTATCAAAATACATCTGTACCCACGGAGGAATACCCGATATGAGTGACATATTCTCATCGATAGTCTCATCAATGATCTTCTCCAGTTTCTCCTCCCAGTCATCAATACAATTGGTCTCATACGAAGGCAGCTGGTTTCCTCTTAAGTATCCTGGCACATGATGATTTACAATGCCCGATAATCTACCTGTATTGATACCTGACTTTTGCGCCAGCTCCGGGCTGCCGGACAAAAAAATAAGTTTATCGTCCAGAAATGCACTTCTACCCGATTCATGCACATAACTCAACAATGCATTGCGTGCACTGTTAATATGGTTAGGAATAGAATCTCTTGTGATCGGAATGTATTTTGTGCCAGAAGTTGTTCCGGAAGTTTTGGATAAATAGGCAGGCTTACCAGGCCACATAATATCCGGCTTACCTTCTGTAATCAAATCAAAATAGGGCTTCAACTCCTCATAATCTTTTACAGGCACGCTCTTTTTAAAATCATCATACGATGTCAACTCACTGAAGTGGTGATCTTTTCCAAACTGAGTATCAATTGCCTTCGTAACGATACTGCGTCTTATGCGCTCCTGAGATAAACCCGGCTGTGCAGCCCAACGCTTCGTTTGCGCATCAATTATTGATGCAAATGGCTTTGCAAGTAAGGATCGGATTCCCATAGTTCGTAAAAGTAGAAAAAGTTAAGCTAGTCGAAGGAATCTGACATTTCTTCCGTCAGAATATTTTGGGACTATATTTGCTTCATAAGCATTAGCAATTTTCGAAACTTCATGGAGGGCTATAGCGTTGTAATCAAAACATTTGGTCATGAATACACTCAAAACAATTGTTATTGGATTTTTAGCAGGCATTGCAGGGGCATATGCATTTTTCACCTATCAAATAGAAGACGGAACCCTATCAGAGTCTAACAAAGGACAATTTAATGTTGCTTCTTATACACCTGAGGATAGTCTACTCCCCACCGTTGTCACTCCCCGTGTAAATTCAGGCCTGGCCAATGTAGACTTCAGCAACGCGGCAGAACTGGCCATACCCAGTGTGGTATATATCAACAGCATTTCTCAGAGCGGAGTCTCCTATTCTTATTGGGATATGCTCTTCAATGGACGATCTCAAACCCAGGTAAGCTCTGGATCGGGTGTTATTTTCACCAACGATGGTTATATCGTTACCAACAACCATGTTGTAGAGTCAGCCGAAAAAATCCAGGTACTTTATAATAAGAAGGCCTATGAAGCCGAATTGATTGGAACAGATCCATCTACAGACTTAGCCGTGCTAAAAATTGAGGAAACTAATCTTCCTGCAATCACACTGGGCAGTTCTACCAATTTATCTGTTGGAGAATGGGTGCTTGCTGTAGGGAATCCTTTTTCACTATCATCGACTGTGACAGCAGGCATCGTAAGTGCAAAAGGAAGGAGAATCAATATTGTGGACGATAAATTTCCAATTGAATCCTTCATCCAAACAGATGCGGCCATCAATCCGGGGAATAGCGGGGGAGCATTAGTCAATACCAATGGGGAGTTGGTGGGCATTAACACTGCCATACTATCCCGCACAGGATCCTATACTGGCTATGCTTTTGCAGTCCCTATCGATATCGCCAGAAAAGTAGTGCAAGACCTCATAAAATATGGCATTGTTCAAAAATCATTTTTTGGTGGTAATGTAGTCGAGTATGATTTTAAGAATGCCGAAAAATATAATCTCAAAACCAACGTACAGGAATTTAATGGTGTACTCCTGACCGAACTGGATAAACAAGGGTCTGCTATTAAGGCAGGGCTGAAGTTAGGTGATATCATTGTGAAAATGGAGGAGGCTGAAATTAACAGTAAAAGTGAATTTGAGGAAAAACTCAGTCACCATTCTCCCGGGGATCAAATTAAAGTTGCTTACCTAAGAGATGGGAAATTAGGCAGTGCAACCCTGACGCTCGTGAACCGGGATGGCGAAACAAGCCTGATCAGGCGTAAATTGTATAATGATGCCAACCTGGGTGCTACGCTGGAAGCAGTGGAATACGGAGTGAAGGTGTTTAGAATTACTGACGGATTGTTTAAGAAAATTGAAATCCCTGAAAATTACACCATCATTTCAATCAACCGACAGCGCGTAAGAGATCCTCAGGAGGTAATAGACTTTTTCAACAAATACAAAGGGAGGGTGCTAATTTATGGTGTTACGAGCTCCAAACAAGAGCTTCCCAAGTCGTTCTACCTGCAATAGACTAGGACACCATTCTCAGTTTCAACTTTTTATTCAATTCATCGACTGAATTTTTAAAGTTGGGGTCGGCCTTCATCATGTCCTCTACGGACTCCAGGGCATGGATCACTGTGCTGTGATCACGGCCCCCAAAATTTTCACCGATAAGGGCGAGGGTAAGCTGGGTGTATCTTTTGCAGAAATACATGGCCAATTGGCGAGGAATTACAATCTCGCGCTTTTTGATTTTGGCCTTCAGTGAATCCAGGCTCACTTTAAAGTAGTCTGCTACCGTTTTTTGAATATAGTCGACACTTACGTCAGACTGAATCTCTTTCACGATGTTCTTGAGCACTTCCTTTGCCAACTCAAGGTCAATTTCCTTTTTGAGCAATGTGGCATGGAACAAAAGTGAGTTCAACACACCCTCCATATCGCGGAGGTTCGTGTCTACACTGTAAGCAAGGTATTCAGCCACTTCAGTCGGAATCACAATTCCGTCCGATTCCATCTTATTGTGAATGATGGCTAATTTTGTTTCAAAATCAGGCTCTTGAAGATCTGCAGTGAGCCCCCATTTGAAACGAGACAACAAACGTTCCTGAAATCCTTTCAAATCCCGCGGGGCACGGTCGCTGGTCATGATAATTTGCTTACCCGACTGATGAAGTTGATTAAAAATATGGAAGAACATTTCCTGCGTTTTTTCTCTGCCTGCAAGGAATTGTACATCATCCAAAATCAAAAGATCCACCTGTAAATAAAAATTCTGAAAATCCTGAAGTTTGTGATTTTGTAGTGCATTCAAAAACTGATTGGTAAAATCATTTTGATCTACATACAACACTATCTTATCAGGTAGGCTTTTTTTAATTTCATTTCCAATGGACTGCACCAGGTGAGTTTTACCTACGCCTACCCCGCCATAAAGCATCAATGGGTTAAACGAGGTCACTCCTGGCTTTTTTGCCACTGCTACTCCAGCAGATCGGGCCAATCGGTTACAATCACCCTCTACAAAGTTGTCAAAGCTGTAGGCAGGATTCAGTCTGGAGTTAACAGTACGAGGATCAAGGGCTTTAAAACTAAAGGGGGAATAGTCATCCAGGTTTCCATTCCCATTTTGAGCCTGCGAACCACTATTGCGTCTCATTCCCGTGCCGTTGGGGTAGTTTACCATCAACGGAGGGTTGTGGTGATTTCCACTATCTACAATCACAGAATATTCTAATCGTCCGGAAACACCCAGTACACCATGAACTGCCTTTTTTAACACAGGCACATAGTGTTCTTCAAGCCATTCATAAAAAAATTGAGATGGAACCTGAATGGTCAGCACATCACCCCCGGATCTAAGTGGAATGATGGGTTTAAACCAAGTATTGAAATTTTGTTCGTCTACCTCCTTTCGAATTATTTCGAGACAATCATTCCAAATGGTGCCGCATTCAACTTCCATTACTAGGATCTAAGTACAATAGTGTTTCTTTTTTTCCGATGAGGGAAAGGGAGACAAAGGTGTGAAAAAATTGAGGAACAAAAAAGCCAAACTTGGTCTTGATATATTAGAAAAATTTACATAGCTCAGCAAAACGATTTTTAAAAAAATTGTATAAGTGTAAACTTAGATTCAATATTGGGAATCAGAGAATTTTGGCAGTAAAAACAATTTAAGGGCATGGCAAAAAGTCAGTTTGACACTTTTAACAAAACAGACCTAAAAACATGGACTGAAGCAGCCAGAAAAGAATTGGGCGGGAAAGATCCCTTTGAAACACTTAGTATTTCTAAGAATGATTTGGTCATTAAGCCGTATTACGACAAAGAAGATACGCGCGGTTTGACAGTAAATAACCTCAGACCATCACGCAATCCCTATTTGGGCTCTCGGGGATGGTACAATACTCCGGATATCATTGTGAACAATTGTGAAGAAGCAAACAAACTGGCACTACAATATTTGAATAGCGGAGCTGACGGAATGCGGTTTATACTAGAAACGGATGCAGAACCGGATAAACTGCTCCATCAAATAGAATTGCCTTACTGTAGTATATTTTTTGTCGTCAAAAATGGGCAATCAAAGATATTGGGCGACTTAATACAATATGTAAATGCTAAAGATTTTGACAAAGCTCAAATAGTTGGAGGAATCTTTTGGGAAACACCTGTAGATATAAAAAGCATTCCTCTCCAGGATCTTGAAGGATGGAATAATTTTCATGCCCTGGGACTTATTGTACAACCCGATGATCCTATCAGTGAAATCACCAATTCGTTAATTGCTGGAGTTGAGTGCTTAGACTCAGGTGGAATGAATCCAAAACAATTAATTCACCAACTCAGCTTTTCTTTTGCTATTGGCCCTGATTTCTTTACGGAAATCGCCAAGCTCAAAGCGTTTAGAAGACTTTGGCTACAGGTATGCCATGCTTATGGCGTAACTGATAAAGAAGATACATTGTTATTGCACGGAATTTCCAATCCCTGGAATAAGGACGATTTTCAACCCAATGCGAACATGCTCAAAAGCACAACCACTGCATTAAGTGCTATTCTCGGTGGCTGTGATGCAATTACTATAAAACCTGAAGAAGACAACTCATTTAAGAACAGAATTGCACGCAATGTATTAACCATTTTGCGTGAAGAATCTCATTTGAATCAAACAGCAGATGCTGTTGCCGGCTCCTATTACCTGGAAAGTCTTATTGATCAAATGGCCAAAACTGCCTGGGGGAAGTTCCAACAAAAAGCAACAGGATGAAGCCCGATTTCACAAAAATAAAATAC
>DDUM01000021.1 GCA_002344795.1 Flammeovirgaceae bacterium UBA2338 | reverse complement strand
GCGATTAGGATGATCTGATATGGAAACCAGAATTTCCAAAGTGTCTTACCCGGTACAAAGAAAAGTAAGGAAAGTAAAAGGCCGGGCAACAAAGAAAAATAACCAGCCATTGCCATGTCCATACGAACACCATGAACGAAGGCAAGAAGGATATCTGCAAAATCAAGTTGTTGGGTACTCTCCCAGTGGTACCCCATAAAGAATGCCCGTGCTCCTAAAAAATAAAACACCCAGGATAAGAATCCCCAAACAAAAACTTTCAATCTATCTATCATGTCCTTCTATGATCTCGCCAATATTTTTGGATACACAACAGCAACCGCTCTTTGAAGGTGTGAAGGGTCGTCTATTTCGCACCATGCCATATCTTCAACTACTTTTACATGGAGATTTACCACTTTAGCGATTCCTACCATGGCATCCTCATAGTGAATATCGAAATCTTCCACATCATAATTTTTCTGACTAAAAGCTACCATGGCTTTCAGAGCCTTAATTGAAAGCTTACTTATGCCCACCAATTCTCCACTGGTATGGGTCAATTTACTTTTATCCTTACTCATCCCTTCAAGGAGTCCATCATGGTTTGACTGAATGTAAACTTCATCTCCTGAAAATGTGGCATCGCTGGCAAGAATAATATTTTCATTCTCATCCTGAAGTATATAATCCAATGCCGATGACTCATAAAGCAAGTCTCCCTCCAACAACAAGAACGAATCCTTTATCATTTCATGAAGCACATACAGGGTATACATGCTCCCTGTTTTATCATAGATAGGATTTTTAAATGTTGTGACTTGCGGGTAACGATTTGTCAATTCATCAAACGTTTCATTCAAATAACCTGTGCCAATAATAATTTGGCTAATCCCCTTATCAATCAGCAATTGAACGGAGCGATCAATGAGTGTAGTCCCCCCTATCTCCACGAAAGCTTTGGGCCTGTCTTTTTTCAAGTCACCCAATCGGCTTCCCAATCCAGCTGCCAGTATTACTGCTGTCTCAATTCTTTTAGCCATTTGAAATAAACTTCATCAGCCTTGTCTTCACCTCATGAGGTTTCATGGTAGGTCTGCCCAAATCTTTTGTTGACCCCTTGGCAATTTTAAGATAAAGGAAGGTCAGACCTCCATTCATCTGCCACTTCACAATGGCTTTGGTCAATTCATCCAATGTGCCTACTCGCAGTGCTATTGGATAACAAACGGATGCTGCCTGATCCACAAAATCAATATTATGAGAAACCGTAGCCTGGCCACCAGTAGAGTCATGGGTATTATTATCCAACAATATATGAAGCAGATTATTAGGTTGATAATACGCATTGGTGGAAAATGACCCCATCCTCATGATGGCAGATCCATCACCGTCAATGACTACCACTTTTTTCTTAGGTTGGCTTAACGCCAAGCCCAATCCAAGAGAGCTAATGCAACCCATGGAACCCACCATATACAAGTGATTGGGTTTATCCGCGACCTCAAACAATTCTCTTCCTGTCTTTCCCGTAGTCGCCAGTAAAATTGTTTCCTTATCTGAAAGATCAGTTAACACTTTCAATGTTTCCCTTCTGGTGGGAAGCTCCGCTTTTGTAGCTGTTTTATTTTTGACTTTGTTTTGTAAAGTCTTTAACTGCTGTTCTTTCAGTTTCACTTCATCCAATGTTCCTTTCTTTACTACAAAAAAGAAAGTCTCCTTTTTTGAGATATACCTATCTGCTTTTTTTAATTGCTTCTTTGCTTCCTGAAAATCATCGGAGAGATATGCCCATTTCACCTTCATCAGCTTTAACATCTTTTCTGTGATTTGCCCCATCAATTCGTGCTGAGGTTCATCTCCTAAACCTTCTTCCCCTCTTAAGCTTACAAATCCCAAAACTGGCAACTGGAAAGTATAATTAAGCGAAGTGAGTGGTGAGATCGCATTGGTCAAGCCAGAGTTTTGCATCAGCACTACGGATTTTTTACCGCCCAAGTAAGCCCCTGCAGCAATGGCTACTGCATCTCCTTCATTGGCGGCCATCACATAATCGCATTCGTTGATGGCGTAGTTGATCAGGTATTTAAGAAAAGAACAAGGCACACCGGAATAGAAATCATATCCCAATTTTTTAAGTTCATTTCCGAATTGTTGAGTTGGTATCATTACAGATGCAATTTTCCAGCGTTTTGCAAATCAACAAGGGTGTCTACATCGAGCCAGGCACCACTGATATATTTTACAGCAATTGTATTGTTTTTGGCTATCTCATTGAACAAGTCTGTACAGGTCATTTTCTTAAAATCCGGTTTTTTAGAAAGCACATCCAAAGTAGCTTTCACGATTTCAGCACCATTTTTATTCACCTTCCACAAACCGATAAATTCTCCGTAGATATTTTCAGGTTTCATTTCAGAAGCCATCTGCTTGAAACTGGCTAGTCCCTGGTAATTGACCCGGTTGTATTTTTCTGAGGCAAATACAAAATCTTTGTCCTTGCCCTTCTTGTCACATTCTGCATCAACAATAATGGTGATGTTATTATTATCATTCAAAAGCTCATTCAGTACGAATCTCTTAAAGATAATATCTCCATAACTCACCACTGTATTGTCCTTAATCTCATCTTTGGCGAGATAAAGCGAATACAACTCTTTTGTTTCAGCATAGAGATCATTATCCCTCGTTTGAATATTATTGAGTTTGATCTTCTCCTTGGCAAACCCTCGCACCACAGTAATGTCCTTAATACCCACCTTGTTGAACTCATCAATCTGGGTAGCCAACAGTGACTTTCCATTTACCTCTAATAAAGTTTTGGGCGTTTCTTTGGTTAGATCTCCCAGCGAACCCTGACTGGCGGCTAAAATAATATTATTCACTTTTTTGCCCGATGTGGGCAAATACTTCTTTTCGGCTTCCTTTAATTCGTCAGCACCCTGAAGCCTAAACAGCTCGCTTACACTTACAACTTTACTTTCGACATTGATCAGTGATTGATCTTCAAAGATGCGTTTGGTTGTCTCCTGCATCACTTTTACCGCGCTTCGAATATTATGGTTGGCCCAAATAATGGTATTGACACCAAGGTTTTTAAAATGTTCCGTGGGTACTGAATAATATTTGGTAGGAACGATAACCACAGGACTGCGATTGGCCCACTCCTTCATAAAAGCATCAATATCTGTAGCATCCGATTTTTTACTATGGCAAAGAATAGCATCTGCCCCTGCCTTATGATATGCCTCTGCCCTTCTCAGGGCCTCATCCAATCCCCAACCGGCAATAAAAGCCTCTAATCTGGCCACAACCATGAAGTCTTCATCCCTTTGTGTGTCCTTGGCTGCTTTTATTTTACCACAAAACTCATCCATATCCGCCAAAGGCTGATTCTCACCCCCGATGAAGGAGTTGGTTTTAGGGAAAAGCTTGTCTTCTATACATACCCCCGCAATGTCTCTCTGCTCCAGTTTC
>DDUM01000089.1 GCA_002344795.1 Flammeovirgaceae bacterium UBA2338 | reverse complement strand
GCCACAAGCCAGTTATCCCTGTGGTAACTTTTCTGACACCTCTAGCTTAAAACTTGTAAAGTTAAAGGATCGATAGGCCACGCTTTCGCGGTTTGTATTAGTACTGAAAATCAAAATCAAGTGAGCTTTTCCCCTTTTGGTCTACAAGAGATTTCTGTTCTCTTTGAGCTCACCGTAGGACACCTGCGTTATTGTTTAACAGATGTACCGCCCCAGTCAAACTCCCCACCTGACTGTGTCCTCCACAAATCTCGCCCATAAACAAGTATGAGCTTAAATCTAAGAACCAGAAAACTGGTCGATTCTTCATGGAGTAAGTAAAATGGCTACTCAAGTAGTGGTTTTACAGCGTCGCGTTAGCTCCCACTTAGGCTATACCTCGGAAGTCATTTCACAAAGTCGGACTAGAGTCAAGCTCAACAGGGTCTTCTTTCCCCGCTGATTATTCCAAGCCCGTTCCCTTGGCTGTGGGTTCGCTAGATAGTAGATAGGGACAGTGGGAATCTCATTAATCCATTCATGCGCGTCACTAATTAGATGACGAGGCATTTGGCTACCTTAAGAGAGTCATAGTTACTCCCGCCGTTTACCTGAGCTTCTATAAATTACTTCATATTCACATTCAAAGCACTGGGCAGAAATCACTTTGTGTCAACACCTTTTGAGGCCATCACAAAGCTATGTTTTTATTAAACAGTCGGATTCCCCTTGTCCGCTTCAGTTCTGAGTCGATTGTTAATTGTGTTAGCTGCAAAGGTTTTCCTCTTCTCCAACCGGGCACCAGTATTGCTACTAGTACCAAGTCAGTTCTGAGTTCCATCTTATTAGCATCGCACTCAATCCTCAGAGCCAATCCTTTTCCCGAAGTTACGGATCTAATTTGCCGAATTCCCTTATCTACGTTATTCTATCGACCAGAGGCTGCTAACCTTGGAGACCTGATGCGGTTATGGGTACGACCTGGTGTGATGAGATAATCTTACTCGGATTTTCAAGGATCGTTATGAGCTTCACTGACAATTCAATGGAGAACTGCTCTGCCAGCCATATATCCCTAGCTCTGGGTAAACCATTCAGGGAGATAGACTGTTAAGAAGAAAAGAGAACTCTTCCAGTTGCACATACCGATGTCTCCGAGCTTGTTTGTGTTGCCACATAGCTCCCACATCCAGCTTGAGGAATATGAACCTCATTCCCTTTTGACTACATGTTCGTAAGAACAAATGTATTACAAGGAATTTCCCTATGTCTTAGGATCGAGTAACCCATGAACAAATGCTGTTCTCATGGAACCCTTCTCCACTTCGGTCTTCAAAGTTCTCATTTGAATATTTGCTACTACCACCAAGATCTGCACTAAAGACTGTTCCAGCCAGACTCACGTCCAAGCCTTCTACACAGTCTTCACGCCCTCTTACTCATCAAAGTTTTTCTTTACCTTGATGGTTGAGTATCGGTATCACGCTTAGCGCCATCAATTTTCAGGGCTGGTTAATTCGGCTGGTGAGTTGTTACACACTCCTTAGCTGGTGCCGACTTCCATGGCCACAGTCCGGCTGTTTAAACTAACCAACACCTTTTCTGGTGTCTGATGAGCGTGAATTTGGGCACCTTATCTCAACGTTAGGTTCATCCCTCATCGCCAGTTCTGCTTACCAAAAATGGCCCACTAAGAACAATGCATTCTACCCAAAAGTTCAATTAAGATAACTTCTGGTTCTTACCAATTTAAAGTTTGAGAATTGGTCAAAGGTCGAAGACCCCCGATTCCACTAATCATTAGCTTTACCTGATAAAACTGCTATATCTGTTCCTGCTATCCTGAGAGAAATTTCAGAGGGAACCAGCTACTAGATGGTTCGATTAGTCTTTCGCCCCTACAGTCAAGTTTAACGAACGATTTGCACGTCAGTAACGCTTCGAGCCTCCACCAGAGTTTCCCCTGGCTTCACCCTACTCAACCGTAGTTCACCATCTTTCGGGTCCTACCGATTATGCTCTTACTCAAGTCATTCTTCAGAGAATCATGATTGGTTGATGTTGTAGCTTGCGCCTCACATCTTAAATCCCTTTCGGTTTGCGTTTGGGTTTTTCCACCCCAACACTCGCATAATAGGTAGACTCCTTGGTCCGTGTTTCAAGACGGGTCGATAAAAGCCATTTTGACAAAATCATCCTAAGATCCCTCAGACTGGTCTACAAATTTTAGCTAGAGAGTAAACTCTTCACCTTATTTTTGCAGTCCAATCTCATTTTGCCTATTACCTGTAAAAAGTGAGTTAGTTTTCATTGAATAGCAGCAGCCCTGTTAAGTACTACACACCACACAACTTAGCCTAAAACCTTATTCACAAGCAACTAATTTCTCTTTTATCGCTTCCTTTTCAACGATTTCAAGTCTTTTAACCCTCTTTTCAAAGTTCTTTTCATCTTTCCTTCGCAGTACTTGTATGCTATCGGTCTCCTATAAATATTTAGCCTTAGGAGAAGTTTATCTCCCGCTTAGGGCAGCATTCCCAAACTACCCGACTCTTAGAAATCTTTCATATTGCTTCTTCCTACCCGAAGACGGGGCTTTCACCCTCTCTGGCGCCCTGTTCCAAGGGACTTATGGCAGGCTTCCGCTTTCTGATTGATTCCATAGATTACAATTCTATGTTTTTGACACAGATTAACATCTTGGGCTTTTACCTCTTCACTCGCCGCTACTGAGGTAATCATTGTTATTTTCTTTTCCTCCGCTTACTGATATGCTTAAGTTCAGCGGGTAATCTTGCCTCTTTCAGGTATTATGATTGGATAAATTGTTCTTAACCAGCGCTTTACAGCCACATGCACTTAGCCGACTATCACCAATTTAGTGACTGATTCGTCTAATGCCTTGTAACTGACACTGGCTCGTATTCTGTGAAAGAATTGCTTCAGTCACATTAACTTCTTCGATGCAATTAACCGAATACACTGAAAAAAACATGATGGCCGAAACCATCGCCACTTGCGTTCAAAAATCTGATGACTCACGGTTCTGCAATTCGCATTGCGTATCGCATTTCGCTGCGTTCTTCATCGTTATAGGAGCCTAGATATCCATCGTTGAAAATTTAAGATATTTAGGAAGTTTGTTAACATTTAAAACCTATGAATAGGCAAACAAAAGAAGTTTCCTTCTTTGTACATTAATTCTAGAAGAACATTTAAGATTATAAATGATCCTTCCGCAGGTTCACCTACGGAAACCTTGTTACGACTTTTATTTCCTCTAGGTGCAAAGGTTTACTTAATTTCTAGCCTTGCGGCTATCGAGAAGGTTCACCTATACACCCAATCGGTAATAGCGACGGGCGGTGTGTACATTTTGCAGGGACGTAATCAGCACATGCTGATGACATGCGCTTACTAGGAATTCCTCGTTCAAGATCCATAATTACAAAGATCTATCCCTGTCACGACACACACTAAAAAGATTACCCGTGCCCTTTCGGGACAGGAAATGCTCGTTGAATGTGTCATTGTAGCGCGCGTGCAGCTCAGGACATCTAAGGGCATCACAGACCTGTTATTGCCTCAAACTTCCATGTGATTACATCACATAGTCCCTCTAAGAAGTAACACCTATTGAAAATAAATGTACTAGTTAGCAGGTTAAGGTCTCGTTCGTTAACGGAATTAACCAGACAAATCACTCCACCAACTAAGAACGGCCATGCACCACCACTAGACCAATCAAGAAAGAACTCTCAATCTGTCAATCCTAAAATCTTCTTGCCCTGATGAGTTTCCCAGTGTTGAGTCAAATTAAGCCGCAGGCTCCACTCCATGGTGGTGCAAAACCGTCAATTCCTTTAAGTTTCAGCCTTGCGACCATACTCCCCCCAGAACCCAAAGACTTTGATTTCTCCTACGGTCCCAAATGAACTTTAATATTCATCTGAATCCGAGTCGGTATGGTTTATAGTTAAGACTAGGACGGTATCTGATCGTCTTTGATCCCCTAACTTTCGTTCTTGATTAATGAAAACATTCTTGGCAAACGCTTTCGCATCAGTTAGTCTTTGTCAAATCCTAGAATTTCACCTCTGACTGACAAGTACCAATGCCCCCGATTGTTCCTATTAATCATTACTAAAGCCTTTAACCAATAAATCGACTTCAGTCATATTCTATTATTCCATGCTAACGCATTCCGGACAAACCTGCCTGGAACACTCTGTTTTTCTCAAGGTAAAGTACTTACTCATACAGCCTACCGGTTAAGGAAGGACATGTACTTGCAAGCGGATGACTGCTGGTTCCTTCGCATCAAGTGCAGAGGCCCAATACAATCAGAACTTCAACTACGAGCTTTTTAACTGCAACAACTTTAATATACGCTTTTGGAGCTGGAATTACCGCGGCTGCTGGCACCAGACTTGCCCTCCAATTGCTTTCGGTAAGGTTTGTAAATTATCCTCATTACACTTCTCAACAATGTTGAGAGTTGTTATTTCTTGTCACTGCCTCCCCGTATCGGGATTGGGCAATTTTCGCGCCTGCTGCCTTCCGTAGATGTGGTAGCCATTTCTCAGGCTCCCTCTCCGGAATCGAACCCTAATTCTCCGTTACCCGTGATTGCCATGGTAGTCCAATACACTACCATCCAAAGCTGATAGGGCAGAAACTTGAATGATTTATCGCAGAATCCTGCGATTCGTTCGATTACTATGATTCATCACATTCCCGAAGGAATTGGTTTAGTACTAATAATTACAACCCCATAGGGGTCTTATTGCATGTATTAGCTGTAATTTGTCACGGTTATCCATGTAACTTTCGATTATCATATAAACTATAACTGTTTTAATGAGCCATTCGCAGTTTCGCTGTACAATACTTATACTTACACATGCATGGCTTAATCTTTGAGACAAGCATATGACTACTGGCAGGATCAACCAGATAACTACATTTGCTTGGGCCGAAGCCCTCACAACGTAAAAAGTTTACTACATTTAGCAAATTATGCTGGCTTTATGCGAATCTCTTAGTCCCGTAGGACCAAGCATGATTCAAGCCGTATGATTTACTATCTGCATCAGCTGAGACGAATTCTTTGCGGAGTTATCAACACATAGTGCTAAAGGACCTCTGAAGAATGCGGCTCTCAGTGTAGGACAAAACACGTTCAGACATTTACAACTGAAAATGATTGCTCACTACAAGTTAGTTTTATTGTGTATTATACCGTAAAGGTACATATACAACATTTCTCCTGTTCAAGTTAATCCGTGAGGATACACTTTCAAGGAAAGACCTTAGGACCAGAAAACTTAATTTCTTATCCACAGACCAGAAATGTAGTCAAGAGGATCCCTCTCAATCGCCCGCATAGCTGATGGCAGAAGCCATGCCATTGGGAGTCGACAATGCTTTTTTAGACTCCTTTACCAGCCTCATGAACTAAATCATCTCGCTGTTGTCAGGAAGACAAGGTCTTTCAGCTTTCAGAAGGCATTGCAGGCTTTCACCCGCACCTTCTTACTCGTTTACTCGCCCTTGCACATCTTTTTACATATTCGACTTTTTACCAATTTCGATTACCCCTCTTATATATAGCAAAAAAAATGCTAAATCCAAAATCCGTCAAGTTATTTTTCATGAAAATTTTCACAGAGTCACCTAGAAAAATGAAAACTCTAGTTTGATGACTTGTTCATGTATTCCAAGTTTTAAGGTTTCAACACTTCTCCTTCATACTTTTTTTTTTGGCACATTTGAAAAATTTTGATTGTTGAAATTTTAGCCTTTCCTAAAGAGATAAGAAACTGGGTCCTTGCATAAAGAAGGCATTGCCAATCATTCAGTTAACTTCAAATATCTGCCAGAAAACCGTTCTTGGCTTTTCATATTTTTAACCTGACCATCCACTTATTCCTTCTCTTCCTTTCTGATCATCGACAAGGCCATTTAGCTTGCCGTACTTTTTGTTTTTGATTTGGACATCTGGTTATGGAAAAAAACGATAGTCAAGTCACCTTGTGTTTTGGCTGACTTTTTGATTTTTCAGCCATTTGGCTGTGATGAAAAAATTTGGGCTGACTTATTTTTTTGTTTTGAACGCCCCAGCAGGAAAATTTCTTCCTTTCATGAACTTTGGTAGAAGAAGTTGCTGGTCTCCTTGGGGCATTCAAGCATTTTAAGAAGAATGTCAGGGGCTTTCTTTGTTCAACTAATTTTTTCATTTTATTCAAAAATTAACTAAAAATTATCGCAATTTTGAACACAATATTTGCAGTGAGAAATTTAAGCCCTTCCAAAAAAGGGAATCATCCCAAACAGCAGCAAACGACTTTTCTCAACATTCTAGAGATCCAAATTTTCCTGGACTCTGTGAAAAATTAATTAAACAAAATTGCAAAAATCCAAAATCCGTGAACTTATGAACTTTTTCAAAATTTTCACAGAGTCCCGAAAATGAGATTTTTGCATCCCGCGAGTAAATTTCTATTTTGCAAACTAGATTGCAATATCCCCAGCCACCCCCCTAGATCGATGGATACGATGACCATTTGAGTTTCTGTGCTGGTCTTGGAAAATTCGATCCGAGACTTTTTTCTCAAAAATCGATATACCAGCAGGTTAAACAACTCATATTATGGGTCATTACTGTGGAGTATGAGGTCCAGGTGATGTTTCCTTGGTCTCCATTTGTTATGACAAATTTGGTAAAATCCCATGCAAAAGTGGGTATTGTTTGTAAAATCCCTATGTATATGCCTTATAGAGTATCTCTACAACTACAAATGATATTCATTTTTTTCAAAAACACTAAGTTTCATACATTTCCCATATCAAGCATTTTCTAGTTGACAAGCTCATACAGGCTAGATGCTCAAGGTAGCATAAGCTTAGAAAGCAGCTTCTTTTCAACCCAATGCCTCTGATGAGGATAAAATATTGACTTTGAAAAATTGCAGCCCGCGAGTGAACTGCATTCTCGCAAACGAGGTTGAAAAATGTCGAAAACTCTCTTGATATCAAATGAAGGGAACCTCCCCCAAGATATTCTAGAAGCGTAGTCTTTTCTAAATTGTACTTCTTTCGCTATCTTGGTTTAACTTGGTAAAAATACAATTTTCATATTTTCTAAACGAGGCTATCCTTGAGGTTGAGAGCTTACAAACTAGAAGTGGTAAGCAGTCTCTACCCTTAGGGAAGTTTGGGGTTTCTACTAGATTATGATTTTTATGTTAAATGTCTTGTGATAAATTGCAGCCCGCGACTAAAATAATTAAGGAAAACTAGGTTGAGTTTTGTCAGGGAATACATGCATTTGCAAAGAAGATATCAAAACAATAGTTAATCTTGCAGTTTTAGAATGTTTTTATTCGATGGCTAAAACAAATTGAGTCTCCCATTTTCTTAGGGTCTTTCCACAGACTTCTACATTCCTAGCACCTTAGACATTCCATTATTATATATATAAACAGTTTATATATATAATAATGGAATGTCTAAGGTGCTAGGAATGTAGAAGTCTGTGGAAAGACCCTAAGAAAATGGGAGACTCAATTTGTTTTAGCCATC